>CAJUMW010000001.1:0-16575 GCA_910587625.1 uncultured Christensenellaceae bacterium
GAGCAACTTTTAAGTCCTTTTTGGCTATTTTCTCTCTCTTTCTTAACTATGCAGTGTTATTTTTCAAACTGCGCAAACCGACACCATTATTCCGCTTTAGCTCAGTCGGTAGAGCATTCGGCTGTTAACCGAAGTGTCGTAGGTTCAAGTCCTACAAGCGGAGCCATTCCGGTGATGATTGCAACGAGGATCCACCTGTTCCCATACCGAACACAGAAGTTAAGCTCGTTTACGCCTGATGTAGTTGGGTTTTAACCCCGCAAGATACGGTAGTTGCCGGATTTCAAAAAGATAAAGTATCCACTTTGTGGATACTTTATTTTTTTGCCGCGCAAACAGTATTGCACGGAGTAACAGTAACTAACAGGCAAAAACTTACTTAAACGACGTTCGCGCGAAATAAATGCGCTCACTCATCTCGCATTGCACAAGCAGCGGGTGTCCACTGTTTGTATTAACCGCAGTGCTCGGCACCCGACGTAGTTGGGTTTTAACCAGCAAGATTAAGTTAATAATTTTAAAAAGCACAGTATCGAATATTTGATACTGTGCTTTTAATTTGCTAATTTCATATTTAACTAATTGTGACGTTTTTTATACTGAAAGTGTCGCAATGATTGAAAACGAAAGCCAATTAATTAGAATGAAAATTGTGTTATTGTAATTAATCAGGCAATTTTGTAGGGAGGAAAAATGTTTAAAGTTGCGGTAGTTGACGACGAGCAGTCGGCGGTTGTTAATCTTGTTGCCCTCATCGATAAGTACGGAAAAGACGTAAAAAAAGAATTTAACGTCGATTGTTATTCTTCGGGCGGAGCATTGCTAACTTCGGGCTTTGAAGAGTACGACATAATATTTTTGGACATAGATATGCCCAATATGACGGGGCTCGAGCTTGCAAAGAGCATAAGAAAGACAAACTCCAGCGTACTTTTGATATTTTGCACAAACCTCGAACAGTATGCTATCAACGGTTATGAAGTAAGCGCGTTGGGTTTTCTTATAAAGCCGGCTACGGAATTTGCCGTGTTTAATATTTTAAAGAAGGCCTGTTCAATTCTCGAAAACCAAAAGAAGGAAAAAATAGTAATAAAAACAGTTCACGGCAGCGTGGTAGTCAGCTTGTCCGACCTCATTTACGTCGAAGTTTCGCGCCATATTCTATATTATTGTATAATGCGCGACGGCGAGCCGACGGTAGTGCGCGGCAGAGGTTCGATGCAAAACGTTCTTAAAACAATAAATTACGACAACTTTGCAAGGTGCAGCACATGCTATCTTGTCAACATAAACTACGTTCTGTGCATAAAGGACAACTTTGTCGAAGTGCCGGGCAACAGCCTTATGATAAGCAGAAATTTGCGCAAGCAGTTCATAGCAAAGGTTATGGAATACTTGTCCGCAGGGGGAACGATTGGTAGATAGATGAGAGAGTACGCGGGTTTTATATCGTATATAATGGGCAACGAGTTTATGTTTCAGTTGCTTTTGGTCAGTTTATTGGTTGTGCCGTGGCAACATAGGCGCAATCTGTTTCCCGTACGTTATGGAGTGTCGGCGGCGGTAATTATTTTAATTTCTTCGCTTTTCAATCTGCCGCTTCCATACTATTACCTCATTATCTTCGCAATGTTTTTCGGCGCGGTGATTTTAAGCTTCGACTGTAAATTCGGAGAGGCGCTGTTTGTAGCGTTGAATACCTATTGCGTACAGTTTGTAATAAGCAATATGACGTATATGCTGTATTTCCTGTTTTCGCAACAAAATTGGCGTTTCGAAATGTTTTTTGCCGTGTCCGTTCCCGTTTTTGTAATATGCTGCGCGCTGTTCTTCTTTTTCTACACGCTGCATATCAGAAAAATAAGTAATTTACAGTTCAACAACATTACCGTGCTGTTTTCGACGGCAATATTTCTTGTTATAGCCGTATTTATAACCTACTATATGCAAATCTGGATAGGCAACGACAACAACGCTTTGTGCATAGTTATGCGCCTGTTCTCCGTTATCTTCGGCTGTACCGTTTTCTTTGTTAATATTCTCAATATGCGCACGGTAACCGTTGAAGAGGAAAAGAAGCTTTTATGCGCTCTTTTAAGTAAGGATAAGGAATATTACGAGCGCGCCCGTATCAGTCAGGAAAAGTTGAATACAAAATATCACGACTTAAAGCAGCTTGTCAACAAGGGGGAAATCGACAGGGAATACCTCAAAGAGCTGGATATAGTGCGCAGTTTTTTTACGGGCAACCGCGCGCTTGACATTATACTTACAGAAAAGGCTATGCTATGCGAGGAGGAAAATATCCGTTTGATTTGCTCGGTTGACGGCAAGTTGATAGAGTTTATGAAGCCCTACCATATATATTCGCTTATCGGCAACGCCATAGATAACGCCATTGAAAGTCTTACAAAGGTTGCCGACTCGGACAAGCGCGAGCTTACTTTAAACATCGAGCGTAGAAACGATATGTGCGTAATATCGCTCAACAACTATTTCGAGGGCAGTCTTAAAATGAAGGACGGGTTGCCCGTAACTACCAAACTCGACTCGGACAACCACGGTTACGGTATAAAAAGTATAAGGGAAACGGTCAAGTTCTATCGCGGAGAGCTATATATTTCCGCACGTAACAATATGTTCACTATTATGGCGGTTATCCCCGTAAGGTAAATATGAAAAAAAAGATTTCAGCAATTTTAACGGTGGCGGTATTGGTGCTTATTATACCGCTTTCCTGCATAATAACGGGCTTTGCGCTGCCTCCTCAGTACGGCGCGACTTACTATGCGGAACTTCCCGATATGGTCAACCGGTTGAAAACGGCGGAGGGAAAAAGAATAATAGTTGTCGGCAACAGCGGAGTTGCGTTTGCGCTTCGCGGAGATTTGGTTGAGCGCGAGCTTTCGGGATACACCGTATGTCCGTTCGGGCTTTACGGCGCGATAGGTACAAAAACCATGATGGATTTATCCAAACCCCACATACGCGAGGGGGACATAGTAATTCTCGCGCCCGAGCAGCTTTCTCAGTCACTGTCGCTGTATTTCAGCGGAGAACACGTTTTGCCGTCCGTTGAAAGCGATTGGGGCTTGTTGACTAATCTCGACTATAAAAATTCTTCCTCTATCGTCGGGAATTTTTCCGCATATCTCGGCAACAAGTTCGGCTATTGGAAGAGCGGCTCCGCTCCCGACCCCAAGGGCGTTTACAGGCACGACTCGTTTGATAGTAACTGCAATATGGTTTTCGAGCGCCCGCACAACGTAATGCCCGACGGCGTGGATACCAACTCGCTTATTTCATACGACAAAAGTGTGTTTTCCGAGGATTTTGCCGACTACGTCAAAGAGTATGGCGAGCTTATAACAAAAAGGGGCGCAACGCTTTTGTTCGGGTTTGTTCCCGTAAACGCTTCGGCAATTTCTCCCGATACCACGGCGGAGGACATCGACGAGTATTACGACTATGTGTCCGAAGTGACGGGGCTTGAACTGTTGGGCAGTCCGCATAATTATATTTTGGAAAAGGAATGGTTTTACGACAACAACGTGCACTGCAACTCGTCGGGTGCGGTGGTATATACGAGAAATCTTGTCAAACATTTAAAGGCATACCTGAAAGACAGTTCAAAAACGCAGATTGAAATTCCCGAAAAGCCGCAGTTGCCCGACGGAGAAACAGTCGACGGCAACGACGCCGACGCCGACTGTTTCGAGTATTCGGAAACGGACGGACGGCTTACTATTACAGGTCTTACACAAAAGGGCGGGGAGCGCACCGAGCTCACTATTCCAACGTCGTTCAACGGCAAGCGCGTTACGGCTTTTAGTGCAAGCGCTTTTTCCGGTAATACCGTAATCGAGCGGATAATTTTACAAAAGAATATCAGGAGCATTGCGGATTCAAGCTTTAACGGCTGCACTTCGCTTAAAAGGTTGTACGTTGCAAAGGGAGAAAACCCCTCGGTCTGCGCCGTGTACGGCGGACTTTTCGACGGCGCGCCAAACTGTAAAATATATATCGAAAGCAGCTTACTTTCGGCATACGCGACAGACTATTTCTGGGCAAGGTATGCCAATTTAATGGTTGCCTATTAAAGCTATGAAAAAAATGTTTAAAATTTTAGCCGTCGCTATCGCGCTTTGTATTATTTTCGCTTCTGGCTGTACGGTTACAAATTCGGCAGACAGGGAAATTTTTTGCAAGTTAGTTTTGAGCGACGGGGTGGGGTTCAGGTGCTCGCAGCCTATCGCCGAAGTAAAAAAGGGTGAAAGCCATACTTTTGAAATGACGCTTGCAAACGGCTACGAAGTGGCAAACGTCGACTATGCGGACTATACCTTGTCCCCCGAAAGCGACCCCGATGAAAACGGAGAAAGGCAAATTGCGCTTACTTTAAATAACGTGCGCTATTCCGCCAACGTCGAGCTTGAAATGCAAAAGACGCAGACGGCAAACACGGTTACAATAAATAAAAGCGCGTTTTACGAGTGCGACGAGTACACAAAAATAACCGAGCGCGGCGTCGCAATGTTCGAGCTGTATTTTGACAAGGACTACACTTTCGGCGGAATTAAGGAAAACGTGCGCTATGACGAGCGCGGCAGCGATTCGATGCCGGTTGACGGCAAGCGAAAGGTAATTTTAACTTTCAAGGGCATAGAAGGCGCAACCTCGTTAAATATCGAGGCAGTCGCTGTCGGAAATTCATATTCGCTAAACGTCGGGTCAAGGCGCATAAAATACGACTTAAACGGCGGCAGCTTTAACGACGGGTTCGAGGGCGGCTCGTACTCGGTCGGATACGTTTCAACTTCGCGCAACCGTCCCAACACCCACTTGGGTGCGGGCACAATAAGCCGCGAGGGCTACAATTTAATCGGTTGGAACACGAAGAGCGACGCAAGCGGAACGCACATAGGTCTTGGCAGCCGTGCGGAGGTACAAAACGGCAAGCTATGCACGCTGTATGCCGAGTGGAGCAAGCATTCTCCGCACACGCATTTCAGCTACGGGCTGGTTGCAAGAGATGACGTAAAAAAACTTTACGACAGTCAACAGCCCGAAAGCCTTGAAAACATAAAAACCGACGAACGTGAAAACTCGGTTGCGATAATAACTTCATACAGCGGCGCGGCTAACTATGTTACCGTTCCCGACAAAATCGACGGAATAGAAGTGGGCGGAATAATGAAAAATGCGTTTTACAGCATATCCACGCTCAGAAAAGTTACTCTGCCGCACACCCTGCAATTTATCGGGGAAGCGGCGTTCTATAACTGTAACGCGCTCAAAGAAATTACGCTTTCGGACGGATTGAAGAGCGTTTACGAAAATTCATTCGGCTACAATCCGCAGATAACTACAATCAATCTCAACGCTTCAAGCGTGCCGCTATACGTCACTACGGAAAACGGACAGCTCGCAAACAAGATAGAGTTGCTTTTAAACGACAAAACTGCAAAGCCGAAACTTGTATTCTTTGCCGGCTGTTCGATTTGGTACGGAGTCAACGCGCGCGAGGTAGGAGAGGTCTACAATAAATATTCCGCGTTCAATACGGGCGTAATAGGCGGAACCTGCGCGCTTTATCAGCTTGATTTGCTTTTGAGCTGTATGCGCGGCGGTGACGTGCTTGTGCACATGCCGGAGCCCACCTCGATTTATCAATTTTTATGTAACGCCGACTGCGACGCTCGGGTTTTTACAACTCTTGAAGCCAACTATGATTTGATATCGCGGCTCGATTGGACAAGATATACAAAGGTTTGGCCCGCGTTTGCGGAGTATATTTCAAGCCGAAAAACTCTGCTTTCGGCAAGCGGATATGTGCCGCAGAGCTATGAGGACGAGATAACCTATTCGGACGCATACGGGGACTATATAAAATACCGCAACGGCGGATTTGACAACGAGGGTGAAAGGTACAACCTTGTTCAGATTGCCGACTTAACGGGCTATAAGGCTGTTGAAAAACTCGACAGTTGCTACCGTCGGTTTACGGACAAAGGTATAGACGTGCTGTTCGGCTACGGTCCCACCAATTTGGACGGACTGTCATACAGCTCGGGCGTAGAGCTTGAAAACTATTTGAAAAAGGAGTTTGCCTTTTTCAAAACGCCGATAGAGATGTTTATGCCTTTCTCGGCGGCGGTTATGCAAGCAAAATACTTTTTTGACACAAATTACCACCTTTCTACCGAGGGCGCAAAGCTGTTTACAGAGGACGTGATTCAACGCATAGGACAGTATTTATAGAGTAAAAATTCCGTGATTTTTATTGCGGAATTTTATTTTTTTCCGAAAGTGCCGTTTTTTTTACTAAATGTGTCGCAAGTATTGAATTTATTTTTTTATTTACTATTATGTTTGTACAATGCTTTTTTTGTGATATTCTATCAGAATTTACACAAAAGCGCAGGAAAAACAAGAAATTAAATTAAAAATTGGAGGAAAAAAATGGCAAAAACTAAAATTTTGAAACCTGTTGGTTGCACGGTGCTTGCCGCTGTATGCATGCTTACCGCTGTAAACGTAGCTACGTTCAGCGCTCATGCTGCGACCGACGGCTATGAGGGTTACGCTTACGAGCTTGAAACCAAAAGCCGTCAGGATTCATTGAACAAAGCTAACGAGCTCAGCAAAGAGCTTGCCGGCGAGGGCTTTACCCTTCTTAAAAACGAGGACGGTGTTCTTCCTTTGGGAAACGGCGCCAAAGTAAGCCTTTTCGGTAAAAACTGGGAAAACCCCGTCTACGGCGGTTCGGGTTCGTCATCGTTCAGCACTGCTTCCGAGGGCGTTGTATCGGCTTATAAGTCTATGGAAGATGCCGGATTCAAGATTAACCCTTCGCTCAGGGCGTTCTACAAGGACAATGCTCGTTCCGGTAACGGCAGACCCAACTATTCCTACGGTACTACCGATATGGCTACGGGCGAAACTCCGATGGCAAGCTATGATAACGAAGCTAAAAAGGATTTTGGCGCATATAAGGACGCGGCTGTCGTTATGCTTTCGAGAACGGGCGGCGAGGGTTACGACGTAACCCATACATATAATGCCGCTTCTATCGACGGCAGAGCAACGACTGCCGGACAGCACTACCTTATGCTTGACGACAACGAAAAAGCTCTTATCAACCTTGCAAGGGAAACAGTCGGCGCAAACGGCAAGGTAGTTGTATTGGTAAACTCTTCCTCACCCCTTGAATTTGCAGACGCAGAATACAGCAAAATAGACTCCATTCTTTGGACGGGACTTCCCGGCACCACCGGTTTTGACGCTCTCGGCAAAATTTTGAAGGGAGATATCAACCCTTCGGGCAGAACGATAGATACTTGGGGCAAGGATTTCAAGAAGATTCCCGCAGTTCAGAACTTCGGTAACAACGGCGTATCGGCTAAGTATGAAAACGATAACTCGTCGTCGGGCGCATTAATTTCTCCCGCAGGTAACGCACTGCTTCTTCCCACCGAAGACGACGACGGCAATGTGACTTACACGGCTCCCGGTAATACGGTAGTTTACGAAGAGGGTATCTATGTAGGCTACAAGTACTATGAAACGAGAGCTTACGAGGAGGATAAAAAGACGGGTGCAGTTGCCGACAAGTGGTATAACGACAACGTATTGTATCCTTTCGGTTACGGACTTTCCTACACGACTTTCTCGTACAGTGAATTTGCGCTTTCGGGCGAGATTACCAAGGACGGCACAGTTACTGCAACCGTTAAAGTTACCAACACAGGTAATAAAGCCGGCAAGGAAGTAGTTCAGCTCTATTACTCCGCACCCTATACCGCAGGTAAAATCGAAAAATCGCACGTTGAACTCGGTGATTTTGCTAAGACGGGATTACTTAACGCAGGAGACTCAGAGGTTGTTACGCTCAGCATCCCCGTAAAATCTATGGCTTCATACGACTGGGACGACGCTAACGGCAACGGCTACAAGTGCTACGAGCTTGACGCAGGCGATTATAACTTCTATGTAGGCGGCAACTCGCACAGCTGGTATAACAATACTGCAAATAAGGGTAAATTAAATCTTGCCGCAGGTATCACATATGAAATGGATGTCGACGGTAAGGCAGACAAAAACGACAACCAGTTCGACGACGTATCCAAAGGTATCGAGGGTAGAGGAATTACCGAAATGTCGAGAAACGACTTCGAAGGCACCTTCCCTCAGCCCCTTTCCGAGGAGGATAGGTCTGTCGGCGTACCTACGTCTAACTATCTTAGAACTCAAAACTGGAACGTAAACACCTTGGCGGATCCCGACGCGTCCGAGTACGACAAAGGCAAACCCTGGTACGTAGCTGCCGCAGATATGCCTAAATATGCCGAAAAGGAATTGACGGGTAAAGAAGAGGGAATTATCCGCCTTATGGACCTCAAAGGTATCGACCCTTGGAATGAGGACGGCACCGAAAACGAACAGTGGAAAAAATTCCTTGACCAGTTTACTCTTAAACAGATGACCGAAATGGTTGAATTCGGCAAATTCAGATCTATTGCCATAGATGCGCTCGGTATTCCCGAAGGTATTCACCCCGACGGTCCTTTCGGATTCGTTGGTCAAGAACCCGATCACGGTTCGGCAAGATGCTACTATGTATCTCCCAACATTGTTGCCGCTACTTTCAATAAAGAGCTTATGGAAAAACAGGGTGCGATGATTGGTGAAGAGGGCGCTTGGATGGGCTATAACGGACTCTACGGACCCGGCGTAAACATTCACAGAACTCCCTTCTCGGGACGTAACTTCGAGTACTATTCCGAGGACGCATTCCTTACCGGCATTACCGCGGCTTACGTTACAAAGGGTATGCAGTCCAAGGGCGTATTCCCCTTCCTTAAACACTTCGCGTTGAACGATCAGGAAACCGACCGTAACGGCGTAACTACGTTCGCAACAGAGCAGGCTATGCGTGAAATTTACCTCAAAGCATTCCAGCTTGCTATCGACGTTGATTCGACAAGCAACGTTTGGAGCGCAGATTACAACGGTCACAAGGGCGCGCTCGGCATAATGTCCGCTTTCAACAGAGTGGGCTATGAATGGGCAGGTTCCAACTACGCTCTCCTTACTACCGTTCTCAGAGAGGAATGGGGCTTCAAGGGCTTTGTCGTTACCGACTGGTTCAACGGCGGATATATGGATCAGACAAGAATGATTCGTGCAGGAAACGATTTGTCGCTTGCAATGACTCAGCAGATTACTCCGCTTGTAAATAATAAGGATATCGGTGCTGCAAACGTCTACACGGCTACTACCGTAACCGCACTCAGAAACGCAGCTCGCAACATTTCGTATGCAACGCTTTGGTCATGCAATATGTCCAAACTCGTAAACTACACCGATACGGTTGAACTCAACGACAGCTACACGGTATTCAAGGGCAAGGAACTTACGCTTGACTTCGCAAGCGATGTTTATGAAAATCAATTCACAGGTCTTACCTACGAAATTACTCCCAGCGACACGCAGACAATTCACCACACAAATCCTCAACCTCTGCCCGCTGATTTACCCAACGGCTATGCTAAAATCAACGGCAGCGTTGCAACAGTAAACATTCCTGCCGACGCTAAAGTTAACGAAGACGGTACTGCAACTTGGCAGCTTACTGTATCCGTAAAGAACGCTAACGGCAAGTATCTCGGACAGAGCAAGACCGTAACTATCAACTATGTAAACAAGACGGTAGACGAGCAGGTAAGTGCTCTTACCGAAGCTGTAAACGACTTGGCTTCCAAGCTTGATAAGCTTACTAGCGACCTCGGTACGGCTAACGGAACTATAAGCAATTTGCAGACCACAATTAACGGCTTGCAGACGACTATAACAAACTTACAGAACGACATAAAGACGCTTCAGAGCGCAAACACCGAAGCTAACGGCAAGTTGGCAGAGTTGGAGACGGCTCTCGAAGCAGCTAACACCGCTCTCGAAGCAGCTAAGAAAGAAGCAAGCGACGGCGACGCGGCTCTCAAGGCAGAACTTGAAGAACTTAAAAAGGCTCTTGAAGAGGCTAACGCTAAAATTGCCGACCTCGAAAAGGCAAGTGCCGAAGGCGGTTGCGGAAGCTCCGTAGCTCTCGGAAGCACAATGGCTCTTGTTTCGGTTGCTCTTGCCGGTGCAGTTATAATGCTTGTTTTGAAGAAGAGAACCAACAAATAATAACCCCAAAACTCGGCGAACGGGATTGAATTGAATAAAGCAATTTCGGTCCGTTTACGTCGGGCGGTAGCAAAAGCGATTATACCGCTTTTGCTATTCGTTCGTTAAAGAAGCAAATAAAGGAGTAAAATTTAATGAAATCAAAAACAACTTTGGGCATCAAACTCATTGCGCTTACGCTTGTGTTTGCCCTGCTTGTTCCCTTCATCGCGGCATGCGGAGGAACAAAAATATCGTATTCGGGCTCGTCGCTTGCAGACGGACAAGTAGGCGTGGAATACACGGCAAGCGTTGCAACGGCAACGGGTGCCGACGGTATAACTTATGCGCTTAAAGATGGAGATTCGCTTCCCGCAGGTCTTACCCTTTCGTCTGCCGGCGCAATATCCGGCGTTCCCACGACGGCTGCCGACGCTAAATCGTTTACCGTTGTGGCTTCAACCGAGGGAGCAAGCGCGGAAGCAAGTTTTTCAATTAAAATAAAAGAAGCGGATTTTGCATATGAGGGCGGCACGGTTTCTACCGTCGTCAATCAAGAGGCAAATCTTTCGGTTGCAACTGCAACGGGTGCAACAGGCGTTACATATACAATTAAATCGGGCAAGCTTCCCGAAGGGCTTACTTTCAGCAACGGCTTGATAACGGGTACGCCTACGACTGTTTCGACTGCCGAAATAGTAGTTACCGCAACCGCTGGCAACCTTACCCCCAAGGACGCAACCTGGACGGTTAAAGTTACCTTACCCAGGCTTGAATATTCCGAAGTGGCAACCGAAAACGGTATGTTGGGCGTATATTACACTTCGCTTGTAAATACCGCGACGGGTTCGGACAATATTAAATATTCGGTTGCGGAGGGAACAACTCTTCCCGAAGGCATTCAGCTTACCGAGGACGGACTTTTATACGGCATACCTGCAAAACGCAACAATGCCGAGTTTGGAATTACGGCAAGCGCAGAAGGTTTCGAGCCTGCTACGGCAACCGTAAAAATCAACGTCAGAGCTAAGTTGGAAGCAGAGGGCAACGGTACAATTTCTTATACGACTCACTCTATGACGGCGGCTATGGAAGACGTGCTCTATGTGGCTCTTTCGGGTGAAAAGAGCGTCGCTACCGCAACTGCCGATAACTATGCTGTTGTATCGTACAAACTTGCCGAGGGCAGCACGCTTCCCGAAGGCTTGACGTTCTATCCCAACGGCGCAATCTACGGTACGCCCACAACGAGAGGTACTTATAAATTTACGGTAGTTGCAAGCGCAGATCTTTGCCAAGACGTTTCGGCGGAATTCTCGTTGAGAGTAAAAGAGCCCAGCGTTATATACAACAAGTCAATCAAGCTTGAAAAAGCAACGGTAGGCGTTGAATACAGTGCCGACATCGCAACGGCTACGACGCCCAACGGCGCAAAGGTAACTTATGCAGTGGGAGTAGGTACTGACCTTCCTTTGGGGCTTTCGCTCAGCGCGGACGGTAAAATTACCGGTACGCCCAGACAGTCGGCAAGACTTGTCACATTCACGGTAGTGGCTTCCGCAGAAGGATATTCCGACGCAAACTGCACTGTAACAATGCCTGTATCCGATCAGGAAACGGATATTGCAGACGGCAAAATGGAAATTGAGTATATCGACCTTACCGGTATCAGCGGCGCAGGTTATTCGGGTTCCGCTAAGGAAGAGGCAATGGTTCAAAACGGTGCGAATATCGGAGCAAGCAACGGCTATTATCTCGCATATACGCACACCGCAAATCTTACCCTCACGTTCAAATTCAAATCGTCCGCGGCTGTTACCAATGCCGAACTTCATATAGGCCTCGGCACCGAGCTCGGCAATATAAATCTGACAACCGAACACTTCGGTATTTATGTAAAGTCAACTTCGGTTCGTTCGCATTGAAGAGCGATAATACAACTAGCGTAACTTCATTTACCGACTACCTCGCAGGTAAAGTTTCGTTAAATGAAGGAGATAACGTAATCCAGCTTGTAGTTAAAGAAAACCTTCTTCTTAAAAACCAGGCAACAGGCGGACCTTGCATCGACTATGTACAGGTAAATTCAAGCTCCACGCTCAGATGGACGCCTTGCCTCTACAATACAATCGGTAAATAAGGAGAAAATTTATGAAAGTGATGAAAATGCTTTGGAAACATTGCAAAGCCTGGATGTTTACAACCGTCATTGTAATGCTCGTTTTAATTGTCGCTTCGCTTGTAGTTACGCAAAATACGTTCGTCTACGGCACAATTAAAATTTTACTCGGCAGCGAAAGACGAGTGTTGCTTGAAGGTGACGCAAGCAAGTACCAATACTATACCGTCGGCAAAGACGGCGAATACGGCTTTAAACAGTTTACTCCCGACGGAGAAATCAAAAGCAAAAGCGACGCGTTGAAGCAAGCCAACAGGCTGAATGAAGAAATTGCGTCCGAAGGTTTTGTTCTTCTCAAAAACGAGGACTATAAGGCAGGTTCGCGCGCGTTGCCCATAAGAACGCCTAAATCCGAAAGCGAAGCGGCTTCTTCCAATCCCAAAATCAGTATTTTCGGCAAAAACTCGACAAACCTTGTTTACGGCGGTTCGGGCTCGGGCGGCGGACTCGGAGAATCCGTAACAATCTATCAGGCTCTTTCCGACGCGGGCTTTGACTGCAATCCCAAACTGCGCGACTTCTATAACAGCCGCGCAGCCGGTGACGGCAGATCTCCCAACCCCGCAATAGGTGACGATACGTTTGGTTTAAAGACGGGTGAAACTCCGCTTGCAAACTATACGCAGGAAGTTAAAAACTCATACAACGACTATAATGACGCGGCTATCGTAGTTATTTCCCGTATAGGCGGCGAGGGCTTCGACTTGCCCAGAACTATGCTTACGGGCTCGGGCGGCAGCGTGCTTCCCGGTTCCGACGCAGGCGACCACTACCTCGAACTCGACAACAACGAAGAGGCGCTCATAAAGGAAGTCGGCTCTAAATTCGACAGAGTTATCTTGGTTGTAAACTGCGCAACTTCTATGGAACTCGGCTTTATCGAGGACAGCAGCTTCGGTATCGACGCGGCAGTTTGGATCGGTTCTCCCGGCGGCGCAGGTATAAACGCGCTCGGCAAAATTTTAAACGGCAACGTAAATCCCTCCGGCAGAACGGTGGACACCTATGTCCGCGATTTTACCGCAGACCCTACCTGGCAGAACATAGGTAACAACAATGTCGCAGGCAACAACGAATATACCTCCGGCGGCGTGGGACAGGGCTATTACTTTGTCGAGTACGAAGAGGGTATCTATGTCGGATACCGCTATTGGGAAACTCGCGGCTATATGGAAGCCGAAGATTACAGCAACTTCAAATGGTACGATGAAAACGTAGTTTATCCTTTCGGTTACGGTCTTTCTTACTCGCAGTTTAGCTGGGAAATTGTGAACAAAGTTCCCGATACAAGCGAAAATCTTACAAAGGACGGAAAAATAAGCGTTACCGTAAGAGTTACCAACAACAGCGATGTTGCAGGCAAAGACGTTGTTCAGCTCTACTACAATGCCCCTTACAGAATAGGTGCAACGGGTCAGATAGAAACCCCTCACGTTACGCTCGGCGCATATGCTAAGACTCCGCTTATTCCCGGACGTGAATCGAAGGACGTAACTCTCGAACTCAATGTTGCGGATATGGCTTCGTATGACTATAACGATATCAACGGCAACCAGAACAAGGGCTACGAGCTCGGCAAAGGCAACTATAAACTATTTATAGGCAAAAATGCTCACGATTGCTGGAGCGATGACGGCAGCAACCTGTCGTTGCGCTATTTCGTTCCCGAAACATATTGCTATTACACCGAGGGTGACAACAAGGTCGAAAACCGTTTTGACGACGTTAGCTCGCATATCGAACAGTATATGAGCAGAGAAAACTTCGCTAAAACAATGTCAACAATGCCTACGGCAGAGGACAGAGAAGTCGAAAAGAAGTTCATAAATTCGTTTGCTTACGATCAGGCGGCTTATGACGAAGCTTACGGCGCGGCTTATAAAGTTGATAAACTTCCCGTAACGGGCGCTGCGGGCAAAGAGGGGCAGTCGCACCTCTACGACGCAATAGAGTTTAACGAGGAAACGGGAGAATTAAAGGTTGATTATAACAGCGAAGTATTCCAAAGCCTCCTCGATATGCTTACCGTCGACCAGATGCGCAACCTCATAGGTACGGGCGCGTTCAACACGGCGTATATCACTTCTATCGACAAACCCAAGACAACCGACCCCGACGGCCCTGCCGGATTTACAAACTTTATGGGTGACCCCACGGTTTATGACACCTGCTTCTATTGTTCGGAATGCGTTATCGGCGCAACCTTCAACAGAGATCTCGCTTACGATATGGGCGTTATGGTGGGTATCGAGGGAATTTTCGGCAACGTCAAGGGTGACGGCGTTCCCTACTCCGGTTGGTATGCTCCCGCAGTAAACATTCACCGTTCGCAGTTCGGCGGACGTAACTGGGAATATTATTCCGAGGATCCCATTTTAAGCGGTAAAATGGGCGCAAGCGTCGTTCAGGGCGCAATGTCAAAGGGCGTCTATACTTACGTCAAGCACTTTGCCGTCAACGACCAGGAAACAAACCGCGACAGTAACGGTTTGGTTGTTTGGCTCAATGAGCAGGCGTTGCGTGAAATCTACCTCAAACCCTTCGAAATTATCGTAAAAGAGGGCGGCGCAACCGCTATTATGTCCTCCTTCAACCGTATCGGTCAGGTATGGGCAGGCGGCAGCTACGAGCTTCTTACAGAGGTGTTGAGAGGAGAATGGGGCTTCAAGGGAATGGTTATTACCGACTACAATTTGCAGTATGACGGCTATATGCGCGTAGAGCAGATGATAAGGGCAGGCGGGGATTTGAACCTTGTACAGGGCGGCTTGCCTGATTGCGATCCCAATAACGCAACCGAAGTAAATCTTCTTCGTCGCGCAACGCACAACATTCTCTATACCGTTGCGGGCTCAAATGCAATGAACGGCATGGGTGAAGGCAACGTTTGGGGATATGCAATGCCCACTTGGGTCATGATTCTCATAATCGTTGACTGTCTTGTTGCTGTCGGATTCGGAGTTTGGGGCTTCTTTGCAATACGCAGGGCAATTAAAAAGACCAAAGCCGAAGAGGAAGGTTCGGGCGGTTCGGATGATTCTGACGGCCCCGTAATTCCCGAAGGCAATGCGGCTGCCGAAGGCGCAGACATAGGTTAAGCTTTAATTTAGCTTTATGCATATATGTAAATCGTATATGCTTCCTCCTCCTTAAAAGAGGCGGCTTTTGCCGCCTCTTTTATTTTTTAAATTCGCCTAAAACCAAGGCATATATCGGGGGCAATCGGCTTTTTACGCAAATTGCGGCGCGTATTTTGAAAATTAGGTATTGCAATTAAGCAAAAGCTATGATACAATAAAAAAAATAAGGGCGCGCCCTTATGCGGTTGTACCACAACCGCATAATAAAGTTTAATAGTTTTTGCGCGGCTGTTGGAGATAAGGTGTACGATTTCAGTTCGTTATTATTTTGGTATAAATTTATATTTTTGACTGAACTGTTATTCGGCTATATGATTATAATTTTCCGCTTAAACCCCAAACGCAACGTCTGGTGGAGAATTTTGGTTTGCTTTATAGTTGCGTGTGGGTTGGCTTTTGCTATACCCGTAATACATGACAGCGCGCTATATCTTTCCTTTATGTCGATAGCGCTGTTTTCGATAACCGTCTTTATAGCAAAGTTCTGTATGGATGAATCGTGGAAAACAGTTATTTTTGTGGGTATGTTTGCCTACACCGTGCAGCACATATCATATCAGTTATACACTCTTGTGTGCAATCTTCTCAACGTCGGCGGCAATATCTATACTTCAAGCGCGTCAACTTTTGCCGAGCCGCTGTCAATACTCATATTTTTCTCGTCGCACGTTTTGATATACGTCATTGCTTGGGCGGTGCTTTCCTACAAATTAAAGGACGTAGAAGATTTTATTATAAGCAGAAACAGCTTAATATTTTTGTCGATAATAATTTTACTTTCGGACGTGGTTATAAACGCCATCGTCGTTTACAACGTAATAAGCACCTCGAAGATAATTTTAAATATTATAGCCGTCTATAACATTATGACTTGCGTTTTCGCGCTGTGCGTTCAGTTTTTAATGCTCAACTCCGAGCATTACGAGTCGGAGCTGAAAATAGTCGAAAGCTTGTGGCGCAGGGACAGGCAGACCTTTGAAATGACAAAGGAGAGCATAGAGCTTATAAACACCAAGTGCCACGATTTGCGGCACAGAATGAATATTGCGCGCAACAGACCGCAGATTGATGAAAACGAACTTGCCGAAA
>CAJUMW010000001.1:16686-90474 GCA_910587625.1 uncultured Christensenellaceae bacterium
GAAGCCAGCTTTGTCTGTCACAACAACGGCATTACGCTTATATGTATAGCCGACGGCAAGCTGTTGAACTATATGCACAGCGGAGATATTTATTCGTTGATACAAAACGCGGTAAATAACGCAATAAACGCCGTTGGCGCGGTTACGGACGACGGCAAGCGAATAATAAGAATTATGGTGCGGCAACAAAGCGGCGTAGTTTGCATACACATAGAAAATTATTTCGACGGTTCGGTGCAAATGCAGTTTAAAGACGGCGTTCCCGTCACGGGACAGGACACGCGCTATCACGGCTTCGGAATGCGCAGCATAAAAAATGTATGCAAAAAATACGGCGGAAAAGTCGACGTCGAGGTCGAAGAGGATATATTCAATCTCGATATAACTCTTCCGCTTAAAGCCGACATTTAGTTGAAAGATAATAATACGGGGGCAAAAATGCGTATAGCAATAGTTGAGGACGAAAAGCACAACAGAGATTTGTTGATAAAGTATATTGACGATTTCGGCAAGTCGAACGGCGTAAACTTTGTCGTCGACACATTTTCGGACGGACTTGAATTTCTTACTTCTTACAAGCCGGTGTACGCACTGGTATTTATGGATATAAAGATGCCCAACATCGACGGAATGGAAACGGCCAAACGGCTGCGGGAAATCGATAACGAAGTTGTGCTTATTTTTATAACAAATCTTTTAAACTATGCGATTCGCGGTTATGAGGTCGGCGCTTTCGATTTTGTCTTGAAGCCCGTCGGTTACGCAGATTTTTCAAGCAGAATGAAGAAGTTTTTAAAGCGATTTGCAACCGCGGAAAGGCAAGAACTTGTTATACTTTCAAATAATACCAGGGTGCGCGTTGCGGTAGAGGATATTCTTTGGTTGGAGGTCGACGGGCACAACATAATATATCATCTTGCCGACAGCGAGTACACTGTAAGAGGTTCGCTTGTAAAAGCAGAGCGAGAACTTCCGGACTGCTTTGAAAAATGCAACAGCGGCATTTTGGTAAATTTAAATTACGTTCAGTGTATTGAAAAGGACAGCGTTTGTGTTTTCGGGAATTGGTTGCCGATATCTCGGCCGAAGAAAAAAAGTTTTTCCGCAGCGGCGGTAAAATACATAGAAAAGAAATAAACGAACGGGTGCGGAAAAATTTCGCACCCATTTATTTTAACAAAATTTTTATTTATAAACGGTAGTTAATAACAAATTTTGAACAAATTTTAACAGATTTTGACGGGGAGTATTGTTTTGTTTAAATTTACGCATTATATTCTTGACACGAAGCAGGCGCCTTATGTTAAGCGGCCGACCTGCAAAAATTTTTGGAGGAAATGATATGAAATCATCAGCTAAAACCAAGAAAATGCTTGTAGCTCCTGCTTTGGCAGTCGCAGGGGTATTGGTATTTTCGAGTATGGCAATCCCTGTACGTTCGTTTGCAAAAGCCGACGCAAACTCGGGTTTGACCAGGTACGAGTCAAGTTACGGCAGCAAGGCGGAAGCAAGAGAAGCGGGACTTGAGCTCAACTATCAGATAGCGGCGGAAGGCGCAGTTCTTTTAAAGAACGAAAACAACGCTCTTCCTCTCAAAATAGTTGAAACAAGCACGCCTTCCGACAAACCCAACACCGACCCCGTAATTACCCGTTCGGGCAACAAGATAAGCGTATTCGGTTACGGCTCCATCGCTCCCAACGGCGGCGGCTCGGTAAACGACGCCGAAGCTTCGGCAGGTACGGTAACTTTCGACTCGACATTCTATACAAGCTTCGAGGACGCAAAGTTCGAAGTAAACCCCAAATTAAAGGGAATGTACGAGGGATATCTTGCTGATAAAACGGTCAACGGAGACGCAGATATCGATATCGGGCACTACTCGCTGCCTTCTATCGAAAGCTCATATGAAAACTATAACGACGCGGCGGTAATCATTCTCGGCAATTCAAGCAAGAAAAGCGGAGAAAGCGGACACGAACTGCAATACGGTGAAGCACAAAAGGCGCTTGTCGATTTTGTAACCCAAAAGTTCGATAAAGTAGTCGTGCTTATAAACAAATCCGTTCCCATGGAAATCGATTGGCTTAAAAAGAACGACAAAATCGACGCTATTTTGTTGTTGGGAGAAGCGGGAACCAACGGACTTGACGTCACCGGTCATCTTTTAAACGGAGATATTAACCCGTCGGGCAGATTGGTGGACACATATGTTGTAGACCAGACCAAGGTTCCCTCTTATGTAAACTACAATAAACAAGGCATTGCTAACATGATGAGCGGCAATGACACTTATAAGTCGTATAAACTCGGTTCAAACGAAACCAACACCTATTTCGTCGAGTATGAAGAGGGCATTTACGTCGGTTACCGCTATTGGGAAACCCGCGGTTATGAAGAAAACGATAACTGGTCTTGGTACAACAACAACGTTACGTACACGTTCGGCACGGGGCTTTCATACACGACCTTTGATTGGGAAATTCAAAACAGTTCTACGCCTGCAGGCGCAATAACTGCGGATAAGACTATCAAATTCGACGTAAAAGTTACCAACACGGGTGACGTTGCGGGTAAAGACGTTGTCGAGCTGTTCTACACTGCGCCGTACATTGAGGGTGAAATTGAAAAATCTTACGTCGAGCTCGGCGGCTTTGCAAAAACAAAGCTTCTCGAACCCAACGAAAGTCAGGTAGTTACAATCGAACTCAAAGTCGAAGATATGGCTTCGTATGACTATAACGACGCAAACACAAACGACAACTGCGGCTACGAGCTCGATAAGGGCACTTACAGCGTCAAGCTTATGAGAAACGCTCACGACGAGGTCGCAAAGAGAGATTATACAATTGCAGAAACCACAAACGTAAAGAGCGAGTCCAAAAATATTTTCGAGGACAGCAACAAATACGTTGACGAGCACTTTACCAAAAAGCTCTCCCGCGCAGACTTTGCAAGCACTATGCCCGACGCAGTCACCGAGGCGGAGAGAAGCAAGCTTTCCGCTGCGGACTACGAAAAGTTTAAGCCTGTAGTTGTGGACAACGAAAACGACGTAATGCCCACTCAGGCGGATGCGGCAACAAGGCCCGAAAAGGCGGAAATAATGCTTGCAGACCTTGCAGGTAAGTCTTATGACGACCCTATGTGGGAGCAGCTTTTAAATCAGCTTACAATCGAAGAAATGGTTGACCTCTATCAAAACGGCGGCTTCCATTCGATAGAACTTGACTATATCGGCAAACCTTACTCAATGGATACCGACGGCCCTCTCGGATGGACGGGTACGGGCGTAACGGGCGCATCTTACAACAGATTTGCTTCCGAGCCCGTAATTGCTTCCACTTGGAACGTAGAACTTGCCGAAAAGATGGGTGAAATCATCGGTGAACAGGGTCTTTGGGGCTCTTCGGACAGAACCGACGGCGCAGGAATTTCGGCTTATACGGGTTGGTACGCTCCCGGTATGAACTTGCACCGCTCTGCGTTTGACGCAAGATATACCGAGTACTACTCCGAGGACGGCTTGCTTATGGGTAAGGTTGTCGCAGGCGTAAGCCGCGGACTCAATTCCAAGGGCGGATACCTGTTTATAAAGCACTTTGCGCTTCACAACGACGGCGGCGGCGTTATGGTTTACCGCGGACAGATGGGCAGTGCAGAGGCAGGCAAGACGGCAGGTATGGCAGTTTGGGCTTCGGAACAGACTATGCGCCAAATTTACTTCAAGGCTTACGAGCTTGCCGTTAAAGAGGGCAACGCAAGGGCTGCGATGTCGGCGTTCAACCGTATCGGCTACACCTGGGCAGGCGCAAACAAGGCGCTTTTGACAGACCTTTTGAGAACCGAATGGGGCTTTAAGGGCTTTGTTGTTACCGATATAGCTATTTATGCCGGAATGATGGACGGTGACGCAATGGTTCGTGCAGGCGGAGACCTCGTGCTTTCGGCGGGTATGGGCGTATGTAATCTTACCGACGCTACCTTGAAGTCGGCAACGGGCATTAAAGCTTTGAGAAACGCTACAAAGAACATTCTTTGGACTGTTCTTCACTCCAACGCAATGGGTGCGCCCGCAGGTGCGAAAGTATTGCTTGACTGTAACGAAGAATTTACAAGAACCGCAACCGTAGGTACGTCGTACAATGCGACTGTCGGCGGAGAGGAGTTGGCAAGGCTGAATACGCTGTATGCTTACGACGGCATTAAGTATTCTGCTACGGGGCTTCCTTCCGGCTTGACAATCGACGAAAATTCTGGCGTCATTTCGGGAACTCCCACGGCGGCAGGCGTATTCGATATAACTGTTACCGCTTCTGCGGACGGATACGCTTCGGCTACCCAAACTTATACGCTGTTTGTAAACGCTTCCGCTCAGACTTCGACTCCGGGCGGAGACGAAAATAAGGACGAAGGCGGCTGCGGCTCTGCAATCGGCTACGGCACGGGCATAATTCTTGCAGGCGGCATGGTTGCGCTTCTCGGCACCGCATTGGTATTGAGAAAGGCAAAGGGCAAAAAAGACTAATTTAATAAATAGACGTTTAGTCGGGGGAGCTTGACTCCCCCTGCTAAGCTACATAATCGAAAAGGAGTTTAAGTTATGAAAAGATCTTTAAAAATATTACTTGCAAGTCTTGCGCTTGCCACCTGCGCCTTTGGCTTTACGGCTTGCGGCACGGATACCGAAAACGACAATTCGGGCACAAATAACGGCGGAAACGAGCAACAACCCGGAGATAACAACAACGACAACAATCCCACGGGTACAAAAGAGTGGACTTTCGAGGCTGAATATACCTATGTCGACGACCTTGTGGGCGCCGGCTCTTCCAACTCGGCAAAGGGCAAAAATATGATTTTAAAGGCTACAAAAGCCAGCAACGGTCACTATATCGGCTTTACGCATAAAAAGGATTTGACTATAACGTTTGAAATTACTGCGGCTAAGGCCACCACCGCAAGGCTGAAAGTTGGGCTTACTCCTGCCGAGGGAATGAACGCTATATCCATTTCTCCCGAAACCTTTATTGTAAAGGTCAACGACGCCGCTATAAGTTATAAACAACAGAACGTAGTCGACAACGCGAGCAATATGAACTCGCGCACGTTCAAAAAATACGATATAGGCGACGTACAGCTCAAAGAGGGGCTGAATATAATAACTCTCACAATCGGGGACAACGACTTTGTCAACGGCAAAGCAGGCGGCCCGTCGATAGACGCTATCTATCTTTCGACCGACGACGACCTCAGTTGGATTCCCGAAGAGGACAATATCTGATTTTGGAGTTTATAAGGTATGAAAGTATTTGGTAAAATAGGCGATGCTTTCAGGTTTTTATGGAAAAACGTAGGCACGCGCGTATGGCTTATGGTAACGTCTATAGTGCTTGCGCTGCTTCTCGTTATCAGCCTTGTCGTCACTCAAAACGTGCTCATTTACGGCACTTTAAAAATTGTACTCGGCGGCGACGTGGCAATTCTCGGGCACTACGACGGCGAAAGAAGATATGTAGCCGACTACGGCTCGCAGAACGAGGCTTTAAGAGCCGCCAACGATTTTACCGTAAAAGTCGAAGAAGAGGGCATAATTCTTCTTAAAAACGAGGATAGGGCTCTGCCGCTCGCAAAAAAATCGAAAATTTCCGTTTTCGGCAAAAACTCGGTCAACCTCGTTTACGGCGGCTCGGGTTCGAGTATCGCAAGGGGCAAAATGACCGACCTCTACACGGCTTTGAAGGAGGCGGAGTTCGAAGTAAACCCCACGTTGCAGTCCTTCTACAACAATAATAATAAGTCGGGTTCGGGCAGGGGCGACAATCCCGGCTTCGGAGATATCGTCTACGGCTTTGCAACGGGAGAAACCCCCGTTTCTTCCTATTCCTCCAACGAGTGGAACAGCGTTTCTTCCTATTCCGACGCGGCAATTTTCGTCGTTTCGAGAATAGGCGGAGAGGGCTTCGACCTTCCCCGTACCATGCGTTCGGGTGCGGACGACTTTACTCCCGTAAGCGGCGCGGCGGATGCAAACGACCATTATTTGCAGCTTGACGCCAACGAGCGCAACCTTTTAAAGGAGCTTTACAACAAGTTCGACAAAGTAATTATACTTCTCAACACCCCCGGCAATTTCGAGCTTGGCTTTGCCGAAGATAAAACAGACGAGCTATACAGCGACAAGTTGAAGGGTGTGCTGTGGATGGGTTTCCCCGGCGGCACAGGCACGCTTGCCGTAGGCAGGGTATTAAACGGAGAAGTTACTCCCTCGGGTCACACCACCGACACTTACGCTTACGACCTTTTGGGGTCTCCCGCAATTCGCAATTTCGGCAACAATGATATTGAAGGCGGCAACAGCCAGTACTATGTCGACTCGCGCGGAAGAAAGAGAACGTCAAGCTACTATGTCGACTATGACGAGGGTATCTATGTCGGCTATCGCTACTATGAAACGCGCGGCGCCGGCGACGAGCAGTGGTACAACAAAAACGTTGTTTATCCGTTCGGCTTCGGCAAATCTTATGCCGATTTCGATTGGGAAATAACGCCCCCGACGGATACCGCGCTTACGTCTGACGGTACTTTGACTTTCAACGTAAAAGTTACAAACAAATCAGATTCGCAATATTCCGGCAAGGACGTTGTGCAGCTCTATTACACTGCACCCTATACTTCGGGAGAAATAGAAAAGTCGCACGTCGTTTTGGGCGGCTTTGCAAAGACCAAACTGCTTGCGCCCGGTGAGAGCGACACGGTTACAGTCGATATGAAAGTTTCCGAAATGAAGTCTTACGACTATAACGACGCAAACGGCAACGGCAACCGCGGTTACGAGCTTGACGGCGGCAAGTACACCTTGCATATCGCACATTCCGCGCACGACTTCGAGGCTTCTTTCGACTTCAATCTTGCCGAGGACGTTCTCTACAAGACCGACGACAATACAGGCGCCGAGGTGGTAAACAGGTTTGACGACGTAAGCTCGCACATAGAGAGCTATCTTTCGAGAAACAGTTGGATAATGCCGGATAAACCCACTCAGCCCGTGGAGATATCAGAGGAATATCATAAATCGCTTACTTGGGTAAAGGACGACAACGGCAAGCCCTGGTTTACCGAAAATATGGCGGCTCAGGGCGCGAACAACGGTCTTGAATTGAAGGATTTCATAGGCATCGATTACGACGACAATCAAACGGTATTTACCGAGCAAACTACAAATAAAGAGATACTTTTGGGCAAAACTTACGCGCAGGGTTGGGAACTGCTACTCGACAATCTTACCGCCGAGCAAATGGCAACCCTGATTGGTTCGGGTGCGTTTACGACTATAAAGCTCGATAATATCGGTAAACCCGTCACAAACGAAACCGACGGACCCACGGGTATAACAAGCTTTATGTCCACAAGCGAGTCGAACGCCTGCTCATATATGGCGGAAACGGTGCTTTCCGCAAGCTGGAATCTGGACCTTGCCTATGAAATGGGTTTAAGCCTCGGCAATGAAGCGCTTTTGACCACAAAGGACGGACTTCATTATACGGGCTGGTATGCGCCGGCTGCTAACATTCATCGCACCCCGTTCGGCGGCAGAAATTGGGAATACTATTCCGAGGACGGATTTATATCCGGCAAATTTGCTACCGAAGTTATAAAGGGCTGCAAGCAAAAGGGCGTGTATTGCTATATGAAGCACTTTGCCGTCAACGACCAGGAAACAGACAGGGACAGCGACGGACTTTTGACCTGGCTCAATGAGCAGGCAATGCGTGAAATATATTTCAAACCCTTTGAAATGGCTGTCAAAGACGGAGAAACCACTGCAATGATGTCCTCGTTTAACCGTATAGGAGATGTCTGGGCAGGCGGTGATTACAGACTGTTGACTCAGGTACTCCGTCAGGAGTGGGGCTTTAAGGGCGCCGTTATCGACGACTACGGGCTTACTCCTTATATCAATCAAGAGCAGGTTATTCGTGCCGGAGGCGACCTAATGTTGGCGCAGGGGCAAAAAATGCCCGACGCGTCCAATCCCACGGCAACGCAGCTATCATGTTTAAGAAACGCGACAAAGCATATTTTATATACGGTTGCAAACAGCAATATTATGGAATACAACATAGTCGGTATGCTGTTGCCCATATGGCTTATCGCGCTTATCGCGGTCGATTGCGCGGCGGCTGTCGGGTTTGCAATTTGGGGATATTTTGCAATCACCAAAGCTAAGAAAAAGCAACAACCCGAAGAGGTTTCCTAAGAAAATAATTAAAAGTTGTAAAATTTACAATAAACTCACGGACATTGCGGTCTGTGAGTTTATTTTTTTTCATAGATTTGACATATTATTGCTATTATGCTAAAATAATAATATCGACAAGTATGTCCAAAATTCGACTTTAACGGGTAATTTATGGTTTTAAGGCTTCACGTCGCTGTCGATTTGGGTAGCGACACGTTGAAAATTGCATATGCTTATAACGTCGACGAAGTCTATACGGGCAAAATAGTCGGGGATCCCGACTCGATGTGCGCAATTCCGTCCGTCGCTTATTACGATTTCGACGGCAATAATTGGAAATACGGAGAGGAGATCGACCGCGTAAATTCAAAGTCGTTTATGGGCGTTGTAAAAATCAAGTTTTTGCTTTCGCTTTTAAACGGCAGAAACGGTGCGCGCATAAACGCCTCAAACTCCGCCGCATATTTTTCGGGACATGATTTCCCCAAATTTTATTTTCCCGTAAGGCGCAAAATGCCTGCCGATTTTTCAAAGGCCGTAGCCTCTAAACTTACGTTTTCGGTGGGCGGCGTAACTCCGCAAAAGATTTGCGAAAACTTTTTTGCCTATGTCGGCGCGCTTGTAAACCGACGCGCAGAGTTGCTTGCAAAAAAGTTGAATATGAGCGAGATTCAAATTGTTCCGTCGCTATTGCACCCCCAATACACAACCAAGGAGTGCGTTGCCGAGCTTGAACGGCTAATCGAACACGGATTCGGCAGAAGACCGTATAAGACGATGAGCATGACAAAGGCGCTGTGCGCCTATGCGATGCAGACAAAGCGCATTAAACGCGGAGAAAGCGTGCTTATATTCAATATCGGGGAAGAACAAATTTCCGTCGTCAAGGCAAGTCTTTTTAAAACGGGACTTGCGGTTGACGGTGCGGACGGGCACAACGACCCCGAGCTTATAGGCGGCAACGATATAGACGACGCTGTGGCGGATAGGTTGGAGCGCGATATGTCGCGGCGCGAAAGTATGGGCAGACCGTCCTGCGGAGAGGACGGATATCTTGCCGAGGGCTCGCTCAATTCAAAGCAGTATCTGTTTGTAAAAGATATAAAGTCCGCAAAGGTAATTTTGGGTATGCCGCTTTACGAAAAAAGTGCTTTTTCAAGCGGCGTTCCCATATGCGTTTCGAGGGATTTGTATATTCAGCGCAAGTTGACGCGCGAGGCGTTTGCCGATTGCATAGGTATTTACGGCAAAGAGAGCGGCGTTGCTTATAAAATTTTAGACTACATTAAGCGCGAAGTTTTAAGGGAAGTTAATTCAAACGTAAAAAAAGTATTTTTGACGGGCGGTCCTGTCGAAACTTACGGGCTTGTGGAATTTATATCCCACAACCTGAAAAAGCTGGGCAGAAGTGTTTACACCTTTGAAAACGACGACGAAAGCTACGATGGCGTCGAAAACGACGGCTTCAACGTGCTGTCGCACGAGGACGCCGTTTACGCTCCTTCGATAGGCTGTGCGATCAGCGCGCTAAATAATATAGATATTAAGACGGTGCTCGCGCTCTCATACGGGCTGAGGCTGTTTTTAAACGGAGGAGAAACGCCCTATCTAGAACTGCTTGTAAACAAGGGGGACGTATTGCCGCCCGACGGCGCAAAGTTCTTTGTTCCACGCCCCGAAGAGGTTGTCGGTATAACTACGACAAGGGACAGCGACAAGTCCGCGCCTATGAATATAATGAGTACGCTGTTTTCGCGCGAAGATATTGCGGTTAAAAAGCTTTCTCACTTATTGAAGTACAAAACAAACCCCGACGGGCGCAGTTATCTTAAATGCGACACCAAGGACAGGGCAATGATGAACGACTTAATGAGGTACGCCGGAGTTAAGCTTTTAAACGGCAGCCTCGATAATTTGTCGGGAGCCGGAGTTATATACTATTATTATAATAAGACGCGCGTAAGAGTTATGGGAGAGGTCGCGGCAATAATCGGCGTCACTATCGACGGAGAGGGCAGGGCAAAACCCTTTGCCGAAAACGACACAAAGCGCAACGGCAAGGAAACTGTTATCGTAAGATATCTTTGGGATATCAAGCGCGACGGCGTGCTTTACAAAAAAGCCGGAGATTACGACGTGGTGCATATGCGCGATATTGTCTTTGATTTCGATATCGACGATATGATTTTCAATTAATCATCGGCGGACAAGAGGGTATATGAAAGAAGAAAATTTTAAAATTAATTTTACGGACGCGGCGTTTTCGGCAGATGAACAGCGCTCTAATTTGCAGGGCAAAAAAAAGTTCACGCGTGAAGTTGCCGAAGCCGAGCGTTACGTCGAAGCTCTCGACAGTCAGGACGATTTCAGAAAGCTTATGATTGACCCTTCGGTCTATAAAAAGAAGGGTGCAAGCAAGTACGGCATCTCTTTCGAAAAGGAGGTTCACTCTTCCTACGGCAGTGTAATTTTATCTCATCAAGAGAAAGCTGCCGAAAAGTTTTTGCGCGATTTGCGCGGTTTCGGGTTGCTTGCGGACGTCGTCGGCAGCGGTAAAACCTTCGAAGCAGGCGTAATTTTGTCCGAGCTTGCCGTAAGGGGCAAGGTCAAAAGCCTTTTAATTGTTACGCCCGATCAGGTTTTTAATAATTGGGTCGACGTTCTCGAAGAAAAATTCGGGCTCGGTAAGGGAGTTTTATATCAAGTCAAAAAGCCGGAAAATGCCGACGAAAATATTTCGGACGGCAATTTCCCCACGCTTTCCGATGTGCTTGCGGAAGTCGGCGTAACCAAACAGAGCGGCTTTATCCGTCCCAACAGACCTATAATCGTCGACGTGGATATATTTTCGCAGTGGAAATACCAGAATGATTTTTTAATTGACGTAATAGTTGTCGACGAGGCGCACCACCTCAGCGAAGAGGCCGGCAAATACGCAGGAGCAATGCGGCTTTTATCCGAGATGATGCAGACCAAAAAGAGGGCGGAAGCTACTTATTGTCTGCTTCTCACGGCAACGCCGCACTCGGGAAACCTTGAAAATATGTTCAGACTGTGGTATTTTGTAAGGTGCAAGGGCGGCAACCCCTCCGACTTCGACGAAAAGGACGACAAGGACAGAACAAAGCAATACCGCGACGAAAAGAAGTATTATAAGGAATATATATGCCGCGGCGCGTCCAACGTAACCGAGTTTATCCGCAAAGTTAAGTATCAGACGGTGCGCGACAACTACGGGGAAGAATTTTCAAACTATCTCGAACGCACGGGCAAGGATAAAATTTTCGACAGTCTGTCCGAGTACGACCGCTGTATTTTGGCGGACGAGTTTTTGCTGTTAAAAGAAAACGACGGGCTTGCCGAAAAGGTTGAAAAAAGCGTAGCCAACGCATACCACAACGGCGTTTTGCGCTCGATTATGATAAGGCAGCCCAACAAGCTTTCAAAGGACAAAATAATATTCAATTATTTCTTTTATCCTATGTCCGCCGCGATATCGGTAGTCGAAACCACGGGTTTAAGAAACGATAAAATTTTTGTAAACTTTGCAAATCTTTCTCCCTCGGGCTTTCCCATGGTGGGCTTCAACGGACAGAGCGCGTATCTTGACGAGTATATAGAGAATAACCGCGGCAGGGCGGATTTCGAACAGGCATATTCCGATATTTTTAACCATATAATCAACCGCCTTAAAGAAATGGACCCAAAGAGCGGCGAAATTTTTACGAAAAAGGGCTTTGCCAACTTCTATTCAAACAGGCTGGCAGGTACAGAAAATAAAATTGTAAAAAATACATATTTAAAGCCCGTTTTACTGTCCGATGATAAACTCGGATATAAGTACGAGTGCGCTAAAGAAATTTTAAGGCGGCACGCCGGGCAGCGCGTTTTGGTGTTCTTCGATTACGAACTGCCCTCTTCCGAGTGCGCTTCCGAAGAGTTTTTTAAAGCTTTATCAAGCGACAAGGAGTTTGCAAAAAGAATTATTATCGGTGACGCAAATTCCAACGTACACAACATAGAGCGCGAGTTCAATGCAAAGCAGGACGCAATTTTAATTGCAAAGGACGCAAAGTTTACCGAGGGCGCCAACCTGCAAGAGTCCAAGATTATAATAAACTATCAGGTTACGCCCGACCCTCTCGCAATGGATCAGCGCATAGGCAGAATTTTCAGGCTTGGTCAAAAGAGCAATGTTTTCGTCTATTCCCTTGCGGATATGAACAAGCTCGAGGGGTTTGCTCTCGCATATTTCTCGGCTATAGGGCTGCTTTCAATCGACAGCGGAGACGCAACTATTCTTGCAGGTTCCAACTCCGACCAGATGGTTGCTGTAAGGTGCAGGCAGTGTTCGCGCGTAAAGCTTATGCCCAGGCAGGATTACGAGGAAAAGAAGAAAAAGAAATCAAACGATTTAATTTGTCGCGCCACCGACGACTGCATACAGCTGAGTTTAGACGGCAAGGGCACCGAGATGACCGAAATTACCGTGTACGACTTCAAGTGCGACTGCTGCGGAACGGTGCTTACGCGCTCGGTTTCCGAGGGATATATGTGCATTAGCCACGTTTCCAACGGAGAAAAGGGCAAGATGTGCAACTCGGGGGAAAACGGGGACAGGTCGGTCTACTGCCGTAAAATTTGCGCAATTTCTCATTGCAGGCGGTTTTTGACGGACGACAGAATGTCGGGTAAGTGCGCAGCGCTCAGGCGTTACCGCATAAACCCCAATATTTCCGACGCCGAGCTTATGAAAATTTGCGCCGTCTGCAACAACGCCGCGTGCTGGGACAGCTGCAAGGTTACAGGCAGCGGCAAAGACGATATTTATAATTGCGGCGACTGTGAATACGCAGGTTGTTCGCCGGCTCCGCACTCCCTCGATTTTGACGACAAGTGGGAGGCGTACTGCCCCATGCCGTCCTGTAAAAACAAGCGTCCCAGGGGCAAGCTCAGACCTATAGTTGCAAGAACTTTTGCGACTTTTATAAACGAGCTTTGGAATTTCAGTCACGACGGCGGAGAAAGTTTTTGCGCGACAATGGGCAAGGAAGCCGACAAGGTATCCGAAGTTCGAAGAATTTTGAAAGACGACAGGGATAACGGGTAGGTGCGATGTCAAAGATAATTATAGGTCAGGAATACGAAAACGAATTTAAAAGCATATGCGCGCTGTACACGGGCGGTTTTCTCTCTAAGGAAGTACATATAAAGAGCGTTCGCGGCTTGGAAATTACAACTAATACACACACTTTCGAGTACCGCGCGGACGAGCACGGCGTAAACGGCACGGGAGAGGCGGAAAACGCGCTTACCTTTACTTCAAAGGGTTCAAGTTGGTTTGCGCCCCTTCGCGGCGTTGAGTTTGACAGCGGTAATTCCGATTGGAAACAGTTGATAATGGACGTTGCCGCCGACTATCATAAAAATTATTCTCTCATCGAGTTTAAGCAGTCAAAGGATAATAGCTCGCTTTCAACCGAAAAAAAGCTTTTAAACAAGTTCAAAAAGGGCTTTATCGACAGAGTGTTCGACGACGGAAAGGCGTTTACGATTATTGAAAGCCGCTCCACAATGCCGGAAAATTTTTACGCCGTTTCAATGCGGCTTGAAATTAACGGCGGCGGAGAAAGCGCGCCCCTTCTCGGAAAAATTTACTTTAAAGAAACAAACGGCTTTAAGCTTGTTCCGCTTACCAACAGAGAGGCGGAAAAGATCGATAAGTTTATCGACAGCGCAATTCCCTTTGAGGACGGTTCGGTATCCGACGGAGAAATAGTCGACATATCGCTTGTCGGAAGGGTGTTTTCAGGGCTTGAAAACGCATTTAATAGCGGCGATTTTGCCTCGTACGTTTCTTTTGACGACAAGTACAAGCGCGCTATTGACGCAATGCTTGCACAGCTTGCCACAAGCGAAGTCAAGGATTTGGAGTGTACAAACGTCAAGGTGCTGGGAGTGTCGCACGTCGAGTGGGATAAGTCGGTATATGCAATCAACTACCGCGGCAAGGAAGTGTTGAAGGCGGTAGTCGGTCTTAACGGCGTAATTTCACTTTACTGCGTCAACTGCGGCGGAGAGGACGCACTTATCGACGGCAATATTATAGCTTTTAAGGACGGAAAAATTAATGCAAACTGCAACGCCGTTTTGGATTTTTCACAGGAAAATTTGGGGCTTATCAGCTCGGATATCGACGAAATTAAAGCCAACGGCGTAATTTCCGACCATTTATTTACGGTAAACTGCCGCGAAAATTCAAGGAATAAGGAATGTTTCAGGGTTGTTTGCAAGCAACAGACCATAGAGCTTGACAACGGTATGAGAAAATGTAAGGGCTGCCGCTATCCCGAAATTATATATAAAGATATCTTTTCGGAACGCTATGACGAGGGCGGCTACACCCCCGACCTCAATATTGCGACGGACAGACTTTCGCTCGTTTCCGAACCTATAGTAAAGTGCCGTTGCTGCGGCAGGGAATTTACAAGGGATAATACGGCACGAAATCGGCTTTGTGCGTTCTGCGCCGACGTGGACCACTCTGAAAACGCGGTAAAACTGTACCGCAAATACGCCAACATGCTTAGTTTGTGTAACAGATTTTTTCATCTGTTCGCAAAAAAATATTGCCGCGAGGACGCGAACATAATACTTTTCGAGCTTGGTGTGGACAGATATGTCTTTGACAAAATCGAAGCCGAAGAAAGCGGCTTTATAAAGGCGCCCAAGAAAGTCAGACGCACGGGAGGCATATAATGAAGAATAAAAATTTATCGTTAAACCTTACGGGCAGAAGTAAAATTTTTCTTCTTATAAGTCTTTGCTGTGCGGCGGCGGTCGATATTACGGCGTTCATTTATATGGTCGTAACGGTCGGCGGTTCGACGCTTTGGCTTTTTCCCCTGCTGTTTGCGTTGCTTGACGCGCTGTTTATATTTCAGGCGCTGTTTTCCAACTTCCGCTTTAAATATACGGTTTTCGGTATAGCGTTCTACATTTTAGCTACCGCTGTCGTACTTGTCATAATGGCATACGAGTGCTTTACTTTTCCCGAGTTTTTCACAAATAGCGCAAGTTTGATTTGGATAAATTTGCACGTTTTAACGCTTGTTTCCTCGCTGTTCTGTTACTTATATTCAGCGAAAAGATTTAAGGCAAAAGCGGCGTTGCAGGCCGTTATTTCGGCTATATTCACGGGTCTATGCCTTGTCGGCACTTGTTTCTACATATTTTTTGTAATCGGCGCCGGCGTTTTCGGGCAGGGCGGCGTTGTAACCCGTCCGCTCGTCTACGCGTTCGACGAAAGCACGCAAACCTATTCCGTGGTGGGAGTTTTGGACGGCTCGGGGGACAATGTTTACGTTCCCGAAAAATTTAACGATTTTCCCGTGCGAAATTTAAGCGCAAGCATTTTTTCCGCCGAAGGCATTAAATGTGTAACTTTGGACTGTTCTCCTGACGTCGGCTTTACCGACGTAGGCTTAGAAGCGGTAAGCTCCGAGTTGAAAGTCTGCGTTCCCAAACAAAATATCGACAAGTTTAAAGACGTGTTCTATAATTTAGACAGTCGCAGCGCGTTTATTCTCGGCAACAGCGTAATTCCCTTCGGACTTGACGAAAATGAAGTTTTTGTAACGTTTTCCTATGATAGCGCCTCGTTTGATAACTTGAGCGGCAAAATTTTACCTACTTGGTTCGGTAAAAGCGGAGAAGTGTTCGATACAAACTGTTTTTCAGATATAGACTATGCGCAACACACGGATAAAAACTCGGACAGCGACCTTATCTGGAACTATAACAATAACGATAAAAGAATAATGTCCTCAATATTAGACGAAGATGAAAATAACATCATCGGAAGGCAAATAACGGGGGATATTACGGGGGCAACGGTAATTATCGAGCAGATTTACCGCGTATTCCCCGGAGAAAGCAACGACGCCGAGTACGCCGCCGTAAACGATTTTGTGTACTCTCAAGATTTAAACTATAAGTTGACTACGCTGGGTAATGCAAATAAGATAACCGACAACTATGTGCGCGAAGGTTTTGAAGACGCATTCGAACTTTCCTGGCAATACTCCGTTTACAGTATAACGTCAAATCGTACAGATTTTGCCGATTTAAAGAGCGTGTTATCTCAATACGGCTACTTGGACGTATATATCCATCCCGTATGGAAGCTTAAAGCTCCGGAATTTTCGATTTCTTCCAACATACCCACAAACACGGTTACATACGGTGAAAATATTTCGTTCAATTCTTCGACAAAGCTTTTGAACGGTTTAACTTACAGTTATTTTTGGAGTGAGAACGGGCAGCAAATATCGCAAGAAAAGAATTTGGACGTTGAAAATATTTCTTTCGGAAATAAAATTTATGCGCTTAAAGTTGTCGTAGAGGGCGCCGAAACAGTCGGCGCTTCGCAAAAATCGACTACCTCGCTTTCGGCTGAAAGTATTCAGGAAATTGAAGTTACCGTCGATAAACGCCCCGTTACGGTCGAGTGGCAAGACCCCGAAGACAACGTTTACAGCGGCACGGATAAACGCGTGCAATGCGCAATTTCAAGCGGAATTATAAACAGCGACGACGTTAGCTTAAACAACTCTCAATTTAATTACAGACACGTCGGCTCGTATAGCGAAAGCGTACATCTTTCGGGCGCAGACGCGCAAAAGTATGCCATATTACGGGGGCAATCGCACTCGTATTCAATAGTTAAAGCCAATTTGACGGTAAATTGGACAACAAGCGAAACGGTTTACAACGGAGAAGAGCAGACCTCCGCCGTGATTTTTACGGGCGTGCAGGGAGAGGACGAAATAGAGTATGAAACGACCTCGGCAATAAATGCCGGCACGTATACTCTGTCGCTGAGTTTGAAGCATTCGGACGATATAAAAAACTATAATCTTTTAAACGAAACGCACTCTTTTACAATAGAGCGCAAACCTGTTTCGGTAAAGTGGAACGCAGATTGCGACGACGAGTTTATATACGACGGAAAAAGCCATACCGTTGTGGCAACGGCGGACGGTGTAAACGGCAACACTCTCGTGCTTTTGGTTTCGCGTGCGACAATACGCGACGTGGGAGAGTACAAAATTACCGCGTCGGCGGAATTACACCCCAACTACGAAATAAACGGCTCCGACAGCAAGACTTATAAGATTAATAAATACGGTTTAACGGTAGAATGGGGCAATACCGAGCTTACCTACACGGGCAGAAGTCAATTTCCTTCATATGTAATGCGCGGCGTCGGTGACGACGGAAACATTTTAGGCGGTGGCAGAGGCGGAGAAAAGAACGTGGGCGAGGGCTACGTCTGTACCGTTGACCGCATAACCGAACAGTACAATAACGACAAAAATTATTTTATCGAGAAAAACGCCAGCACGGTTTACTCGATTGTGCCTGCAAGCGTTGCCGTTCGTTGGGACGTGCCCGAAATGATGTATGACGGTACCGAGCAAAAGCCTTCAGCATGGATTGTGGGTTTGGGTGACGACGCAGCTGTTTCTATGAACTGTAACGTTACGGGCGCAATAAAAGCCGGTACGCATAAGTCGGTCGCAACTTACGAAGGAGAGCTGTCTGAAAATTATATTTTGACCGACGCCGAGCGATACTTTACGATATCCAAAAAGATTATTTCGGTAATAGCAAGAGATATAACAATAAAATCGGGTGAAGAAGTTCCCGAATTGAAATACGACGTTTCGCAGCTTGCGATAGGTGACGAGGTAAAAAATATTTTATCCGTGACGGTTACCGTCAAGTTCGGCAGCGATGAAATTAAGCCTGGCGTATATGACATCGAGATAAGCGTTCGGCTTACGGCGCAGGGTGAAGAAAATTATACTGTCATAACTACCGACGGCAAACTTACCGTCGAGGCGCCAGAGACAGAGGAAATCCCCGAGGAGAACGAGAATGGAGTGTGAAAAATGTAAACGGCAGTTTGTGCGTCCGCTCGAACTGTACAACGGTGATTGGGCTTGTCCGCGTTGTCATAACTCGCTTGCGTTGAATTCAATTCAGCTAAACGTTACCGACGACAACGAAAACGTGTTCAAAATGGCGGAAATTTGCTATCTGCGCGCGTTAAAATTGCAGTCCGATAAAAAGGTTTACGACAAGTTTTTGTCAAAAGCAATGGCTTACTGTAAGGACGCCGCACGTTCGGGACACCCGAAGGCGCTGGTCAGGCTGGGATACTTTTACGAGTTCGGTTATTTTTCCATCGACTTATGCGAGGCTTTTAAACAGGCGTACGAGTGCTATCGCTCTGTCTGGAACGGTAAAATAGACGACGCGCGAACTATTCAGTCTGACGGAGAATATTTAAACGGCGGTATACGCGTCAAAAAAAGCGCGGCAAGGCTTTATTTGAATTTATTGAACAACGCGCCTTCTAAAATGCGCGCTCATCCGAGATATCGTTACGAATCCGAGCTTGAAAACGTCAAGCGCGAGGGGCTTTACGAAGGAGACGTGCAGTTTAACGAGGCTTATTCCGACGAAAACAGAACTTCAAGGATATTCGAAATACTTCAATCCTGTTATTCAAAGGAGCGCGCTCCGCTGTTCGGGTTGATTATGCTGAACAGCGAACAGTTTTACTCGCTTTGTGCGGCAACCGAAAAGACTAAAAACGGCACAAAAAAGAAAATTTTGAAAATTGCCGAAAAAGTTTCTATAAGGCTTATAAACATTGTCGACGGCAACACAAGGGCTATAAAAAATCAAACGGATATTTCGGGCGTGCCCGACGGCAACTACTGTTTGTACTTTTTCAACACCAACGGAAAACACTTTATGTCGCAGGGCAAAATGAACGCCGTCAAGCGCGCGCTTGAAAAGGGAGATTCGGTTATTGACTGCGTAAAGCTAAACGAACTTATCTCTGCAATTTGCGAGGGGTCGGACAGCGACGACTACGTCTTTTCGGACGACGATATTTTGGTGCATAAATCAAGGGCGGAACGGGTAAGCCACGCGCTCGGGGATATGATAAAAACTTTTAAAAACAATCTTAAACGAGGAGAAAACTGATGAACGAAAAAATCGACAGAATACTTAGCATTGCCGCACAAAACGGAGTTTCTTTGCACAAGAATTTTACAAAGACATATCTATCTACGCACGGCTTTTACGAGGGACCTCAGCAGCTTGCCCAAAGTACGCTCGATGAAATGGAGCGCCTGTGCTTTAAGGGTATGAACGCGGGCTTTGACGGCAATTTAAAGGGTGCGTTAGATAAACTTTCGGGCATTGTAATCAGCCTTACAGCAGTTAAAAACGGGGACTTGCGCGAGCTATCCAAGCTCGACGCTCAGCGCGCCAAAATTTTGGATGGCGCAAACAAGACCAACTACGCCCTTCGCGACGATATGCGCGACACGGTACGCGAATACATTTCGTCGTCTGTGGATGCGATAGACACAATTATTTCTCTCAACAGCGAGGGGGAAATTTTTTCGCAGCTCGACGAAAAGCAGATAAAATATATGCAGGAGAGCAAAAAGAAGTTTGCCGAGTTATCAATTATTTTGACTAAAATTATGGACGTGGGCAGCTTAAAGGCAAAGGAAAACGCCGAAAAAATTATCGAAAATATTAAAATATGGCGCAGGGATTGCGCAAGATATATCTGCACAAGCGGTTCTATGTTAAAGCTTGACAATGCCATTGAAATTGCAAGGGAATGGAATAATCAAATTACCGCACCCAACAAAAAGGAAAAAATAAAGGACGTTCCCCAATATGACAGGGACGAGTTGACAATTATAGCAACAAGCCGCACGGGGCTTGAAACGCTTAGCGTGTTCAATGCGAGAATAAATACCCAGCTTGCCGAAATAGATAAGCTGCGTGATGAGATCAACGCAAATAAGGCAAAGGTTTCCGAGCTTCGCGCCGAGCTTGCCGGTATGGATAAAAAGAAAAAGGACATAGCCTTAGAGTTCAAAAATACGGGTGACGCAGTAAAAGCCAACGCACAAATTGCGCTTTTAAGACAGCGCGAGGACGAAATTAAGTCCGAAATAAAGGGCTTGGACGGCAATGGCAGGCTTTCTAAGCGCGACAACGATTTAAAGAATCAGCGCGAAACCGTGACAAATATAAAATATATCTGCGACACTTTGGGGGATTATAAAAACGACCTTGTTTCGCTTTCGAGAATGATAAGTCAGGTTGACTTTGCCGCGCTTGTCGGAGCAATGACGGGCAGGTTCAGCGATCTTGAAAAGGCAAGTCAGACTGTTATGCAGGTCAAGTTGAAAATCGAAGCTATCAGACAGGCGTTTAAAGAATCCGCGGACAGGTTCTCCGAAGAGGAAGAAATCTACAACCGGACCTTCAATGAAGAAATTAGTATCGAAGAGGAGCAGTCCAACGTCATTTACGACGAAAACGGGCTTGATCCCGAGCTTGCCGCTCTTTTAGGTGATTTTGAAGAAAACAAAACTCAAGAGAAAGAGGAGACGAAAACCGAGCTTAAAAAGATTGTACCGCTCGGCGACGACGATAAATAATGAGTTTTAAAGATACTCTTACCGACATTAACACGCTCTATTATAATTCAACGTCTGAAAAGGAGCTGTGGGGCGCGGTCGGTGAGCTTGATAAGCTTTTGTCGGGCGGTCAACTAAATGTCGAAAACAGGGAAAATGCCGAGGCGCTTTATTTAAAAATAGCGGTAAAGCTAAAATTTTACGCATATTTAAAGGAGTTCGACGGCGCGGTGTTTTGTGACTTAGCCGACTACATATCTACGGAACAGGTAAAAGCCGACGAGCGTGGATACAAAAAGACCGCGGCATTGATGCGTGCGGCTTTAAACTGCGCTCGGTGCGTCAACCAAATAGTATGCAAAGCCGACGAAATAAGAAAGGAGCTTGTCGACGGCGTATCGGCAGAATTTGCGGAAAACGCGCGGATTTCTTTAAACGCTTTGTTTCAGGAAGCGGACGGGTGCGACTTTTCATCTCCCTTCGGCGAAAACGTACAGTTTACTGATATAAAAATACGGGTAAAAGAATACCTCGAAAGAATAATTTCCAATGCCGAAACAGTCAAAAAAACAGATTTTAAGCGACAGATAAAGGAGTATTTTAAGCCCGTTTCGGTGCTCTATACCCTATCCGAGTATTTTCCTTTACCCGACTATTCCGAGGGCTTATCCGAAAATGCTACAATACTTTGCACTCCGTTTTCAGATGAAGTTATGCTTTACTGCGCCCACAACAAGCGAAAAGACGCCGAGCTTTACACTTTGGACTGCGCAAAGCTTGACGGCGCGGCTGAAAGCTTTATTGTATCCCTATTAAATGCAGCGGAGCAGCTTAACTACGATATTTTAATTTACGGCGTTGAAAGCTTGAGCGAAGGTAACGCAAAAAAACTTTTTGAAAGCGCTATTCGCGTCGGTAAATCCGAAGTAAGAGTGTTTATTCACGACGGACGCGGGGACGATTGGATCTATCAAAGCTGTTTGCAAGTTGTCGCGCAATCGGGACTTAAAGCGAGCGACGTAAGCCGCAGTTATATATCAATGCCCAACTTTTCCGACGTATTTAAGGAGTTCGAGGACAAGGGTATTATAACTATAAACGAGCGCGACTTATTAAAAGAAATGCCGTTTATAGGCTTTTTCGGTTTAAATAAAGTTATAACCGCATTTATCTCAGGCGCGGATTGGCTTAAAACGGGCAGAAAAATTTCCAAATATAACGAGCCCGAAGCGTTAAACTATCTTTCAAGATTAAAAAAATCTTATCTTTTAATAGACTCGGGTTGGGGAGACTATTCTTCGTCCGACAAGAACGACGAAGAGCAGGAGCGGTTCGGCGAGTTTGACTATGACGGAGTAAGGGAAATCGACCGGGAAAACGTAAGGCGTATTGTCGAAAGCGAGCACAGCGTTTTTGCAAAGTGCGGCATGATTGTAAGATATTGCACTTTGGGCGGCGGGGATAAGACCGATTGGGCTAAAATAGAGCGTGAAGAAATGTCAAGGCGCGTACAGCTTGCCACTCGTTTGGTTTTCAGAATATTAAAAGTAGAAACCGTGCCAGAGGTCGAAGTTTTGGACGAACTTGCAAACTCGACTGCCGGCGGGCTGTGCATCGACGGCGGCAAAAGGATAGAGTATAAATATTCTTGCAGTATAAATTGGGATTGGCTTGTTGACGCCATTGTTCACGAAAGCTATCACGCAATGCAGTCAAAGCTGACTAACGGCGGTTGGTCGGGCTGGTATCTGCACAATTTGCACGTCACGCGCGGAAGAGTGGAAAGGTGGCGTACGACAAGGCAGATTTATAACGGAGATACGCATTCAAAGGTTTACAAAGTTCACGTCTATGAAAATGACGCAAACGCTTTTGAAATAGACTGCGACGACGGCAGAAACTTTGCATGGAATACCATAGAATTGACTTAAATTGTTTATTTAATTAATCGGGAGAATTGAAATGGCTGATTTTTTGGACGAGTTTATAAAAGAGCTGTTGCACACCGACGACGTGCGCGCGAACAGACTTTTGCACTCGGGACTCGAAGGGGAAAGCATTAAGTCGTACAGACTGTTTGCAGAGAGCGGCGAAACCTGCGAAAAAATGCTTTCCGAAATAAAGCGTGCAAGGGGCAAAGTGAGCAACCGCACGGTGCTGAAAGACAGCGCGCAGGTGCGCACGGGCGTCGATAATCCGGGCGTTGAAAAGTGGCATTGGAAGGATATGTCGGGCTTGTCTGACGCAAAGGCGTTGGACAAGTTTGTTGCCGAAGCATATAACGTAATCAATTTAAAGGGCAACAATCCGCTTTTTTTGGGGCTTGGCAGCCTTGAATGGGAGATAGCGGTATCAGATGAAATGCGTACCGTTCGGTCGCCGATTTTAATTTTTCCCATAAAGCTTATACGCGGAACGGCAACAAGCAACGTTGAGATAGAGTTTGTCGACGACGACGTATATTTCAACCCCGTGCTTTACGAAAAGCTTAAACGCACGCTTACGGAATACGTCTATGCAAACTTTCCGCACCCCAACGGACAATACGCAGACTTTGACGAGCCCGTCGATATCGATAATTTGACTGCTTCATATTTCGAAAGCGTTGCCGCGCATATAGCTAAATGCGCAAGCGGAAACAAGGGTACTTTTTCGTTCGACGAAAACTATATCTGCATAGCGCAGTACAATCACTCGGATATGTGTATGTACTACGACGTAAAGCGCAATCGCAAAAAAATAGAGGCAAACGTCCTTATTCGAAGCATATTCGGGGGGCAATCGCAAAAAGAAGATATTGACGAAGGCGCGGGAGAGGCGCGGTTTATTTTGCCCAAAGACAGCGTACAGGAAGAAGTTGTGCGCAGAATTTTGCGCGGGCAGTCGCTTATAGTAAAGGGTCCTCCGGGCACGGGCAAGACTCTTACCATTTCAAATATTATTTCCGCGTTGCTTGCGAGGGGTAAAAGAGTGTTGTTTGCATCGAAAAAACTTGCCGCGCTGTCCGAAGTAAACGCCAAGCTTCCCGAAAAATTGAGAAAGTTTGTAATGCTGCTCGACTTTGAAACCGAGCAGAAAGCCGCCGCTGTCAACCCCGTCGAAGTCAAAAAACGCTTTAAAGACCTTATACAAAGCGTAAAGCAGTATCACTTTGACTCAAACGTTTCCGCAGAGTACGAAAAGGCTATGCGCGAGCAGGCAAATTCTGTTTTAGAGCTAAACGACTATTTTAAGGAACTGTTCGAAAGCGGATATTACGAAGCTGCGGACACATATTTTAAAAGCGATCTTAGCCCCGTGCCGTTTGCGGACTGTGCCGAAGCCGCAAAGCTGACGCGCGTTGAGTACGGGCAATTGACGTCGCTTGTTGAGGGCGCAAGCAAGCATTACGAAAGGCTTGCAAAGGGCGGCAAGGTTATTGAAAGCCCGTGGTACGGCGTCAACGGTTGCAGCGATACCGAAGCGGCGTTTGTGCAAAACTTAGGCATATGTCGGGGTATAGAGCAAATTTTTACATATCTTAAACCAATAGGGTACGAAATTTTTGCAAATTTTGCGCTTGGGGATTTGTATGAAATTAATGAAAACGTGCTTTCAAACGACGATATTTTAAAGGTTTACAGATGCATTGAAGCAAAGCGCGCACCCATAGACGGCGCGATAGCGCGTTTGAGAAGCGCGCGCGAGAACTTGCCCTTAGCCGAGTTCGAGTTTGACGACAAATGCAAAGAGAAATGCTTTGAAGAGCTTATGTCTAAAAAGTTTGACTTTAAGCTTACGCGCAAACAAACGGAGCTTTTGCGCGACAACAGAGGGCTGTTTATAGTCGACGGCAAGCTGGCGCTTTCAAAGGAATTTCTCGACACCATTTGCGCGGCTTCGGAAAAGATTGACGGGCTTGAAGATAACATTGCTAAAAAGAACGTAGAATTTTTGAGCGTTCTCGATAAATTGGACGAAAGTCAGGGGCAAAACGCGCTTAAAGCTTACAAGGCGTTTGCGCCGTATATCGAAAATGGCGCTTCAAAGCCCAAGCTGTTTGACTTCACGGCAAAGAAATTTTATAAAAATTTGCGCGCGTTTTCGTCGCGTTCGAACCCTTCGTTCAAGGATATTACGGGGGCAATTGCCGCCTTTAAAGAAACCTGCGACAGCAGGGACGAGATAATGACTTTAAAAAGCGTAATTTCGGGCGCGTTCGGCAACGTGCTTAAATGGGACGGCTTCAAGGCTATAAGCCTCATTGCCAAAAAGTGCAGAAACAACGTTGAAGAGTATTTAAACGCGGCATATATCGGGGGCAATTTATTAAATGCTTGTTTAAAGCACGCAAAAGCGCCCGATGACTTTGTTATAGAGGACTTAATATTTGCGCGCAAGGCGTATGTTGCGCAGTGCGAACTCGAACAAAAATGCGCCGAGGTTTGCAAGCTTTGCGGCATAGAAAATTTTACGGATTTTGAAAAGACGGCAAAATCCGTTTCGGTAATTTTGAAGCTTCGCGACGGCAACACGTTTGACGGCGCGGAACATGCGGCGGAATTTTTCGACAAAATAAAGTCGCTAGATAGCGGGTTTACGCAGACGGTTTGGGATACGGCAAAGCTTATGCGCGAGTTCGGAATCAAGTACTTTGAAACGTCGTTTACTAAAAACCCGTGGCTTGTAACCGTTGCAAGGCTCGAAAGATTTTTGGACGAGTCTTTAGACCGTTCGATGCTCAGCGCCGCGCTCGGCTATGAAAGTATAAAGTATGCAAAACACACTTTAAGCCTTGAAAGCTTTTTTAATGCAGTGGAAACAGACTTTTGCGAGCTGGAAAGCGCGCGGCTTACAGAACTTTTCGAGCATTCCTATTATAAATTATTGCTCGACTATAATCTTGCCTCGCTTGGCAGAAAGCGCAACGGTTTGGGCAAAAATGCCGAACTAAACCTCGACAAGTTCGAAAAGAGCGAAAGCGCGCTTTTAAAATGCAACGTGGATGTAATCGAAAAGCTTTGCATTTCGCGCATAGACCCCGAGGACAGAGATTTTGACTTTCTCGACGCGGACAGGGGCGCGCAAATGTCGCTTAGATATCTTTTCAAAACTCACCCCGACGCAATTTTAAAATTGAAGCCCTGTATGATAATGTCCCCCTCGACAGCCAGCGTGCTGTTAAGACCGGACGAGTATTTCGATTTCGACGTTGCGATAATAGACGAAGCAAGTCAGCTCGAACCCGTCAATCTGCTTCCCGTGCTTGTCCGCTCGAAACAGTGCGTGCTGGTCGGGGACGAGTTTCAAATGCCGCCTTTAAGCCACTTCAAAGCCAAAAACGCAAAGCGCATAGAGGACGCCGACAGCGAGCTTGTAATCGATACCGACATATCGGCATTGAGCCTTGCATTGCACAACAGCGCGTTTGAAACATACGAGCTTGCCTGCCATTACCGCAGCAATACCGAAAGCCTTATAGCATTTTCACAGCGCGAGTTTTACCCGTATATGCGCACCTTCCCCGCGGCGGAACCTTTTAAAGACGGGCTGGGCTTCGAGGACGTTTTGACCTCCGACGGCTGCTGCGACGGCGGTGTAAACGAAGTCGAAGCAAAAAAAGTTGTCGAAAAGCTTGAAGAACACTTTAAAAAGTATTATGATAGTAGCGAGGGCAAGTTGACAAAGCCCGTGGGCGTTGTCGCTTTCGGCGAGGCGCAGCTAAGTTACATAACCCGACTTGTCGAAGAAAACGCCGCCCTGACCGAAAAAATACGCACCGCCACTTCGAATTTCGACGATTTGCCCGATAAGCTGGTATTCTTCCGCACGATAGAAAGCGTGCAGGGACAGGAAACGGATACCCTTATTTTGTCGCTTACTTACGGCAGGGATAAAAACGGCAACATAAAGCTTGCTTTCGGAGAATTAAACCGCGACTTACTTGGCAAAAATATTTTCAACGTAGCGGTGACGCGCGCAAAAAGCAAAATTTGCGTAATTCACTCGGTGACGGCAAGCGAAATAAGCGAAAATCCGAGAATAAGCTTTATAAAGGACTATCTTTTGCTCGTCGAACAGTTTTCCAAGGACGGAAAATCGCAATTTGTGCAGAGCGTTCCCGATTACGGCAAATATTTTACCGCCGACGTCATCGACTTTTTGGTTGAAAACGGCATAGCCGAAGAGCGCATTGTTCAAAACTACGGCGTAACCGACGGCTCGGTAAAGATACCCATAGCCGTGCTTTCAAAGGATTTAAACCGCGCCGAGCTGGGTATCTGGTGCGAGTACCCCGTATTGAAGAAGTACGACTATCTCGACTATAACGTGAGGTATTTCCGTTCGCTTGCGGACAGAGGTTGGAACTTGCACAGAATTTTCATTCACGAATGGCTTGACAACGGCAAGTTTGAAAAAGCCGAGCTTTTGAAGGCAATTAAAGACATAAATAATTAAATATATTGAATAGGAGAATAATGATATGGCAAAAGAGCAACAAAAACAGCGCAACCCCGTAGACGAGGAAGAGGATATCATAGCCGGCAAAGTTGATGCGTATAACCGTAAAATAGAAGAGGCAAGGCGTTTAAAAGCCATTGAAACTTCCAAAAACAACTTCAACGCCAAAATTCAAAAGCTGCAGGAGCGCGCCGCCGATTTTGTTATAAAGTACGGTAAAGAGGACTACCGCTCGCAAATTATGCTTACGTTTTTGAACGTGGCAATAGAGATGCGCGACGCTATCGAGCTTACAAACGATATCGGCACGGCAATGAGCTGTATAACGGAGGCAATCACCTGTATGGACGACATATTGCAGGAAAATATGTTCCAGATAGAGGGCACGCTTACCACAAAGTACGGTTTTTGGGAGCGCAGACGCCGCAAAAAGCAGCTTAAAAAAGCCATATCCAACAACGCAGGCCGCATGAAGCAGATTTGCGATATGTTGATAGGCAACCAGCAGATGGCAACCGCCATTGTCAACTCGTTGCGCGCTTCGAGCATTCAGATGCAGAAAATGATGCAGAAAAACAACGAAAAGCAGAAAAAGATTAATATGAAAAACTCCGGCGGCGCGCCTTTGCCCCCTTCCGAGGGAGAAAAGATTGTCGACGGCATTATAGCCGCACGCGGAGCGCAGCCCGCAGCCACTCGGCAGGACGGCTCGGCTTCGGACAGCCAAACCCCGTCAGGTGGCGGCACGCAGGAAGGCGGCGCAGGCGGCGGCGTTGATATAAGCGATATTTAAGGGGTAAAATATGTCTGGATTTGGAAAAAAGGGAGAAAGTCAGAACGGGCAAAGCATAGCCGAGCTCGAGTCGCAGTACGCCGAAAGCGTTAATAAAATACGCAAAATTTTGAACGGCAGAACGGACAAAAAAGACCTTTCTACAGATGAGAAACAGAAGCTGAGAACGGAATATTTGCGCGCCTCGCAGCTTGCGCAAAAGCTTTCGCAACGTCACACCGACAACGACCAGGTCGAAAAGTACAAAAAGGACGCCAAAAAGCTGAGCGACAGAGCAACGGAGTACGGCTCGAACATAAACAGCAAAATTCCCGAAACAACGTTTGACGACGTAAAGGGACTTGAAGAAGTCAAAAAAATAGTTCAAAGCTTTATATTTATTGCAAAAAACCCCGAAATAATCAAGTATTATAAGATCGAGGGCGGACTTGGTATGCTTATGTACGGCGCGCCCGGCACGGGCAAGACGATGTTTGCCGAAGCGATAGCCAACGCATTGCGGCTGCCGTTGTTTGTAATAACCCCTGCGGACATATTCAAGTCGTACGTCGGAGAATCGGAACAGGCTGTAAGGCAGCTTTTCGACGAGATAGACGCCTGCCCCGACGGCGCAATACTTTTTGTGGACGAGTGCGAGTCAATATTTTCTAAGCGTACGTCAGACACCAAGGACTACAAGGCGGCGGTCACAACCGAGCTTTTGCAGCGCATAAACGGCTTCGGCGTAAACGGCTCGAAAAGAATTATAATTGCGGCGACAAACCGCCCCGACGTAATCGACCCTGCGTATTTAAGGTTTAAAAGATTTTCGCACCGCATACACGTCACGCCTCCCGACTTAAACGCAAAGCGCGCGATTATAGAAAGCAAGTTGAAGGGCATAGAGCTTTCCGACATAACTTGCGAAGAGGTTTTGGAAATGACCGAAAGCTACTCCGAAACCAAGCTTCCCATAGGCACGGTAAGCGTAAAAACGGCTTATTACTCGGCTGCGGATATCTGCGGCATAATCGAGGAAACCTGCCGTCTGGCGCTTGAAAAAATTCAAGAGGCTAACTTGAAAAGCCCCATTCCCTTGACGCGTGAAATGTTTGAAAAATCCTTTAAAAAGTTAAAGCCCAGCATTTCCGCCGAGCTTTTAAAAGAGTATGAAGAGTTTTAAATAAATTACAATACAGCCGCGGCTTTTAAAAAAGCCGCGGCTGTATTGTAAAAAAGTTTAATCTTTGTCCGCAACGCACTCGCAAACAACGTAACCGTCAATAATTTTCAACCCTTGCGGTATTTCCAAATGCTTAAAAACAAGTTCTTTCAATGGCGTAAAATATTTGTGAAACTCTTTGTCGGGAAAAACCAATTGCCCCTCGATCATTTCCATAATCCAAGCCATAAAATGCCACTCGAATTGCTGTTTTAAGCTTATTATCGTGCTTCTTTGCTCTTCGTCTTGATTGTTTGAATTTTTGTCGACTATCATTTTTTATCCTTTCCCCGTTTAGCCGTTAGGTAAGCTTAGTTTATTTACAGATATTTTCTGTAAATAAACTATAACACAGATAATCTCTGTAACGCAAGCATTTTACAGATATTTTCTGTAAAATATTTTATGAGGTAGTGATAATGATAACTTTGACAAAAATTAGAGTTAAGCTTCAAGACGCAATTAGGCAAAGCAATTTAAGTCAAACAGAACTTGCAACAAAAATCGGAGTTGGTCAACAGACCGTATCTGAGTATTTGCACGGTAAATCAATGCCTGCTCTTGACACTTTTGCAAAACTTTGCGCTGTGCTTGATATTGACTCTAATGATATACTTTGCACTTCTGAATATGAGGAAAACAAAAAATGATAACGTTACAGCAAATACAAGCAAGGTTGGCAGAGAGTATTAAGCAAAGCGGAATGACGCAAACAGCAATAGCAAAAGAACTTAACATTAAACAACAGACAATAGCGTGTTATCTTGCAGGCAAAGCAATGCCTGCACTCGATACGCTTGCAAACCTTTGTAAGCTTTTGGATGTAGAGCCGGCATACATACTTTGTTTAAAAGATGAATAATAAAAAAACATTAGCCTTGCGAAACGCAAGGCTAATGTTCTATTCGATAGACGTTCTGAAACCTTTACCTAAAATCTCGTTGGTGTCGGTCAAAATTACAAAGGCGGAGGGGTCAACCTGATGAATTTTTATTTTTAGTTTCAAAGCTTCGCTTCGCTTGCAAACGGTCAAAATAACTTTTTTCGGCTCGCCCGTATAGCCGCCCTCGGCTGCGTATGTGGTGTAGCCGCGGTGCAATCCCTCGATAATAAAGGGAGTGATTAGCTCGGCTTTTGTAGTAATAATCGTAACAAATTTACTTTTGCCTATGCTCTCTATTACGCCGTCAACGAGGAACATTTTCGAGAACAGACCCAAAATAGAGTAAAGACCGGTGGTTGTGTCGAAAACGAAAAAGGCTGACGAGGCAATCAACAGGTCGGTAATAAGCAGAGCCTTGCCTATATCCATTTTCGAGTATTTTTTTATTATAAGCGCTATAATGTCGGTTCCGCCGGAAGAAGCCTTGCAGTTGAAAATAATTGCGCTGGCTATGCCCGTCAAAAGCATGGCATATACAAATTCAAGCAGTTTTTGGTCGGTAAAAGGCAGAGATATATTGTAATACTCGAAAATTCTTTCCATAATCCACATTTCTATGGTATAGAGTATCGAGCAATACGCAGTTTTAAAGGTGCAGCCCTTGCCGAGGAATATAAACCCGATTATTATCAAAATCGAGTTTATCGACAGCATTATTACAGACTGCGTTAAAAACGGCACAAGCGGCGTAATAAATTTGCTCAAAATTATGCCCACGCCGCTGACTCCGCCCGTTGCAAAGTTGTTCGGACCTTTAAACAGGGCTACGCCGAGCGCAAGTATGAATACGCCGATGTTGAGTATTACCCAATACAATATCGAGCCGCGTATCTTTTTTGCGCGTTCGGCTTTTGAAATCGGGTCTTTGTCTTTTTGTTTTTTCATATTTTCCTGCCGGGGTTTTAAACCGTAATTTAAGTCGAGGGGCCGAAACCTTTTCCGAGAATTTCGTTTGCGTCGGTAATTATTACAAACGCGGTGGGGTCTACTTCGTGTAATTTCATTTTAAGCTTCAACGCTTCGCTGCGCTTGCATACGGTTATAATAATTTTTTTCTTCTCTCCCGTATAGCCGCCCTCGGCGTCGTACATTGTGTAGCCGTGGTTTATTACCTTTAATATATAGTCTGATATTATATCCACGTTGCGCGTAATTATAGTTATGTATTTTGTCTTGCCTATATTCTCTATAACGCTGTCCAAAAGGAATGATTTCGTAAACAGACCCAACAGCGAGAACAGCGCCGAAGATACGGTAAAGGTATAGAAGGATACAAGCACTACCACCATATCTATAAGCATAAGCGCAAATCCCACGTTAAGCGAGGTGTATTTTTTGAGTATAAGCGCTATAATGTCCGTTCCGCCCGACGATGCGCCGCAGTTGAATATAAGCGCGCCGCCCACGCCGAACAGCAAAATTGCGTACACAAGCTCTAAAAGCGGCTCTCCCTCGGTGTGCATTGCAACTCCGTTTATATACTCTATGTTGCCTGCGGCGTCATAAATATATTCTGCGGACAGGGGCTTGTCGAGCGGACAAATAATTTCAAGCAGCCAAATTATACCCGTGTATGCAAGCGAGCAGAAAATTGTGCGCACCGTGCATTCTTTGCCGAGAATTATAAGACCTATTATCAAAAGCAAAACGTTGATAATTGCCATTATAACGCCCTGCGTCAAAATTGCCGAAACCGCCTCGGGCAAAAAGCTGTTTATAATTATTGCAACACCGGCAATTCCGCCCAGCGTCAGGTCGTTGGGGGTCTGGAAAAAGTAAACGCTGCACGACATCATAATTATGCCGAAAACAAGCAGCGACCAATTAATTGCCGCACGCTTTATTTTTTGCTTTTTGGTAAGCACTTTTTCTCCGTAGGTTTTGGGTGCGCCTTCCAATACCGCCGCGTCGGTGGCCGCAGTTTCGCTTTGCGCTTCAACGGGGGCGCTATCGGGAACTGTTACAATATCGCTAATCTCCGTTTCCGCAATGGGTGCAGCCTCGCTTGAACTTTGCTTTTTTTTCTTCATTTATAACTCTCTTTTATTAATTATTGCAAGTAGAAAATTTTATGTGCAAACCCACCCGACAAACTGCCGAAATTTATAAAACGGAGCCTTATTTTACGGGTTGATTTCTCTTAAATGAATGATAACATAAACGTTTTGTAAAGTCAATTTAAAGTCGCAATTTTTAACAGGATATTTTTACCTGAAAATTACCGTAAGCCGTATTTTAATCTTTCTCCTTAGCGGTATTGACTTTAAGTTCAGGGCGTGATATAATTTGAAGTAAGAAATAGTAATTGCTGATAAAAGGGACTTACAATGATAAACGCCAACGCGTTGTTTACCGACGAAACAGAAAATTTTAAAACCCCGTACGAGCCTAATCTGGGGGACACGGTTACTTTAATTTTCAGAACTCTCAAAAACGATGTTTTGCAGGCAAATGCCGTCATAAACGGACTAAACCACAAAATGAAGAAGTTTTTGTGCGACAAGCAGTTCGACTATTATAAGTATTCCTTTAAATGCAACACCAGACACTTTAACTACTACTTCACCGCATACGACGAGGACGATACAATTTGTTACAACAGGTTGGGTTGCGTGAAGCAAGTTGACGAGAAATTTAACTTTTCGTTTACCGCCAACCGTAAAGTGCCGGATTGGGCTAAGGGCGCCGTGTTCTATCAAATTTATCCCGACAGGTTTTGTAACGGAACTAAGTCAAACGACGTAACCGACAACGAATACTATTATACGGGCGGACACTCGAGGCGCGTTCGCGATTGGTACAAATATCCCGACGAGCTCGACGTGCGCTGCTTTTACGGCGGCGACTTGCAGGGCGTCAAGCAAAAGCTCGACTACTTGCAGGATTTAGGGGTGGAAGCTATTTACTTCAATCCGCTGTTTGTTTCGCCCTCGAACCACAAGTACGACACTCAGGACTACGACTATATCGACCCTCATCTCGCCGTAATCGAGGAGGATTTGGAACACAGTATGCAGTACTGGGAAAGGCACAACGGGTTTGCTCCGAAGTATATAACGCGCACTACTTCGCGCGTCAATCTTGAAAAATCCAACCTGTTTTTTATCGACCTTGTAAAAGAAATTCACGACCGCGGCATGCGCGTAATTATCGACGGGGTGTTCAATCATTGCGGCTCGTTCAATAAGTGGCTCGACAAAGAGGGCATTTACGTCAATAAAGAGGGCTACAAAATGGGCGCCTATCAATCCGAAACAAGCCCGTACAGAAAATATTTTAATTTTGAGAACAGCGACCTTCACAGCGAGTACGAGGGGTGGTGGGGCTATTCCACTTTGCCCAAACTCAACTATGAAAATAGCCACAGCCTCGAAGAACATATGTGGTCGCTCGGCGCTAAGTGGGTTTCCGCACCGTTCAACGTTGACGGGTGGAGGCTTGACGTCGCTGCGGACTTGGGTCACAGCGAAAGTTACAACCATAAATTTTGGAGAAATTTCCACCGCCGCGTGCGCGCCGCAAATCCCGAGGCGTTCATATTTGCCGAGCACTACGGCTCGCCCGAAAGCTGGCTTGTAAAAGGAGAGTGGGATTCCGTAATGAACTACGACGCTTTTATGGAGCCCGTAAGTTGGTTTTTGACGGGTATGGAAAAGCACAGCGAGGCGTTCGACTGCAATAAGCTGTACGACGGGAATCTGTTCTTCGAAAGCATGTTTAAAAATATGGCGCGCTTTCCGCGCCCCGCGCTTGACTCGGCGTTGAACCAACTTTCCAACCACGACCATTCAAGGTTTTTAACGCGCACCAACCGCACCGTGGGGACTATAAGAACTAAGGGCCCGCACGAGGCTTCGTACAATATCGACAAGCGCGTTATGCAGCTCGGCGTGCTTATTCAAATGACCTGGGTGGGTTCTCCCGGCATATATTACGCCGACGAGGCGGGACAGGTGGGGTGGACGGACCCCGACTCGCGCCGCACCTATCCTTGGGGCGGAGAAGATTGGAATTTAATCAACTTTCATAAGGCGGCAATAGCTTTAAGAAAGCGCATTCCCTGCCTTAAAATGGGAAGCTTGAAACAGCTTGACGCGGGCTCGGGATACATAGCTTACGGCAGGTTCGACAAAGACGAGTGCTGCGCCGTTGTAATCAACTGTACCGATAACGCAATTTCGCTGCGCGTGCCCGTGTGGGAAATAGGCGTGCCGCACTCGGGCGCAGATATGGAATTGTGCTTTTCGTGCGGCAGTTGGGGGTTCTCAACCGAGGGGGAAAAAAGCAATATTAAGTACGGTAGACTGCTTGTAACCCTGCACGAAAAGAGCGCGTGCGTCTATCGCTATTCTTTTAAGAAAGACTGTTAATTGAGGCATATTACGGGGGTAATCCCGTTTTTAAATAAAATATGAGGGGAAAATTTATGGAGAAATTTTTCGGCGATCTGGACAGATATCTGTTCCATCACGGCACACACTACGAACTGTATAACAAAATGGGCGCGCATCTCCGCGAAGTAAACGGGGTATGGGGCGTACATTTTGTGTTGTGGGCACCCAACGCAAGAGCGGTATGTATAGTTTCCGACGGCAACGGCTGGACTCCCTGGCAGGACGTCATGCAAAAAGTCGACGACGCTATGTGGGAGCTGTTTGTGCCCGGAATGTGCGAGGGCGTCAAATATAAATATCTTGTCGTGCGCGCCGACGGCAGCGAGGTCTTGAAGATAGACCCCTATGCATTCCGCTCGGAGCTGCGCCCTTCAAACGCTTCTATAGTAGCAAATCTCGACAGATACGAGTGGGGTGACGGAGAATGGCGCAAACAAAAACGTGACGAAAACTTTCTCGAAAAGCCCATGTCTGTCTATGAGGTGCACCTGGGAAGCTGGAAAAAAGATCTGTCAAAGTGGGACGAGGACCAATTTTTCGACTACCGCAGGCTTGCGCACGAGCTTGCCGAGTATATCAACTACATGGGCTATACTCATATCGAGCTTATGGGCATATGCGAGTATCCCTTCGACCCGTCCTGGGGCTATCAGGTAACCGGCTACTTCTGTCCGACGGCACGTTACGGCACGCCCGACGACTTTATGTATTTTGTAGATTATATGCACAAACACGGCATAGGCGTCATACTCGATTGGGTGCCTGCGCATTTCCCCAAGGACGACTGCGCGCTTGCCAACTTCGACGGCACGCCGCTTTACGAGTACGGTGACCCCCTGCGTGCGGAGTATCCCGAGTGGGGCACAAAGGCGTTTGATTTGGGCAAAAAAGAAGTGTCGAATTTCCTTATAGCTTCCGCGTTCTTCTGGGTGGAAAAATACCATATCGACGCGCTCCGTGCCGACGCGGTTGCCGCTATGCTCTACAACAGTTTCGGCAGAGAGCAATACCGCCCCAATATGTACGGCGGAAACGAAAATCTGGAAAGCTTCGAGTTTTTCCGTCATTTAAACAGCGTGCTTCGTCAGCGCACAAACGCGTTTATAATCGCGGAGGACAGCTCAATAATCGAGGGCATAACAAAGCCGGCAAAAGACGGCGGTTTCGGCTTCGGTTTAAAGTGGAATATGGGCTGGATGAACGACTCTATCAAATACTACAACACCGACCCCATATTCAGACCTTATCACCACCACCTTATGACGCACACGTTCGAGTACGCATTCTTTGAAAGCTATATGCTGGTGCTCTCTCACGACGAAGTTGTGTATGGCAAGGGGTCGATGATAAATAAGTTTATAGGCAACAAGCAGGATAAATTCGGCAGCTTAAAGACGTGCTTTACAATGATGATGGGACACCCCGGCAAAAAGCTGCTGTTTATGGGGCAGGATTTCGCGCAGGAGAGCGAGTGGAACTTTAAACGCGGACTCGATTGGTGGCTCTGCGACGACGAGGGACACCGCGATGTTATGAATTGCTTCCGCACGCTTTTGCATATTTACCGCGAAAGACCTGTTTTGCACAACGATTGCGGCGGAGACGTTACCTGCGAATGGATTAACAGCGGAGATTATAACCGCAATATCTTTACGTTCATAAGGCGCAACCCCTGGAACTACAACAATGCGCTTATTTTCGTGTGCAATTTCGCGCCCGTAGAGCGCTATGATATGGGAGTCGGCGCGCCGCTTGCCGGCAAGTACAGGCGTATTTTTACAACCTATTCCGAGGGCAATCTCTTTGAAATAGAGGCAAAGCAGGAGCTTTGCGACGGCAGACCGTATAAGCTTACCTTTAACCTACGCCCCTATGAGTCGATTATCTTCGAAGTGCCTTTCGTCGAGGCAACCGAGGAAGAAAAGAAAAAGGAAAAGAAAGCGCGCACTGCCATAAAAAAGAAGTACGAAGAAGTTGTAAACGACGACTCGCATATTCCGCAGGTCGAAGTTCCCGAAGAGCTTAAAGTTAAAAAACCCGTAAAGAAAGCTGCAACGGCAAGAAAGACCAAAAAAACTTCGGATAAATAGTTCTATACAAGTATTAAAGAAGCGGATTGTCCGCTTCTTTTTTATTGACTTTAAGCAAGTTTGCGTTTATAATTTTTATAATATGTTAAAAGACGTGCAGGATAGAATTATAAAATTAAAGCGCGAAAGGGACGTTTGCATTTTAGCGCACAGCTATATGTCCGAAGAAATTTGCGAGGTTGCCGATTTTACGGGTGACAGCTATGCGCTCGCGGTAAAGGCAAGAAGCGTGCCGCAAAGCACCGTGCTTATGTGCGGCGTAAGATTTATGGCTGAAACGGTAAAGTTGCTTGCGCCCGACAAGAGAGTTATACTGTCAAATTCCGACGCAGGCTGTCCTATGGCGGAACAGTTCGGCAAAGACGAAATTTTGCAGTTAAAAAAAATGTATCCCGACTATGCCGTCGTTGCCTACGTCAATACTACTACTCAGCTCAAAACGGTAGCCGACGTGTGCGTAACTTCGTCAAGCGCAGTAAAAATTTGTAAAAATATTCCTCAAAAAAACATACTGTTTATACCCGATATAAACCTCGGTTCATACGTTAAAGCTCGCGTCCCCGAAAAAAACTTTAAGCTTATTTCGGGCGGCTGTCCCACCCACGCGAAAATTCAAAAATCCGATGTTCTTTCGGCAAAATCCGCTCATCCCGACGCGCTCTTTCTCGTTCATCCCGAGTGTCGCGCCGAGGTCGTCGCGCTTGCCGATTATGTCGGCTCGACTTCCGGAATTATGGATTATGCCGTAAAGTCGGATAATAAGCAGTTTATTATAGGTACGGAAAACGCTATTGTCGAGCATTTGCAGTTCCGCTGTCCCGATAAAAAGTTTTATCCGCTTTCAAAGGACTTAATTTGCCACAATATGAAAATAACAACGCTTTACGACGTTCTGAATTGCGTTTCGGGCGGCGGAGAGCAAATTATAATTGACGAAGCGACGCGCATTCAAGCCGTCAAGTGTATCGAAAAAATGATTGAGTACGGAGGCTGACAGGTGTTTATAACTACAAAGGGCAGAAACGCTTTGAAAGTAATGATTGATTTGGCGCAGCACGAAGGAGAGGGCTTTATTTCGCTTACGGATATTGCCGAGCGACAAAAGGAGTCGTTAAAATATTTGGAAGCCTCGGCAAAGCAGTTGTCGGCAAGCGGTCTTGTAGTAAGCGCGCGCGGCAAAAACGGCGGATATAAGCTCGCAAAACACGCCGCCGAGTATTCGGTTGCCGAGATACTCATTTCGGGGGAAGGTTCGTTGGCGCCCGTAAGCTGCCTTGATAACGGGTGTGAAAATGCCTGTACCTGCCAAACTTTGCCGCTTTTTAAAGAGCTTGACGAAGTAATTATGAATTTTTTAAACTCGAAGTCGCTAATAGATTTAATACAATAAATTTTTCAAAATCGCTTAATTCCTATTGACAAAATAGGAATTAAATTTTATAATTAAATCATACTTACAGAGTAGGAATTAGAAATGAAAGTTGTATATGTGGATAACGCTGCGACCACCGCTATGAGCGACGTCGCAATCGACGCAATGACTCCCTATTTAAAAGAGGTGTACGGAAACCCTTCTTCTCTGCACACGGTCGGGCAAATCGCAAAGGAAGCGCTCGACGACGCAAGGGCAAGAATTGCAAAGTGCATAAACTGTCAGCCAAAGGAAATATATTTTACTTCGGGCGGCAGCGAAGCGGACAATCAAGCCATACGTTCGGCGGCGTTAAACGGGGCGCGTAAGGGCAAAAAACATATAGTGACAACGGCATTTGAACACCACGCCGTGCTGCACACCCTCGAAAAACTTGAAAAAGAGGGGTTTGAAGTAACCTATCTCGACGTACACGAAAACGGTTTGATAACTGCAAGAGAGGTGGAAGCGGCTTTACGCGACGATACCGCGCTTGTTACGATAATGTTTGCCAATAACGAAATCGGTACGGTTTTGCCGATTGCCGAAATAGGAGAGATTTGCCGAAAATACGGCGTTGTTTTTCATACGGACGCGGTTCAGGCGGTCGGACACATTCCCGTTGACGTAACGGCGCAAAATATAGATATGCTTTCGCTGTCGGCGCACAAGTTCCACGGCGCAAAGGGCGTCGGCGCGCTTTATGTAAAGAGCGGCATACCCTTGCAGACTTTTGTCGAGGGGGGCGCGCAGGAACGCGGCAAGCGTGCCGGCACCGAAAATTTGGGCGGTATCGCCTCGATGGCGGCGGCTCTCGAATATGCCGTAGAGCATATGAAAGAAAATAGTACAAAGATACAAAGTTTGAGGGACAAGCTGATTGACGGGCTGTTGAAAATACCTCATTCCAAGCTCAACGGAGACAGATGCAGTCGGCTTCCGTCGAATTTAAATATGTGCTTCGAGGGAATCGAGGGTGAAAGCCTTTTATTGCTTCTCGACGCAAAGGGAATATGCGCTTCGTCGGGCTCTGCCTGTACTTCGGGTTCGTTGGACCCCTCGCACGTTTTGCTTGCGCTTGGGCTTCCGCACGAGGTGGCGCACGGCTCGCTTAGAATTAGCCTTTGCGAGTATAACACCCAAGAGGACGTTGAAATTATTTTAAACGAAGTTCCAAAAGTCGTAGCCTATCTTCGCAATATTTCACCCGTCTGGGAAGAGCTTGAAAATGGCGAGAAGCCGCATTTAATTTAAGGAGAAAATTGTTATGGCATTGTACAGCGAAAAGGTTATGGACCACTTTACAAATCCGAGAAACGTCGGAAAAATCGAGGACGCCGACGGCGTAGGAGAAGTAGGAAACGCCAAGTGCGGCGACATTATGAAGATATATCTTAAAATAGAAAACGATATAATAGTCGACGTAAAATTCAACACTTTCGGTTGCGGAAGCGCAATTGCTTCGTCGTCTATGGCAACCGAGCTCATTAAGGGTAAACCCATTTCACAGGCGCTCGAACTTACAAACAAGGCGGTTGCCGAGGCGCTCGACGGCTTACCCGCGCACAAAATGCACTGTTCTGTTCTCGCCGAAGAGGCTATCCGTTCGGCAATTAAAAACTATTACGACACGCACGGAATTGCCTATGACAAAGCGCAGTTCCCCGACCCTCACGAAGATTGATTTTAATATTTATTTGATTTTCCCCCGTAATGCGTTACGGGGGATTTGTCATAACTCTGGACAAGTCGGAATACCTTAGAAAAAGAGGTATGATATGGCTAATTTTTGTTTCGAGGACGAAGCGCAGACTCTAAAAAAACTTAAAACGTCAAAGGACGGTTTAAGCGTTGAAGAGGCTCAAACCCGACTTTCCGAAAACGGCGTAAATGCGCTCGATAGCGGCAAAAGCATGGGGCTGTTGGGGCTGTTTTTTTCGCAATTCAAGGACTTTATGACTATACTTTTGATTGTTGCGGCGGCAGTTTCCGGGCTTATCGCTTTTTTGTCGAAGGACAAAAACGATTTAACCGACACATTTATTATTCTTGCAATTATATTTTTGAACGCCGTTGTCGGCACTGTTCAGCAGTACAGGGCGGACAAGGCCATTGAAAATTTAAAAAAGCTTTCGGCAAACACCTGCAAGGTGAGGCGCGGCGGCAAGGAAATCGTTATCCCATGCGAAGAGCTTACGATAGGCGACATCGTGCTTTTGGAGGAGGGGGACGTCGTTCCTGCGGATTGCAGAATTATAGAGTGCAATGCGCTTGTCTGTGACGAGTCTGCGCTCACCGGCGAAAGCGTGGGCGTTGAAAAAAACGAAAAGCGCATAGTCGGCAACAAGGTTGCGCTCGGCAATATGACAAACACGCTGTTTTGCTCGACGTTTGTTGTGCGCGGAAATGCTCAAGCTGTAGTTACCGCAGTCGGAATGAATACCGAAATGGGTAAAATAGCGGCGATGTTGCAGGGCAACAAGGCTTCAAAAACTCCGCTTGAAAAAAGTCTTGACAAGCTCGGCAAAATAATTTCGGCGTTCGTGCTATGTGTGACAGCCGTAATATTTATTATGGGAATGTGCGTTCGCGACGACGGACTTTTGAAAAACTTTATGACTTCGGTTGCAATTGCCGTTGCGGCTATTCCCGAGGGATTGCCTGCCGTCGTCACTATTATAATGGCAATGGGCGTGCAAAAAATGAGCAAGAAGGGCGTTGTTATACGCAAGCTCAAATCGGTTGAAACTTTGGGCGGCTGCTCGGTAATTTGTTCGGATAAAACGGGTACGCTCACTCAAAACAAGCTGTCAACCGTCGCAGCTTATTATGACGGTAAAGCACGTTCAATCGAGGATATTGCGGGGTGTAACAAGCTTTTGCAGTGTATGGTTGCGTGCACTACGGTAAAAGGCGGTATGGGCAACTATATAGGTGATCCGACGGAGATTGCCCTAAGGATATGTGCCGACGAACGCTCTTTCAACGCCGAATTCAATCGAATTTGCGAGCTTCCCTTTACCTCGGAGCGCAAGATGATGACTGTAGCCGCAGACTTTAGCGGAGAAAAAAATAATTATACCAAGGGCGCGCCCGATATACTAATAAAAAAGTGTACGAAAATTCTCACGGAAAGCGGCGTCAGGCAGCTTACGGACGGGGATATAGCTCAAATAACGGCAAAAAACAACGAGATGTCGGACGAGGCGTTGCGCGTTCTCGGGTTTGCATATTCTCCGTTCAACGGCAAGGCAAGCGAAGAGAATATGATATTTATCGGACTTGTGGGAATGGTCGACTCGCTTAAAGAGGGCGTTAGGGAGGCTGTGGAAGAGTGCCGCCGCGCCGGCGTTGCCACGGTTATGATTACGGGGGATCACGTCAGAACGGCGTTTGCCATTGCAAAAAAGCTGGGTATTGCCGAAAACGAGTCCGAGGTTATGACGGGTGACGAGCTGGACGCATTGCCCAAGTCGCAGCGCGACGGCGCGATTGCCAAGTGCAGGGTGTTTGCGAGAGTTTCTCCCAAGCACAAGAACATTATTGTCAAATCGCTGAAACGCAGCGGCAGGGTAGTTGCAATGACGGGTGACGGCATTAACGACGCACCAAGCATTAAGAGCGCGGACATAGGTATTGCTATGGGCGTTTCGGGTACGGACGTTACCAAAAGCGCTTCCGATATGGTAATTTCGGACGACAACTTTACAACCATAGTGTCGGCGGTCAAAGAGGGACGCAGAATTTCGTCGAATATAAAAAAGACTATTTTGTTCTTCCTTTCCACAAACCTTGCAGAGGTGCTTGCAATACTGTTTGCCTCGCTGTTTTTATTCAGGTTCGACTTCTTGCTGTCCACCCAGCTTCTTTGGCTCAACTTAATTACCGACAGCTTCCCCGTGCTTGCGCTCGGCGTTGAAAAGGCTGACGACGATGTGATGAACCGTCCTCCCGAAAAAGCCGAAAAGGGTCTGTTTTGCAAAAGTTCGCTTGCTTCGGTTGCGTTTTTCGGTCTATTTATGACAGCTGTAACCTTGGGTGTTTTTGTCGTTACCCTCAATATATGGGGCAACGAAATAGCAACTACCATTACTTTTATGACTATTTCCTTCCTCGAGCTGTTTCAGGCGTTCAATATCCGTTCCGAACGCGGTTCTGCGTTTAAAAAGTTCTTTTCCAATAAAATTTTGCTTGCTACCGTGGCTATCGGCGTGTTGCTCAACGTGTTGTTGTGCGTAAGTCCGCTGTCGGCTGCGTTCGGGCTTGTAAAATTGAATTTTGTGCAGTGGCTTATTGCTTTCATCGTTCCGCTTTCGATAATTCCTGTCGGAGAGGCGTATAAAATGGCGCTTCGCATATTGACAAAACGCAAAACAAAGGTATAATTTAATGGATAAACACAAGAGGTAGAACTATGCAACAGGCTTTCAATCCCTTTCTTCCGAGCTATGAATATATTCCCGACGGAGAACCGCATATTTTCGACGGCAGAGTATATCTTTACGGCTCGCACGACAGATTCAACGGCAAACGTTTTTGTATGAACGACTATGTTTGTTGGTCTGCGCCCGTCGATAATTTAAAACAGTGGCGGTATGAGGGCGTCATATGGAAAATCAGCGACGACCCGAGCAAGAAGAGGGGTATGTTTAAGCAGATGTATGCGCCCGACGTGGTGCGCGGTAACGACGGCAAATACTATTTATATTATTTTATAGGCACGCAGGGTACGATAGGCGTGGCGGTCTGCGACACTCCTTCCGGCCGATACGGCTATCTCGGCAGAGTTCGCTACCCAAACGGCAAAATTTTGGGTATGAACGGAGAGAATGACATTTGGCAGTTTGACCCCGGAGTTTTCCGCGACGACGACGGCAAGATATATTTATATACGGGTTTCGGCGCAAAATGCCGCAATCCGCTTACAAGGTTTCGCTCTCCAAACGTTTACGGCGCTATGGGAGCGGAGCTTGAAGAGGATATGCTTACCCTAAAGCTTCCGCTCGCAAGCATTGCAAAAACAAGGCGCAATTCCAAGGGAACGGGGTTTGAAGGACACGAGTTTTTCGAAGCCTCGTCAATGCGCAAATTTAACGGTAAATACTATTTTATATATTCTTCGGTAAACGGACACGAACTTTGTTACGCTATGGGCAACAGCCCTTTGGGAGAGTTTAAATACGGCGGTACGCTGGTAAGCATAGGTGACGTGGGTCTGTCTGAAAAGCCGTTGAATTATCTCGGCAATACTCACGGCAGTATCGAGCGTATCGGTAACAAATATTACGTCTTTTATCACAGGCAGACAAACAGCCATTGTTTCTCGCGTCAAGCTTGCGCCGAAGAGATTATTATCAATAGTGACGGCACTTTTAATCAAGCGGAAGTAACGTCGTGCGGGCTAAACGGCGGCGCACTCAAAGCGCAAGGAGAGTACGAAGCGCGCATAGCCTGCAATCTGTTTTCAAAAAGAGGCGTAAGGTTCTATATGTGCAGATTGCCCAAGGGCGTGCATCCGTACTTTACCCAAACGGGCTGCGACAGGGAAGAGGACGGAGACCAATATATAGCTAATTTTTGTAATGGCGCAACCTGCGGCTTCAAATATTTCGAGTTTAACGGCAACGATAAAATAAGCGTTACGGTAAGCGGAAACGGTAAGGGTAAAATGCTAGTAAAAGAGTCGTTATCGGGGGATATTGTGGGGGTAATAGATATCGACGCAAAAAATACGGCGCAAAAATTTACCGCGCGATTGAACATTTCGGACGGAATAAAACCTCTGTACTTTACTTTTACGGGCAAGGGCAAGTTGAACTTTTACGGTTTTTCTTTTTAATTTATGAGCGGCTGTCGCAAGTTAGCGCCGGCCGCTTATTTTATAAAGTTGATTCAAACATTTGACAAACGCCGTAATTGAGCGTATCATTTTTATAGTGAAAAAAAATTTTGGAGGGCAACAATGACTGACAATAAAAAAAGACATGTCATTAACGCCGCGATAGGAGTGCTTGCGTCACTTGCAATGTCCTGCACGGTAGCACTATGCGCATGCGCACCTACTAATGGAGAAGCCGGAAAGTCGGCTTACGAGATAGCCGTCGAAAACGGGTTTGAGGGAACCGAAGCAGAATGGCTGGAAAGTCTTAAAGGCGACAAGGGAGAAACCGGTTCGCAGGGTAACCAAGGCGTACAGGGACCTCAGGGTTCACAGGGCAACCAAGGCGCACAGGGACCTCAGGGACCTACCGGAGAAGCCGGTATCAACGGAAAATCGGCTTATGAAATTGCTGTTGCAAACGGGTTTGAAGGAACGGAGAAGGAGTGGATTGAAAGCTTAAAAGGCGCAACGGGCGCGCTTTCTATCGAAAAAGTCGAATACATAACCATTGACGATTGGAATATTCAGCACAAGCTTCAAATTACTTATACTGATAAGGACAACGTTTCCAAGACAATGACCACGGGCGAAACGGTAAACGTAGTCGACCAAAACATTTTCTACAATGCGGCGGACAACGACGATTTGTGGGCTTTAATCGGTTTGAACGTCAGAAGAATACGCCTTACCGACAATATTCTTTGGTCCGGCAACACATTTGTAGACCACTCGAAGGACAAGCCCATACCGGCAGTTCAATATACGCCCGTTGCAAAGTGGACTTCGATAATAACTCTTGAAAACGACGTTGAAATAGATATCAACGGAAAAGAAATTGTCTTAGAGGCGGATAGCATTGAAATAATCGGCAATGCCAGCGTAACTTTTAAAAACGGAGACATTAAGCGCCTCAACAGAATTACGACGGACAACGAAGAGCTGTACGGCAAAGTGCTTGACGCAAATCTTACCGAAAACGCGCTTCAGGGACATTATACCAACGGTGCGCCTTGGAACCCCGTAAGCAACGTTGTAGTCGAGCATATCGGCAGATCGGTCTATGTGCCTTCCACATATGCGGACGGCAAACCCGTTGCCGGTGACTTCGAACTTGCAAGAACGGAAAACTATGTAAAGCTTCCCGACACGCAAGGAAACACCGCTGTCGTAGCTACAAGCGGATACAGCGGTTCTGCGGCCGACGCTACTATTCACGTCAACAATTACTGCTCGCTCAAACTCGATACGGTAGATTACTTCACATTCTATACGGGCGTATTGGTGGACGGTCTTTCCTCTTCGGTCGAGGTTTTGAATAACTCTGTTCTCACCATTGAGGGAGCTTACGGCATTGCGACAAACGCTTCGGGTGCCGAGCGTTACAACGTCGTAGTAAACGTATATGATTCCGAAATAAACGCATCTTCAATCAACGACCGTCGCGAAACCATTCCCGCCGGCTTCGTTGTGGCAACAGCGTTGTTTATAAACGTACCCGGTTCGGTGGTAGTTCAAAACAGCGACCTTGTGGCAACTACACAGGCTCTCGTAGTGCGCGGCGGACACGCAGTTGCGCGCAATTCAAGGCTTTCGGCCTACGGCGTAGCTCCCTATAATCAGAATAATTTCCAATGGGGCGCGGGCAACACCGTTCCCAATGCAACAGTAGTAGTTGGTAACGGCGGCAGCGGCTATCAATACGCGGCGGATTGTACGCTTACAAACTGCGAGGTAAAAAGCAACGCTTACTCGGGTACAAATTCAACCTTCAATAAAAGTTGGGAAATTGTGTATGTTCAAGGTAACGGCGGCATAAACGATACGGGCGTCAATGCTAACGGAGAATGGATAGGCGCTACGTTTACTTATGACGCAATGACGTTTGCGCGTTCGGGCAACGTTGATTTCCACGTTGAAAACAAGACGCCGACTTCGGCAAATGTTTACCGCCCCGAAATGCTGTTAAACGCTAACGAATGGTACGAAGCGGACACTCAGCGCAAGATACAGGACCTTATGGACTTCGGCGCTAAAAATATAAGACTTACAAAGGACCTCGACCTTGAATCCAATACCGTAAACGGTCAGTACGACGGATATACCGTTATCGACAGAGATATTACTATAGGGCTCAACGGTCACCTTTTAAAGATAGTTTCGAAGGGTATTGTAGTAACCAACAACGCCGACTTTAAACTTCAAAACGGCACCGTTATGATGAACAGAACGCTCGCTCCCTCGCAGGATGCCGAAGGCAACCCCAACGTTGACGGCAACTATGCGATCGAGGTCGGAGAATTTGCTTCGCTTGCTTTGGAGTCGGTAAAAATGTATGCTAACCGCAGCGGTATATTTATGAACGGAAAAGCCGCTAATTTGGAAGTTACCGCAGATTCCGAAATTTCCGTCGGCGGCTTCTATGCAATAGGTACAAACGTAGACGGCAGCACCGATTTCGGTGTAATGGTAACAATCAAATACTCGAAGATTCGTGCAAACGGAACGGTTAAGATGCCCGACGGCGCGCAAACGGCTGCCGCTCAGGGTGATAATAAGTACGGCGTAGGTATTCTCTATAACGTGCCCGGAACTCTTAAAATCGAGAAAGAAGCTGTAATCGAAGGCTTCACGCAGGGTATAGTTATGCGTGACGGCATTGCTGTCATAGAGAACTCGACCGTAAACGTAACAGGCGGAAATATTTCGCTCGATAACTATGTCGGAGCGGGACACGACGATTGGGGCAGAGGCTACCTCGTTCCCAACGCGGCTATAGTTATGGGCACTTACAACACTGTTTCCGAAATAAGGGATAACCTTTACCGTTCTCCCGTCAGCGTTACTTTGCGCAACGTTACGCTCGGCAAGGCAAGGGAAGAGTCGTATCTCGTCTATATTCACAACGACGGAGAGTCCACCGGCGACCTCGGCACAACTACCCTTACTTTCGATAAGCTCACAAAGATGAAGAGCGGGAATGCGGATATTTATACAGTCTGCGACGGACAAAAGGACGATTTGGCAGGCAACAAAATTGTAATTTGGGACGAATCTGCAGTATAATAACTTAAAAAATCAATACCCGACGTATACTGACGGTATGCGTCGGGTTTAATTTGTAAAATACTTGTAACTTTCAGCGGAGTAATTAATAAATTAATGGATTATTTGGCAATCACTGTTGTAACTTTAATATCCGGTGTAGTCGGTACGGGGCTGGGCGGCGTTATAGGAGCGCTGCTTCGTCGTGACTCGGGGAAGGTGGTAAGCCTTTTACTGTCTTTTGCCGCCGGTATTATGCTTGCCGTAGTTTGTTTCGATTTAATGAGCGAACCTATAGAGATGATGAGGGAGGGGCTTTTGCCCGATTATACGCCCTTTATAGTTGTGCTTGCGGTTGCGGTGGGTTTCGGCGTAGTTTATCTTTTAAATTTTATAATAGATAAAAACACCAATCACGAGGTCAAACATATCGACGAAAATCATCCCTCAACCGCCGACGCGCTCGACGAGCTTATTCACTCGGACCACTTTGAAACGCATAAGGGCAATAAATCCAATTTGTTTGTAGCAGGGCTTGTTATGATGACGGCTATTGCGTTGCACAACTTGCCCGAGGGTATGATAATCGGCGCGTCTTACGCCGCATTAGACGTAATGGCAAGCCTGTTTTCCGGCAGCGGATTTATTATGGCTATCGTAATAGGTCTGCACAATATTCCCGAAGGTATGGCTGTTTCCGTGCCTTTGATTTCTGGCGGAATGAAAAAGTTAAACGCAGTTTTACTTACCGCGCTGAGCGGGCTTCCAACCGTGTTCGGCGCACTTTTGGGCTATGCTTTGGGCGGAATAAACTCTATTATGCTTGTTCTGTCGCTCGGGTTTGCAAGCGGCGCGATGCTGTACGTCGTATTCGGTGAGCTTTTGCCCGAGTCGATATTGATGTGGCGCAGCAAGTTGCCGTCTGTTGCGGTGTTTGTGGGAATTATCGTCGGCTTTCTATTAGTAATGTTTTAAAACTTAATCTTAAATTTAAACACCCTCGGACCTATCGGTCCGAGGGTGTTTTTGCAATATTTAAAAATCACTTTTCCCGAAAAGATAGTCAAGCGATACATTAAAAATTTCGCTTAGATTGAGTAAGGTATGCATCGAGGGTTCTTGTTTGTCGTTTTCCCAAGCATAAATAGTATTACCGCTTACGTTTAGTATTTTTGCAATTTGATTTTGCGTGTAGCCTTTTTCAATCCGTAATTCTTTCAATCTTTCACCGAAAATTTTCATTATAATTAAGTTCTCCATATAAATTATTCACGCAAATCGTGAAAATTTACTTGACATTCACGAATTTCGTGAATATAATTAAGTAAAAAATACAGGAGAGAAATAATATGTCAAAAAAAGTTAAGTACAATAAAGACAAATCTGTGACGGTAATTCTTAACGGCCGTGACAAAACGTCATTTTGGGTGGAAGTAGACAGGGAAACTCAACAATGGATTAATAAAGGTTACAGATTAATCGATGTTGTTAAAGGCGGAAATTCTTTTAAAGACAGCATATTGACAAGTATAATAAATATGTTTCGTTTGCTGTTAAACATGAGCGAAAAACACGACCCTGAAGTAAGACTTACTTTTTCAAAATAAAAACAAGGAGGTTAATTTATGTCGACTTATACTTATTATTATTGTCCTAAATGCCGTTTTTGCTCGTCTAAACCGGGCGTTTGTCCAAGGTGTGGCATTAAGCTTGACGCACAGCAAGAAAACGAACAGGGTTAAAACGCGTAAGCACAATTAAATATGTAAAGCTTTATTTATCGCAAGGCTATCTGCCTTGCGATTTTTTTATTGCAATAAATTTTTTCATTATTATATGGTTGTCGAAAAACGTCGAAACTGCCGCTATTAACACATTTATGGCAAAAAATGTAAGCAAATTTCTAATATAGTTCAAATTTACCAATTTTTCTACCATATACACCAAATTTCAGCTATTTTTAAATATTTTTGTAAAATGTAAATCGAAATTAAAAAATGTTAACGGCTTGTGGTTTTCAGCACCGTAAAACCCAAAGGGGGGAACAATGCCGGGCTTAATTGTTAAACGATGAGTAGTTAAACGTAAAAGGAGGTAACAGGCTAAATAGAGCAGGCGGTAACTTCCGTTATTTTGGCGGAGCGTAGGGAGCAGGGTTAAAGCTTCCGTGACAAATTTAAATTTTAATTATATATGAGAGGAGAAATTGTGGTTAAAAGCAAAAAATCAATTAAAAAAATCGGTATAGGTGTGGCGGCAATAGTGATGACCGCTACAATGGCTATACCTATGGCATTTTCGGGCGCGCGCGTTGCTTCGGCGGAAAACGGCTTCAACAGCAGCACAAGTTCAAGCGCAATGCTCAATGCTACTAAAAAAACAAATCTTAAAATTGCGGAAGAAAGCGCCGTCCTGCTTAAAAACAAAAATAATGCGCTGCCTTTGAACGTAAGCGACAAAACAAAAACTTTGGAACGCGACATTACACTGTTCCACTCTATAAGCAACTCCATAGTCGGTTATTTCGGCAAAGACGAAAACTATATGCTTTCGGCATTGCACGCATTTACGCACTTTGCGGGAAGCGAAAATCCCACAACCGTCTATGAGAGTTTAAGAAACAACAACTTCAATTTTAACCCGGGTATGAAAAATTTGTACGATAAGTACAGCTACTATACCGACAACGCGCAAAGCCAATACGGTATACATACTCGCAGAGGTCCAAATTTAGACGTAATAACATCAGCCGAAAAATCCTTTGCAAACTATAACGACGCGGCAGTAATTACAATTTCGCGCGTTGGCTGCGAAGGTTACGACGGTTTGAGGTTGCAGGATCCCAACGAGCAATTGAAAGTATTCGACGCAAAGCCCGGCGAGCGCTATCTCTCGCTCAACGAGGGGGAGAAAGAACTTTTAGAATACGTTAAGGGCAAGTTTAAAAAGGTTGTAGTTCTCATCAACGCGCCCATGCCCCTCGAGGTTTCGGCGCTTCAGGACGACGACGGGGTTGACGCGGTTATGTGGATAGGCTATCCCGGCTGGAACGGTTTCGAGGCAATCGGCGAGCTTTTGTCGGGCTCGGTAAATCCCTCCGGCAGACTTGTGGACACCTGGGCTGCGGACGTATCAAAGGACCCCACCTGGTATAACTACTATAATAACAGCCAGACCTCCGAGGACGGCAAGCCCAATTACAGCGTATTAGACCCCTCGGGGAATAAGACGAACTATGTCAGCATCGACTACTCCGAAGGCATTTATATGGGTTATAAATTCTACGAAACGGCTGCCGCAGACGGTTATTTTGCTGCGACAAAGCCCGCTACGGAACCCGAAAATTATCTGCCCGACGGAGTTACCGACGACTATTACAACAGATATAACGGCGTTGTTTATCCCTTCGGATACGGCTTGTCATATACAAACTTCACACAGGAAATTGTTGCAAACTCGACAAAAACCGACGGGGATACAATTTCGTTCGACGTAAAAGTTACCAATACGGGTGATGTTGCCGGCAAAGAAGTTGTGCAGGTCTACTATAACCCCCACTACACCAACGGCGGAATAGAAAAGGCAGCGGCCAACCTTGTTGCGTTTGCAAAGACAAAAGAGCTTAAAAAGGGAGAAAGTCAAATTGTCAATATTTCTTTCGACAAGCGAGATATGGCTTCATACGACTATGACGACGCAAACGGAGATAAGCATATAGGCTACGAGCTTGAAGCTTGCAACTATGAAATTTCCCTTAAAAAGAACTCGCACGAGGTATGGGGCAATCACAAGTTTACATATACTCACGCAACACAGACAAATTACGATACCGACAGCAATACGGGCAATAAGATTGAACAGCTCTTCTCGGGAGACGACTACTACAATACCGACCGCTCTAAGTACACGGCAGACGGAGAGGGCATAAAGGTTATGACCCGTGAAAAGAAGACCGATGGCGGCACGGAAACGATCGGCTTGGTGCGCACCTTCCCTCAGACTGCAGGCAACGTTACTTTCAGCGCCGAGGCTCTCGAGCTGCTCGAAATGCAGGAAGTCAGTTACAGCTCTGCAAGCGACAGCGCAACCGACAAATATCTCGGCTCGATGTATAAAGAGTCCGTGCCGGAAGGCTGGACGCAGGAAAGCAACCCCACGGCCAACCGAGTAAACGGCTGGAACACGCGCATAATGCTCTCCGATATGAAGGGTATCGACTATATGGGCAAAGAGCCTTTGAACCCCGAACAACTCACTTCGGTTGGAAAAACCGCGTTCAAAAAGACGGACGGCACCTATATGACGGGTAAGGAAGCGTGGGAAGAATTTATGAATCTTCTCACCTGGGACGAAATGGCGCTTCTTGCAAGCGACGCAAATTTCAGCACTCCGGCAATCGACGCCATAGGTAAACCCAGAACGGTCGACAACGACGGCCCCGCGCAGATAGGTACGCAAACTCAGTCCTGTATGAACTTCGCGTGCGGCACCAACATTGCGTCGACCTGGAATATCGAGCTTGTAGAAGAATACGGCAGACTCATAGGCGATCACGCTATCAACCAAGGTATAACGGGTTGGTACGGCCCCGGCTTGAACATTCACAGAAATCCCTACGGCGGAAGAAACTATGAATACTATTCCGAGGACGCGGTCTTAACGGGCAGAATAGCTTCCGCGGCTATAAGCGGCGCGGCTGCAAAGGGCGTAGTTACATATATGAAGCACTTTGCGCTCAACAATCAGGAAGAAAACCGTCACGGCGTATTGACCTGGGCAGACGAGCAAACAATGCGCGAAATATATCTTAAAGGCTTTGAAATTGCCGTTAAAGACGGCGGCGCAACGGGCGTTATGTGCTCGTTCAATGCGATAGGCGGCATAGGCGCATGCATGAACAACCACCTTACAGTCAAGCTTTTGACCGAAGAATGGGGCTTCCGCGGCGCGATAATTACCGACGCATACGGTGACAGCGGCTGGCCTTCGGGACTTATTGTCCGCAGTCAAACCGCTCCTCTCGGCAAGTACAGCACAAACGTCGAAGGTACTTGGGATGCAAGTAAGAATCTTCCCGTAATAAGAACGCGAGTCGACGGAGAAACGGTTATGGTCGGCAGCGCAACTCATTATTATGCGGTTCGTATGACGGCTCAGCGTATGCTTTACTCGGTAGTAAATTCCAACGGAATGAAATCCGAAAGTCCATTAAATTGCGAAATGTCCGTCTATAAATTCGACGACGACCCTCAGGGCACTGACGTCACGTTCAAACAGGGTGAAAACGGCTACGTCTGGCTCGGCTTAGGTCCCCGTGGACAGGGCAACTATACCAGAATGTGGATTGCGGGCGATACTGTTGAATCCAGCCCTCGCGGTTCAGAGTGGTACATTTTATTCCCCGGATTCGATTGGCACCAGGGCGGAGACTCGCTGTATGACACCCCTGTATCGGGAGAATTCCACTATCAAATGTGGGCAACCAAGGGCTATTACAAGAGCGAAGTGCTCGACATTAAAATAACAGTTCTTTCGGCTTTCAAGGATAAAGATTATAACGCGGTGCAGGGCGTTGCCTACAGCGGACAAATCGAACTTGCCGAAGGCGCGGCTATAGGCGCAATTAACAACTGTTCCGCAACGGGACTTCCCGAAGGACTTTCGGTAAGCCCGAACGGCGCTATATCGGGTACGCCCACCGCTCAGGCAGGCGATTACGACGTCAAGTTTACTATTAACGGAAAATACATTTACGACGCAACCATAACCGTCGGAGAAAAAACAACGCACACCGTTACGTTTGACGGCAACGGCGCAGACAGCACTTCGGTAGAAGTTGCGCCCGGCGGCAAGGTAACGGCACCCGAAACCAACCCCGTGAGAGAGGGTTATAACTTCGTCGGCTGGTACGAGGACGCAGAGTGCACAACTCAAGCCGACTTCGACGCGGCGGTAACGGGCGCTAAAACCTACTACGCTAAGTGGAAGGCGTTGCAACCCGAGTTTAAGGTTGAAAACGGCGTTATTAAGTACACGCCCGACGGCAAAACTTGGATTGACGTTGCAAACTTAGACGACCTCAAGGGCGAAAACGGAACCAACGGCGCGGACGGAACTACTCCTACAATTGAAATCAATTCAGACGGATATTGGGTGATAAACGGAGAAGTTACCAACGTAAAAGCGACGGGCAGCGACGGTGCTGCGGGCAGCGGATGCGGCGGCAGCATCGTGGAAACTTGTGTGACTGCCGGTGCGGCAATGGCGCTTGTGGGCGCGGCGGCATTGGTAATCAATCGCAAGAGAAAGAACAAATAAATTTCAAACTTACGGACGATACGGGATACGGAAGCGGGTTACCGCTTCCGTAACACCCCGTATATCAGGGAGGCATTATGAAGGCTAAACGCATAGCTGCAACTTTTACGGCATTGATATTAATTATACTGACTTTGGCATTATCCGCCTGCGGCGTAAAAACCGTGACGGTTTCGTTTGAGGACGGGGTAAACGAGGCAATCGTTGTCGAAGTGGAGGTAGGCTCTACCGTAGCAAAACCCAAAACCGACCCCGTAAAAGACGGGCATATTTTTCTCGGTTGGTATTTGGACGGAGAGGAATACGATTTTAACGCGCCCGTGACCGAAAATATCCTGCTCGAAGCAGAATGGGAAGAAAACGTACATACGGTGACGATATTCTATTACGAAGGTAAGACGGAAAGAAGGGAAGTTACCGACGGAGAAAAGCTTACAAAGCCTAAGGAAATCGAGAGGGAAGGCTTTACGTTCGACGATTGGTATTCGGACGCAGCGCATACAAAAAAATATAACTTTGAATTAACCGTTAAAGGTGACTTTACCATATACGCAAATTGGTTGAACAATGAGGCTACATACTTTAACGTGACATATAATTACAACTATCAAAACGCGCCGGAATCTCGCGTGGTTCCCGTAGAAGAAAACTCAACGGCAAGTAAACCTGCCGATCCCGTACGCGTCGACTACGATTTCTTGGGCTGGTTTACTTCGGTTGACGGAGATATCGAGTATAACTTCGAAACGCCCGTTACGGCAGATATCGAAATATTTGCCCATTGGGAAATCAAACAACAGCAAGAGGGCGTCAAAAACTATAAGTTCGAAGCCGAACTTACCGATCTGACAAATTTCGAGGGTTCGGGTTTTTCAAACGAAGCAAAGGGCAGGCAGGCTATACAGGACGAGGCCAAGTGGAGCAGCGTTACCGAGCTTTCCGCAAGCAACGGCTATTGGGTGGGCTATATGTACCAGCTCGGCTGTTCGCTGACTTTTGAAATAGAGTCCGACAGAGAAGTATCCGACGTGGCGCTCAAATTGAGGCTTTCGGGAGAATTGGTAAACAGAGTAGTTGTAAAGAGCAACGAGTTTAAAATTACCGTAAACGGCACCCAAATTAATTACAGCGACATAGTAATAAACGACGTGCCCAAGGGCACAGGCGTCCCGCCGAGAGCTTTTCAGGACTTTGAATTGGGCGCGGGCATCTCGCTTGTCGAAGGTAAAAACACAATAGTTTTAAAGGTTGAAAACAACGTGCCGCTCGCAGGTTCCGACGGTGCGCAGGCAGGCGGTAAAATTCAATCTACCGCGCCGCTTGTCGACTGCCTCAAAATTTCCACTACGGCAAACTTGTCTTGGAATCCTTGGTTTGAAGGGCTTGAAAAGAAATACGGTCTTAGCGTTTGGGACAGAGAGTACGACTATGAGGGCATCATAGACAGCGAGGCTTAAAATGAAAAAATTATTCAAAAACCGCGGCTTTAAAATCTGGTTGAGCGTTACGGCAACTGTGTTGGCGCTTTCCATAATAATTCTCTTGCTCGGCAATATCTTTTACGACGTTGTAAAAATAGTAATGGGCGGAGAAATAGCCGTATATAAAGACACGGGCTACCCTGAGATATTTACCAAGCAAACGGTAAACAAAAATCAGGCTCTTGAAAACGGCAACAAACTTAACGAGCAGCTCTGCGAGGAGGGTTTTGTCCTTCTTAAAAACGACGATGTCGTCAACGAAAAAGCTTTGCCGTTAAAAAGAGGCGCCAAAATAAGCGTATTCGGTAAAAATTCTATTAACCTTGTCTACAACGGTTCGGGTTCGGGCGGTTCGGACAATAAAAACGCCGTAAAGCTTGTGCAGAGCCTTGAAGATACATTTTCGGTAAACCCCGAGCTCGTAAAATTTTATGAAAACAACTCGCGTTCGGGCCCTGCGCGCGACGGCAATCCCAAAATAGAAACAAGCGGAGTAACCTCGCTTAAAACTGCCGAAACACCTTATTCTTCATATGACGACAAGGTAAAAAACAGCTATTCTTCTTATAAAGACGCGGCTTTAATAGTTCTTTCGCGCATAGGCGGAGAGGGCTGGGATTTGCCCCGTACTTCCGCAGAGGAAGGTAAACACTACCTCGAGTTGGACGCAAACGAAATAGACCTTATTAAAAACGTAACAAAGGTTGGCTTCGGCAGGGTAATCGTGCTTGTCAACACGCTTACCACAATGGAACTCGGATGGGTTGAAAGCGGAGAATACGGAAAGGTAGACGCGGCACTGTATATCGGCGGACCCGGTAATTCGGGAATAAACGCGCTTGCCAAAATTCTTTGCGGCGACGTAAATCCTTCGGGTCACACCGTAGACACCTGGGCAACCGACTTGTTGGCTGCGCCCGCTATGCAAAATTTCGGTGACTACGGCGTCAAAAACGGCAACACATATAAAATAGACGGCAGTTTGGACGACAACTATAATTACGTCGACTATCAAGAGGGCATCTATGTAGGCTATCGCTATTATGAAACGCGCGGTTTAAACGACGAAGAGTGGTACTCGAAAAACGTTGTTTACCCCTTCGGACACGGGCTTTCCTACACAAAGTTTACTCATTCGATTGCAGATGGCAAGACCGATACTCTTGAGCCCGACTCGCAGGGCAACATAAAATTGACGCTTACCGTCAACGTCCGCAACGACGGCAACGTGGCGGGCAAGGACGCCGTTCAGGTGTACGTCACGGCTCCCTACGAAACAGAGGGTAAAATAGAAAAGCCCCACGTTGTTTTGGCCGGGTTTGCAAAGACGGGTGAAATAGCCCCCGGTGACGACGAAAACGTTACCGTACAGCTTGATATGTACGACGTAGCTTCTTTCGATTACAGGGACGAGAATAACGACGGCAAAAAATGTTATCAGCTCGACTCGGGCGACTACGTCATAAGGGTAATGAGCGACGCTCATAACGAGCAGGACAGCTTTACCGCCAATCTTGCGGAAATTCATTCGTACGAGTCGGACCCCGTGACAAAATATCAAGTCGGCGTTCGCTTTGACGACATTGACGACCAGCTTCCTAAAACGCTTTCGCGCAAGGATTGGAAGATGCCCGAAAGGCGCACCGTGTCGGAGCGCGAGTTCAGCTCGTCGGACGACTTTGTGACAAGTCTTAAAAGCCTTGACTCGCACAATCCCAACAGCTATGACGATTTGCCCGACACTCAAAAAGCTACTCAACTCAATTTATTGGAGATAATACACGACGAGGAATACAAGGCAAAGAGCGATTCAGAGCGCTATAACGACAAGCGTTGGGACGAAATTTTAGACTCGCTCTCCGTCAAGGATATGGCGTATATGTTCAACCACGGCGCTTTCCAGACCTCGAGCATTTTGGAAATTTACAAAAATAAGACGACCGACGCCGACGGACCCTACGGATTTACCAACTTTATGGGAGACCCTTCGGTTTACGGCACTTGCACTTACGCTTCCGAAATAATTCTTGCAAGCACTTGGAATGTGGAGCTTGTAGAAAAAATGGGCGAGTGCGTCGGTGAGGAGGGGCTTTGGGGCAACGTCAACGGAGACCATACCCCTTACAGCGGTTGGTATGCACCCGGCGCAAACATTCACAGAACCGCGTTCGGCGGCAGAAACGGAGAATATTTTTCCGAAGACGGATTTATTTCGGGCAAAATGGCTGCAAGCGAAATAAAGGGCGCGGCTTCACGCGGCGTGTATTGCTACATAAAGCACTTTGTCGCAAACGAGCAGGAAACGAGCCGTGCCGGAGTAAGCACCTGGCTTACCGAACAAGCTTTACGCGAGCTATATTTAAAGCCCTTTGAAAAAGCTGTCAAAGAGGGCAACGCTCACGCTTTAATGTCCTCGTTCAATAGGCTTGGCAGCACCTGGACGGGCGGAGATTACAGGCTGTTGACCGAAGTTTTACGCAACGAGTGGGGCTTTATAGGTACGGTAATATGCGACTTTAACACCGACGCGTCGTCATACTTTATGGACCCGAAGCAGATGATTTACGCCGGAGGAGATTTGAACCTGACTACAACCGAGTTCTGGTCGGGCTTCAGGGCTAAAAATGCAGGTGACGTAACAATGCTGAGGCGCGCCACAAAAAACGTGCTGTACACTGTATCTACAAGCAACGCAATGAATAAGACGGTAGACTACTATTTGCCGCCCCTGTGGGTATGGATACTTTCCGGCGTAGGCATATGCGCGGTAATAGGGCTTTCGGTTTGGGGCGCGTTTGTTATACGCCGCGCGTTGAAGGTTCCTTCGGTCGCAGAAACATATTCGGACAGCGATGTAAATTCAGATACTTCCTCCTAATTTAATTTTTTAAGGCTAAGGTTTGCAAATTTTTGCAAGCCTTAGTCCTTAGAAAATATATCCATAATATTACATTTATAATTTCAAACAGCTATTGACATTTTTACCAATCGGGTTTAAAATTATATTGGATATAAGAGAGTCGGTTTGGCCCCCTTATAAGGGGGCGTATTTCTTGCGAAATACGCAATTCATTTTAATTGTTTAATCGGTTCGCATTTATGCGGAGGTAAGGGGCTATGATTAATATAGCCGTTGTTGACGACGACGAAGAATATCGCTTGCAAGAGCGTGAGTTTATAGAGAGATTTGCCAAAGAATCGGGTGAAAAATTCGACGTAAAATGCTTTAACAGCGGAATGGATTTTATTACCGATTACAAGCCGGTTTTCGATATAGTTTTTCTCGACATTGAAATGCCGCTTTTAAGCGGAATGGAAACGGCGCGCAGGCTTCGCCGCGAGGACGACAAGGTTTGCATAATCTTTATTACCAAAATGTCGAAATACGCCATAGAGGGTTATGAAGTAAATGCCATTGATTTTGTCGTCAAGCCTATCAAATATTTTAATTATATCGATAAGTTAAAAAAAGCCATAGGTTACGTCAAGACCCATAGAGAAAAAGAAGTTATCATAAAGAGCGACGAAAACTATTTTCGTTTACCTGTGTCAAGTATTTATTACGTTATAAAGGATAAAAATTACCTAATCTACCGCACAACAAAGGGGGATATACGCGTTCGCGGTACAATGAAAACCGTAGAGGACGAACTGTCCGACAGCGGCTTTTCGGTTTGCAACAGCGGATGTATAGTCAACCTTAAATTAATCGGTCAGGTAACTCCAAACTGCGTCATTATAAATGGCGAACAAATACCGCTATCGCGCCGAAGAATTAAGGATTTTAAAAAAGAAATGCTAAGTTATCTCCGAGGCGGCAGCTTATAAGCGGAGGCTTTAAGTGCTATATTTACAGCTATACGGTGACATATATTACGGTATATACGGAAACATATTCGCATTGGAACTGTTTGCAAGTATGTTGATTTTCGTAATATATCAGCCGCGGAAAAACAATTTCGTGTTCCGCGCATATTTGAGCGCGGTCGGCTACTTTTTGCTTGTAAATATAACCTGGTTTTTTATTGTAAAGTTCGCAAGTAAGTTATCGTATATAAATATTCTGTTCTTCTCGCTCTGCGTTGTATATCTTGCAATCGGCATTTTTTTCTCGTTCAAAACCAACGTTTTGGGCGCAATATATTTTGCAACCGGCGCGTATGCCGTTCAGCATGCGGCTTACTCGTTCGGCAATATAATAAAGTACCTTTTCAAACCCGATTTTCCCGTTTGGGCGCAACTTATCGTGTTTGATTTTTTATTGTACGTTGCGGTGGGTTTGATTTTTTTCTTTATTTTTATCTATCCCAAGCGCCGCAAATTCGGAGAGAGTATTTTCGATTTCAGAATGTTTGCCGTGTCCGCGGTAACGGTCATTGTCTGCGTGCTTTTAAGTATGATTGTCGACAATATTTTTGCCGATTATCTCGAACAGGAAATTGACGTATATGCTCTGCGCGTCTGTTGCAGCACTTACGCGCTTATAAGCTGTACGGCTTCTTTGATAATTCAGTTCGGATTTATAAAGGAAAATAAATTGACGGACGAGCGCGCTATTTTGGACCAACTTATCCATTCCGAAAAAAAGCGCCACGAAATGTCCGCCGAAACAATTGCCATTATCAACGCCAAGTGCCACGATTTAAAGCACCAGATAATGATGCTTGAAAAAATCGACGATAAGGAAGCGCGTAAGGCATACATAAGCGAGCTTGAAAATGCGGTTGCCATTTACGATACTTCCGCCGAAACGGGCAACGACGCTCTCGATATTATAATTTCCGAAAAGAGCCTTCTGTGCGAAAGGGACAATATCGCTTTCAGCTATCTTGTGGACGGCGCCAAGCTGTCGTTTATCAGCTCTACCGACATAGCCGCTTTATTCGGCAACGCCTTGGATAACGCGATTGAAAGCCAGCTTAGCGAAAGTCAGGCTCATAGATTTATTAGTCTGTCGGTCAAGGAGGAGAACGGGTTTGTTCACGTCCATATGGATAACTGCTGTACGCGCTCGATAGAGTTTGTCGACGGTTTGCCGCAAACTACAAAATCGGATAAGCGGCACCACGGCTTCGGTACGAAAAGTATAGCAAACATCGCAGGTAAATATTCGGGTGAAGTATTTATGTGCGTGGAGGACGAAAGATTTAATTTGGACGTTTTATTTCCACTGCAATAAAAAAGCAAGGCATAAGCCTTAGAACGATTTTTTGTATATTGAAAGGCTATAAGTTTAACACACCAAATCGTGTTTTTCAAACTAAAAATTTAAATAGTACTTGAAATCCATTTTCATATGTAGTATAATTTATTGTAATATCTGTCAATAGGGAGTAGTTTATGTCTAAACGAAAGAAGTATATTAAAAACTGTGAAGTTTCCGAAGTTATTGCGGTAAAACTCCTCGGCTATGAGCAGAAAATTTCAATAGAGGGCAAAAGTAACGATTTGCCCGTGGTGTTAATGCTTCACGGCGGCCCGGGCTCACCCGTGCCGTTTTCGGTCGGCGGTCGCGGACTTTACCCCGAATGGACGGACAAGGCTATAGTCGTATGTTGGGACCAGCTCGGTTGCGGAATTAACAACTATGAGATAGACGACAGCTTTCATATAATAGACTTTGTAAATATGACATGTGAGCTTATAGATTATATAAAGCAAAGGTTTCCAGCAAACAAGCTGTATCTGTTCGGCTTTAGCTGGGGCAGTGTGCTTGCGCTCAGCGCGGCGGTGCGTATGCCCGAAAAGCTTGACGGCGCTTTCGTGTTCGGACAGGTATTGAAAAATCTTTTCTTCAACGAAGAAGTCGGTCGTGCGTTCGATAATGCTCCGCAAAAAGCAAGGCAAACGGTAAAAGCAATTCTCGAAACAGGAGCGGACTGCGAGTATAAAGTAGTGGACAAAAACCTTAAAAATCTTTATAGGCTTCTTATGAAGCATACAAACGCGTATTCGAATAAAAATTCACAGCGCGCACCAATGGGCAAAATAGTTTTCGGGCTTTTGACAAGTCCCGACTATTCTTTTAAGGACTTTCAAGCCGTTATGAAAAACGGTTATATACACAACACAACGCTGTGGCAGGAGCTTTTGAAAATCAATTTGACGCCGCTACTTGCCGAAGTTAAAATAAAGTATTGCCTTTTGCAGGGCGAAACGGATATAGTTACTTCGACCGCAAATGCGTTAAATGCCGTTGAGAATTGTAAAAACAGTAACGTTTCAATAAAGGTAGTAAAAGATTCGGGGCATATGCCTTCTTTGCAGGGTATGGACGAGTGCTATAATACGCTTTTGCGGTTTATAGAATGCGAAATTTGATAAAAGTATCTAAAAAAAATCCTAACCAATCATAGTTACTATGATTGGTTAGGATTTTTAATTTGGTGGGAACAAATGGACTCGAACCATCGACCTCTTGCATGTCAAGCAAGCGCTCTAACCAACTGAGCTATGCCCCCGTATGTTTATAACGACAGGTATATTATAGCAATAAAAAAATTATTTGGCAAGCGATTTTAAAGCTATATAAACTATTGTAATTTATTTTGTGTTGTGGTATAATTCAGAAAAACGCGAAAGGTAAACTATGGACAAGAGTATATACGAAGGATATCTTCAAATATTGAAAGAAGAGTTGCTGCCTGCAATGGGCTGTACCGAGCCTATTTCCGTGGCGTATGCCGCCGCGCTTGCGCGCGACACGCTGGGTGCGCTTCCGGAAAAAGTGGAAATATCCGTCAGCGGCAACATTTTGAAGAACGTTAAAAGCGTAGTTGTTCCCAACACGGGCGGAATGAAGGGGGTAACGAGCGCGGCAGCCGCAGGTATCGTCGGCGGTGACGCGTCGAAAAAGCTTGAAGTTATATCTTCGGTAACACCGTCCGACAAGCAAAAAATATGCAATTACCTTTCGTCAGCCGAGTTCAGCGTATCGCAGTCGCGTTCGGGCTGCATATTCGATATCGGCGTAAAAGTGTATAAAGGCAGCGACAGTGCGTTCGTCCGCATTGTCGGGCATCACACCAACGTTGTGCAAATCGAGAAAAACGCAAACAGTCTTTTAAACGTCAATTACGACGATAAAGAACACGCCAGCCTTACCGACAGAAGTATTTTGTCAGTTGCAAAAATAATCGAGTTTGCAGACGAAGTTAAAATTGCGGACGTTGAGCAGGTTATCAGGCGGCAGATACAATACAACACGGCAATTTCGCGCGAGGGCTTGACAAACGACTACGGCGCGCGCATAGGCAAGGTTTTGCTTTTGTCCTTCGGGGAAAGCATACACAACCGTGCAAAGGCGGTTGCCGCAGCCGGCTCCGACGCAAGAATGAACGGCTGTTCTCTGCCCGTAGTCATAGTTTCCGGAAGCGGAAATCAGGGAATGACGGCTTCGCTTCCCGTAATAGAATATGCGAATTATCTTGAAAAGAGCGAAGAGGAGCTAATCCGCGCGCTCGTCGTTTCCGACCTTATAACCATACATTTAAAGACGGGCATAGGTAGGCTTTCGGCTTATTGCGGCGCGGTGAGCGCAGGCTGCGGCGCAGGTTCGGGGGTTTGCTATCTGTACGGCGGCAAGTTAGAGGAAATATCCAACACGATAGTAAACGCACTTGCAATTGATTCGGGCATAATCTGCGACGGCGCAAAATCGAGTTGCGCCGCCAAAATTGCCTCTGCCGTGGAAGCGGGGCTTTTGGGTTTTGAAATGTCTAAGCACGACTGCAATTTTTGTGCAGGTGACGGAATACTCGATAACTGCGTTGAGGAAACCATCGAAAATATCGGGGATATCGCCCGCAACGGAATGCGCGGCACAGATGAAGAAATAATAAAGCTTATGATTAAAACCACCCGTTAAACGGGGCATATATAGGGGTATAATTGTTTTGGATTTGTCAAGAACTGAAATTTTATTGGGCTCGGACGGCGTTAAAAAACTCAAAAACGCCAGGGTTGCCGTATTCGGAATAGGCGGAGTGGGCGGCTATGCCGCGGAAGCGCTTGCCCGTTCGGGTGTGGGCGCGCTCGATTTGATAGATAACGATACTGTATCCGAAAGCAATATAAACCGCCAGATAATAGCGCTTAACAGCACGGTGGGCAAGTACAAGGTTGACGTTATGCGCGAGCGCATTTTAGACGTAAATTCAAACTGTAAAGTAACCGTTTATAAGACGTTTTTTTTGCCTACGACCCGTAATATGCTTGACTTTCGGGCATTTGACTATGTTTTGGACGCCATAGATACGGTAAGCGGAAAACTAACAATAATAGAGTGCGCAAAGTCGGTGGGTATTCCGGTTATAAGCTGTATGGGCGCAGGAAATAAGCTTGACGGCACGGCTTTTGAAGTAACGGACATAGAAAACACCTCTGTCTGTCCCCTTGCAAAAGTTATGCGTAAAGAGCTGAAAGCGCGGCATATTTCGGGGGTAACGGTAGTTTATTCAAGGGAGCAGCCTAAAAAAGGCATTGCTGCGGACAGTGACGTTAACGGCAAGCGCGCCATTCCGGGCAGCGTGTCTTTTGTGCCGTCGATAGTCGGGTTGCTCGCTGCGGGTAAAATTATAAAGGACTTGTCGGGGGTAAACTAAGATGAGCGAGCTTTCGGCGGAGAGGGAAACTTTCGACCTTGCGAGATGCGAAAAAAGCATTATAAAAAAATTCCATAAACAGCTTTTCAGAAGGTTTACAAAGGCTGTCGTAACCTATAACCTTATACAACCCAACGACAAAATTGCCGTATGCATTTCGGGCGGTAAGGATTCGTTTCTTTTGGCAAAGCTTTTTCAAGAACTGAAAAAGCACCATAAATTTCCGTTCGAGCTTGTGTTTCTTGCTATGGACCCGGGATACAATTGCGAAAACAGACAGCTTATAGAAAGCAACGCAAGAAAGCTTGAAATTCCGCTTACGGTTTTTGAAACGGATATTTTCGAAAATGTTTTGCATATCGAAAATTCTCCCTGCTACCTGTGCGCGAGAATGAGAAGGGGGCACCTCTATCACAATGCAAAATTGCTCGGCTGCAATAAAATAGCGCTCGGACACCACTATGACGACGTTATAGAAACCATACTTATGGGAATGCTTTACGGCGGGCAGGTGCAGACGATGATGCCCATTTTAAACAGCACAAACTTCGATGGTATGCAGCTTATCAGACCTATGTATCTAATACGCGAGCAGGATATAATCGCGTGGCGCGATTATAGCGGTTTGAAATTTTTGAGGTGTGCGTGCAAGTTTACCGACGGCACGCGCGAGGACGAGGGCAAGCGCAAAAAGGTGAAGCAGTTGATAAAGATGCTTGCCGCCGACGACCCGTGCATAGAGCAAAATATTTTTAAGAGCGTTGAAAACGTAAATTTATCGACGATAATTGCCTATAAGGACATACAGGGAAATAAACATTTTTTTAATGAATAATAGGACAGCCTCCGCGCAGACAATTTTGCGCGGAGGCTGTCTTTATAGATTGATTATTTATTTATTATATGAACGCCTCTCAAACCTGCAAATTGTTCGAGCGTTTCGTCGTCCGCGTTTGTAAAAATCGCATTGTATGATTTAAGCGGCAGTGTGCGAAAAGACGCCGTGTTTTTAAACTTATTTTTGTCGACCAATAAAATTCTGTTTGTGCCGTTTGCAAGTGCAACCCTTTTAAGCTCGGCTTGTTCTATTGAATTTTCAAAAGCGCCGTCGGCTGTGATTGCCGCACAGGAGCAGAGCACAAGCCCGAAATGTATGTCTGCAATGCACTTGGTTGCAAATGCGCCGGTAAGCGAGTTTGTGTTGGATAAAAGGTTTCCACCGGGCATAATCACGTTTACGTTCTCTCTCTTGCATAGGTCCGTAGCCAGCGAAATACCGTTAGTCACAACCGTCTTGTACTTCAAATCCATCATCTGCGCTATGATATATGCGGTGGAGCTGTTGTCAAAGAACACTGTGTTAAAGTCGGGTAATTTGGGTAAAGCCACGTTGGCAGTTTCGCGCTTGTCCTTGGGGTCACGTTCGTATCTTATGTGCAAAGCAATTTCGTTGGCAGAGTCAACGATTACCGCACCCCCGTGGTTTCTGTCCAACAGCCCCAATTTTTTCAGCTCGCGAAGTTCGCGGCGTATTGTTGCGTCGCTTACGAACAGTTTCTCTGCCAACTCGTTGATTTTTGCATACTTACTCTTTTTCAAATATTCCAAAATTTCGTTTTGTCTGTACGTCAACGCCATACTTTGTCCCCCTTTAAGCCCAAACGGGCGTTTTTTTATTGTAAAGTTTTTCCATACCCGGTAAATTTGTCCAATTTAAGTCAATTGTTACGTTAATTTTTGCTTTATATTGAAATTATATTTCATTTAAATACCGAAAGTCAACGAATAAAAGCCCCAAAATCCGAAAATTTGCTCATTTTTGCTCACTTTTGCTCATTTAGATACCAAAAAAAGAAAAATTTTCAACTTTATGAACAAATATTGACACCGGGGGGGGGTGTGATATTATATGTGTACAATTATCACTAAGTGTGAGAAATCTACAAAATAAATCTATATTTAGGAGGATTTTAGATGAAAGCAAGTAGCAAAAAGAAAATTGCCGGAATAGTCGTATCGAGCATGCTCGTGACTGCGATGGCAACTTCTACAATGCTCGGATCGTTTACGGCGTTTGCTGCAAACGACGGACACGCGGCTCCCGCATTCAAGACCAAGGAAGAAGCACTGGCGGCAGCGCAGGATTTGAACGAAAGACTCACGGGTGAGGGTTCCGTTCTCTTAAAGAACACTGCTAACGCGCTTCCTATGGCAAAAGCAGACGGCGTAACCGTTTTCGGTTCTGCTTCGCAGGCTTTGCAGGGCGGCACAGGTAAAGTTGACCAAGTTTTGAAAGATGCCGGATTTAAAGTCAACACAACGGTAATAACCGAAACCACCGCGGCAGACGCAACGGCAGCTACGGTTGAGGGCAACAAGAAAGTAGGTATCGTCGTGTTGAAGCGCGGCGGCGGTGAAGGCAGCGACCTTGCCGTAGCTACAAACGAATTGGCTGACGACGCGAACGAGAACGACGGTTGGGAGCATAAGCGCCTTGCAATCAACAAAGCGGGAAAAGAAGTAAAGCACAACCAAATGCTTACCGCAGCCGAAATTGCAATGATTAAAAAGGCTGACCAACTCTGCGAAAAAGTTGTAGTTGTTCTCAACACTTCCAACGCAATGGAAATGTACAATCTTCAAAACGACGAGGCTGTCGATTCCATTCTTTGGATAGGCAGACCCGGAACAACGGGACTTAAAGCGCTTCCCAAACTGTTGACGGGCGAATGGAACCCCTCGGGTAAGCTTGTTGCAGAGTGGTATAAGGACTTTACCGCAGACCCTACCTGGTACAACTCGATCGCAAACGTACAAAATGACGCGGGCAGCAACTCTTACATACTCGCAGACGGCAGTCAGGCAAGCTCGATAGGACTTCACGGCGTAGATTATTCCGAAGATATCTATATCGGATATAAATATTATGAAACCGTGTATGCCGAAATCCTTGCCGGCAACCTGAGCTATAATACGAGCACAAAGGCGCTTACCGAAAACGCAACGGCAGTAAGCGGCGATCATACGGCAGCGGCAGATGCTTGGTACGGCGATAACGTAGTTTACCCCTTCGGTTACGGCTTATCGTACACAAGCTTCGAAATGAGTATTATTTCGCAGTCGGTAACACAGCTTGCCGCTGCGGACATAAGCTCTTCGATAGGCAACCCCGCAAAGGTTAAAACAATAACCTTGAACGTCGAAGTTACCAATACGGGTAAGTCGGCAGGTAAAGAAGTTGTTGAAATCTACTCGCAGGCTCCATATACCAAGGGCGGAATAGAGAAGGCAAGCGTAAACCTTGTCGCTTATGCAAAGACCAAGACGTTGAAACCCGGAGAAAAGCAAATTGTCCAGGTTGACGTTAACTTGCAGGATATGGCTTCGTACGACTATTCCGACGCCAACAATAACCAGTACAAGGGTTACGAGCTTGAAGAAGGCACGTACAACCTGTATGCCGCTAACACTTCGCACGTCGTTGCCGATACCGAAAAGACTACGGTTGAAATCAAGGGTGACGCTAAGCTCCAGCTCGACGACTACTCCGATAACGAAATAACCAACCTCTTCTCGGAAGAAAACGGCAGATACAATTCTATCCGCAAAAATGACGTAGATTGGAACGGAGACGGCAAGATTGACGAAAAAGACAAGATGTTCGATAAAGAACAGGTTCTTCTTTCGAGAGCAAATATGGTTACAACCTTCCCCGAAGCTCCCGTAGTTACAATCGACGGCAAGTCGGTTGCAGATTATGCCGAGTTCAATGAAGAAAAAGCTTACGCTGCAGGCGACGTAGTCAAAAAGACCGAAGTTACTCAGGGCGTTACGGGCACATCTTCCGTAAAATATTACAAGTTTACGGCGGCTCATCCCGTAGGTCCTTGGACAGGAACGGACGTTGAAGAAGTTCAAGGCGTGCACAAGGGCGGACTTGTCGTTACCGACGAGTTTGCAGACCTTATGGACTACTACGCAAAGTTCGACCTCAACTTGTGGCTTCCCAATACGCCTTACTATAATCCTGCCAAAACTTACGAGGTAGGAGACAAAGTAGGTAACACCGGAACAAAGGACATTTACGAAGTTAAAGAGGCTATCAATCCTGTAAAAGCTGTCGACGAAGGCACGCTGTATTCAGTAGGCGATTACGTCAGAAACGGTTCGACAGTCTATCGTGTAACCGCTGCAATAGCCGCGCCTACAGTTAAAGACAACGGCGAGGCTACCGACGGTATAGCTAGTCAGGATTATAAAGAAGGCGATGTAATCAAATATTATTCCTCAGGTTGGGGCGGCGTAACTCTTAATACGGTTATCGCTATCAAAGATATTGCAAAAGGTGCGGTTTTATCCACCAGAGGAAATACTGCGAACATTCGCGCATTTGCTGCGGTAGACAGATTAACCAAAGACAACAGCGTGGTTGTCGAGCACGCGGATTATCTGACCGAGGTTTGCAAAGCAGTTCCGACAGAAGATAAAAACAGCGGCGATTATGTTTACAGCGACAAGCTGTTTATGGGTGACGCAGGTATAAACGGCTATTTGGGCAATGAAGACGGTCTTTACGACGTAACTCCCGATATGATGCATGGCTGGTCGCAGATGGCTGACGCCGACGCGCAGAAAGAGGCTATCGCAAACGGCGATTGGATACTGTTCAACGAGCTCAACGGCATTAAATTTACAGACAAAGAAGTCATAAAAGAGGGCAGATTTGCCGGAATGACGGGTGAAGAAGTTTGGCTCAAATTTATGAACCAGTGGACTTGGGACGACCTTTACACGGCTTGCTGGGCAGGCGGTAACAACGGTTTGGCAGTTGAAAACCTCGGTATTCCTGCCGGCGGTATTCAGGATAGCCCCACATCCTTTGCAAGAACTTACACCTGGTGCGACAACTGCTCGATAGCTTCCACTTGGAACGTCGACCTCGGCTATGAACAGGGACGCGTAACCGCAAGTCTCGGACTTTTGTACAACACCGATAAAATCGGCAATCAGAACACTACGAGAAACGACGAGTGGCTTAACCCCGCAATCAACTTCCACAGAACTCCTTTCTCGGGACGTAATAACGAGTACTACGGTCAGGACGGATACCATGCAGGTTGGTTCGCTCAGGCGGTTGTAAGAGGTATTCAGGATACCGGCGTAAGCAGCCACTTGAAGCATATGTTCTTGAACGATCAGGAAACAAACCGTAACTCCGGCGACTTGTTCGCATGGGTTTCCGAGCAGGCTCTGCGTGAAATTTACGTTAAGCCCTTCCAGATCGGTATTCAGGAAGGCGGCGCAGAGGGCGCGATGTCCGCATTCGCAAGAATCGGCGGCGTTCCCACTCCCGTAAACGACAATATGTGCAACCTCCTTGTTCGCAAGGAATGGGGCGCAACCGAATTTATGTTCCACCCCGATATGTACAGCCCTCAGGCAAACGTAGCTTCCGAAGATTTGATGCTTCGTACAGGCCACAACCACGCACCCGGTAACAACAGCTATAAACCTTCACAGGAAGACGGCGTTGTTAGCAATAAAACTTGGTCGGGTTGCTGGGATGCCGATTACGATAACGAACTCACGGGAACCAAGGGCGGCGTTTACATCGGTAAAAACGACGAAGCTACGGGTCAGGAAACATATTACTCCAACAATCAGTGGTACATTATCCGTTACAGTGCAATGATAATGTACAGCGAATATGCAAACAACTCGCACTCGCTCAACGGAATTCTTCCCGATGAGTATAAGGGCTATGAAGTAAACGTAAATACCGACAAGGCTGTCGTACTCGACGCAAGCTTCAAGCAGGCAGAAGAGAGAGCAGACGTAGTTTACTCGATCGTAGGCAACCTTCCCGAAGGACTTTCCATCGACGCTAAAACGGGTCTTATCACAGGTAAAATTGCAACTGCAGGCAGCTACAAAGTAACCGTTAAGGCAATGGCAGACAAGTGGATAGGCGCAAGCGCAGACTTCACAATCGTTGTCGAAGACGTTACGGGCGGCAGCTCGGGAGAGAACGGAGTCGGCGTAAAGGACGCTACTATCAACGACAAGGGCGAACTTGTACTTACTCTTACGGACAACACGACAATCAATGCAGGTAAGGTAACCGGCGACGGTACGCCGGGCGGAGACGGACTTGACGGCGTAGGCATCAAAGACGCAACGATAAATGCAGACGGACACCTTATACTCACTCTTACCGACGACAAAACTATCGACGCAGGTCTTGTAAGGGGCGCTGACGGACAAAACGCAGAAGGCGGATGCGGCGGCAGCATAGCACCCACAGTCATCTCGGTTAGCGCGGCGTTCGCATTGATAACCGCTGCTGTATTTGTAATCAGAAGGCGCAAAGCCAACGACTGATAAAGGTCGAAAAACTTAATATGCCGTCGTCATTGACGGCACAGTGCTGAAATCGTTCTCCGGCGCGTGAGATGAAAGTCGAAGCGTGTCGGAGAATTTTTGGCAAAGCACAATTAATAAAAGGAGTGTACGATGAAAAAGAAATTAGTTTTCTTTATAGCACTTTTAACAATGTTCGTAATGTCCTGTATATTCGCGGCGTGCGCGGATAAGGGTGTAGACAACGTTACGGCATATATGGTAAGATTCAATAATAACTATGACGGCACAGTGACAAGCGTTGAAGTCGAAGAGAATAAGACTGTTACGCTTATAGAAAGTCCCTCCCGTACGGGTTACGAGTTCTTGGGCTGGTATTTGAGCGCGGACTCTGACGCCGCGGAAAAGTTTGACGAAACCAAACCTATAACTTGCGACGTTACCGTTTTTGCAAAATGGAAGAGAGATGAAAGCGTCAATCTTGTCACTTTGAAATATCTCAATTTAAGAACGCCTGACGGTGTGTTCGCCGTCGATAAAAACACGGCGTTTGCAAAACCCGAAAATCCCGTTTACGACGAGGACGGACTGTACAAGTTCGACAATTGGTACACCGATGAAGGCTGTACTTCGGAATACGATTTTTCGACGGTGCTATCGGGTGACTTGACGCTCTATGCGGGTTGGATTCAGGTAAAGGCGGTAATTAAGTTCGACGCAAACTATGCGGGCGCGCCTAAGGCAGACCGCGTAATTGCCGAGCTTGGCAAGCCTATGACTCCTCCTGCCAACCCCCAGCGCGAAATGTACGAGTTTCAGGGTTGGTACACCCAGCGTGTAGGCGGCGATGAAATAGACTTTAACGAACCCGTTTCGGGTGAGTTTACGGCTTACGGGCATTGGTTGAGAAGCGAATATTTCGTAACGTTTGACGCCAACGGCGCAACGCTCGCACCCGATACCGCAAAAACTTATGTAGTCAAACGCGGACAGTCCGCAATAGATATCGCGGCTGAGTTTGTTACAAATCTCACCTACGAAGGCCATGATTTCGGCGGTTGGTATAAATTCAAAATTCAGACCGACGCCGAAGTTTCAGACGCCGATAAGGTTGACCTTTCTTCTATAAACGACGACATAACGGCGTTCGCATACTGGACGTTGCACGAGTACACGGTATCGTTCAACTACGCGTACGACGGCGCGCCCGCCAACCCTCCCGCACAGACTGTAAAATACGGCAACTGTTTCGAAGCCGTCGCTACCGAAAGGGAAGGTTACATTTTCACAGGTTGGTACACGGACAACAAGCTTACAACGCAGTTTGCTCCCACAACGCCCGTTACAAGCGACTTAACTCTTTATGCAGGCTGGATGGAGAAACCCGTTGAAACGACCTATCTCAACGTCACTTATCAATATAAGTTGGGTTCGTCAAACGTCGAATATACAAAGAAGCAGGTCGAGCTCGGCAGCAGCGTAGAGGCAGCCGGCGCTCCCGACGACCCCGTGGTTGACGGTTACTATTTTGCCGGTTGGTTCGTTGACGATAAATTTACAAGCTCGTTCAATGCAAGCCAGATAATAACTCAGGATACCGTTGTCTACGGTAAAATGCTTACAAAATATACTTTAGAGGCGGAAGCTTGCGACTTTACGGGTAAAGTCGGTCAGGGTACTTCGACTAACTCGCACGAAGCTCAAATGATTTACGGACAAAGCTTTATAGGCGACGGCACAGGCAAGGGCGACAGCTTTGTCAGCAACGGTTGGTTTGTAAGAGAGCTTTACTACAACGGTGCGACGCTTGAATTCGAAGTAATCTCCCAAGAAGACGTAACCGACGCAATTATGCTCCTTCGCGTATCCTCCGAATCCTACGAGTTTGAAAAACAGAGGGAAAAGAACGGCAAATTATACAACTATATGACGGACGAAGAGTTCAAAATTTACGTCAATCCCACTTATAACGCGGATAGGGAATTCACGTCCGATCCTCTCAAATATGGCGGACTGTATATCCCGAGGGCAAATATGCTTAACAAAGAGGATTTGTCTGCGGAAAAGACTCCGTTCGAGGATTGCCTTATTTCTACTAGTATAACATTGAGAAAGGGTATAAACACAATAGTGTTGCGCGTGGATAACAATCTGTTCAAGGGCGGTACCTACCATGCCGAAGCTCCCATGATTGACTGTATGTATATCTGCGCTTCCGAAGCCTCCGGTATCTATATGAACGACTACGAGTTCTATAAGCTTACGGCAGCCGACGGAGAGTATTTCCCCAACAAGTAACAAAAACATTTCATATCGCGGCGTAAAAACCGCGATATGAAAGAAAAATTTCAATGGAGGATATTATGAATAACAAAAAACCGTTTTATCTGCAAGTAAATTTCTATCTGGCAGCCGCGGCGTTCGTGTTCGCGTTTGTGTCGCTTATCTTATATGCGGTAAACTGCCCGTCTGAATTCAACGGTGAAAATGTTTCGTCGGCCGTGGTTACGGGTGACGTGCTTGCGCTCATTTGCCTTGCAATCGGCTTGGGCGGAATGATTGCGGAATACTTTTTCGGCGACGGCTTGATAGCAAAAATTATAAAATACGCAAGGCTGGCGATATACGTTGCGTTTATCTGCCTTCTTATAAGCTTTTTTATGCAGATTCTTGACGAGTACTCGCTGCTCGGAACAATACTTTATCCCATTTTTTCAGGTACCGTAGGCGATCCCGTAAATCCGGTGCTTTCGGCAAGTTATTTTACTTCGCTTATATTTACGCTTATAGCTTTGATACTTGCAATAGTGTCCGCGCTTTTGAAAAAGTCGGGCGCGTACGGGGCCGAAGTCGCACACGTGGAGGAATGCTAAAATGAATTTTCTCAAAAAATTGATATCTAAAAGAAAACTGTGGGAGGCGCTTGCCGTCGCTTTCGGCGCACTGCTTGGCGTAATGTGCGTGGTAAACGCGGCTACCGTCCCTTTCAACAATGAAATTCACACGTTTTTGGGCACTGCCGACTATGAAGAAATCAAAATCGAAGCCAAAGACGGAGAAGAGGAAAAAATTATAGACCGTGCGCCCATAATGACAGCGGAAGAAATAGAGGAATATTACCGTCAGGTAAACGTCGACGTAGAGGGAGAGGGACTTGTGCTCTTGAAAAACGACGGCGACGCACTGCCTCTCGACAAGGGCAGCAACGTTTCGTTTGCAATAAGCGGCTCGGCAAATCTTCTGTATGCAACTCACGGTCCCGGCGTCCGTAAACAGGGTACTCTTTACGACCTCAAAGACGCGATTACAAGTCAAACCGACCTCACGGTAAACGAAGCTACATACAACTTCCTCAAAGACGGCGCGGGAAAATCAAACCGCGGTATCAAAAACGGCGTTTTCAGAACGGACGAAGTGCCTTGGAGTACATACACTGCAAGCGGCATCAACGAAGAATATAAAAAGAGCGGCGGAACGGTTATTGCGGTTATAACCCGTCACAGCGGTGAGGGTGCGGATATAAGCTGGAACGGCAGCGACGGCGTTGACGGAAGCTACCTTACCTTGACCGCCAACGAGTACAGTATTTTAGAGGGATTAAACCAGCTTAAAAAAGCAGGAGATATCGACAAGATAGTCGTACTTATCAACTCTGCGCTCACACTGCAGTGCGACTTTATCGACAACGAGTTGTACGGCATAGACGCGGCTATGTGGATAGGCTTGCCCGGCGCTTCCGGTATGAACGCCGTTGCAAAGGCGCTTGTCGGAGAAATTTCTCCCTCGGGCAAACTTTCCGATACTTTCTTAAACGACAATTTCTCTTCTCCTGCCGCTAAGTATTGGGTTTTGAACGACGGTTTTTCGTCGTCGTATGCAAACACTCAAGAACTTGGGCTCAACGGCTCGCAGGAGTTCTACGGCGTCTACGTTGAAAATATCTATGTCGGCTATCGCTACTATGAAACGCGATACGAGGACTACGTTATGAAAAGCGTCGGCGTCGGTGATTACGAGTACGACGAGGACGTCGCTTATCCCTTCGGCTACGGACTTTCCTA
>CAJUMW010000001.1:90484-96225 GCA_910587625.1 uncultured Christensenellaceae bacterium
ACAACGTCAGCGTTACCGTAACCAACGTCGAGCCGACGGACGGAACGGGTAAATCGGGCAAAGAGGTAGTTCAGCTCTATTTACAGAAACCTTACAGCGATTATGCGCGTAAGTTCAATATCGAAAAATCCGCAGTCGAGCTTGTCGGCTTCGGCAAGACAAAGCTTTTGGAACCCGGAGAAAGTCAGACTTTGACTGTCGGCGTAAGCGCGGACAGCGAGTATATGAAGGTCGCTTTCGAGCAGCTTCGCTCGTATGACTCCGAAAACGCGCAGACTTACGTTTTAGACGACGGCAGATACTACCTTACCGCGGCAAAGGACGCGCACGACGCGGTCAACAATATTCTTGCGGCTAAGGGATATTCAAAAGTCAGCGGAATGGACGACGACGGCAATGCGGAACTTGCAAAAGTTATATTGAACCAGGCGTCGGTGGATAAAAAGATTTTCTCGACTTCATCCGTAAGAGAGCATGACACGCCTACAACTTTAAAGGATACGGCTAAGGGCACGGAAATTACAAACCAGCTTGACTTTATGGACCCCAACCGTTTCACGGGAGTAACCGACGAAAACAGCTCAAACGGCGATGTAACTTACGTTTCGCGTAAAAATTGGCTTGGCACTATGCCCAATCGCGCCACTAACCTTGCGCTTACCAACACGGTTACCGAAAAGTATGATATAACCAGCCATAAAACTATTGTCGAAGAAGAGGGCGCTACAATGCCTACGTTCGGGGATATGAGCGCAGACGTTACGCTTGCTATGATGGACGGACTTAGCTACGACGACGAGCAATGGAATACTCTTCTCGACAGAATTTCAAGGGACGATATGTTTGTCGTGCTTACCAACTGTTACGGTTATACCCCCGCGCTTGCAAGCGTAGCTAAACCCATGACGGACGAGGACGACGGACCTTACGGCGTAAGTAACACGGCGGAGGGCTTCTCGTCTATGAGCTGCGAAGGCATTATTGCCTCCACGTTCAGCGTCGATATTTACCGCACTGTCGGTGAAGCAATCGCGGCGGACGCACGCAGCGGACATGACGAAGCGCAGAAAAATCTGCACGGACTTTACGCTCCCGGTTTGAATATGCACCGTGTTGCGTTCGGCGGCAGAGCGGCGGAATATTTCTCTGAAGACCCCTATCTCAGCGGAATTGCAGCGGTAGAGGAAATAAAGACGATGCAGGCTCAGCACGTTGTGGCTCATCCCAAGCACTTCATATTCAACGACGAAGAGTCAAACCGTAACGGTATCGGCATCTGGATGAACGAGCAGTCCGCAAGGGAAATTTATCTTCTTCCCTGGGAATACGCTCTCCGTGCCGATATGGGCAACGCTCACGCGCTTATGACTTCGTTCAACCGTGCCGGCTGTCTTTGGACGAGCGCCAACGACAACCTTATGGAAAACATTTTGAGGGGAGAATGGGCGTTCGACGGCTATACTCTCACCGATATGGCAGGTTCCAACGGTAAGCTGTTCATGGTTTACGACGACGGATTTATGAACGGAACGGACTGCTTCCTCGACAAGGGAACTACAAGCGGGCTTACTGCGAATATGCGCAACAGCAATACGTTTAACCAAAAACTGAGAACGTCTATGCACAGATTGCTATATGTAGTCGCAAATTACAGCGCGGCTATGGACGGATACTCCAACCTCACGCGTCTGCAATCGGTAGTTGTTTGGTGGAAAGCGCTTATAGTTACCTGTATAACTCTGTTTACAATAGTCACTGCGGCAAGTGTAACTTTATATGTTCTCGGTGAAATCGACGAAAACAGAAAGAAGAAGGCTACAACTGCCGAAAATGCCGAACCCACGGTAACGGGCGGCAACGAATAATTAAATTACCCACTCATTAACATTTTTCCTTCCGATTTATCACCGCTTTTCACAAAATTTATCTTGTGGGAAGCGTGTGATAAAGACGGGTGGGAGAAAAGCTTTTAAAGAACAATAAGATATGGCGGAGAAGAAAATATGAGGATAGAAAAATTCAGATGTGAAAATCTCGAAAGCGGCTGCGTTACCGACAACGGTCAACCTACGTTTTCATATATCTTATCTTCGGACAAACCGACTGATATAAAAATTGCTGAAATCGAGGTGGACGGGCAACGCTTTCCCGCAAATGATTGTACGGCTGTAAAGTATTCGGGCAAGCCGTTAAAGCCCTTTACCGACTATACCGCAAAGCTTTATATACAAACTTCGGACAGCGAAGAATTGTGCTCATCGGTAAATTTTTCCACGGGAAGAATGGGCGCGTCCTGGCACGGCAAGTGGATAACGGACGCAAGCTATAAGTTTACTCAACCCAAAACTTCTCCCGTGCCGTTGACTTTCAGGAAAAAATTCAAGCCTGCAAAGGCAATAAAATCGGCTAAACTGTATTGCACGGCGCTCGGTATCTACGAGTCGGAATTAAACGGACAAAAGATAGGGGACGACTTTTTTGCTCCCGGATTTACGTCCTATGCTCATCAACTGCAGTATCAGGTCTATGATATTACAAAACAAATTAAAGACGAAAACACACTCATTTTTACCGTCGGAGGCGGTTGGGCTGTCGGCGCTTTTGTGTTTACCAGAAAGAACAGGGTAACGGCGGACAGACAGGCGCTTTTGGCGGAATTGAGATTTATATATGACGACGGTACAAGCGAGGTTATCTCATCGGACGAAACTTGGGAAGTTACCCGTCAGGGCAAGGTTCGCTTTGCCGAGTTCTACGACGGAGAAATATTTGACGCGCGTGTAGACGAAAATAATATTAAATGGATAAATGCTGCAAGCGAAAAGGTAAAAATCAAGCCGGAAATAGTTGCGACTTACGGCTCGCTTGTCAAATCGCACGAGGTGTTCAAACCCATTTCAGTCAAAAAGGCTGCAAGCGGAGAGCTTATATATGACTTCGGTCAGAATCTTGCCGGAGTAGTGCGCTTTAAAGTAAACGGAAAAAGCGGACAAAAGATCGTTGTCCGCCATGCCGAAGTGCTTACCGAAACGGGGGAACTCAACACTGTGTTTCTGCGTTCGGCTAAGTGCCGTTTAGAGTATATTTGCCGCGACGGCGTTCAGCAATATATGCCGAGAATGACGTATATGGGCTACCGCTACGTCGGAGTTTCGGGCGTTGAAGAAAAGGATTTGGAAATCGAGTCTGTTGCGCTTTACTCCGAGCTGGGAGAAAACGGCACGTTCGAGTGTTCGAATCAACTTATAAACAAGCTTCAAAGCAACATCTGTTGGAGCGGCAAATCGAATTTTGTCGATATTCCCACCGACTGCCCTCAGCGTGACGAGCGTATGGGCTGGACGGGGGATATTGCGATATTTGCGCAGACGGCTTGCTACAACTTCGATATGGCAAGGTTTCTCAACAAATGGTTGAGGGACGTTCGCAGCGAGCAAACCCGTCACGGAGGTATTCCCAATACCGTCCCCGTGCAGGGCTACGGATTCCCCGCCACTATGCCTAAAAAAGCTATAGCGTTCTGGGGTGACGCCTGTGTTTTTGTGCCCTGGGCCATGTATCTTGCTTACGGTGATATCGGCGTGCTCAAAGCAAACTATCAAACTATGAAAAAGTACGTCAAAGCCTGTAAATTTTGGGCAAATATCGGCATAGGCAAACACCGCTACATATGGAGCGACATTCCCTCTATGCAGTTCGGCGATTGGGTCGCGCCCGACGTTCCTCAAATGGGACAGTGGCAGGCGCGCTGCAAGTGGACGGGCACGGCTTCGCTTGCCGCGACAAGCGGTCTGCTTTCGAAAATAGCTGCCGTTTTGGGAAACGAAAAGGACGCAAAATATTACGCTAAAATTAATTCCAAAGTGTGCGACGCCTATGTTTCAATCCTTACCGACAGGAACGGCAAACTTAAAAACGAGTTTCAGACGGCGTACGTTTTACCGCTATATTTCAATATGTTCCCCGAAGATCAAAGGAAAAAGGCGGCTGAAAATCTTGTAAAATTAATTGAAAAGAACAATTATTGTATAGGTACGGGTTTCCCCGGCACGCCGTACATACTGTTTGCGCTTGCCGACAACGGCTATGCCGACGTTGCGTACAAAATGCTTTTAAACACAAAATGTCCGAGCTGGCTGTATGAAGTCAAGGTCGGAGCAACAACGGTTTGGGAGCGTTGGGACGGGCTTGACGAGGACGGCGTTTGCAGAATAGGCAACGACGGCACGGGCGGAATGATTTCATTCAACCATTACGGCTTCGGCTCGGTGGGTGACTTTTTGTACAGACGCATATTGGGCGTCGAGCCCACGTCGGGCGGCTATAAGACTTTTTGTGTAGCTCCCGTGCCGGGAGGGGATTTGACATATGCAAAGGGAGAGGTGCAGACTCCTTACGGCAAAATTTCTTGTAGCTGGAGTGTTGAAAACGGAGAGTTTAAACTTAAAATTTTCGTACCTTTCGGCACCGAGGCGCAAGTAGTTCTGCCGAACGGAACGCGCGAAAAAGCCGGGTTGGGAGAACACGAGTATTCGGTCAAGTTATGAAAAGGAACTATTATTTAACTATAGATATCGGAGCGTCTAGCGGGCGGCATATAGTCGGCTGGGAAGACGGCGGAGAGATAAAGACGGATGAGGTGTACCGCTTTAAGAACGGAGTAAAGCAAAGTTCGGGACATTTGGTATGGGATATGTCCGAGCTGGTGGACAGCGTAAAGCTCGGTATAAAGGCAGCGTTTGCCAAGTACGGAGAATTAGAGTCCTTAGCAATAGACAGCTGGGGAGTGGACTACGTTCTAATGAACGGATCCGAGGCAATAATGCCCTGCTACGCGTATAGAGATAACCGCACCGAGCAAGCAATAAGCGAAGTACATAAAATTATAGCATTTAAAGAATTGTACAAAAGAACCGGCATACAGTTTCAGCCCTTCAATACGGTTTATCAGTTATACGAAGATTTAAAGAGCGGCAGGCTTGAGCAAGCGACGGATTTTTTAATGATACCGGAATATCTCAATTATATACTGACTGGCGTAAAGAAGAGCGAGTACACAAACGCCACTACGACAGGCTTGGTAAATGCGCAGACAGGGGGATACGACAGACAGATATTAAACAGCCTCAATCTTCCCGAAAGACTTTTCAACGGGCTATATATGCCGGGTAACGAGGTTGGAATGTTGAAAAGCGACGTATGCCGCGAGGTCGGAGGCAACACAAGAGTTGTGCTTTGCGCAACTCACGACACGGCAAGCGCGGTAGAAGGAATACCTATGTCGGATGACAGCCCGTATATTTCCAGCGGCACCTGGTCGCTGCTCGGGATAAAGGTGGACAGAGCAATAACGGACGAAAACAGCTTAAAGGCCAACTACTCCAACGAGGGCGGCATAGGCTATTACCGATACCAGAAAAACATAATGGGAATGTGGGTGGTAAACAGGCTGAAGGATGAGTTGAGCCCCGATAAGTCGTTTACGGAGATAGTGGCCGAGGCAAAAACGAGCGTATTCGAGGGATATGTAGGGGTCAATGAGGAAAAGTTTCTTGCACCCGAGAGTATGAAAGCGGCATTTGACAGCAGTTTCGAAGGTAAAAAGGGACCTGAAACGACGGGTGACTATTACCGCTGTGCGTTCAACAGCTTGGCGCAAAGCTATAGCGAGGCGTTAAAAGAATTGAGCGAGAATACGGGCAAGACGTTCGACAAGCTCTATATCGTAGGCGGCGGCGCAA
>CAJUMW010000001.1:96235-121998 GCA_910587625.1 uncultured Christensenellaceae bacterium
TTAAACGAGCTCACTGAAAAACAATGTAAAGTACGAGTGATAGCTTTGCCCATAGAGGCTAGTGCGCTTGGAAATATAAAACAGCAAATTAAAAGAGGTAAACAATATGTATAGTGACGCAAAGAAAGAATATGCAGCATACGGTATCGATACCGAGGCGGCAATAGCTTCGTTAAGGGATATACCCGTGTCAATTCACTGTTGGCAGGGCGACGACGTGGTGGGCTTAGACGGCGGCGGAGCTTTGAGCGGCGGAATACAGACGACGGGAAACTACCCCGGCAGAGCGAGAAATTTCGAAGAGCTTAAAGCGGATATCAAAAAGGCGTTCTCGCTTATGCCCGGCAAAAAGAGATTGAACCTGCACGCAAGTTACGCGGTGGGCGCAACGGTTGACCGCGATAAATACGAGCCTAAGCATTTTGCCGAGTGGGTAAAATTTGCAAAAGAGCTTGGCTTGGACGGGATTGACTTTAACCCTACAATGTTCAGCCATAAGAACGTAAAGGACGGTTTGACATTATCTTCGCCCGATGAAGATATTCGTAAATTCTGGGTTGAGCATTGTAAGGCGTGCTTACATATCGCCGAATATTTTGCGGATGAGTTCAAAAAGCCCTGTCTTGTCAATATATGGATACCGGACGGATTTAAAGACGTTCCCGCGGACAGACTTACTCCGAGATTGAGGTTAAAGAAATCGCTTGACGAAATTCTAAAATTGGATTACGATAGAAAGAAAGTGATAGTGGCGGTAGAGAGCAAGGTGTTCGGCATAGGCGTGGAAAGCTACACCGTAGGCAACAACGAGTTCTACCAAAACTACGCCGCAAAGAACAATATCTGTTGTCTTTTGGATAACGGACACTACCACCCGCTTGAATACGTTTCGGATAAAATTCCCGCGCTTCTGGCTTTTTACGATAAAGTTGCCTTGCATGTTACAAGGGGCGTTCGTTGGGACAGCGACCACGTCGTGCTATTCGAGGACGAACTCAAAGAAATTGCGAAAGAGATAGTTAGAAATAACGCAACTGATAAAGTGCTTATCGGCTTGGACTATTTCGACGCGAGTATAAACAGGATTCCGGCGTGGGTAACGGGGCAGAGAGCAATGCAAAAGGCGCTGTTATATGCGCTACTTATAAATCACGAAGAGTTGAAAGCGTTACAGGAAAAATCGGATTTTACTGCGCTTATGGTAAAGCAGGAAGAGTACGCAACGCTTTCCTTCGGAGCGGTGTGGAAAGAGTATCTCAAAAGAGAGCAAATAAGGGAAAATTATCTGACTGAAATCAAGGAATACGAGAGAGAGGTGTTAAGCAAGAGATGAAGGACATAATGAAAGCGCCGTTTGTAAGGGAGATGAGCAAGACTACGGCAAATATGTACCGTTTGGGCTGGGACGAGCGCAACGGCGGAAACATAAGCTATATGTTAGACGAAAAGGAAGTGGCGGAGTATCTCGATATTAACAAGGTAATACGCACAATACCGCTTGCAGGAGTAAACGCTGCGGAGTTTGACGTAACGCCGCTTTTAGGCAAAATATTCATTGTGACGGGAACGGGCAAATACTTTAAGAACGTTGAAGACGACCCGGAAACCAATTTGGGTATAGTCAGAATAGCAAAAAACGGCGTAGAGCTGTTGTGGGGATATAAGGATGGCGGAAGAACAACGAGCGAGTTGCCCGCGCATTTGATGTGCCATATGGCTCGGCTTAAGGTAGACCCCGAAAACAGGGTGGTAATGCACAGTCATCCCACTCATACGCTTGCAATGAACTATGTGCACGAGCTTGACGAGAAAAAGTTCACGCACACGCTTTGGGAGATGTGTACCGAGTGTATAGCGGTTTTTCCCGACGGTGTTGGGATACTGCCGTGGATGTTGTGCGGCACAAACAGTATAGGCGAGGCAACGTCAAAGAAGATGGAGGAGTTTCGTCTTGTAATCTGGGCAATGCACGGCATATACGGCGCAGGCAAGACGATGGACGAAACGTTCGGTTTAATAGAAACAGTGGAAAAGGCGGCGCAAATTTATATGCTTACCGCGCATTTGCCGAGAATTAACACCATTAAAGACGAGCAGATGCAGGAACTTGCGGAGCTGTTTAAGTGCAATTACCGCAAAGATTTTTTAAATATTAAGTGAGGGGTAAAATTATGTCAAACAGAATAGTATTGAACGAAACGAGCTATCACGGCGCAGGCTGTATAAAAGAAATAGTGGGAGAGGTTGAAAGGCGCGGACTTAGCAAAGCGTTTGTCTGTTCCGACCCCGACCTTGTTAAATTCAAGGTTACGGATAAAGTTTTAAACGTTTTAAATGGCGCAAACCTTGCATACGAGCTCTATTCTGACATAAAGCCCAACCCTACTATTGAAAACGTGCAGTCGGGCGTTGCGGCATATAAGAAGAGCGGCGCTGACTACATAATAGCTATAGGCGGCGGCTCGTCTATGGATACGGCAAAGGCAATCGGCATTATAATAAATAACCCCGAGTTTGAGGACGTGCGCTCCCTGGAGGGCGTTGCGCCCACCAAAAAGCCGAGCGTGCCCATAATAGCCGTTCCCACGACCGCAGGTACTGCGGCGGAGGTTACAATAAACTATGTCATAACAGACGTTGAGAAAAAGCGCAAATTTGTATGCGTAGACGTGCACGATATACCCGTAGTTGCGGTGGTGGACAGCGAGATGATGTCAACTATGCCTAAGGGCTTGACCGCCGCAACGGGTATGGACGCGCTCACTCATGCGATAGAGGGATATATAACCAAGGGCGCGTGGGAAATGACGGATATGTTCCACTTAAAGGCTATTGAGATTATTTCAAGGTCTTTACGCGGCGCGGTTAACGGCGAAAAGGAAGGAAGGGAAGGAATGGCGCTCGGTCAGTACGTTGCGGGCATGGGCTTTTCCAATGTAGGGCTTGGAATAGTTCACTCTATGGCGCACGCACTCGGCGCAGTTTACGATACTCCGCACGGCGTCGCAAACGCAATACTACTGCCCACGGTTATGGCTTACAATGCCGAAGCTACGGGAGAAAAGTACCGCGATATAGCAAAAGCAATGGGCGTTGCAAACGTTGATAAAATGAGCTTAACGGAAGCAAGAAAAGCCGCTTGTCAAGCGGTTGCAACTCTTTCCAAGGACGTTGGTATTCCGCAGAACCTCAAAGGCATAGTTAAGGAAGAAGATATCGACTTTTTGGCTCAGTCGGCTATGGACGACGCTTGTCGTCCCGGCAACCCCAAAGACCCGACCAAAGAGGACATTATCGGGCTGTATAAATCGTTACTTTAAATAAAAAAACAGCCTCGCAAATACTGTGGGGCTGTTTGTATGTTTTGAATAGTAAATTAAAATTTTCTTTGATTATAAACGTCGAATACAAGCGAAGCTTTAGCGTTGGCAGTGCTTGTTTGAAGGTATTTATTTAATATTTCTTCATAGTTTGCCGTCGAAATATCGACGGGCGCAATGTCGAGTTCATAAATTCCCCAGGTTGAAGTTTTGGCGTTTAAAAGGTTGCGGCTGTAAAAATATTTATTTGCTTTATATGTCCAGGATGAGTACGACCAGCCCATTTTATCGAAATAATCAAGGCTCTTTATCCAATCCTTCTTGTTCGAAAAAGCGTTCCATTCACCGATGTACACGGGCAGACGATAGCGCATAAAGTTGTGTGCCGCGTTATAAAAGCGCAAAGCAAACAGCTGAGAAAATGGAGTAAGGTTATAAATGTGGTACTGCATACACACGTTGTTCCATTTATATTTGTCTATATGCGTTCCGTGCGTGGGGAATGTAAAGCATTCAATCAAAATCAAATGGTTTGAGTCTATTTTGCGGATTGCTCTGTAAAGTCTGTCGTAAAAGTCAAAGTTCATCTTCGAGGCAAACTTTTTATACGCTTTACGCGGCTCGTTTAAAAGGTCGTATGCGGCAACCGTTTTATTGTCTTTGTACCTATTTGCAATGGTTTCCCATATTTGAACGGTAAAGTTTTGGTTTTCGGCATTGCCGTAAAGGTTGTGCCCGCTGTCGTCACCCGAGTGTTGGTCTTGGTTCTGTGATCCGGGAGCGCCGTGCAAGTCCAAAATAGCAAAAAGATTATACTTTTTACACATTTCTATTGCCCAATCAAGGTATTTAAACGCGTCGGCTTTAAAGGTTTTGCCGTCGTCGGACAGATTCATATATGTAAACGGTATGCGCACGGTGTTGAGCCCGAGCTTTGAAATAATTTCAAAGTCCTCTTCTGTTATGTAAGTCTGCATATAAGCTTCATACAGGTCGTAAATCTGTTTTTCTGAGAGGTTTGGGTTGCGCCGCATAGCCGCAATTCCGCGACGTTGTGTGTACACGCCCGTTTCAAAGTTGCCGACCGTTGTCACGCACATCCAATCTTCGGGTACAAACCAATTCCCGAGGTTAACGCCCTTAATCTGAAAAAGATTGCCGTTGCCGTCGTAAAGGTTTCTGCCTTCCGCGCGCATGAATCCGTTGGCGGCTGCGCGCTGTTTAGGGCGCTTATTTGCATTAAAATATGCCAAAGCCAAATAAGTCAAACTCAGCGGAAACAGCGCTACGGCAAACGGTAAAATTGCAATTGTAATAATTATTCTAAGAAAAATTTTCATCTTTATCCTTTTTTGAATAATTATATCACAAACAAGTAAAAATTACAAATTATATAATAGTGTAAGGTAGAAAAATGAATAAAATTAATTTCAATTCCGATTGGCGTTTTAAACGAGTTGTCGATGAGCAGTGGCAAAGCGTCACTTTGCCCCACGACGCGGCTATGTTTGAAGAGCGAGTAAAGACAGCCGAGGCGGGCGTCAATACGGGTTGGTATCTCGGCAGCGACTATGAGTACGAAAAAGAGTTTTTTGTTCCCGAAGAGTACAGGGACAAAAACGTTATCTTCGAGTTCGAAGGGGTTTACCGAAACGCCGAAATTTATTTAAACGGCGTCAAAGTTCTTTTCAGACCGTACGGTTACACCAACTTTTACGTTTACGCCGATAAATACTTGAAGTACGGCGGAAATAACAGCATTAAGGTTATGGCATACAACGCCGACCAGCCCAACAGTCGCTGGTATTCGGGTGCAGGCATTTACCGCCCCGTCAATATGTTTGTCGGAAATAAAAAACGCATATTGTTGAACGGGGTAAAGGTCAAAACGCTTTCGCTGTACCCTGCGGTTATCGAAGTCAGGGTTGCGGTTACGGGCGTCGGCAGCGTCGATGTGAAAATAGAAAAGGACGGCAGGGAGATTGCAAGTATTTCAAAGCATCAGAACGACGGCGACGCGGTGTTTGCGATAGAAATTCCCGACGCTGAGCTTTGGACGCCCGACACGCCCGAACTCTATACCTGCCGAGCAGTATTTTGCGACGACGAGCAGGAGGTATGTTTTGGAATAAGGACTCTTGAATGCAACCATACCGACGGGCTATTGATTAACGGGGAAAGAGTTGTGCTGCGCGGCGCCTGCATTCACAGCGATAACGGTATTCTCGGTGCGAGAAGTTACCCCGAAGCCGAGCAAAGAAAGGTCAAAATTTTAAAAGAAAACGGCTATAACGCTATTCGTTCGGCGCACAACCCGTGTTCCAAATCGTTGCTTGACGCGTGCGACAGGCTTGGTATGCTTGTCATGGACGAGTATTGCGATATGTGGTATATCCATAAAAACCGCTACGACTATGCTTCGTACCTTGAAGATTGGTATGCGGAAGATATAAAGGATATGATAGAAAAGGACTATAACCACCCGTCGGTAATAATGTATTCGCTTGGAAACGAGGTTGCCGAAACGGGAGAGAAGAGGGGCATAGAGCTCTTCAAAAAAATGAAAGCCGTCTGTAAAAAATACGACGACCGCCCCGTTACAACGGGAGTTAATATATTTTTCAACTATCTGTACGCGCTTGGGTTCGGGCAGTACTCAGATAAAAAAGCCGAAAAAAATCCCAATAAAAAGGTGGGCAGCGAGTTTTTCAATAACTTGGCAGGAATTTTCGGAGATAAGTTTATGAAAACTATGGCAAAGCTCCCCGGTTGCGACAAAAAAACGCGCGACTGTTATGCCGTTATGGACGTTGCCGGATACAATTACGGTATAAAACGCTATAAGCACGACGTAAAAAAATACCCCGAACGCATAATTTTGGGTAGTGAAACGTTCTGTTCAGACGCCTATTCTTTTTGGGAGTTTGCTAAAAACAATCCCTCGATGATAGGTGATTTTGTCTGGGCGGGAATGGATTATTTGGGTGAAGTCGGCGTGGGAAGCTGGGAGTACAGGGATTATGCGCCCGACTTTCTGCACGGCGTCGGCTGGATGACTGCAGGAAGCGGCAGGGTAGATTTGATAGGAACTCCGCTCGGTGAAGCGTTATTTACAAAAGTTGCGTTCGAACTTACCGACAAACCGCAAATTGCCGTAGTACCCGTCAATCATACTAAAGATAGACATTCTCCTTCGGCGTGGAAATTTTCCAACGCAATCCCTTCCTGGAGTTGGAACGGGTTGAACGGCAGAAGTGCAAAAGTCGAGGTTTACTCGCGCGCTCCTATGGTAGAACTTTACGTCAACGGCAAAAAAGTAGGTAGAAAAAAATTCAAAAAGAATTGTCGCTTCGACTTTAAGTGTAAGTATTACGACGGGGAAATTGTGGCGGTAAATCTCGATAAACGCGGCAATGAATTGAGCCGCAGCATGCTTAAAACTGCCGATAATCAGACAGTTTTGTCGGTTGTTCCCGAAAAGGCGGACGTAAATTTCGGGGAAATCTGCTTTATACACCTCGACTATACAGATACTAACGCAATTGTAAAGCCTCTTGAACGCGGCGTGATAGATATCGAAGTCGACGGCGGTGAACTGCTTGCTTTCGGAAATGCCTGCCCGTTCAATAAAGACGGGTATCTTGGCACAAGCAGCGATACATACTATGGCAGAGCGTTGGCAGTTGTACGCGCAAACGGCAAGCAAGTCAAAATAGTTGCGCGCGGTAACGGTTTGGTCGGTCAAGCTTTAATAAATTGCAAATAATTTCATTGCCCCCGATATATGCCTTAGTTAATTGCGTTTTGCAAGTAAAAAATATACCGTCAAGCGATATGATTCGCTTGACGGTATATGGCGCGGAAGAAGGGATTTGAACCCTTGCTACGGTTTCCCGTACTACTCCCTTAGCAGGGGAGCCCCTTGAGCCACTTGGGTACTTCCGCTCAATTACCAAAATAATATACCATAAAATTATATGTTTGTCAAAACATTATTTGACTGTTTTAAAAAAAATTTACCTTAACAATTGCAAAGTTTTTTCAAATAGTCTATAATATAAAAAAGGGGAAGAATTTATGAAAATAGTTTTTTTAGGCGACTGCGTAACCGACGGGGATAGGGATAGAAATGACGAAAACTCGCTTGGTAACGGTTACGTCAAAATATTATCGGACAAGCTGAAACCCATTTATCCGGACATGGATATCGAGCTTATAAATAAAGGTATTTCGGGCATAAATATTTGCGAACTTTGCGCACTTTCCGACAGCGAAATAATTCCGCTAAAACCCGACGCCGTTGTAATAATGTGCGGTATCGACGAAATTCTTGCGCATTATGTTCACAACGAAAAGCTTGAGTTGCAGCATTACGAAAGCCGCCTTAACAGTCTTTTAACCAATTTTAAACGACAGGGTATTGCTGTAATATTTCTCGAACCCTTTCTTTTACCGTCGCCCGACAAACTCAGGATGCGCAAGCTTTTCAACGAGCAGCTTGCAATAATAAGAAAAGTGGCAAAAGAACTGTCTGACGAGTACGTCGCGTATGACGAGATGCTTGCCGGAGTTTCGGCGCGGTTGCATTATAAGGAATATTCGCTTGACGGTATTCACCCCACGCACCGCTGCTCGCGGCTTATAGCCGACCAGGCAATAAAAGCCATACGCAAGCACCTGCTTTAATTTTTGTGCGATTTTAAATCGTAATACTTCGCAAGTCCGCCGTTCGCGGTTTCCTTGTAGTTGTTCAAAAGGTCGATTCCCGTGTTGTACATTGTTTTGACTATAATATCAAAGCTTATTTTTCTCGAATCCGCCAAAAAGTTTGCCAGCGACAGCGCGTTTATCGCACGCATGGCGGCAACGGCATTTCTTTCTATGCACGGTATTTGAACGAGTCCCGCAATGGGGTCGCAGGTAAGTCCCAAGTGGTGCTCCATTGCAACCTCCGCCGCATATTCAATCTGGTCGAGCCCCATTTCGAAAAGTTCGGCAAGCGCGGCTGCCGCCATTGAGCACGCCGAACCTATTTCCGCCTGACAGCCGCATTCGGCGCCGCTTATCGAGGCGTTTTTCTTTATAAGGTTGCCTATAATTCCTCCGACTGCAAGCGCGTGAATTATTTTTGTATCCGAAAGTCCGCGCGTTTCCTGCATATATTTTAACACCGAAGGAACAACTCCGCACGAGCCGCAGGTAGGGGCGGTAACTATAATTCCGCCCGAAGCGTTCTGTTCGCTTGTTGCAAACGCATATGAACAGACCAGCCTGTTCTCACGAGTCTGCGCGGATTCGTCTATATGCCTTTGATTGTATAACTTTTGCGCGCGCCTCTGAGTTTGAAGTATTCCCGGTAAAACGCCCTCGGCGCAAAGCCCCTCGTGAATGGTTTCCTTCATTCTTTCCCAAACGTCCTCGAGAAACATAAAAATTTCTTTTCCCTCGAACAGTTCGACATATTGCCACAGCCTTAAATTGTTTGTGCGGCAGAACTCGGCAATCTCCGAGTATGTATTGTGCGGATAAATCGAATCGTCGGCATATTTTTCGTATTTGTCCTCGGGCTCTCCGTCAAATACAACCGAGCCGCCGCCCACGCTGTAAACACGGCGCCTTGTCAAAAGTTTGCTGCCCTTGTAAGCTTCTATGTCGAGCGTGTTCGGATGAACGGGACAGGGGGATTGCTTATCGAATATAACTTCGCAACGCGACGGTTTAGCCGTCGCGCATATTATTTTATCCGTACCGTGTCCTTCCCCCGTCAAAGCAAGCGAACCGTAAAGCGTAACTTTAATAAGCTCGGCTTCGGGAAACAGGTTTTTAATTATTTTAACGGCGCGCTCGGGGCCCATGGTATGCGAACTTGACGGTCCGCGACCTGTTTTATAAATTTCGCGCAGTGACTGCATAATCGTTTCCTCCGTATTTCTACAATATTTTATATTATGTAACGAAAAAAGTCAACAGTTAAAAACATCTCAAAAAATATGTGATTTTTTTGTTTAAGGACCCGAAAAAAGTTTTATATTTATAGTGTAGATAAAAATTGTACGGCAAAACAGGATTTAAATTATGTCAAAGAAAAGAGATGAACAAAAGGTAGAGGAAACGCCTGTGGAGGTTCAAACCGAGGAGGTTGTAAACGAGCCTTCCGAGCTTGATAAACTCAAAGAGCTGAGCGAGGATTACAGGCGCAAATGGTATCTGGTTTCCGCAGAATACGACAATTACAGAAAGCGGAACAATACCGCCGTTTCGGAAGCATACAAAAACGGTGTGTCCGACGCCGTTTTAAAAATTTTGCCCGTTGCGGACAATTTCGGTTATGCGCTTGACTCGGCTTCGGACGAAAAGACGAGGACGGGTATCGACAAGGTAATTAAAAGCTTTCTTGCTATTCTTTCGTCGCTCGGCGTCGAGCAGATTGACGTGAAAGTCGGGGACGATTTCGATGAAAGCGTTATGGAAGCCGTATTGGATTTCCCTTGTGAAGAGGGGGAAAAGCCGAGCACCGTAAAACAAATTCTTAAAAAGGGTTATAAGTCCGGCGACAAGGTTATAAGATTTTGTCAGGTTGCCGTGACTGTTGAATAAAAATAAACTATAAATCAGAGGTATATAAAATGGGAAAAGTAATTGGTATAGATTTGGGAACAACTAACTCCTGCGTTGCGGTTATGGAAGGCGGCGAGTCCGTCGTTATCGCCAACAGCGAAGGTAGCAGAACAACGCCTTCGGTCGTATCTTTTAAAGCCGACGGCAGCAGAATAGTCGGACAGGCGGCTAAGCGTCTTGCGGTGGCTCAGCCCGATAAAACGGTTATTTCGATAAAGCGCCATATGGGCGAAGCTTACAAAGTAGACATTGACCACGGATATTCCCCTCAGGAAATTTCCGCTATGATATTGACTAAATTAAAGGTCGACGCAGAGAGCTATCTCGGCACGAAAGTAACCGACGCGGTTATAACCTGCCCCGCGTACTTCAACGACAGTCAAAGACAGGCAACCAAGGACGCTGGTAAAATTGCGGGTTTAAACGTACTTCGTATCATTAACGAGCCCACCGCGGCAGCGCTCGCTTACGGACTTGACAAGCAGGAGGGGTTGCAAAAGGTAATGATTTACGACCTCGGCGGCGGCACTTTCGACGTTTCCATTCTCGATATCGGTGACGGCGTATTTGAAGTTTTGGCAACAAACGGAGACACTCATCTCGGCGGAGACGACTTCGACAATAAGATTATTGACTTCCTTGTCGACTCGTTCAAGCGCGAAACGGGCATTGATCTTTCAAAGGACAAAAAGGCGCTTCAAAGACTTAAAGAAGCGGCTGAAAAGGCAAAAATAGAGCTTTCGGGTATGTCGAGCACAAATATTAACTTGCCCTTCATCACTGTTGCCAACGGAGAGCCCCAGCACCTCGATATCGATATTTCAAAGCAGAAGTTCGATATGCTCACAAGCGACCTTGTAGAGCGTACCGTCGAGCCTATGAAACAGGCTATGAAGGATGCAAAGCTTTCATACAGCGATATTTCAAAGGTCATTTTGGTGGGCGGTTCAACCCGTATTCCGGCAGTTATCGAAAAAGTTAAGCAGGTCACGGGCAAGGAACCCTTCAAGGGCATTAACCCCGACGAATGCGTGGCAATGGGCGCGGCTATTCAGGGCGGCGTGCTCTCGGGAGAAGTCAAGGACATTTTGCTTCTAGACGTTATGCCTCTTACGCTTGGTATAGAAACTCTCGGCGGCGTTTCAACTCCGCTTATTGAAAGAAACAAAACTATTCCGGCAAGAAAAAGCGAAATTTTCTCGACTGCGGCAGACAATCAGCCCAGCGTCGAAATCAACGTTTTACAGGGAGAAAGAAAGTTTGCGCGCGACAACAAGTCGCTCGGCAAGTTTATGCTTACGGATATACCCCCCGCACCTCGCGGAGTGCCTAAAATCGAAGTTACTTTCGACGTGGACGAGAACGGCATAGTAAACGTAACCGCAAAGGATTTGGGTACGGGCAGGAGTACTAATATTACGATTACCGCTTCGACAAATCTTTCTCAGGACGATATCGACAAGGCGGTAAAGGACGCCGAAAAATATGCCGAAGAGGATAAAAAGCGCAAGGAAGCCGTCGACAACAAAAACACGCTTGAAAATATGATCGACAGCCTTGAAAAGACGGTAAAAGAGGCAGGCGACAAGTTGACGGACGACGACAAAAAGATTGTCGAGGACGCGCTTGCTAAGGCCAAGAGCGAGCTTGAGTCGGGAGATAACGACAGAATAAAGGCGGCAATTGATATGCTTGCAAAGGACGTTCAGCCGGTTGTTGCAAAAATCTATCAGCAGGCGCAGGGCTCGACCGACGGCGGTAATAACGGCGGAGACGATACCGAGTTTAAACAGCACAATTAATAGCGTTCACGTTATGTGAATTTATTTAAAGAAAATTAACGGCGCAACCCAAAAATAATTTTTGGGTTGCGTAACCGATTAAAAAACTTTTGCTTGCACGGCAAAGGTGCAAAGGTAAATTTATGGCGGAAAAGAAAAACTATTACGACGTTCTCGGCGTATCCAAGACAGCCACGCAGGACGAAATTAAGTCTGCATACAGAAAACTTGCCAAGCAGTATCATCCCGACTTCAATAAAGGTGACGCGGCTGCAGCCGAAAAATTCAAGGAAATAAACGACGCAAACGAAACGCTTTCCGACGAAAATAAGCGTAAACAGTACGATTTCGAGCTTGAACACCCCGGTATGGGTCAGGGCGGAAATCCTTTCGGCGGCGGTTTCGGGGGCTTCGGCGGCGGAATGGGCGGCTTCGAGGACATAATTAATTCAGTGTTCGGCGGCGGCTTCGGGGGCGGAGCCGAGCGTGCGGCGCCGAGGGGCGCGGACATTCAGCAGACGGTTAATTTGTCCTTCCTCGACGCGATAAAGGGCTGCACCAAGACGGTCAGCTATATGCGTAACGAACCCTGCACGTCCTGCGGCGGTACGGGCGCGAAGGGCGGTACCGCTTTTCAAAAATGTTCGAGGTGCGGCGGCAGCGGCAGGGTAAAGTTCCAGCAGGACACTATTTTCGGAAGGACAATTCAGGTCGGCGCGTGTCCCGATTGCGGCGGCACGGGTAAAAAGATTATCGAAAGATGTAACGATTGTAAGGGCAAGGGCTATCAGCGCCGCGAAACCAAGTTCGATATAAACATACCTGCAGGTGTTGACAGTGACAGCAGTCTAAGAAAGCGCGGCTTCGGTCAGGCTGCGGGCAACGGCGGAGAGTCGGGCGATTTGTACATTTACTTCCATATCGAGCCCCACAAAATGTTGCGCCGTCAGGACAGGGACTTGTATATAACCGTACCTATTTCCTATAAGACGGCTGTGCTCGGCGGTAAAGTTCAGGTTGCGGCAATCGATGACACGTTGGAGCTTGTTATTCCCGAGTGCACTCCTTCGGGCACTAGATTTTGTATGAGAGGCAAGGGCGTAAAAACAGTTCACGGAACGGGCAATTTGTATGTAACGGTTGAAATAGATATTCCTACAAAGCTTTCAAGGGAGCAATGTAAAAAGCTTGAAGACTTGGAGGACGACGTTCCTTTAAAATATTGCCAGAATATGCAGAGATACTCCAACAATGTATCCGCGCTGTATGGTAAAAAAATAGAAAAGCAATAAATTAATCAGCGCGGACTTGAAGAAAATACAGTCCGCGCTCGCTTTTTTATAAATAAGTGTCATACATACCCTCGCTGCGGCATATTATATACGCGCAAATTGTTGATAACTCGGTCAATTATCCCATAAAAGGCGTAATTATTAAAAGTTATCCACAAAAAGTTGTCCACATTTAATTGTTGAAAAAGTTTTTAAATAAATATATGCAATAAAGTTATCAACAAATTATTAACAATTGGTAAAATAATATTAATTTTCGACAAAATTCATATTAAATTGTAAAATTTATGCAAAAAGTTATTAACAAATGAATATTTAACAGTTAAAGACGGCTAAATAAAGTATTCATAAAATCATTTGACATTAATATTATAATAGTTTATACTGTTTCAAATAAACTTTGGATTTAAATTTTTTTAAAATCATCGGAGAACATGCCGCCGCAGCTGCAATGTTGAAAAGATGTCGGGTGCGCCCGGGGTAATACTCGGACGGGCTTTTTTTATATAGAGATTAAAGAGTAAGGATTTTTATGCGCATACAGCTTTCAGACCATTTCACTTATAAAAAATTGTTTATTTTCGTACTTCCCTCGATAATAATGATGGTGTTCACAAGTATTTACAGCATTGTGGACGGACTTTTCGTTTCAAATTATTCGGGAGAAGAGGCGGTTACCGCTATAAATTTAATTTATCCGTTGTTTATGATTTTCGGCTCGATAGGTTTTATGGTAGGCGCCGGCGGAAGCGCGCTCGTTTCAAAGACGCTCGGAGAGGGCAATAAAGAGCTTGCTAACAAATATTTTTCAATGCTTGTATATGTCACGCTCGGGATAGGCGTGGTTATTGCGGTTGCAGGTCAGTTTGCCGTTGAGCCCGTTGCAAAGTTTTTGGGAGCAACGGACGAAAAAATTTATGACTACTGCGTTTTATACGGAAGAATACTTCTTGCAACACAGCCTTTTTTCATACTTCAAAACATTTTCCAAAGCTTTTTCGTCGCGGCGGAAAAACCCAGACTCGGGCTTATGGCAACGGCTTCTGCTGGGATATTGAACATGGTTCTCGACGCAATTCTCGTTTCGGGCTGCGGGCTGGGGCTTATGGGCGCGGCTATCGCTACTGCGGTAAGTCAAATATTCGGCGGCATATTTCCGCTTATCTATTTTTCTTGTAAAAATAACAGCCTTTTGCGCCTTACAAAAACCAAATTTTACGGCAAAGCTTTTTTAAAGTCGTGTACCAACGGCTCTTCAGAGTTCTTTTCAAACGTTTCTTCCGCGGTAGTTGTAATTTTATACAATTTTCAGATACAGGCGGTTTTGGGCGAGGAGCTCGGAAAATCGGGTGTTGCGGCTTACGGCACAATTGCCTATATTATGATGATTTTCTTCTCCATCTTTATGGGCTACGCGGTGGGCAGCGCGCCGCTTATGGCATACAATTTCGGTGCGCAAAATAAAAAAGAGATGCAAAATTTATACAAAAAAAGTATTATACTCATGTTGATTTCGGGTATAACTATGTTTGGGTTGTCCGAGGCGCTTGCCGTACCGTTTGTCGGTATGTTCGGTTACGGGCAGCAATTATTTGAAATGGCGGTGCGCGGAATGCGCATTTACAGCGTAATTTTTATAACGGTCGGCATAAACATGTATGGTTCGGCGCTGTTTACGTCGCTGAACAACGGGGTTATATCCGCGCTGATTTCGTTTTTGAGAACGGTGGTGTTCCAGGTTACCGCGGTAATGGTTCTGCCCATATTTATGGGGCTTGACGGCGTATGGTCTGCGGCAATCGTGTCTGACTTGCTTGCTACTGTCGTAACTGTTATTTTCCTTTTAACGATGCGCAAGCGATACGGCTATTTCGGCAAGATAGAGGAAAAAGAGATAGTAACTCAGTAATTTCAAAAAATTAATTATAATTTCATAATATCTTAATAATTATGTGGTATGCTTTAATAGATGAACGCGGTATTTAGTCAATTTGATAATTTTTATGTTACCGTAAAGAGCGACAGGGTCAAAGAAGTTTGTAAAATGTACGCTTCGCTCGGGTGGAAGCTAATTGAAAACAGCCCCCATTCGAGGTATTTTAACGAGCGCAATTTAACTTTCAGCCGTCCGCACGTTGTCGAGCATAGGGACGAGCTTCATCTTTTGCAAGTTTATCTTGACGGCGCCATTGATAAGATAGGCAAATTACAGTCAAACCCTTGCCCCGTAACAACGGCGCTTATGGTTTCGGTGGGGCTTGCCTGCCTGTTTTTAATTGTCTGCGGCGCACTGCTTTCTGTATTTTGGCAAAGCACCTATTTTATTACGGGCATTGTATATTCCTCGCTCGGCGGAGCTTTGCTTATATTACACGGTGTGTTGTTTATAAAAATTTACGCCCGGGAAAAGACTAAATCGCAGCTTAAAATTTTAGAGCTTTCGGATAGATTGAATTCTATTTGCGAGATGGGCGCAAGGCTTACGGGTGGCGCCGATGAATAAAAAAATAGTAAAAAAAATCAAAGGTACGCGTTCCCCGGATTCCCGACTTGTGAAAATACGCACCGAGGGCAGAGGCTGGGGTATTTTAAAGACGGGCGTAGCCGCGTTGTTTATACTAGTTCAGCTCGGTATTTTTATACTTTTGTACCTCGGCTTTGCCTATTCTATCGGCTGGTATTTAATACTTTCGGCGGTACTCAGCGGACTGTGCGTAATAAGCGTAATATCAAGCTATAAAACGGGCACTACAAAGGTTGTTTGGGTGTTGTTTTTAACCGTTTGCTTCTCGTTCGGTTATATCGGATATTTGATGTCCAGCGAGTACGTCTTTTTCGGTCTGGCAAAACGGCGTTACGGATGTATATTTGCCCGCAGCGAAAAGTTTATAGGCGACAACGTAATTGACGAAAAGTTGCCTCTATCTGTCAAGCACGACGCAAATTTTTTGTGGAATACGGGCAAATTCAAATTATATAACGATACGCTTTTGAATTATTTTCCCTCGGGCGTGTCAATGTTTGACGACGTAATTGCCGAAATTTCCGCGGCAAAGAGCTTTGTTTTTATCGAGTTTTTTATAATTTCGGACGGAAAACTGCTCAACCGTATCTTTGAAATTTTGTCCGAAAAGGTGGCGCAGGGCGTCGACGTAAGAATTATTGCCGACGGTATAGGCAGCCACGGCACGCTCTCTTTCGGTATGCGGCGCAAAATGAAAAAAGCCGGCATAAAGCTTAAATTTTTCAACAGGATACAGGCTCGGTTTACTTTTGCCCTCAATTTACGCGACCACAGAAAAATTATAGTAGTCGACGGAAAATGCGGATATGTGGGCGGTTGCAATCTTGCCGACGAATATATCAACGCCAAGCGTATGTACGGCTATTGGAAGGACGTCGGGCTTAAACTCAGCGGTAAGGCAGTAGACGCGCTTACATTGCAGTTCTTGCGTCAGTGGGAGTTTGTGACAAGGCGCTCTTGTGAGTACGAAGCTTATTTTAACCGCTATGATAAGTTTTCAAGCGACGCGGCGGTAATTCCGTATGTCGACGGCAAGGATTATGTAAGCGCAATCGGAAAGGGCGTTTACGACACTATAATTTCGGGCGCAAGGGAAAAGCTGTATATCATGACGCCCTATCTCGTGCCCGACGAGCAGACGTTCAGCGCAATAGCCGAAAAGGCGCTTGCCGGCGTGGACGTGCGCATAGTTATACCCGACGTGCCGGATAAAGGCTATGTATATCTTGTTACCTTGGATTATGCCGAACGGCTTGCCGAAACGGGGGTAAAGGTCTATAAAATGCGCAACGCCTTTGTGCATGCAAAGCTTATGCTCAACGAAAATTGCGCTTCGGTAAGCTCGGTCAATATCGATTTGCGAAGTTATTACAACCAATTTGAAAACGGCGTTTACACCAACGACGTAAATGTTTTAAAGGATATTGAAGGCGATTTTAGCTTTGTGTTCGGCGCGTCGGACACAGTCGAGAACGACGCGGTAAATAAGCATCATTTAAGAAGGTTTATTGCAAGTATCTTAAAGCTATTTGCGCCGCTAATGTAAAAAGCGCGGACTTTTAAGTCTGCGCTTTTAGTTTAAACAGATAAAACTCTCGATAAAAAGTCTTTAAGTCTTGGATTGTTCGGCGCGCCGAAAATTTGGTCGGGCGTGCCCTGTTTTTCTATTTTTCCTCCGTCCATAAACAGAACGCGTGTGGAAACTTCGCGTGCAAACGCCATTTCGTGCGTGACAATCACCATAGTCATACCCTCGTCTGCAAGCTCCTTTATAAGCGCAAGCACTTCCCCGACCATTTCGGGGTCTAATGCGGAAGTGGGTTCGTCAAACAGCATAACTTTCGGGTTCATTGCAAGCGCGCGAGCTATCGCAATGCGCTGGCGTTGACCGCCTGACAGGGTGGAGGGGTAAACGTTTGCCTTTTCTTCGAGCCCTATGCGCTTCAACAGCCGCATAGCGTTCTCTTCGGCGTTCTTTTTTATGGTTTTTTTGTCTGTTTTAACGGGCAATATTTCAACTTTTTTGTCTTTGGGTTTAAATAGGTTTTTCAGCTTTATAAAAAAGTTTTTGCGCTTTATTTTCTTTAAATCATGCAATTCAACGCGTATGGGCGCAAACGTTATGTTTTTAAGCACATTCATATTGTTGAACAAATTGAATGATTGAAATACCATACCTATATGCCTGCGTTGTATATTTATATCCACATTTAAATCGCAAAGATTATTGCCTTCGAAAAACACATATCCGTCCGTGGGGTCTTCAAGCACGTTCAAACAGCGTAAAAACGTGCTTTTGCCGCTGCCGGAGGGCCCTATTACGGCAATTTTTTCTCCTTGGTAAATTTTTTCCGATATGTCGTCAAGTACCTTCAATTGTCCGTACTCTTTCGAAAGATGCTGCACTTCCAAAAGCGCTTTTTCGTCGTAAGGCTCTACGGGCGTGTTGCGCTTGTTTAAAAATTTGGGTTTAGCGTTTTTCACTCTTTTTAAATCTCCTTTCAATAAGCCTTATTATCAGAGTAATTATCAATATTATAACAAAATAGATTATCGCAAGCGCAATGTAGGGTATAAAATATTCAAATGTGGAGTCTGCTATTGCCTTAAACGCCCTTGTAAGGTCGGAAAGCCCGACAACGCTGACTATTGAAGTTTCCTTTAAGAGGGATATAAATTCATTTCCGATTGTTGGTACAACGTTCTTTACCGCCTGCGGCAAAATTATATGAATCATTGTCAAGGGGTAGCTAAGCCCTAGCGAACGTCCGGCTTCAAATTGTCCCTTATCCACGGAATTAATTCCGCTTCTTATAATTTCTGCCATATATGCCGCGCTGTTCAAGCCGAAAATTAGCGAAACTTCTATTACGGGCGGAATATTTACGCCTATAAACACCGCAAAATGCAGCAACAGCAGCTGTACCATCATAGGCGTGCCGCGGAATATTGCAATATATAGGTCGGCTATTCTTTTAAACACCGTTACCGCAAAATTTTTTGACGGAAGCATCTTTATTACCGAAAGAACGCATCCGAGCAAAAATCCCAACAAAAGACCAAACACGGCAATAATTGCCGTGTTTAAAAATCCCGTGAATACCGATTCAAGCGTTCCGGGGGTTATAAACCTGTTCCAGAAAATTTCAAAATTGCTCATAATTATTTATTGATACTCTTTGTAATCATAATTGAGGGCTGTTTGTCGAGAATTACTGCGTTTATCTTGCCGTTTTTAAGGTCCATCATTGCAAGCGCGCCTGTGTTGTACGCCTTTGTAGTCAGGTTGGTAAATCCGTCGTAACCGAAATCCGCGTCTCCGTTCGAGTACATATACCCCGTCGTTCCTGCCTGCGTGCCTATAATAAAGTTTTTTTGTTGAGCTTTCAAAATATCTTCGACTTCTTCAACGGTGGTGCAATTGTCAAACGTTGAATCGCTTTCCAAAACGGTAATTACCTGTGCGGAAGTGTAGTAGCCCGTTGCAAAATTCACCTGTTCTTTTCGCGTATCGTTTACTGTAATTCCCGCCATTCCCACGGCGCTTTGACCGGATTGTACGCTGGGTATTATCGCGTCGAAATCCATATCCGCAATAAACAACGTCTTATTGAGTTTTTGTGCGATGTTGTATGCAATTTCAATGTCCACACCCACAAACTCGTTGTTTTCGTTTATGGACTCGAAAGGGGGGAAGTACGCGTTGGTTGCCACAACAAAATCCCCGTCCTTTGCGGTTGAGGTTGCGTTTTTATATGTAAAGTCCGACTTGCCGTCGAAATATGAATTTATCAATTCATCAAGCGAACCGTCGGCTTTCCATTCTGCAAGAAACCCGTTTATTTGCGCGAGAAGTTCGTTGTTGTCCTTTGAAACCGCAAAAGCGTATTCCTCGCTTGTAAGCTCTATATTTTTTACTGTAAGCTTTTCTGCGCTACTGCAAGCAACGGCGGAAAATACGGTGGCAACTGCAAGCGTCGCAGCAGTACAAGCAATAATACGTTTTTTCATAATTATACCCCAATATTAATATTTATTCATTTAATCCATAATAGCACCGAGCAAAAAAATATGCAACAACCTTTAAAAAATCAATTATATTTATTAATTTTTGTGAATAAATTTACATATTATGTCATAATTTAACACGAAATATGAATAAAATAATTAATATTCGGCAATTTTGTATATTTGATTGGATTATTTGCGGTCTATGGCAAGTACTTTTAATTTTATACATTTTATATTCATTATACTTAAAGTGGTTCGGTGATAAATATGTGGAAATGTGAAAATTGGAAAAAAGTTTAAAAAACAGCAATCATTTTTGATTTAACTATTGCAAATTTTACCAATTTGTGGTAAAATATTACAAAACGAGCGGAGTGTGAGATGGACGACATAATAAAACTTATTCGGGACGCCGAAAGCGAGGCTTTAAAAATAAAGGAAGAGGCTGCGACTCGGGCGGTTTATATTGCCGAAAACGCCGAGGTCGAAGCAAATAAAATATTAAAAATATGCGATGAAAAGTGTGCCGTCTTACGCGAAACGGAAATAAACAGGGCAGAAAAAGAGGGGGCAAGCGAGTACAACAACGCTATTCAAAGCGAAAAGCAAAGCTCGCGCGCGTATGCCGATGAAATACTTAAAAAGAACGTCGGCGCTGCCGACGAAATTGTCCGGAGGGTTTTAAGTGGCAGTCGCTGAAATGCGTAAGCTCAATTTAATAGCAATGGCTTACGACAGGGACGCGCTTTTAAACGCACTTCAAAAGACGGGCGCAACCGAGATTAAGCAACAGGCGGAAACGGAAAATACCGCTCCGCTTGTTTTGTCGTATGAAAATCTTCAAAACTATCTCGGTGAAGTCGAGTCGGCGCTTTTTACGCTCACTTCGGAAATGGAAGCTTACAATGCCGCGCATAAAATTAAAAGCGATATTTTAAATGACGGGTTCGAGGTGTCTTACGAGGCGTTTATGGGCGCGCACTCTCTCAAGGGGGTAGCGGACGAAACCGTCGCGCAAATTTCAAAGCTTGCCGACGAAAAAAAGAAGCTTTTGAACGAACAGTCAAAGCTTGAAAAGGAAATTATTTCGGCGGAAATTTATTCTCAACTAAAAATTCCTTTCTCCGATTTTTCCGACACCAAGCACGTCAAAATAAAGCTCGGCATAATTCCCGTTTCCGAGTTGGATAATTTAAAAAAATGCGTTTGCGTCGACGAGCTTTGCGAGGTCGGCACAATAAACGTGGGGTTTGAGTACGCGCTTATATGGGTCGTTTGGCATAAAACCTGCGACTGTGAGTCGGCTTTAAGCTCGTCAGGCTTTGTTTCCTGCCCGTACAGGCAGGGCACGGGAGAAGAGCTATACAATAATTTAAAATGCCGCTCGCAGGAGATTAGCGTAAGACTGAGTCAAATTTCCGACGAGTTTGTGTCGCTCGGCGACAGGGTGCAAAACCTTAAAATTTACTGCGACTATCTCTCGTTCGAGCTTGAAAAATTGACCGTTTCGGAAAAATTCAGGGTGACAAACGCAACCTTCTTACTTGAAGCGTACGTTCCCAAGGAGGCGGAAAGCGCTGTTTCAAGCACGATTGACGGGGTTTCGTCGGCTATTTTTTACGAGTTTTCCGACCCTGACGAAAGCGAAATGCCGCCCACGCTGTACAAGAATAATAAGGTAGTGCAAAACTTTGAAACAATAACAAACATGTACTCTCCCGTCAACGCCAAGGAGTTTGACCCAAATACAATAATGGCGTTCTTTTACAGTCTGTTTCTCGGTTTTATAATGGGTGACGTCGGCTACGGAATTTTAATGTTTCTCGGCGGCGGATTTATATATATAAAAAAACGGCGCGAGGACGGCGGCTTCAAAAGGCTTTCGGGTGTGTTTGCAATCGGCGGTATCTTTGCCATATTATGGGGTCTATTGCTAAATTCCTTCTTCGGGCTGACGTTTATGTTCCCGACTTCCGTAATTCCCGACGTGCAGGAAAGCCGTTGGTCGCTTATGGGTATTTCCATACCCTCCGTGCTTTTGATAAGTCTTGAAATAGGCGTCGTTCACATTATGTTCGGCTATATCTGTAAGGCTATTCAATGTATGCGCCGCGGCTATTTTTGGGACGGAATGCTTGACGGCTTTGTATGGGCTGTGTTTTCCATAGGCGCATTTCTGGCAATAATAGGCTTAATCGAGGACGCCAATGTGCCGCAACTTGCCTATATTGGGGGGGCAATGGTAGGCGCAAGCCTTGTTGTTGCCGTTTTAACGGCGGGCAGAAAGGAAAAACTTTTGGGTAAATTTACAAAGGGGTTCGGCGCGGTTTACGGAATAATAAACTATGTTTCGGATATATTGAGCTACGCGCGCCTATACGGACTTATGCTTTCGGGCGCGGTCGTTGCAAAAATCGTTTCGGATTATTCTATCGGCTTTATTACGGGCGGCAACGTCGCGTTCATAATGCTCGGCGTCGTTCTAATGGTAGTGGGGCATATCTTCAACCTTGCCATAGGTCTGTTGGGCGCGTACATTCACGACGCAAGGTTGCAATATGTTGAATTTTACGGTAAGTTTTACGAGGGAGAGGGAAAGCTTTTCGCGCCCCTCGGTTCGAACAATAAATATACAAAATTGGCAAATCCCGTCGCAAAATCGGCGGATTGATAATTAAAATTTAAAACATTTTCGGAGGTTTTTTATGACAACGGGTTCCGTTATCGGCATCATCGGAATTGCGCTCTGCGTACTTTTGTGCGGCGTAGGTTCTGCAATCGGTCTGTACAAGACCAGCAGCGCGGCTGCGGGAGTTCTGGGCGAAAATCCCAACAAGTTCGGTAAAGTATTGGTATTGGTGCTTTTACCGGCTACGCAGGGTTTGTACGGCTTTGTTATCGGCATCATCGCTTCCGGTAACGTAGCTGCGCTCGAAACGGTTGAACAGGGCTGGGCGCTGTTCGGCGCAGTTATGCCTATGGCATTTTCCGGTCTTATCACGGGCATTTTTCAGGGCAAATCGGCTGTAAACTGTATCTATGCGGTTGGCAAGCAGGACTCGCTCGGCGGTAAATTGCTGCTCTACCCCGCAATGATAGAGTTCTATGCAATTCTCGGCTTTATCATTTCCATAATGATGTCAAGTTTGGTTTAATTTATGAGTAGGGAAAGCATTGTCGAGAAGATAATTTCCGACGCCGAAACCGAGGCAGCGGCAATAATAACCGAAGCGGAAAAGAGCGCAGAAGCAACAATTGCGCGCGCCAATCTTTTCGCCGAACGCAAAATTACGGGAGTGAGGGCTGAAACTGCGCAAAAGGTAAAGTCTATTCTTGACGGCAAGTCGGCTTCCGCCCGTCTTGACTGCGCAAAAATCAAGCTCGGAGAAAAGCGTCGGGTTATCGACGCGCTCTACGAGCAGGCTTTTCAAGCGTTGCTTGAGCTCGATAAAAAGCAGACTGTCGCGCTTTCTAAGCGGCTTTTGGAGCAATACGCCGACGAGTGCGACGAAATAGTTTTTTCGTCAAACTTTAAATATATCGAGGATGTAATCAAGCTCGACGTAGTGAAAGAAAAACAGCTTACGCATTCGGTCGGAGGAGCTATTCCCGACGGAGGCTTTATTTTAAAGGGCAAAGTATGCGACAAAGATATTTCATACAGGGCGCTGCTTTTAATCGACAGGGAGCAAAACGTCTCTCTGTTAGCCGAAAAATTATTTAATCAGGGATAATTATGTCAAAGGACTGTGTGTACACGGGCGGCGTTATTGCCGTAAAAGAAAACAGCCTTCTCGGTTCAAAACTTTTCAAGCTTGCCGAACTCAGCGCCGACGAAGCTTTTCGCTCGCTTTCGGAAAGCGGTTTTTCGCGCGGAACAGAGGGCGGATCGGTGTACGATTATGAAAGCGTTCTTGCTGCGGATATGCGCGATTTGGACGCATTCATACGGGAATATGCCCCGACTAACGCCGAACGCGACTATTTTCTCGCTCCCCGTGACTTTCATAACGCAAAGGCAATTTTAAAGTCTGAATACTCCGGAGCGGAAAAACAGGGTATGCTTGCTCCCGACGGAAATATTCCCTCCGACGAGATATCGAGGCTGATTAAAGAGCGCAACTTTGCGCCGCTCGGCAAATACCTTGCGCAGGCGTGTAAAACCTGCGTCGAGCTGTTTGAGGGCGAGAGCGAGGTGTCCGGTGCGGAGATAGGCTTGATATTCGAAAAGGCGCTTTTTGCGCATTTGACGGATAGCTGTAAACGAAATTCAAGTTTGAAAAAGCTTATAAAGCTTAAAGCCGATTATACCGATATTTTGGCGGTTATGCGTTCAAAGACCCCGGAATATGCCTTAAATAACTGCGTATTGTCGGGAGAATTAAAGGTAAACCAACTTGAAAAGCTTACTTCGGAAGATATGGAAAAAGCGGCTTCTCAATTTTTAGGAACTAAGTACGAAAGCTTTGTAAACGCCTGTTTCGAGGCAAAGCAAAACGCGCTTCCCTTTACAAAAGCCGAGCGTATGCTTGCGGACATCGAAATAGACTATTTGCAAAAAAAGAAATATGAGCTTAAAAATTCGCAACCCTTTTTATACTACGTTTTAAGGCGGCGTGCGGAAAATATCAATCTTCGCATAATTTTTGTCTGTCTTATGGCAGGTATGGGAGAGGAGCAAATAAAGAGTCGTCTGCGCGCGGTTTAGGCGTTTCGGCGGCGGAGAAATATATGGAAGGTAAGATAGCTATAATAGGCGACGGGGAAAGCATAACGGTATTCAAAGCTTGCGGAGCTTTTGCGTTTGCTGCGGAAAATGCGGAAAAAGCGCGTGAAGTTTTAAGAAAAATTGCCAAGGATTATAAGGTGATTTTTATAACCGAAGAGCTGGCAAAGCCCCTTGCCGCATTTTTAAAGAGGTTTGATGAAGAGCCGTACCCCGTAATTTTGAGTATTCCCTCCAAAAACGGAAGCTCGGGCTACGGTACGGAACTTTTAAAGAGCGCGATGGAGCGCGCACTCGGCGTAGATATTCTCTTTAACGATTAATTGAGTATATCCGCAAAAATTTACAGGAGTTTTTATGGGAAAGACAGTTAAAATTTCAGGTCCTTTAATAGTTGCCGAGGGTATGGCGGACAGCAAAATGTTCGACGTCGTGCGGGTTTCCGACAAAGGGCTTATAGGTGAAATAATCGAACTTCGCGGCGACAAGGCTTCAATTCAGGTCTATGAAGAAACGGCAGGATTGGGACCGGGTGAAGAGGTCGTGTCTACGGGAGAGCCGCTCTCTGCCGAGCTTGCGCCCGGGCTTATTTCGGGCATCTTCGACGGAATTCAAAGGCCGCTTACAACGCTGTATTTCGAGTACGGCGCAAGAATTTCGAGGGGTGTTTCGGTAAATAATCTCGACCGTGAAAAAAAATGGAAATTTGTGCCCTTCGTAAAGGTCGGCAGCGAGGTCGTCGAGGGAGATATACTCGGCACCGTGCAGGAAACCGAGCTTATAGAACACAGAATTTTGGTGCCCAACGGTATTAGCGGTAAGGTTGAAAAGATAGAAGAGGGAGAGTTTACTATCGAGGACACCGTTGCTGTTATCAAAACTCAAAGCGGCAAAAAGCCTATAAGTATGTTGAGAAAGTGGCCTGTCCGCCGCGGCAGACCTTACAGGGAAAAGCTTTCCCCTACAAATCCTATGATAACGGGTCAGCGCGTTATTGATACGCTCTTTCCCATTGCTCGCGGCGGAGTGGCGGCGGTCCCCGGCCCCTTCGGCAGCGGTAAAACCGTCGTTCAGCACCAGCTTGCAAAGTGGGCGGACGCGGACATAATCGTCTATATCGGCTGCGGAGAACGCGGCAACGAAATGACCGACGTTTTAAACGAATTTCCCGCGCTTAAGGACCCCAAGACGGGTGAGCCGCTTATGAAGCGCACTATACTTATTGCAAACACATCGGATATGCCCGTTGCGGCGCGCGAGGCGTCGATTTACACGGGTATAACCATTGCGGAATATTTCCGCGACATGGGCTATAACGTAGCGATAATGGCGGACTCCACTTCGCGTTGGGCTGAGGCACTGCGTGAAATGAGCGGACGCCTTGAAGAAATGCCGGGTGACGAGGGATATCCCGCATATCTTTCCAGCCGACTCGCCGAGTTTTACGAGCGTGCAGGCATCGTAAAGGTGTTGGGCGGCTCGGATAAGACA
>CAJUMW010000001.1:122008-164491 GCA_910587625.1 uncultured Christensenellaceae bacterium
TGTCTCCCCCGGGCGGAGATTTGAGCGAGCCCGTTTCGCAGGCAACTTTGAGAATCGTAAAGGTGTTTTGGGGACTTTCGGCTTCGCTTGCATATAAGCGCCACTTCCCTGCTATCGATTGGCTTGTCAGCTACTCGCTTTACGCCGACAGAATGAAGGATTGGTTCGGCGCAAACGTAAGCGCGGACTTTACAAAATACAGGCAGTTTGTAATGACGGTTTTACAGGAAGAGGCTGCTTTGGACGAAATAGTAAGGCTTGTCGGCGTCGACGCGCTTTCGTCGAAGGACAGACTTACAATGGAAACGGCAAAAATCATACGCGAGGACTATCTGCACCAAAATGCGTTTGACGAGGTTGACACATACACTTCTATGCGCAAGCAGTTTTTAATGCTTAAACTTATATGCGAGTTTGACGAACGCGCGAGGGAAGCGCTTGAAAACTATGCGGATATGAATGCTATTTTGTCGTGTTCTTGCAAAGAGAAGATAGGCAGAGCAAAATATATTACCGAAGAAAATTTGGCGGAATTTGACGAGATTTTAAAATTAATGAACTCGGAACTCAAAGCATTGGGTCAAGGTGAAGAAAATGTTTAAGGAATATAAGACAATCCGCGAAGTAGTCGGCCCGCTTATGCTGGTCGAGGGCGTTGAAGGCGTCAAGTACGACGAGCTTGTCGACGTCGTTTGCGCAAACGGGGAAGTTAGGCAGGGAAAAGTACTCGAAGTAAACCGCGACAAAGCCGTAGTGCAGCTTTTCGACAATTCTCAGGGCTTGCAGATATCTACTTCGAAGGCTCGGTTCACAGGTCACGGTCAACAGCTTGCGGTATCGCAGGAAATGCTCGGCAGGGTATTCGACGGCATGGGTAACCCCCGTGACGGCGGCGCGCCCGTTATCCCCGACAAACTCTTGGACATAAACGGAGAGCCAATAAATCCTGCCGCACGCGACTATCCCGACGAGTTTATTCAGACGGGAATATCCGCTATCGACGGGCTTAATACGCTCGTTCGCGGACAAAAGCTGCCCGTGTTTTCAATGAGCGGACTGCCGCATGCCGAGCTTGCCGCTCAAATTGCCAGGCAGGCAAAAGTTAAGGACGACAAAAGTAAGTTTGCAGTTGTATTTGCAGCGATAGGTATTACTTTCGAAGAGGCTCAGTACTTCATCGACGACTTTAAAAAGACGGGCGCAATCGAGCGCACAGTACTTTTTACCAACCTTGCCAACGACCCCGCTGTCGAGCGTATAGCCACCCCGAGAATGGCTTTGACTTGCGCCGAGTATCTCGCGTTTGACTGCGGTATGCACGTTCTTGTCATTATGACGGATATAACCAACTATGCCGAAGCGCTTCGCGAGGTTTCCGCCGCAAGAAGGGAGGTTCCCGGCAGGCGCGGCTATCCCGGTTATCTATATACCAACCTTGCAACTTTGTACGAGCGCGCAGGCAGAATAAGGGGTTGCGAGGGCTCTATTACCCAGATACCCATTTTAACAATGCCCGAGGACGATAAAACTCACCCCATTCCAGACCTTACGGGCTATATAACAGAGGGGCAGATTATACTGTCGAGGGATTTATACAAGAAGGGTATCAATCCCCCCATCGACGTTTTGCCTTCGCTCTCCCGATTAAAGGACAAGGGAATAGGCAGGGGCAAGACTCGTGAGGATCATGCGGATACAATGAACCAGCTGTTTTCGGCTTATGCGAGCGGTAAAGAGAGCAAAGAGCTGTCCGCAATTTTGGGAGAAGCCGCGCTTTCGGACACCGATAAGCTTTACGCAAAATTTGCCGAACAATTCGAAAAGCTATATATCAATCAGGGCTTCGATTCCGACCGTTCGGTGGAAGAAACGCTCGACTTGGGTTGGGAGCTTTTGAAAATTTTGCCCGTAAGCGAGTTGAAGCGTATAAGACAGGCATATATAGATAAGTATTTGAATAAAGGTTAAAAATGGCACGGTTAAACGTAAACCCCACGCGTATGGAGCTGAAAAAGCTTAAAGGCAGACTCTCCACAGCCGTAAGGGGTCACAAACTGTTAAAGGATAAGTCTGACGAAATGATTAGGCGGTTTTCCTTATTAATCAGGGAGAATAAGGCTTTGCGCGACGAGGTGGAAAGCGAGCTTGCTTTCGTCTTGCGGCAGTTTTCGGTCGCGCGCTCGGTAACTCCGTCTTACGAGGCGGAGGCGGCTTTTGCTATGCCAACGGTTTCCGTAGACGCCGAGTGCGAAATTGCTACCGTAATGGGCGTTGAAGTTCCGAAAATAAGCGTGTCAAGCAAAAAACGTTCGGACGATTTGCCATATGCGTTCAGTGAAATTACGAGCGAGGCGGATTATTCCGTGGCGCGAGCCGCCGATTTAATTCCCAAAATGTTGAGGCTCGCGCAAATAGAAAAAACGGTAAGAATGCTTTCCGACGAAATAGAGCGCAACAAGCGCAGGGTAAACGCGCTTGAATACGTTATGATACCTCAACTTGAAGAAACTATTAAGTATATAAAATCAAAGCTCGACGAAAACGAGCGCGCCGCGGTAATACGGCTTATGAAGGTAAAGAACAGGGGATAAATATGTTGAACGACAGCACGGCAAAACTTTTGTCAAAAATCAATGTGTTAAAAAACGGCGCAAATACGCCGACGGTGCGGTTGGAGTACGAGTGCCCTTGTAAAAAGGGTAAAATCGTTGAAGAACGCGTGTCGGGTTTTTGCGATTACAGCGTGGATATAGAGTGTGAGGAGTGTAAGACGAAATATTACGCGCTTACGGGTTGCGGACATATATGGGAACTCAGAAATAAATAATAAAAAATCCCCACCGCTAGTGGGGATTTTTTTAATTAAACAAGAGTTTTAAGTTCTCCCGTTTTTAAAGAATATGTAAAGTATGTAGATTTGTCGTCAAACGTTTCGTTGGCTATCCAAAGCACGGTCTTTTGCGTAAGGTTGTAAATTGCGCTGTGAACGGTTACGCCTTCTCCGGGTTTCCAGGTTCTTCTGCCTATTGCTCTCAAAATTTCCATTGCCGCCATCTCGTCTTTTACAATGCCGTCGGTCGGGCTGAGTCTGTTGTAAATTTCGTTATATCTGTCAAAACCGCCCTTGTTTTCGTAGCTGATATAGTAGTCGGGCTGTAAAATAAAGTTTGTTACCCATTGAAAGTCAACGTTTGCTTCACGCTCACCCAAATAGTCGTCACCTGTGTTGTAGTGTACTACAAGCTTTCTTGCCGAACCGTCCGTGTCGGTCTGCTCGTTTCCGTTTTCGGGAACCCACTCCAAAATGGCGCTCTTGCCCGTTGCGTCTGCAATCATATAGTGGAATGAAGTTTGTGCCGAGTCGTGAAGGTTATATTTTTGAATGAGTTCGACTGCCTCGTCAACAGTTTCAGCATAGTCAAGTATGAGTCTTAACATCGTGGTGGAGGTTATGTTGTCTTTTTCGGGGTCCTTTTGGTCGGTTGCCACGGTGTCCTCCCCGCCCTGATAGGTCATATAAATTCCGCAGCTTAACCCTGCGTCGTTAATTCCGTCAAGCGGAGTAAAGGGTGCGGCAAGACAGGTTATGCTGTTCATAAGTCCCTCAACGTCCTTGTCGGGGTCCATACCTACAAATGTCAAATCAACCGTGGAAAATGATTTGTGCCTGCCGTTTCCCGGGTCGCAGGTTGTTATACATACGTTTGTCTTTGTAAAATCGTAATTTCTTGCAAACAGCTTGTCACCGTTTTCTGCAATGGCGGTAAAGGACGCGCAGCCTATGTCCGATTCCTTTATATTCATAGGAATAAGTCCCTTGGTTATGTTTTCTGTAATAAATGAAATAAGTTCCGAGTCGCTGCTTGCGCCGCCCTGTTCAAGATACTTGTCAAAGTAAAATCCGCCTTTAACGTCCATTTTGTAAACGGCTCCGGCTTTATTGTCGTCGTTTCTGTCAACCAATTTTTTAAAGCTTGCAACTGTGTTTATTTCGTTGAACCAAATTCCGTACACGGTTGCCGTCAATATAACGATAATTGTAATTATTGCGGCAAGAGTTATACCTAAAATGCGTAAAAGTAAATTTTTTCTTGTTTTTGCCATAATTTAATCTCCTTATAATAATTAAATTATATGAGGCAATTGTTGATTTGTCAACGAAAATTTTATAAAAAAGAGATAAATTATGTTTTTTGCGTAAAGTTAAAATGTTTTGCAAAAATTAATTGACAAAAATAAATATATTATATATAATAATTTAGCGTTTAAAATTAAATATTTACGCACCTTTAGCTCAACTGGATAGAGCGACGAGCATTGGGTATTCAAAACAACGTGGTACGTTGTTTTGCAATGCGAGATGAGTGAGCGCAAACGTCAAGCGCGAACGTTGACCGAACGAGGCGTTATCCTTACGCCGAGGGAGAAGGTCTACGGAACCAAAGGTAGCCTTTGGTAATGTAAATAATTAAAGTTAATAATATGCACCTTTAGCTCAACTGGATAGAGCGACGAGCATTGGGTATTCAAAACAACGTGGTACGTTGTTTTGCAATGCGAGATGAGTGAGCGCAAACGTCAAGCGCGAACGTTGACCGAACGAGGCGTTATCCTTACGCCGAGGGAGAAGGTCTACGGAACCAAAGGTAGCCTTTGGTAATGTAAATAATTAAAGTTAATAATATGCACCTTTAGCTCAACTGGATAGAGCGTTGGTCTACGGAACCAAAGGCTAGGGATTCGAATTCCTTAAGGTGCACCAAACAAAAAGACGGGCGTTTGCCCGTCTTTTGTTTGTGCAAAGTAGGGCGTGAGAAGCCCTATGATGCGCGCGAGCGAAGCGAAGCTCTGCCGAGGTTCCACGTAAGTGGAAACGGCAGAATTCCTTAAGGTGCACCAAAAGAGTATAATCCGAATTGTTTACTTGTTACAAGTGAGTGGTTCGGATTTACTTTTTATTTCAAGATTTCATAGAAAACAGGGCTTGCACTTTTGCAAGCCCTGTTCTATTGCTATAAAAATTTAATTCGTTGAACCTTCTACCGCATTTGTCTTATCTTTTAAATCCGTTGCAAGATTCCACTCTTCAAAACCGGCAGTGTGCGGAAGCATTAAGTTCCATTCATCCAAGCAGTTGATTTTCATTCTGCAATCGTCGGATGAAAGTTTAAGGATATGTCCGCCTTTTGTTAAATCTTTGCTGATAAAATGTATGTGCCAACCCGGCATATTTATCCCGTTTACATAGTTTGGACAATATACTCCTACAACAAAGCCTTCTTCATCGTGATACTCAAACTCTCTTTGATCGCAAGCAACTTTATAAAGCGGTTCGTACGGCTCGCTTTGAACAAAACAAGACCGCACTCTGACCTTAAATTTGCCCTCCATTTTTATCATGTAGAAGAAATTATGACTTTGTATGTATTGTTCCATTTTAGTTTTGAAATCTTCGATAGATACAAACTCCAAAGGATTTTCTTCCACTCTCTCATCAAATTTTGCTACCGTTGAGAACGGAAGCGAATCGCTGTCGTTCATTTCGCTTACCACGCCTGTTGCTCGTCCGTTATACGCTTTACCATTAATTATAATGGCTTCGCCGTCAAGACCGTCATAAGTGCCTATTCCCGTATCGCCGTAACGAAGCAGGTCTTTGACGGTACAGCTACCGTGATAGTCGCCCATCATAAGACTGTTGAGATTGCCGATTTGTAAAAGTTGATTATTTTGCATTTTAAATGCCTCCTAAATGATGTTTTCTGAGATGATGATGTTTTGAGATATAATGATTATTTTCGTCATAGACGGCGGCTAAAAGTTCACCGTGAGTCGCACCGAAAATTTTACGGGGATTTTCAATTTTAACGCCTTGATTTGTTTTAAAGTAATGCGTCATAATTCCCCTTGTGAAGAACGGGGATAAAATATTGGTTATGAGTAGCACAAACGCAAGTATAGCAATCGAATGTGCCGCCACGTCAGCGCCCGAAAGCCCTTGAAACGTGTATGTCGCAAACATAGCAGGAATCGATAAAGCCACGCCCGCAAGCGACGAGCTACCGATTGAAGCATAGCCGGGACGCTTCAAAATAAACCTGTCTACCACATAAGGCAATATCATAGTAATTGCCCAAAAGATTAACGTAATTACAACGGCAGCCAATAACACCGTAGGCTGGAAAGCTTTTGCGAGATTAATAGTCGAGCCAAACTGAAATCCCAAGAACGGTAATATAATCGTGTTGCCGCCCTTGAATATTTCGCGTATTTTCGGATCGAGATTACCAAACAAAAATCCCAACAAAAACGGTATTAGTAATGCAAAGATTTGTAAAATTTTACCTATTGTTGCAGCGGACGTACTTCCTGCCGGCATCCCGAATGCGCTAATAAATATAAAAGGAAGTAACGGCATTGAAAGTATTAACATTATGGGGAACGTCGCTCTATCGCTATTATCTGCATAAGGTGCGGTAACGCCCATATACAATGCTGCATTCGCGCTTGTTACAACGCAAGTAAAAGTAATAGCATCGATTCCCAAAAAGCCTTCGGGCCCACAAACTATCCAAACCACAGCCGAAATAATGTAAGCAGGCAAAAGCCTTGCTAAAACAACCCATATTCCTCTTTTAAAGACATCTACAAAATCGTGCGGTTTAATCATTGTCCCCGTACAGAATAACATCAGTCCTATCATTAACATTTGACCTGTAGAACCGAATAAATCTTTGACGGGATTACCGAGATATTGCCATAACGTCATACCTTCACCCGCTTTCCCTGTGCCAAGACCACAAGCAACCGTTATAGTGCAAATAACGGCGCTTATCAATAGCGGCACAAACATTGTTCCAGCAGGGATTTTGTTTATAAAGTTCCAAATGCCTATGCCTTTGAACGGTTTTTTGCTTTTTTCTGCTTTCAAAATATGCCTCCTCGCAACCTAAAAACCGGTTGCTTTAATTGATTGTTTGTATTATAATAAAAAAGGAGGCAAAAAGTAATAGCCCACAAATACGAACTTACATTCAATATTTGGGCTATTGGCACAAAGTACTATTATGGATTACGAGGAATTACTGCAAATTGAAGAAAACTCATTTACCGTTGATGAACTATTAAAAGCGTATTATGCATTTTTTCAATTACCTATGGCGGTTATAGATCAGAATTACAATATTAAGGGACACTTCTTCCTTGATAGCGCAGACGATACTTATATGTCGAATATTCAACGCGGCAGTTGGTCTATGGAACTTATAAGTATTGCTAACCTATCTTTTAAAGACGGGGAAAGATATAGAATTTTAGAAACAATAAACAGTAAAGTACGGCGTTTGTTTTATCGTTTGACATTCCGCGATTCGGTTATAGGCTACCTTGTATTACTTGAAAATCAAAAGAATAAATTTGAAGATTTAGATTTGATACTTTTAGAGCATCTGTGTAAGAGCATAATCAAAATTTTACGGTTACAATCCAATGAAGGGCACGGCTTTTCGCAATTGAATTTTTGGAAAGCTCTTGTCAAACACACTTATGTGCGAAGAGATATCTTTCTTTCAAAAGCGTCCGAATATAAAATTCCGCTCACATATAATTACCGAGTTTTACTTCTATCTCTTGCAAAATACGATAATCATGAAGATAATCACTTGCAAGATTCGCTGAAAAACATTTTGCGAAATTTCTACTGCATTGTAAAAGATAACTATGTTATAGTGATACTTAATGAAGATTTGTCGGAATATACGGTATCAACATTGAACGACTTCTTATTTAAAAATCACATTTATGCAATATTAAGTTCGAAAATTATAGATTTGTATGAACTGGATGTAATAATAGATAATCTGATAAAACTGTTTGATTACCTTGTAAAAGTAAAAGATGAATATTGTTTAAAATATGAAGAAGAAAATAAATTGCTTGTTCCGCTTTTTAATGCTCCTACAACCGATGTTATCTTAAACTATATCAACGAAACAATTCTTGAAATTTATATTTATGATAGAGATAACAACACGTCCTTGCTTGAAACACTATATCAGTATTTATTAAATAATAAAAGCTTAAATGAAACGAGCAGAATTCTATTTGTACATAAAAATACAGTAACTTATCGTCTGGAACGAGTTAAAGACTTGTTTAATATCGATTTCAATAACGTTGAAAATAACTTATCGTTTATGTATTCTGCCTCTATAATAAAATACTTGGATTCGATAAAATGCAAAGCTCTTTCCGAACTGAAAATTTTCAGTTAGGTATTGTCTATTATTGTAACCTTGCGGTAAGTGATGATTTACTATTTATAAATATAAAACAGCCGATAGAGCAATTCGCTCTATCGGCTGTTGCCGTTGTTAAGGTTTATGATGTTCGGCGCAACCTTTCTAAATCTTTCTTCGATTAAATAACATTTATATACCGCTCGCTTCGGCGGTATTAGTTATCCGTCTTAAAGGCGGCTATCCCTATACGATTTAACGGGATTCTTTTTTATTTTGTGAATAGAGTACATTTTTTGACAATTTCAAAAAAATTTCAAAAAAGGTATTGACAGCGGCGGAAAAGTGTGCTACAATTCACTTAATCGGTTAAGCTATTAAAAACCGAAAAATAATTTTGAGGTGGAAAGATGAAGAACGCTACAAAATGGGTAAGTCTTATGGTTGCGTCGGCTATTTGTGTTTCGTCGGTTGCCATGCTTGCTGCTTGTAACAAAGACGACCCTGAAACGGTAGAATATACCGTTACTTACTACGATGGTACAGAAGTATTGAAAACCGAAAAGGTTAAAGAGGGTGAAAAAGCAACGAAATGGACGCCGACCAAGGACGACTACGCATTCGTCGATTGGTTTGCTACGCCCAATTTTGCACATATTTTCCCGTTTGACGAACCGATCACGGAGAATAAATCCGCGTTTGCTCAATGGGCTTCCGCAACTCAGAGTGAGGACACAAGAACGTTCTATATTGTAGGCAGCGGAACAAGTCCTATGCTGAGGGCAAGCGATTGGGGTAAAGGCACAAGCGATCAGCACAAGATGACGAAGGCAGAGGGCAAGAACGAATATACTTACACCTGCGATTTGAACATCGGCGACAAGTTCCAGTTTGAAATTACGGGTACGGGCGACTGGCAAAATCAGCGCGGCGCAGGCTATCTGGATACTTTAACGCTTGCAGACGGAACGCCGGCGTTCAGCAGTTCGCAAACCATAGGTGACAACGCTGCCTACCGCTTGGATATAAAGTGCGAATATTCTGGTAACTATACGTTCACTCTCACTACTCACCCCGACGACGATACATACGAGACGACGAACCCGAGCTATACCGAGGCTAATAAGGAAGCATTCAATATCAATCCCCTTGATAAAATTTCCTGGGTTCGCAATGGTGATACCGACGAGGAAGTAGACGTTGTGATCGATTATTTCATTAAGGGCGCAAAAATTACCAATTGGAAGGATATGTATAATCCTGCGACAAAGATGACGAACAAAGACGGCGTATATACTTTGGAGGTTTACCTCAAAGAGAATGAAGAATTTGTGTTCTCTTCTCAGTACATAATAGGGGCGGAAATAACTACGGGAACGGAATTTCTGCGCGCAACGAACCTTGACGAAGCAAGCAAGGCATTTATAGACGGTAATGCCGCCGCAAATATGGTTGCAAAGGCGACGGGAACTTATACATTTACTTATACCGAGGCAACTAAGGTTTTAAGCGCAACGTTTGACGCAAGTAAGGCGCCTGCGGCTGCCGACTATTACCTTGACGGAAGCTACGGCGGCGGAAGCTGGGGCGACTTTATGGATAAGGAAAATAATGCTGCTCATAAATTTATCGAAACGAGTGCAGACTCGGGTATATACGTACTTAATAACGTGGTGCTTGCCGAAAACGACGAGCTTGTATTGAGGGCTTATCCCAAAGGTACGGAAGAGCTTACTTGGGAAAACGGAGCAGGTAACTACAACTATGCGTACCTTTTTGGCGGCGGAACCGATTTTGTAAAACCCGAGGGTGGCACTAACATTAAGGTTGCGACGGCGGGTACTTACAACATAACTTTTGACAGTTATGCGAAAATGATCACTATAGAAAATGCAAATTCCGTTGATGACGCGTACATCGTCGGAACTATGACGGGCGAAGGCGGCTGGAAAGTTTCCCCCGCTTGGAAGATGACTTTAGGTGAGAACGGTATTTACACCATCGAAGTCAATCTTTCAGAAAACGACGGCTTCGGTATAAGGGTTATGAAAGGTGAAACTACGGAGCAGAAATATTGGTTTGGAGCTTCCTTGGTTAGCGGCGAACCCGCTGGGTTCGACGTGTCGGGCAGCAATATAATATGTAAAACAGCGGGTACTTATATAATAACCTGCACGGTAACGGACGGGGTTGGAACTATATCCATCAGCAGTAAAAATTAACTTGTTGCCGCTAACCGCGAACGTTTAAAAACAAAAAGCGGGCGTTCGTTCGAACGCCCGCTTGTATTTATATTTATTTCAGACTTTGTAAGAGTGTATATTGAAAGGTTCTCGGCTTAATGCTTTTTGTATGCAATCGGCAGTTTGCTTACAAATCGGAGAATATAAATCTATGTATAAAAGATTTGTTTCGGTAGCTTTGAAAAATTCGGCGATGATGCCGTGCATGGCTAGCATGTTTTTTACGTTTACGTTTTTCAAATCTTTGCTGTTGTCTATGAATATAACGTTGTCGAACGTATCGGTTATCTGCTCTTTCAAGCCTGCATCGGTTGGAGTAAGACAGACAAAACGATAATCGCCGTCGAAATAATTATCTGCCTTTTGCCTGAGCTTTGTATAGTCGGTAGTAATTTGGAAAAAAAGTTTATCTTCTACAAGACAATTAACGGCAATAAGCGGGATATAATTTTTATTTCCGATTTCGTAAAAGGTTTCTTTGCTTACGTTATACGCTATAATTGCGTCGGCGTTAGTGATGCGTCCGAACGGCGGCATACATACGATAATATCGAAATTGCCGTGCAGAGTGGTTAAAAGCCCCTCGATAATATTCATAAATTCCGCTTTTTCGATATAGCCGCAGTTCTCCGTGCAAATTGCTATCAGTTTACAATCAGTTGATGACCTAAGATTTTTCGCAAAAACGTTCGGCTTGTAATTCAACATATTTATCACATGCCATATTTTGTTTTTGGTTTCTTCGCTGATCGTTTGGTCTTCTCTGTTATTTATAACGTAGGAAACTGTTGCGGCGGAAACGCCTGCTTCTTTGGCTATATCGTATATCGTTACCTTTTTTCCCATATCGTCAATTATACAACACAATGAATTAAAATGTCAACATCAAAGAGGATTGTTATGAACGAAAACGCAATATTACATATGCCTGAATCCAAATTTTGTTATGCTTCGGATGAGAACGTAATTTGTTTAAGATTGAGAATTTCCAGGTATGATTTTCCCGACGGTATAAGGGTTATTTACGGTGGTAAATACTCGTATGCGACCGTGCGCGAGTATGCGGTAATGCAGCGGCAGTTTGAGGACAGACTGTTCGCCTATTATACCGTAACTTTAAAATTATCCGATTTAAGATTCGTCTATGTGTTTGAAATTTCCTGCGGGGATAAAGTTTATTACTATTCCGAGGACGGATTGTCCGAAAAATTCGACTTTGAATTGAGTTATTATAACTGTTTTCAATATGCTTATATAAATAAATGCGATATAATGAAACCGGTAGGGTGGATGAAAACGGCAGCGTTCTATCAGATTTTCGTCGACAGATTTAATATGGGAAATACGCAGAAGGACAAATCTTATATAAATCTTAAATGGGGAGATATTCCCGACCCTAAAAGTTTTGCCGGCGGTGATATTAAAGGTATAACGCAAAAGCTTCCGTATCTCTGCGGCTTAGGCATTAACGCTATATATCTTACTCCGATTTTCAGTTCGATTTCTAACCATAAATACGATATAAGCGATTATTATGAGATTGACAGTAATTTCGGCAGTAAAGAGGACCTGAAAGAACTTATCGACAGTGCGCATGCAAATGGAATGAAGGTCGTGCTGGACGCAGTTTTCAATCATTGCAGCGAACGTTTATCGCAATTCAGGGACGTCGTCAAAAACGGCAGAAAATCAAAATATTACGATTGGTTTATCATAACTAACGACGAGCCTTTGGAATATGAATGTTTTGCTTCGTGTATCTATATGCCGAAATTCAACACCTCTAACCCCGAAGTCTGTAATTATCTTATAGATATAGCCGTTTATTGGATTAAGGAGTTTGGTATCGACGGTTGGCGTCTCGACGTCTCGGACGAAGTGTCGCACGAGTTCTGGCGGCAGTTCAGGAAGGCTGTAAAATCCGTAAATCCCGATTGCGTTCTTATAGGCGAAAATTGGCACGACGCCAACGTTTATTTGCGTGGCGACCAGTTTGATTCCATTATGAACTATGCTTTTACAAAAGCGTGTCTGGATTTCTATGCTTTCGGGGAATTTAACGCCGTGAAACTTGCCGATAAGTTAAACGAGATTTTAATGCGCAATACCGATACGGTCAACAATATGATGTTAAACTTATTGGATACGCACGATACGCATAGATTTTTGACGAGAGTTTCGGGTAACAAAGATAAATTGATGAGTGCGATTGCGCTTACTTATTTTTTTCCCGGGGCGCCTTGCATCTATTACGGTACGGAAAATGCTATGGAGGGCGGCTATGACCCCGATTGCCGAAGAACGTTCGACTGGGCGAACGAGTATAAAGAAAATACCGTTAAAACACTCGTTAAGACGATGATAAGTCTTAGACTGCTGACGGAATTTGCTTTATCGCCCGTAATGATTTATTCTGACGGAATATCGGTAGTTGCGGAACGCGGGGGCTATAAACTGATAATCAACGAAAGCGGGCAAGATATAAATTATTCGTCGGGCTCGTTAATAACTTCTAACAAATTTAATAATTCGGTTATCGAAACGGGTGGATTTTTAGTCGAAAAATTGAAATAAAATCAATCGGAATTGTGGCAAGGGATATATCCCTTATGCGTTTGTAAACAAACGCATAAACAAATATTAAGGAGGAATTCATGAGAAAGACAGTATCGGCACTGATTTCCCATATCGCGGTTATATTTGCAGTGATAATCGTTATCGGAACACTCGGACTTATAGCCGCAGGCGTTTCGGATTCGGGGAACGAGAAGTTTACGGGCGAAATAGAGCGTAACGTAACTTTGCGCATTCTGGAAAACGATACGGCAAAGGAACAAGGTTATCTAAAAGAGCTGTTGGACGCTTTTAACGCCGAATATGCCGAATACGGCATTACGGCCGTGGACGCAAATATGGACCAATATACCGATTTGGAAACGGGCGGGCCTTACGGGTATGGACCTGACGTTCTTTATCAGGCAAACGACGCTTTAATGAAATACGTTGACGGAAAACATATTTTGCCTATGCCCATCGAAAAGCTCGAATGCCATAAATACGTCAGCGATAAAGCGTGGTCGGCATATCGGTCGACCGTTCAGGGACAAACTTACACTTTCGGTATTCCCGTAAACATCCAGCAGCCGCTGTTATATTACCGCGCGGATTTGTTGCCCGACGATTGGCAAACGAATTGGGACGACGATAAAAACGGGATTCCCGATATGATAGAAAATTGGTCGGATATGTACCGCTATTCTCAGGAGATACGCCGGCAAAGCGGCGGAAGCAAATACGGCTATATGAAATCGCTGAACGACGGATATTTCGCTTCGGGTTATTTCTTCTCTTACGGCGGGTACGTTTTCGGCGGCGATGACGGGAAGGACACGAAGGACGTCGGATTTTCCAACGGCGATGGCTACAAAGGTGCTAAGATTATCCGCCAACTCGCTTCGGTGATGAATCTCGAATGCACGGAAGATACGATAACGAGGAACTCTTATTCCCGTATGGCGCAGGGTACTTATTTTGCGACGATGACTACCCCCGACGTATATACGATGTTTGTAAAAGAAATGGTCAACGAGGGCTATACGGAAGAGTATGCCTTGAACAATATAAAAATGGTCGACGTTCCTCAGTTGCCCGTCAGCGGCAATTTGGAAGACGAAAGTCAGGGCTTTAAGGCTATGACGGTTATGGGCGGCATAAACGGTTATGCGATAAGCTCGTACACGAAAGCCCCGAATGCCGCGCTCGCTTTCATCGACTTCGCTACTTCCTATAAAATGATAAACCGCAGATGCGAGCTTTTGGGGATTTCCCCCGCGCGCAGCGACATTGCCGACGAACTCGGCGGATTGAACGAAACGATAAACAACAATCTTGATTCGGGTACGATATACGTAATGCCAAGCGTAAGAGCGCTGGCGCAGGTATGGACGCCGTTGCAGACCTTTTGCGCGAAGCTTGCCGACGACTCGCTCACCGGTAAAAACGCTTTCGTTTCCGATGAAGCGTTAAAGAAAGGTATATCAAACGTGGATAAGCAAATATATGATTCCATTCATACTTTGGGCGGAAGTTAATGTAGGGGTGAAAAATGAAAACAGCTCAAAAAATTAAAAGTTTTTTCAAGGATATTCCCAGTAAAATCAAAAGTATACCTAAAAGGCTTTCGGTGAGGTTTGCGGGGGCAAAGGAAATAATAACGCAGGGTAACGGTAAGGTGGCTGCCTCTATGTTAGTTATGGGGCTGGGGCAGTTGCTGTACGCTCAATGGGCAAAAGGCTTTATGTTTTTTATTATCCAGATAGCGTTCATTGTATACTTTGTCTTAACGGGAGCTACCGACCTTTTCGGGTTCTTTACTCTCGGCTCACGAGAGAGCAACGCATGGTACGGGGTAGATGGCGACAATTCGGTAGTTATGCTTATAATGGGCATACTCTCGATACTCATTATAATTCTGTACGTCGCGATATACATTGCCAACGTCAAGGACGCATACCGCACGCAATGCGCAGCCGACACACTCAAACAGCCTACGAAATTCAAGAAAGAGTTGGGTTCGCTGTTGGATAAATCGTTCCATAAAACGGCGCTTGCCTTGCCTGTAGTCGGGGTTTGCGTATTCAGCATTCTTCCGATAGTCTTTATGATACTCATCGCGTTTACAAATTACGGCGGCGATATCGTTCCGCCCGCGCTTGTAGATTGGGTAGGGTTTGAGAATTTCGGCAAGATTTTATCGTTAGGTCAGTTTGCACCCACTTTCTTTAAGATATTCGGATGGAATATGCTATGGGCGGTACTTGCGACGGCTATCAACTATTTTGCAGGTTTGGGACTTGCTCTGTTGTTAAATAAAAAATGCGTCAAAGGTAAGGTGTTTTGGAGAGCTTTTCCCATACTTGCATATGCAATTCCCGGTTTCATAACCCTTCTGGGCTTCAAATTTATGTTTTCGTACGGCGGACCTATAAACTACTATATTCAGCAGGGCGGCGGAGAAGCCGTCGGTTTCCTCGGCCTCGACGCAAAGTGGACGGCAAGATTTATAGGGTTGGCTGTTAATGCGTGGATAAGTATTCCGTCCACAATGCTACTCGCTACGGGAATACTTTCGAATATAAATACGGATTTGTATGAAGCGGCAAGAGTGGACGGCGCTAGCGCATGGAGACAATTTATTAAAATTACTTTGCCGTACGTGCTTTTTGCGACAACGCCCGTATTAATTTCGCAGTTTATAGGCAACTTCAATAATTTCGGTATATTCTATTTCTTGCGCGGCGGACTGTACGTGGACGGCTACTTCCTTGCAAGCGATACCGACTTGCTTATAAACTGGCTGTACAATATGTCTATAGACAACAACTATTACTCGATAGGCGCGGCTATAAGCCTTGTTATCTTCGTGATAACTTCAATTATATCACTGACGGTATACGTGCTGTCACCGTCGTATAAACAGGAGGAAACGTTCAGATGAATAAGACAAAAGCAAAAGTTGCAAAAGCAAAGACCAAGAAAATACTCAACGTACTTATCACCTACTGCATACTCATCGTCGTTGCGTTTATATTCTTTTTTCCGTGTCTGTGGCTTATACTGGCATCGTTCTCGAAATCGGGGTCTATCTATTCGTTTGACGGGTTCTTTCCGACGGAATACGGGTTTGACGCATTCAAATCGCTGTTTACCGATACGGTGATGTACAATTATCCGAAATGGTTCTTGAACACGCTGTTTATCGCGGTTATGAGCTGTATTCTTGGTACGATATTCACCATACTTACCGCCTATTGTATGTCGCGTTTCCGTTTCAAATCGAGAAAAGCTATGATGAAAACGACGCTCATCCTCGGAATGTTTCCGTCGTTTATGGGTACTATCGCAGTCTATCTTATGATGACTCAGTTCAACCTCATAAATCAGCATTGGGGGTTGATACTCATATATTCGGCGCAGGCTCCTATGGGATATATGGTTCAGAAAGGTTTTTTCGATACCATACCCTATTCGATAGACGAAGCGGCGAGAATAGACGGGGCGTCTAACTTTACGGTATTCGTAAAATTTATTTTACCTATGTCAAAGCCTATACTCGTCTATACGGCTTTGACGGCATTCACTTGGCCGTGGTCGGATTTCATATTGCCGAAAATGTTGCTTGTGGATAAAGATTTATACACGGTTGCGGTAGGGCTTATGTCTCTCGGTGAAACAGAGTTCGCGCGGTTTGCTGCAGGGTCGATATTCATTGCGATACCTATAATAATTTTGTATTTCTGTCTTGTAAAGTATATGATAAACGGAATGGCCGCAGGCGCGGTCAAAGAGTAGGGGGAAGCTATTATGGCAAATTTAAGTTTAAAACACATTTATAAGGTATATCCTAACGGCACAAAAGCGGTAAACGACTTCAATATGCAGATTTCGGATAAAGAGTTTATCGTATTCGTAGGACCGTCGGGCTGCGGAAAATCTACGACTTTGCGCATGATAGCAGGGCTCGAAGAGATAACCGCAGGCGAGCTTAAAATCGGGGATATGGTAGTCAACGGAATGGAACCCAAAGACAGAGATATCGCAATGGTATTCCAGAATTATGCGCTCTATCCGCATATGACTATATTCGAGAATTTGGCATTCGGATTGAGGACGCGTAAGATTCCCGACATAAAAAGGGATAAAAAGGGTAATCCCGTGCTCGATAAAAACGGTAAAGAAATTCCTATAATGCGCAAGTATAATAAACAGGAGCTATCCGAAAAAGTCAATGAGGCGGCGCAAATACTTGAAATCACCGATTACCTGAAACGAAAGCCCAAAGAAATGTCGGGCGGACAAAGGCAGCGCGTTGCACTTGGCCGTGCAATTGTAAGACGACCTAAGGTAATGCTTCTGGACGAACCTTTATCCAACCTCGACGCAAAACTGCGTACGCAGATGCGTAGCGAGATAGTAAAGCTTCATAAAAAGTTGCAGACGACTTTTATCTATGTAACCCACGATCAAGTAGAAGCTATGACGATGGGTACGCGTATAGTGGTAATGAAAGACGGTTGCGTGAAACAGATTGATACCCCGAAAAATCTCTATCGATATCCTGCCAATAAGTTTGTTGCTGGCTTTATCGGCACGCCGCAGATGAACTTTTTTGAGGGAACGCTCAAAAAGAACGGCGATAAAGTGTATATCGACTTTAACTACTCCGACGCAAAAGTTACCGTTCCGTATACTATGCTTATGAAGACAACTCCGCAGTATCTCGACGGAACGAAAACGGTTTATATCGGTTTCCGTGCGGAGGATTTGACGCTCGATGAAGAACAGGTTGCGCAAAGCACTACGAAGATAAAAGTCAGAATATCACACTCGGAACAGCTTGGAACGGAAACGCTCGTGTACGGCGATATAAATATGGACGGCGACGGGTTTGCGGAAACAAGCACGAGAGTAATAATAAAATCCAAGGGATTTAAGGATTATCAGCCCGATACTGTTTGCGAAGCAGCCTTGAATATTGACGCGATACATCTTTTCGATAAGGAAACGGAAGAAAGCATTATGCCCCGTATCCCCGAATATAACTACCTCGACTGCAGTGTAAAAGGCGGTAAGATTACTTTTTTCGGTAATACTGTCGAGTTGCCTGCGGCTGTCAAATGCGCGGAGGGTAACGGCGAATTGCTTATACCTGTATCGGCAATACGCTTTAACGGAGAGATAACTGCAAAAGTAATTGGCTGCGAAGATGTTAACGGACAAATTCTCGTTTCGTTGGATATTAACGGAAGCAGACTTTATGCTCTTTCATCTGAGATTTTGGAAAACGGAGAAATAAGCATAGGGCTCGATTTTAAGAAACTTATCATTAAAATCGGCGATACGGAGAATCAACCTATGCCTGAAGTCAACAGCCTCAACGGTACTTTCGTTATGCAAAAAGAACTCGAAACGGTTGAATGTAAAAAGAAAAAAGTACCTTATTACTATTTGCTTATCAACGGAATAAAACTGAAAGCTCCTGCGGAAATTTACGAAAAGATGTTTTCGGCGACGACGGGCAGAAAGGTGTACAACTCGACGTATAGATACGAGTGGACGCCATACGATTTCACTCTGTCCGAAGGCGGTATAAAAGCCGAGGTTGAGAAAATACTTGATTACGGCTCGGAAAAATTTTTGAAGTGTAATGCGGACGGAGAAACGCTGTACGTTAAGACGGATAAAAATTTAAGCGGAACGGTTTATCTCATACCGGACGTTAGCAAAGTCAGCGTTATTGAGACCGAGAGGCAAATAAGAATTTTATAAAGGAAAAGCGATGGATAAGACTTTATTTTTACGTGATTTGGCGTTACTCGATACAGAAAATAAAGACGTAACAACATTGTATAATGAGATATCTACCCTTGCAATGCAATACGCCGGTGGTATAGACGAAGCGAAAGGGCGAAAAAACGCATATTACCTGTCAATGGAATATCTGATAGGGCGGAGCTTTTATAATAACCTTATGGCTTTGGGCGTTCTCGAAGAAACGAGAGAAATCTTAGCAAGAAAAGGTATCGATATAAACGTCTTCGAGGAAATAGAGGACGCGGCTCTCGGTAACGGCGGACTTGGAAGGTTGGCGGCTTGTTTTCTCGATTCCGCCGCGGGTATGGGCTTACCTTTGCACGGGTTTGGAATTCGCTACAAGTACGGACTTTTCAAACAGGCGGTTGAAAACGGTTTTCAGGTTGAGCTTCCCGACGACTGGCAACGTTTCGGTGACCCTTGGTCGATAAGGCGCGAGGACGAAAAAAGGGTTATAGAGTTCGCGGATATGAAAGTTTATGCCGTGCCTTACGATATGCCGGTATTCGGTAAAAGTGTAAACAGATTGCGTTTGTTTCAGGCCGAGGGGGATGCTGCGGCGGAAAAGATAAGCGAATACCTTTATCCCGCCGACGATACCGAAGAGGGTAAAATTCTTCGTCTGCGTCAGGAATATTTTTTCTCTGCGGCGGCGGTCGGAGAATTGGTTGACGGATACGCCGAAAGCTGCGGAACCGACTTTAAAAACTTTCCCGACTGCAACGTTATTCAGTTGAACGATACCCACCCCGTTATTGCCATAGCCGAGTTTATTAGGCTGTTGACAGTGCGGTACTGTATTAGCTTTTCGGAAGCGTTAAATATAGCAAAGCGCACGTTTGCGTACACAAACCACACCGTTCTGCCCGAAGCGTTGGAAAGGTGGAAAGACGAGTACGTTAAAAAAATTCTGCCTGATATCGCCGATATTCTCGTTAAAATAAGTTCTTATGCGGAAAGGGAATACAGTGCGCTCGGGTGTAGTAAAGAACAGGCAACTGATATGGCAATTTACAGGGACGGCACGTTCTATATGGCTAATCTAGCCGTGTACGTTGCAAAAAAAGTGAACGGCGTTGCACGGTTGCATACGGAAATTTTAAAAAACGATTTATTCGCGTCTACGAATAAAATTTTTCCAAATAAAATTCAAAATAAGACGAACGGTATCACACACCGCCGTTGGCTTGAACTTTGCAATATGGAACTGTCGCTGCTTTTGGATGAAACTATCGGCAGGGGTTGGCGCACGGATATAGGGCAGCTTAATAATCTCAGCAGGTTTACGCAGGATACGGTTAACAAATTTATTGAAGTTAAAAGGACAAAAAAACAACAGCTTCTTGATTTTATCGCACAAAGGGAGGGAGTAGAAATTCCCGACAGTTTTCTTGTGTTTTCTCAGGTTAAGAGATTGCACGAGTATAAAAGACAGCTTATGACGGCGTTTGCCGTACTCGAACTTTATTACGGTTTGAAGTGCGGGACATTGCGCGGATTGCATCCGTGCGTGTTCATATTCGGAGCAAAGAGTGCGCCTTCCTATAAGCGGGCAAAAGCGATTATCAAGTTTATCAACGAAATTGCGTACAGAATAAATTCCGATAAGCAAACGAACGATACTCTTAAAGTGGTATTCATACGCAACTATAACGTGTCTTACGCCGAAAAAATAGTCGCGGGTTCAGACGTTTCATTACAGGTCTCCACCGCGGGGCTTGAAGCAAGCGGAACGGGCAATATGAAGTTTATGATGAACGGCGCAGTTACCTGCGGAACGATGGACGGCGCGAATATCGAAATTGTGGAGCGCGCGGGATTAGAAAACAATTATATCTTCGGCGCAACGGTAAACGACATTGCTAAACTTAAAGAAGAGGGATATAATTCTATAAGCTATATTTCCAACCCCAATCACAGAAAAGCAGTGGATAGTCTTATTGACGGAACGTTTTCTGACGGCGGTACGGGATGTTTCAAGGATTTATACGACAGTCTGATAAACGCAGAAAATCCCGACGGTTATTTCGTGCTTTATGATTTGGATAGCTATGTTAAAACTCTTTTATCAATTTGTAAAGATTATAACAATAAAATCAATTTTGCCAAAAAGCAACTTGCGAACGTGGCAAGTTCCGCGTACTTTTCTTCCGACAGAACGATAAAAGAATATGCCGACTATATATGGCACATTACCTAATTTATCTTTTAATTTGCTTTGCCGCTTTTTAATTGATGAGCGGATGGCGTCGAAAAACAGTTATGTGTTTTAGACAATCTTTTCGAGATTGAGGCAACAAAAAATTCGTATATTAAATGACTTGTGCACAAAAAGACGTTCAAAACCAATCGGTTTTAAGCGTCTTTTTGTGTTACTGTAGATTAATTATTTGCTTGCAAGTTGACATTAAATTTGATATATTGTTTACACTATGAATAACACAACAAAATTCAATCAAAAGGCAGATTTATATTCGTTTGGTAGACCGAGCTATGCAAATGCTTTAATAGATATGCTATACTCACAGCAAGGTTTTACCGAGCAATCGGTAATAGCCGACATAGGTTCCGGAACGGGAATTTTGACAAAACAGCTTTTGCAAAGAGGTAGTTATGTTTACGCCGTTGAACCAAACGCAGATATGCGTTGCAATGCCGAAGCCGCCTTAAAATGCTTTACAAAATTTAAGTGCGTCAACGGTACTGCCGAGCACACTACCCTTGAAAATTGTTCTGTGCATTTTATAACTGTTGCGCAAGCTTTTCATTGGTTTAACGTTTTATTGTTTAAAGACGAATGCAAAAGAATATTAAAGCGCAACGGGAAAGTTTTTCTTATCTGGAATAAGAAAGATCATGACACGGCGGTAAGTATCGAGCAAAATTTGATATTTGAAAAATTTTGTCCTAATTTTGTAGGGTCGAGCGGTGGCATTAAAGAAAATGACGAGAAAATCAAACTGTTTTTTGACGATAGTTTTGAGTGCGTGCAATTTGATAACCCGCTTTTGTACGACAGAGAAAAGTTTGTTCGAAGAAGTTTATCAAGCTCTTATTCACTGACTAAAGAAGACAAAAATTATGACGAATATTTGAACGAGCTGAATAATTTGTTTGATAAACACGCGAAAAACGGATTATTATCAACGCCAAATAAAACCGTAGCATACTTTAATTTAAAATAATTTGCGCAATTCTTTAAAGTTGACAAGCAATAAAGGCAATGTTATAATGCAGATGAGTATTATAATATGATAAAATTATCCAAGGAGAATTTTATGGCAGATAAAGATACTAAGCCTAAATCTAAAGTAAAACCTGAGGAAGCGCCTTCTAAGACCACTTCAAAGGCTTCGACAAAGCCCAAGGCAGCGGAGAAACCCAAGGCTTCGACAAAGCCCAAGGCAGCGGAGAAGCCCAAGGCAAGCGAAAAGCCCAAGGCAAGCGAAAAACCCAAGGCAACGGAGAAGCCCAAGGCAGCGGAGAAACCCAAGGCAGCGGAGAAACCCAAGGCAAGCGGAAAGCCCAAGGCAAGTGAAAAGCCCAAGGCAGCGGAGAAGCCCAAGGTAACGGAGAAACCCAAGGCAGCGGAGAAGCCCAAGGCAAGCGAAAAACCCAAGGCAAGCGAAAAACCCAAGGCAAGCGAAAAACCCAAGGCAACGGAGAAGCCCAAGGCAGCGGAGAAGCCCAAGGCAAACGAAAAGCCCAAGGCAAGCGAAAAGCCCAAGACAAGCGAAAAGAATTCCGAAGAAGCAAAAAATTATTCAAGACATAGGAGGGAACAACCTGAAAGCGGCAACGGCGGCGGTATAGGGCTGGTAGCTTCGACAGTGGCGTTTGTCAAGGAAAACAAAGTGCGCGTAATTGCAATTGCTGCGGCTACGCTTGTTTTTATTATTGCCTTGATACTCGGCATAGTTCTTGGCACAAGGTCGTGCAGCGGAACAGGAGATAACTTCGGCAATGATTCTATTATAATACCTGCCCCCGAAAAGGGCGTTTACATTCAGCCCGGAGATGTTAAACCGGGTCAACCGTATGACGATATAACGGTGGGTACGGAACATTTCTTTGACGCGGATGAAATTAGTTATTTTAATTACGGCAGTTCAAATAAAACCAACACTACCGTCGGTTATTTCGGTCAACAGATAGGAACGGTGGACAGAGTAATTCCTCAAAAAACGAGAGATGAAGGACTTGGCGTCTATCCCAAATACGGCTATACTCTTTCAAACGTAGTCGCAGGTTCCGATTGGGCGGCGTCGGCAAGAAGCGCTCTTATAAACGAGTCGAGCTATCTCACCGCGACGGGAACTTGGAACGCCGGCGGAGGTAATTATAAATGGATAGATAAAGACGGTTATCTGTATAGCGGTACTACGGCGGAGCCTGTTCCCGCTTTGGATAAGTTCGGTATTCACAGGCGCCTTTACAAACATTCCGCTTCGGCAGGCTTGTATTTTGGAGACGTTGCCGAGGATGAGCCCGGCATTATAAAACAGGTTACAATGCGTCCCCGTGCATATACAAGGGGTTACGGCGTTACGGGTGTTTATGCTCCTGCCGGAGAAGTCATTAAAATTCAGATGAGTGAAGCGGATATGAACGCTACCGGCGGCATTGTTATACATATCGGTCAGGCGCTCTATAACGGCAAAGCAAATAATATTTGGGTTCAGAAAGGGCAGATGCAGCGTATCCCCCATCTTTTGAACACTATGACAATAGATAAAACCACGGCTACGCTTGAAGACGGCGTATATACAGCCTATGTAGGTTCATTTATCGGCGGACCTATCTATATCCGCAATGAAACCGTAACATATACCGCTACTATTTCGGGCGGCGTGGCGTATTCTCACTTTATTTTGGGTTGCACTTCGCGTGAAGAATTTGAAAAGAACTCGCAATCATCCGCACCCTATTTCGATTTGGAGGTGTGGGATAACGGCGTGCTTCACTCGGGTCCCAAAACATACGCGCAAAATCTCTCATACGACGACATATACAAGGCTGCGGTTCTATGGGATAAAGTAGCTACCGTTACCACCACGGGTTCTACTCAGGGCATAGTTTTTCTTTATGACCCCTTTGTGGCTGCCGGCGCGGCTGTTGCTTTTCCCGGACAGGGCTCGGTCAACTGCCCTGCCGGTTGGATGAGTAATTCTTTAAATTACAACACGATAGTTTCTTCGGGCGCTTGGGGTAACTTCCACGAGTACCACCATAACTTCCAAGGCTACGGCGTAGGAAACGGCGGTGAAGTTACCAACAACGGTATGACGCTTGTATCCTATGCGTTGTTTACCAAAATTTCGGCAAAAAGGGGCATAGCGGGTTACGGCTCTGCCGGACTCGGAGGCTGGAATAGCTATACAAGCGCAACGTGGGCGCTTCAAGAAGTTTTAAAAATAGCCAAAGGAGAATCACCCGGCAACGGAAAACAGGGACTTGCACTGTATGCGACTCTTTTGCATAATTTCGGACCCGACGCCTATATTAAGTCAAAAGTAAAACAGCAATCTGCACATTACGGACAGTTGTATTCGGGCTATCTTCGCGCTTGGCAGGATATAACGCATAACGATATGACCTATTACTTTAAGGACGTTTTAAACGGAATAGACGAAACCGTAGCCGATCAATGGAGAGAGCCGAGTTATCCTACTTTCATTCCCGTATCGTCTGTTTATCAGACGGGCAGAAGCTATACTTACGACGGGCAGAAAAAATACATAACAACTATGCAACCGTATGTTATTCCTTACGGTCAGGAATTTACCGTGGATTTGAGAAAGTACAGCGCGCCTAACGGACAGTACGAACACGGCAGCGTGGTTATTCCCGACGGATTCGATTACACTATAAAAAATGTTTCAACTCCCGAAAACGGAACTATTCAAAAAGTTGACGACTATATTTATAATTTTAAACCCGGCAATCTTGCAATGTCCGGTAAAATAATAGTTACGCTCGGTATAACAAAGACCGACGCAAGTATACGTACAAATACCATTGAAGATATCGATTTAGTGCTTGAATTCGAGCAATCGCACGAAACAAACAAAGCGGTTCTCACAAGAACAACCTACACTTATGCCGAGGGAACGGCTTATACCGACGCGGTTACGGCTTATGAAAATAACTTTGCAGGGTTTACGGGTACGCCGTATGTGCGTGACCATCGTAACCCCACGCAGAACTGTAATACGGATATTTGGTTTTACCCTGATACTCAAGAAAATCACGATGAATATCCCAATGCTCCCGATGAATTTTTCTTGCACCCCAATACCGTTGATACGGTAGAAGGAAAACTGTATTTCGAAGAAGAGGGTAAGTACCGTATATTCTTGCGCGGAAGAATGAACTGCGCTGTATATTATTCAATCGACGGCGGAAAAACATACCAGCTCGGTGCGAAAATAAACGATAATTCAACGAGTGCCGGGTTCAGACCAAACGATTCGAATACATACTTTGATTTAGAGCTTAAAGAACATTCCTTTGTGTACTTTAAAGAAGTACTTATAGTTCAAGCTACTCCTAAGACAAGTTTTATCGGCTTGGGATATGCGAAGTGGACGACGCCTATGTTTACGATAACCGAGGACGAGGACGGTAATTTGCACTACTTCGACTATCAGGGCAACGAGGTTACTGAGGAGGAGGCAAACAATGCCGAGCCTATTGCTCCCACTTCCGCACAGTACGTCAATGCATATAGGCAAGATTACGAGTTCCCTTCGAACGCAGGCTTTAAAACAGATTATTTCTATGTAAGGCAATATAATTACTCTTACTCGGATGTAAGGGTTTTCGAAAATGCCCAAACTGGGCTTAACTACAATTATCAACCATGGGATAACTCGCCTACATATGCAATAGGTAATTTATTCGATAACGACGACAACACATTTATACATAGCAATAAGACAAATATATCCGCGGCAAATCCTTTTATGGTCGAAGCCAAGCTCGACGCGCCTGTAACCGCTAATCGACTGGTGTTCCACGGTTCGGCTGTAAAAGGCACATACGCAACTTATTTGCCCAAAACTTTTAAAGTTTGGATAAAAGAGAACGAGGACGACGATTGGACGCTTGTTTCCGACGTAGCCGCTTCGACTTTGGGTAGGTTGCAGGTAATTGCCGACTTTGATGAATATCATACTTTCAGTTATTATAAGGTAGAAGTGACCGATACTCATTCAACAGGTTACAATAAATATATTTGTCTTAACAAGATTGAGCTTTCGTCGGTGTTTGCGTTGACTGGCGGAAAACTTGTCACGTTGGACGATGCTGCATTTAATTATAGCGGAAATTGGAACTGCGTGACGGCTATGTCAACCTTCGGACACGTTTATGTCGGTGCAAACAACTCGACTCTGTCATTTGAGTTTACGGGCACAAGACTTGCGCTTTTGTCGTCGGTTTTGTACGACAGTAATTTCGAAGTGACAATTGACGGTATAAAAGTTAATTCAATCGATTTAAAGGAAGTCGACGGACTAACATTTGTTTCCTATATTTCAAGTTCGCTTTCAAGCGGCAGCCACAGTGTAGTAATTAAATGTCTTGGTAAAGCTAACTTGGATTCGGTTGTAATTTACGACTGACATTAAAAATTAATCCTCATTGCTCTATTGTTTGTAATTCAGCTCTTATACGCTCTGTGCGATAGTATAGAAACGGACTCGGAAAGTACAGCTAAAGAGTTCTATGACAGTATAAAGGCAAGCTATAAATGCGAGAAAAAGGGCAGAGCGGTAATTGCTTATATATGGACTTTGGGTACACCGAATTTCGAACCTTTCCGTCAGGCTACAAATTGACAAAAATAAATTAAAAGGCGGCTTACTAAACGTAAGCCGCCTTTTAATTACCTGAAAACAACTTATTAAATTGACATTTTTGCCCTTAGCGTGTAAAATAAAACAGACGAATTTATAAACGAAAAATAATAAGGTTAAGAGAATATGATAAATAATTTATCTGCGACCGGTTCCCCTGTCGAGATTGTGGCTCAACGTGTATTCAATCCGCTCTATATCTATCTCGATATAGTGTTTTTGGTTTTTTTCTGTGGAATGTTGGTTTTTAAGAAAAAATATATGACGGTTATTTTCGCGCTGTGCGGCGGCGTTTTGTATATGATTGTCGACTACGGTATATTTCATCTTTTAACGCATTCACGGTCAATCGAAGGCGGAGATATGTTTTGGGTTCTTCTTTGGATGAGTATGAGTTACGGAATTACCAACTTTGCCTGGATTTGGCTTTGGATTTCAAAAGATAAGCGCCTTTTGGAATGGTCGCTGCTAATTTGCGTATGGTGGATAGCCGCGCCGCTTATAGTCGCAACCTTCGGCGCGGGTTTGCCACCGATAAAGATACAGCGCACTACAGGCGCATATCACGGCTATATGGCGTTGATACTGTTTGTCGGGTATGCTTCGGCAATAGTTTATAATCTTATCCAAAAAGAAAAAATTAAGCGGTTTCCGCTTTTATGGCTTCTGATTATAGGTATTTTAGTGCAGTTCGGTTGGGAGTTTTCGTTGCTTGTAGGCGGAATACGCAGCGCGGAGTTTGCCTCTTTCGGCGATAAAATTATGACGCTTGTAGTAAACTCGTTGCTCGAAACAAATCTCGGTGCAGTGCCTATCTTCTGCATCTACGTTCTTTTGACAAGCCGCTTTACCGAGGACTTGAAAAAGCGAGAAACAGTAAGCTTTACTCAGCGTATATCCGAGTTAAATTCAATTAAAATAAGAGAAATAAATTAAAGTACAGCCCCGTAATAGGGGCTGTACTTTTTACTTCCAAAGTTTATCCGGGTCGAAACCGAACACCTGCACGAGCTCGACGTGCGGCGAGTTCGCTATATCACGCGGCGTAATCAAAAGTCCGCCGCCGCTGTTCAGGTCAATCCCGAAGTCGTAAAACGACTTCCAAATCATATGTGCGCACTGCGTTCTGTCGGTTCTGTCGTTGGTCAAAAAAAGCCCCAAAAGCCCGTCGTATGCCACGCCTTTAAATGTTTCAAGCGCATAATCGGCAACGTCCGAGCGCGTCTTTGCGTCGACTTTGGGTCTTAAAATCATAAAATTCACACGCGAGGTAAAGCCTCTTATGCTGCCCTCGAAGGTGGGCTGACCGTAAGCCATAGCCTGCAAAACTGTGCCCGAAGCCGCGTTTGTAACCAACCCCGAGTGCCCTATGCGTACGCCCGAAATATGGGTGGAAGAAGTGACGATTATATCACCTTTTTCAAGGTAAATATTTTGCATATGCGACTTGCCTTCAAGCCTGTCCGTGCATACGAACGGCGCAAATTTGTCGTTTTTCACCTTTCGCTCTTTAAAATAGTCCGTTTGTATGTCAAGTATTCTTTGTTTGCCCGTTGCTCCGCGTTCCAAAGCCCTGTCAACGCCTATCTTAGTCAAACCCGTCTGTCGGTATAACAGCTGATAGTCGTCGTCGCTTAACGTTTGTTTATCGAGCAGGGCGGAAATTTCGATTTTGTCGTAATCGGGCGTTATGCAAACAATTTTATCCGCGCAGATAAACGCAATTTCCAGCCCGAGCGCGGTAATCAAAATAACTGCGGCTATCGCGCCTGCGACAATCGCGGCTAATATCTTTTTGGATAGTTTTTTTACGCGTTTCATTTTACCTCGTCAATCTTTCGATTGCAAGCTTATAAATTTTGAAGCACTTTTCAATCTTTTCAAAGGTAATATACTCGTTTGCTTGGTGAATGGTGTTTTCATCTCCGACTTCTTCGGGTCCGAACGCGGCGCCGCATTTAAGCGCCCTTGCATAAGTTCCGCCGCCCACGGCAACGGGTTGAACGTCTTTGCCCGTGACATAGTTGTAAACCGAACAAAGCGTCTTTATCAAAAAGCAATTTTTGTCGTTGTAAAGGGGAGCCTGCTCAGACATAATTTCATATTCGTCCGAAATGCGGCAAAGCACCTCGTCCAAAGTGTGAGTGGAGGGGTATCTGATATCGCAAATGACCGAAATTTTGTCCTTATTTCCGCTTATTACGTTGGGTGAAAAAGTCAGATATCCCGTTTCGTCGTGCATATCTTTAAGTCCGTAGCATTTTTCAAACAGCTTCTCGTAAATTTCGTCAAGCCCCAAGTATTTCAGTATTGGCGCAATCGCGTTTATTCCGTCGTCGGGGCAGGAGCCGTGCGCGGATTTGCCGTGCGCGCAAATTTTTCCACTCTCGCAGAAAAGACCCGATTCTTCTATTTTTTTGTTATCTGTCGGCGCGTCCGTTTCACAGTAATCGCAAACCATATTTGCGCGTTCTCCGCCCGAAAGGGTTGAAAAACCGAAATTGCCGTAAAAATTTATTTTGAGGTGCAAAATGCCCTTTTCCGCATAAATTACGGGGAAATCCGCGTCGGGTGAAAACCCCGTTTCAGGCATATGCGCATGCTTTTCGTAATAATCTATACAGCCCCAACCGTTTTCTTCGTTGCATCCTACAATGAGTTTTATTTTTTTATTTGGCGCAAATCCTTCGTCCTTAAGCGCTTTTAGCGCGTAAAGCGAAATAACGGCGGGACCCTTGTCGTCCATTGCACCCCTACCCCAAACGCGCTTTAAATTATAGTCTATTTCTCCGCCGAACGGGTCGTGCGTCCAGCCTTTACCGGCAGGCACCACGTCAAGGTGCGCCAAAATTGCAAACTCTTCTCCGTTGCCGAAGATAACTTCTCCGGCATACCCGTCGTAATTTTTTGTTTCAAAACCAAAGCTTTTTGCAAGGTTTAAAAAGTAATCCAAAGCTTTTTTTGCGCCTATACCGAACGGTGCGCCCTGCGAAGGGAGGCTTTGCGAAGAGTCAAACTTTATAATTTCCGATAAATCTTTAATAATGTTGTCAATCATAGTAAAAACATTATACACTTTTTTTAAAATGTGTTACAATTATTTTAAGCAAAAAAATAAAATTTTCAGACGGACGCTTGGCAAATGAAGGGGAAATTCAAAATAGATTTGGCTTCGCCTAAGATAATTGAATATATAAGAACTGTGCTTGTCGCGTTGCTTGTTGTAATTGCGATAGTAATTTGCGCGCAAGCCTATGCCAACGGACTGCGCGAGTTTGCGTTCTATATGACAATTGCCTGCTGCGTAGTTTTGTCCGTGCTTGAATTTGTAAACACGTTCGTCATAAAAAAGTTTGTGCCCAAAATGATTTTTTACGGGCTTGATTCCGCACTTATTTTAACAATTTGCGTGCTTACGGGCAATTCGTTTATGTCGACCATATACTGTATCGTGCTTACGCAATGCTATATGTTCGTTGAAAAATTTAAGGACAGAACAATTCTGTTTGGCGTAAGCTGTCTCATATTTTCCGCTTCGTTTACCTGCGGATATATAATAAGCACGCCCAATCCTACGGCATTCGACGGCGTTACGGGCGTACTTTTCGGACTTTTGGCGCTTGGTATCGACTATATCGTGGCAATGTTTTTGTTGAAATTCTATACCACCAATATTGAGCTTTCCTCCGCGCTTAAAGAGGCGGACGACTCGCGCTCGAGGCTTGAAGAGGCATATGACGAGCTGACTAAAACAAAGGTCTACGAAGAGCGCAACCGTATAGCAAAGGACATTCACGACACTGTCGGACACTCGATGACAACGGTTATTATGCAGACCGAGGCGGCAAAATTATTGATAGACAGTAACCCTGTCGAGGCAAAACAGCGCATTGTTTCGGCAAATATCCAAGCCCGAAACGCGCTTGAACAGATACGGGAAAGCGTTCATCTGCTTGCAGGCAGGGGACAGAGCAAGCCTCTTAGCGAAGATATAAAGGAAATTCTTGCCCAAACCATGGACGGCACCGACGTTAAAGCTCGGTTTTCTTTGGATGAGGCGCACCCCTCCGAAGAAGCTCACAGATTTATAATCAACAGTTTAAAAGAGCTTTTGTCAAACGGCATACGTCATGGCGCGGCAACCGCGTTCTACGTCGAGTTAAAAAACGACGGAGGGGACTTGAAGTTGCTTGTGTCGGACAACGGCTGCGGAGTAAATGGTGAAATTTGCGAGGGCTTTGGTTTGAGAGGGCTTAGAGAAAAGGCTGAAGCGTTGGGCGGAAGCTTTAGCGTTTCAAGCGAAGAGAACGAAGGCTTTGAAGCGTGCATAATTCTGCCTATTATAAAGGAGCAAACATGATTAAAGTATTACTTGTCGACGATCAACAAATATTAGCCGAAGGCATTCGTTCGGTTTTGGAAACGTCAAGCGAAATTCAAGTGGTGGGCATAGCTTCGGACGGGGTTAGCGCGGTAGATAGTTGCGTCGAATTGAAGCCCGACGTCGTGCTTATGGATATCCGTATGCCCAATATGAACGGCGTGGTTGCCACAAAGCGCATTAAAGAGCTTGACGAGAGAATTAAAATAGTAATTTTAACTACGTTTGACGACAGCGACTATATTCTAAGCGCAATAAATAACGGCGCAAGCGGATATCTTTTAAAGGATATAGGCTCAACCGCGCTTATCGACGCCGTTAAAAACGCCTACGCAGGCGACACAATTTTGCCTGCCAAGATAGCTAAAAAGATAACCGACGCCGCGGCAATGATTTCCACCGACAAGGAATACAAACTTAAAAAGGCGTTCAACCTTTCCGAGCGCGAGGTCGAAATAGCGCTTATGCTCTACGACGGGTTTACAAACAGACAAATTGCTTCCGCCTTAAAGCTTTCAGACGGCACCGCGCGCAACTATATTAGCGCAATATATCTCAAACTCGGAGTAGAGGGGCGCAATTCGGCGGTTGAAAAAATTAAAAACTTGATATAAAAAACACGGCAATTCTATTTTGGAATTGCCGTGTTTTTTGAGTAGTTTATAAATCAAACGCTATTGCGGTAATATCGTCGTTTAAGTCCTTACTGAAAGTTTTAAGGTTCTTTTCAAGGTTTTTTATAAAGTCGTCCGCTGTGCGCGAGTATGAAAGCGTTCTCACAACCTTGTCCTCTCCGAACATTTCTCCTCGCTCGTTTTTGCACTCGGTCACGCCGTCGGTCAAAAGCACCAAAATATCCCCGTGTCTGTACGGTATTGTGTCGTCGAAGTACGAGGGATTGTCAAACCAGCCCGAAACGGGAGGGGAGTTGAGCATAATGCGAGTAATTCCGTTGCCCGTCTTTAAAAGCAAAGGCACGTTGTGCCCGGCCATAGAATAGGTAATGTGCTGTTCCCCTATTCTTACGGCGGCAACCGTTACATAATTTCTTTCGTCTAAGTTAAGCTCGCGGAACTTCGCGCTCAAATTGCTTATTGCAAGCGAGGGGGAAGCCGCCTTTTTGTCGTAAGCCGCCTTTACGAACGCAGACAGCATACCTGCGGAAATACCCTTGCCGGACACGTCCGCAATTACTCCGCAGGCGTCGTTATCGACGGTGTAAACGTCGGGTAAATCCCCACCGATTTCGCGGCAGGGTACATACATATACGAGTACTTTTTGCTGCCCGCCCACTTTCCAACGGGTAAAAGCCGCTGTTGTATGTTTTTGGCGGTTTGCAACTCGCGCGAGATTTCAAGCTCGAACGCGTCGTCGACAGTGCCCATACAAAGTCCGCCGCCGAGAGGGGTGACGGTAATGGAATATGCTACCTCGTGAACGCTGTCTCCGCTTTTGACCTTTTGAAAAATTCTTCTGCTGACTTCCTTGTTCGACAAAAAAGCGTCCTCGAACGCGCCCGAAAGCGCGCAGCCGCGGCAACCGTCGGCGTCGCCGCATTTTTTAGCGTTTTCCGCGCACGACGTAATAACCCCGAGCTTGCCCTTTTGTCCGCCCGAGGGGAAAAGCGTTTTAAACGCGCGGTTGTATAAAACCGTCTTTAAATTTTGGTCGCACACTATGACAGCCGTCTTAACGTTGTCGATAACGCGCCGTAAATACTTATCGGTCATATTTTAAGGAAGATAGAATTTAAGTTTGTTTTCCACAATTTTTGCTTCGAGGGGAACGTTGTCGTAGAGCTCTCCCTCGGCTTGAATGGTATAGTTTTCGTCCTCGTGAATAAACGTCGCAGCCTTTGTCTTGACGAAAGTCACGTTCTTTACTTTTGCAACTTTTCCGCGCATAAGCTTGATAAACGCCGAAATAATTTTGGGCTTCGATATGTAGTCTACGATAATAAGGTCCAAAAATCCGTCGTCTATTTTCGCTTCGGGAAATAAATTTATGCCGCCGCCGAGAAACTTTCCGTTTCCGCAAGCCGCTATAAGTCCGTAATGCTTTTCCTCTTTATCGTCGTACCGTACGGTAAAATTACAGCTTTTAAAATGAATAAGCGAAGAAATCAAAGAGCGCAAATATTTGCCCTTGCCGTGCTTGTTGCCGCTGTAAGTCCTCTTTAAAACATCGACGTCGATACCCATTCCCACGGAATTAATCGAGCGCAAGCCGGACGAAAGCTCTATAAAATCGATGTGCCTCGGCTTACCGTATGCTATCAGCTCGGCGGCTTTTACCGCATTTATCGGAATTTTTGCACAGCTTGCAAAGTCGTTGCCCGTGCCTATAGGTACAAGCCCCAGCGAGCACTTTTCAAAATCTTTAAATCCGTTTATAATGTCGTGAAGCGTTCCGTCACCGCCCATTGCAACAAGCGTGTTCTCGTTCCCGTCCGCGGTAACCTCCTCGGCAATTTTTTTAGCGTCGCCCTTGACGTGTGTCAAAAGCACCTTGTAAGCAATTTCCGCTCTGTCGAATACGCTTTTTACGGCTTCAAGTATTTTTCTTCCCTTACCTTTTAAACGAGTTTCGTTTGCAATAATGTAATGCACGATAACACTCCGTATCTCTCTCTTACAAATATTATACAATAAATAATTTATAATTGCAATAATTTTGAAAAATTGCTATAATGATTTTGCTATGAAAATAAATGTAAGCGAAAATCTTTTGCGCCTTGCCGAAAGTTGTCCTTATCCTCTCTATTTAGTGGGGGGAAGAGTGCGCGACTTTATTGCCAAGCTCGACGCGCATACTTTCGACAACGACATCTGCGCTCCGGCTGGCGCGGATGATTTTGCCACTCGCGCACAGGCTGTCGGATTTAGAATAGATAGCGTCTATAAAAATACGGGCACGGTAAAACTGTCGTGTTCGGGAGAGGACTACGAATTTACCTGTTTTCGTTCGGACGAATATGTGAGAGGGGTACACAGACCGGTAAACACCTATTTTACCAAGGACATAACGCTTGACGCAAAGCGGCGCGATTTTAGGTGTAACGCCGTTTACTACGACATATATGGGGGGCAATTTGTCGATCCACTCGGAGGAATACGGGATATCGAGGGCAAAATATTAAACTGCGTCGACAATTCCGACAAGGTATTCGGTGAGGACGGGCTGCGTCTTATGCGCCTTGCACGAATAGCCGCACAGACGGGATTTACTCCCTCTGCCGAATGTATAAGCGGCGCAAAAAATAATGCAAAACTCATTGCCGATATCTCAAAGGAGCGCATATATGCCGAACTTTCGGCTGTTTTGCATGCGGATTCACGCTACGGAATAGAGGGCGCGCAGTATAGGGGATTAAAAATTTTGGACGAAATAGGCGTCCTTGACCAAATTATTCCCGAGCTTACTTTGGGGCGCGGAATGAGCCAGCGCTCGGACATTCACGCGTACGACGTGCTGGAACATTCCTTTAAAACGGTTTTGTATGCGGACGCAAGTATACGCCTTGCCGCGCTTTTGCACGACGTAGGCAAGCCGTACTGTATGCTTAAAAACGGCAATTTTTATGCTCACGAAACCGAGGGCGCCGCGATTGCCCCCGTAATATGCGCCCGTTTACGCGTTCCCAAAAAGCTTGCCGAAACCGTGACGGCGCTTACAAAGCTGCATATGTACGATTTGCGTTGCGACGCGAAAGAGAACAAAGTGCGAAGATTTATAGTGAAAAATTTGCAATATTTCGACGGGCTTATGCTGTTGAAGCAGGCAGACTATTCCGCCTGCCGCGACGATTTGTCGGTTGCACCGTCGGTTAGAAAGATGACCGAAATTTTGCAAAAGATGAAAAGCGAGGGCGTTCCTTTGACAGTAAAACAGTTGAATGTTCGCGGAAACGACTTGATAGAGTGCGGCTGTCCGCCCGAGAAGGTAGGAAAGGTACTTGATGTATTGCTTATGGAGTGTTGCATAAATACCATTAAAAACCAGCGCGAAGCGCTGTTAAATTACGCGCAGAAGGTTGCATTTAAAAGCATTATATAATATAATATTGTCGTAAACTTTCCGTTTTGCGGAAAAAGCGAGGTAAATTATGGCAAATACTACAAGAAGAAAGGGTTTTTCCATTCTGTCTTTTTTACTCGGAATAATTTTGGGAATGATACTTTTAGTCGGAATAGTGGCGGGAGTGGGATATTACGCGCTGACTACCGACGTTGACTCGGCGTTAAAGCTTGCCGGTTTGGAAAATAAAGACGAAAACGGCAACTACATATACGTCAATACCGATTTGGAGTCGGGCGGAGCGAAAAGCCTTTTGGACTTGTTTGACAAGGTTATGCAGTTTACGGGCGACCCCGAAAACTTGTCCGTTGGAGAGGTGGAAAAGCTTTTGCCTGCCGTAAAAGATATGGTGGACCAGCTTCACACAACAATAAACGAATTTATCCCCATGGAGCGCAACGAGCTTTTGGAGGTTAAGTTTTCGGGTTTGGAGGAGTTCGTCAAGACAAAAGTTTACGACATTCAGCCTGCCGTTCTGTTCGGCAATTTAGGTATGTCGGGACTTGTGGAAAATAAAATTATATCGCTCGTTTTACTCGGCAGCGAGGCGGACTATGTTGTAAACGGAGGGGTAAAATATCCCGTGTATTACGACGCGTTCGAGCTTGTCGACGGCGCTTATTTGAGAAAGGACGACGGCTTGCCCCTGCCTGCGGAGTACAGCGACAATTTGTATCTTAAAGGCGAAGAGTACAGGCTGTACTATTACATAGTCGACGGCACGCCGTACATTACCGACGACGGATATACTTATTATCCTCCCGTTGCAAAGACTCGTTTCGGCGGACAGTATTCTTCGTACACCCCCGAATATGCCAAACTTACGGGCTATTATTATATGAACGGCGACGAGCGCGTGGTAGTTACGCCTATCACTGTCGGCGCATTGGGTGACGGTCAGTTAGATATGCTCGACGACATCTATCTCACCGAGCTTTTGAGCGAAAGCAACGAACTTGCCGAAAAAGTTTTCGGGGAAATTTCGCTTGGAAATCTTATGAACGAGGGCGTCGACTTCGAAGCGATTTTAAACGGCTTGTACGTCGGAGATATCGTCAAAACCAAAGTTGACGACTCTATTATGGCAAACCTCGTCTGGAAAATTAAGGATATAGTCGCACAGCCCGGAGAGGATTATACTCACATAGGTAAATACACCGCAGACGAAAGAGATGTTACGCTTTATATAAATACCGAGCAGAACGCCTCGGGAGATTCGATAATAGAAAGTGCATATTATATCGACGGACAAAACAAGGTCGAAGTCAATTCGGTAACAATAGGCAACCTTATGGACGGCTTCGGCGTCGACGAAGTGCTCAACGACATTACGCTTGCCGACTTTATCGACATTAAGGCAACCGACGCAATTTTATCCTACCTCGGCTACGGTATTTACGGTATCAAACAGACGGACGGCGTCTATACTGCAAAATACGAAATAGCGGAAGGCGGCGTTTTGCGCGAGGCGGACTGCTTTATTGAAACTTCGGCAGAAGGGGAAAACGTGCTTATAACCTCTTGCTATTATCAGGAGGACGGCGCGCGCATAGAAATTCCGTGCGCAAACGTACAACAGCTTTCCGACAGAATAAGCACCGTTACAAAAAAACTTACGCTGGGTGAGTTTATAGGTGAAACCGACGACCCTGTGTTAAAGAAGCTCGGCGGCTATACGCTCGACAACGTAAGCGAAGCTATAAACACCTTGACAATAGGCGACGTGTTGACGAATGCGGACGACAACAAGCTTTTATCGAACCTCAAAGACACGCCGCTTTCAGAGCTGCCTACAAAGATAAACACTTTGAAAATGAGCGACATTTTGGAAATAGACGAGGACAATTTATTGCTTTCGGGTATAAAGGACGCAACGCTTGAAACCTTGCCCGAGGTAATAAACACGCTCAACATAAACGAGCTTTACGCCAAAGAAATTTATAAGGTAAAGACGGGTGAGGACGAAAGCGGCAACGCGGTCTACGCGGACGGAGTAAGAAAACAAGCCGTATCCGTCGTAACCGACCCCAACACGCAAATCGCGTTTAATGAAAGCTACGTCTACTATACAAGAACCGTTGCAGATGACGGCTCGGAAAAGTTTACCCTCGTAAATATCCCCGGCAATGCGCTCGGCAAAATTACGGCGCAGCAGTTTGCGGCGCTGGGCGGAGAGTACTATACTTACGGAGAGGCAAACGGTGTATGGCAAATTTTGCTGTATAACGAGGATAGCGAAAGCGTATATACCGTAAACAACCTTGCGGCAATGATGGACAACGTTTCAAAAAACATGTCGCACTCAACGCTTAGGCAGCTTCACGAAATAGGCGTGCTTGTAATAGATAAGCCCGAGTTTTTCGACAACAAGCTGTACTACCTTGACAGCAGTATGCGCCCCGTGCAGTCTGACAAGGCTGTCGGAGATATGGAGCTTATCGAACTTATTAACTTTATTATCAACAACATTTCGCGCGGATAGTCCTATTTTAAGTTGACAACGCCGTTTAAATGTTGTAATATTGATAAGTAGCTTATTTTAAGCTTTAACCTTGCGTATCGTAGTTGATACGCCGATTAAGTCCGGGAGGTGAAAAATTATGAAAACTTACGAGATGATTTACATTCTTGACGCGACGGCAGCCGAAGAGGCAAGAGAAGCTATTTCAAAGAAATTCGAAGAGATAGTTGCGTCCAAGGGCGGCAGCGTCGTTTCCGTAGACAAGTGGGGTACCAAAAAGCTTGCATATCCCATCAACTACAAGACGGAAGGCGAGTACTTTGTAATGAATTTCGAAGCTGACGGTTCAACGGTCAAGGAATTGGAAAGAATTTCCGACCTGTCGAGCGAAGTTTTAAGAAGAATGATTACGGTAAAAGCATAGGAAAAAGGTATGAACAAAGTATTTTTAATAGGGAATTTAACGCGTGACCCCGAGCTTACAGAAACGTCGGGCGGAATTAAAATTTGCCGTTTTGCAATAGCCGTAAACAGAAATTATTCGGGCGGCGACGGTGAAAGAAAGACCGACTTTTTCAACTGCGTTGCATGGCGCAATCTGGCTGAAACGGTTGCACGTTACACGAGAAAGGGCATAAAGGTAGCGGTAAGCGGCTCGATAGAGCTTAGAAACTATGAGGACGCGCAGGGCGTTAAGCGCACGGCAGTCGACATAGTCGCACAGGACGTAGAGTTTTTGACGCCTAAAAACGGCGCAAATTCAGACGACTTTGCAGACAACGCGCCTTCAACAATGTCAAGAGGTTCAAAGCCCCAGCTTCAACCTTTTGACGACGATTCGGATATTCCCTTCTGATTTTTCAAGGAGATAGTATTATGGAAGAAAATAAAGTTGCACCCGTAAAAAAGGCGTTTAAAAGAACGTCGCGCAAAAAGGTTTGCGTCTTCTGCCAGGAAAAGGTGGAAGCAATCGACTATAAGGACGTAAACCGTTTAAAGAAGTTCGTTACCGAGAGCGGCAAAATGCTGCCTCGCAGAATGAGCGGCACTTGCGCAAAGCACCAGAGAGAGCTTTCAACGGCAATCAAGCGTGCAAGAATTTCGGCGTTACTTCCTTTCAAAGGAGACTAAAAGCTAAAAGACCTTGTTAAAAACAAGGTCTTTTTTTATTTAATTTTAAAATTTTTACTTGCAAAATTATATATATAGTGTATAATGGTATTAGGACTTTTATACTTTAAGGGGACGGACGTGAAAAAAATAATTAAGCATTTATTTATAGCAATATTGGCAACGCTAATGGTGACTTGCTGTTTTTCGCTGTTGGCCTGCAATATCGACATTCCGGGCGGTAATACGGGAAACAACGGGGAAAATAACGGAAACAACGGCGGTAACACCGATACCCCAAATGAGGATAACGAGAATAACGAAGATAAAAATTTTGTCGACTACACGCTGAAAAGTCTTACATATTCTGTCAGCGGAATGGGCGACTATTATATCGACGTTGAAAATATGTCTGCTACCGACCACGCAACGTACGACTCGATAATTTTAACGTACGGCAAACATGTATATATTTCTTCGAACCAATTAAAGTTTGTCGACGGCAGCGTATTATCGGTTTACGGAACTGTAAAATATACTTTAGACGGAGAAACGGTAACTTTGCTCAACGACGCGCTTGCAAGCACGTTTAACTTTGTAAAACTTTCAAACGGAAAGTTTTCGATAGGCATAAGCCAGGAAATGGCAGGCAACACGGTTACCTGTTCATTCGACTATTACGCAAAAACTGCAACAACGTCTACATACACCGTATCTTTTGACAGCATGGGCGGAGAAAGTGTTGCCGCTCAAACAGTTAAGAAAGGCGGTGTTGCGCAAAGACCGAGCGACCCTCAAAGAAGCGGCTTTATATTTATCGGTTGGTTTACCGATATTAATTTTTCAAAAGAATACAATTTTTCAACCCAGGTTTTAAAAGATATAACTCTGTATGCCAAATGGGAGCCGAACGGCAACAGCGGCACTCCCGGCGAAGATGACGAAGACAAAGATTTTGTCGGCTATACGCTGAAAAGCTTTACTTATTCTGTCAGCGGATTGGACGATTATTACGTCGACATAAACGATATGTCTGCTACCGACCACGAAACTTTTGATTCGATAGTTTCAATGTACGGCAAACATGTAAACATTTCTTCAAATCATATAAAATTTGTCGACGGCAGCGTTTTGTCTTCATACGGAACAATAAAATATACTATAAACGGAGAAACGGTCACTTTACTCAATATTACGCTTGCAAGTTCGTTTAACAATGTAAAGCTTTCAAACGGAGTATTTTCGATTGGCATATTGCAGGTAATGGCAGGCGGCGTAGTTTCCTATACTTTCGACTATTGCGCGCCGAACGCAATACTGCCTTCGTACACAGTATCGTTTGACTGTATGGGCGGAGAAAATGTTGCCGCTCAAAAAGTTCAAAAGGGCGGTTTTGCGAAAAAGCCGAGCGCCCCTTATAGACACGGTTATACATTTGACAAATGGTACGTCGACGAAGAGTATTCGAAAGAATACGATTTTTCAACGCACGTTATAAAGGATATAACGCTTTACGCCAAATGGATACCCCTCGAAAACACGGTTACCTTTGAAACTTACGGCGGAACATACGTCAGAGAGCAAACCGTCGAAAGCGGAAATAAAATTTATACCCCTTACAGCCCCCAAAAGGTGGGATATACGTTTGACGGCTGGTATGCGGACAGCGAGTTTAAAACGGCTTGGGACTTTGATACCCTCGTCTATGAAAATTTAACTTTACACGCAAAATATAACCCCAAAACTTATACTTTAACCTTCAATCTCTTAGGCGGAGTATGCGAAACAACTTCCAAAAGCGTGACATACAACGCAGAGATTGGCGAGATGCCCGTGCCCGAGCGCCAAGGCTTTGTTTTTGACGGTTGGTACGAACAACAAGTGGGCGGCATAGCATTTAAAAGCAGTACAATATATAACGTTGCCAAAGATTATCAGCTTTATGCCAGATGGTTGACTACCATTACCCTCGACGCCGACGAAGCGGGCACTCTTGAAAAAACTCAGGTACGCGCCGCATACAAGCAATTGCAGAGGTCTATCGAAGTACTTCCCTCCCCCATTCCGATAAACAGCGGTATTTCTTTCACCGGTTGGTACACGGAGCCCGGCGGCAAGGGCTTATTTCACGATAATGACTACCATTACAATTTTGAAGAACCGGTTACGCTTTACGCTTCCTATATAATAGGAATTAGCTTCGATTCGGCAGGCGGTTCGCACGTTTCGAACATTTTAGTAACAAAGGGCAACACTTTCGAGCCTGAAACCCCTCGGCGCACAGGCTATACTTTTGAAGGCTGGTACGACGAAACGGGCGCCAGGTATGACGAAACTACAGTTATAAATCGCATTTCGGAGTTGTATCTTACCGCAAAATGGACTGCCAACAAAATAACTTTCAGGTTCAACGCTCAGGGCGGCTCTTTAATTAGCAACAGAATTTACACCTACGATTCTCCGCTTGAAGAACTTCCCACAACCCAAAAAGAAGGCAACGTTTTCTGCGGTTGGTATAGCTATATCGGCGGCAGAGGCAATAAATACGACGAAACCACCATTTGCAAATCCACCAACACTATAACCTTGTACGCAAAATGGACTGCAAACGTAACCTTTGACTACTTGGGCGCAACAAGCGATAACGAACAGGAAGCACAGCAATTTGTCTATAATACCGCAATAGACATAGTCCTTCCCCAACCCTATAAAACGGGCTGGTCTTTCGAGGGCTGGTTCTCACAGCAAAACGGTCAGGGCACGCAACTGACAAATAACGCCTTATTGTACCCTTTCTCGACCGAGTGGAATTTGAGTGGAGATACAACTTTTTACGCTTATTGGGTGAAAGGTACTGATAAACGCTACCTGTCATATACGACGGCATCGAGCGGCATAACAATAACGGGCTTAAAAGATACCGCTATTAAAAATCTTGAAATTCCTTCGATAATTAATTTAAGCCCCGTAACAGCAATCAAGCAAAGTGCCTTTGCAAACACAGGACTAACAACCGTGACAGTGCCCGACACCGTAACTACAATTGGAGAAGGCGCATTTAAAGGCTGCGCATTGACGGAAATAAGCTTGCCGTTTGTAGGGGAAAGCAGGACGGCAAGAGGCGTTAGCCAAGTATTCGGCTATATCTTTGGATACACCTATATAAACAGCAATTATGAAACAATAGAAGGCGCAATATTTCAATATGAAAACGGCTCGTATCGTTATTGGTACTATATCCCTGCGACACTTGAAAAAGTGACGATAACCGACGTGACAGTTATACCCGAAAAAGCGTTTAACAGCTGTACAATGCTGAAAGAGGTTACATTGAACGGAAATGTAACCACGGTAAATGCAAGCGCGTTTTCCGAGTGTTCAAATTTGACAACGCTGAACGGCATAGAAAGTTTGGAAAACGTAAACGACTTTGCATTCAGAAATTGCAAAAAATTGCTCAACTTCCCCACAAGCGCATTGAAGGTAGTAGGGCAGTACTCGTTCTATAACTGCATAAATTTAAGTGAAGTAACGTTTAGTGAAGAATTGCAAAGTATAGGTGTAGATGCTTTCGTCAACACGGCAATAACGCAGATAGAACTAACGGGCGGCATAACAACCATAGGAGCTTATGCGTTTGCAAACACAGGACTAACAACCGTGACAGTACCCGACACCGTAACTATAATTGGAGAAGGCGCATTTAAAGGCTGCGCATTGACGGAAATAAGCTTGCCGTTT
>CAJUMW010000001.1:164591-168153 GCA_910587625.1 uncultured Christensenellaceae bacterium
GTTATTGGTACTATATCCCTGCGACACTTGAAAAAGTGACGATAACCGACGTGACGGTTATACCCAAATATGCGTTTAACAACTGTAAAACCATAAAAGAAATTACTTTTACCTCAAATATTACTTCGGTGTATGAAGGTGCGTTTAGAAATACGCAGGTTGAAGTGTTGAGGTTTGAAGGCAGTTTGACGGGCACGGTTGACGCGGCGGCGTTTACAAATTTGTCCAAAAACGTAACAATAATAGTCCCCGACGAGTTTATTGAAGATTATAAAACAATATTTACAGGTTATAACGTTATAGGTAAAAGTGAACAGCAGTAATTAAAACAGCCCCCCAAAAGTCGTTCGACTTTTGGGGGGCTTTAAAATTTAATATTTATGTTTCTAAACCTAATAGAAAATCAGTAGTTGTGTCCAATGCAATTGCCAAATTTGCTAAAACAGTTATGCTTGTTTTTGATTTACCGCTTTCATATTGTGAAATAGTATTTGTTGCAACGCCTATTTTATCCGCCAATTCTTTTTGCGATAATCCGCGTTCAAGCCTTAATTCTTTTATTCTTTCACCAAGTTCATTTATATTTACTTCTATCATACAGATATTTTACAACTTTTTATTTAAAAAGTCTTGACATATCTGTGGTACAGATATATAATATAAATAATCTGTGGCACAGATATTTAGGAGATAAAACAATGCAAAAAACAGTTATTGAAGAAATTTACTATAACTTAAATAGAATAAGTGAAAAAGTAAATGCAACTAAAAGTTACAACAAAATGTCGCAAAAAACATTCGAACTCTATCAAAAGCTAAGCAATATGCTAAACGACGAGCAAAAAGATATTTTCGAAAGATATATCGAGGCAGGGGTTGATTTGTCGGTCGAAAGGGAGCTGTCAACCTTTAAAAACGGGCTGCAATTTGCGCTTTTGCTGGTTATTGAGTGTTTGAATTAATTTTTATAATTTCTTTTGCCGAAAATTGCCGTGCCAAGCCTTATCATATTGCTGCCTTCGTCAATGCACAGCTTCCAATCTCCGCTCATTCCCATTGAAAGGTATTCAAAATTTGCGCCCTGTGCGTTAAGTCTGTCGTATAATATGCGCATTTTTGCGGCAAGTTCGCGAAGCAGGCTTTCATTGTCGCTTTCGGGCAGCATTGCCATAAGCCCCTTTACGCAAATATGGGGCAGTGCGGCAATTTTTTTATACGCGCTTTCGACTTGCGCATATTCAAAGCCGCTTTTTGTAGGCTCGTTGCCGATATTTACTTCAATCAAAATTTGTGAAACCACATTGGCGTTTGCGCTCTTTTTGGAAAGCTCTTCCGCCAAATTAAGCCTGTCTACCGAGTGGTACAAATTTACCTTGCCCAAAAGGTATTTAATTTTATTTGTCTGCAACGTGCCTATAAAGTGACGGGTGGGGTTGCCCTCTATTTGGCTGTATTTGTCGCGGAATTCCTGAACGTGGTTGTCCCCTATGTCGGTTATGCCCGCGGCAACAGCCCTCGAAATATCCTGTGCGGTCTGTGTTTTTACCGCCGCTACAAGGGTTACCTTTTCCCCGAATTTGTTTGTTTTGGGAATTGTTTGCAATAAGTTTTTTACGTTTTTCTCTAACATATATTTATAGTATCAAAATATTTGTCGTTTGACAACTCTTTGCGCGATATTTATTTTGCCAAAACTGTTGACAAATTGCCGCAACTAATTTATACTATAATTATATTAATACAGATAATACATAAAAAGGGGAGGTAAAAATGCCCGAAATTAGTGAAAATCAAGCTTGTTATAAAATGCTTGAAATTAAAAACGTAAGCAAAATTTATTCCGCAAAGGGCGGAGCAAACACCCACGCTTTAAACGACGTTTCAATTTCGTTCGGGGAAACGGGCTTGGTTTTTTTGTTGGGAAAATCGGGTTCCGGCAAGTCGACCCTGCTTAACATAAGCGGCGGTCTTGACGAGCCCACTTCGGGTGAAGTGATAGTCAAGGGCAAGTCCTCTAAGGACTTTACGGGCTCTGATTTCGACAGCTATCGCAACACCTTTGTCGGCTTTATTTTTCAGGAATACAATATTCTTGACGAGTTCAACGTAGAGGACAATATTGCGCTCGCGCTCGAGCTGCAAGGCAAGCCCAAGGATAAGCAAAAAATAAATTCCATTCTCCGCGACGTCGAGCTTGAAGCCTTTGCAAAGCGTAAGCCCAACACCTTGTCGGGCGGACAGAAACAGAGAATTGCAATTGCGCGCGCACTTGTAAAAGAGCCGCAAATTATTATGGCGGACGAGCCCACCGGCGCGCTCGACTCGGCAACGGGCAAACAGGTTTTCGACACCTTAAAGGCGCTTTCCAAAACTCGGCTTGTAATAGTCGTTTCGCACGACAGGGAGTTTGCCGAAATTTACGGGGACAGAATTGTCGAGCTTGCCGACGGTAAAATTATATCCGACGTGACTAAAACGCACGTTGCCGCCGACGTCATTGACGAAAACGTCGCGGTAATAGGGGAAAACACGCTGTCTATAAAGAGCGGCGCAAGCCTCACAAAAGAAAATTTTAAAACCATTCAAGACTTCATTTCAAAGTCAGAGGGGGACGTCATTATCTCTAAGGGGGAAAAAGAAATTTCTTCCTTTAAAAAGGTAAACCGCGTTTCCGAAAGCGGCTCTACCGAAAAGTTTGAAAATACCGACGGCACCGCGCTTACCGACAAAAACTATTCCGCGGAAGAGTCGAAATTTATCCGCTCGCGCCTGCCCGTCGGCAAGGCAATAAAAATAGGTGCAAGCAGCTTAAAATTAAAGCCCGTGCGCTTGGTTTTTACAATTTTTCTGTCCGTCGTAGCTTTTATTATGTTCGGAATTACTTCAACTTTGATGTTTTTCAATGAAAGCGAGGTGCTTGTCAGCTCGTTTGTCAACGGGGACAGCGAGTATATCGCGCTTTCAAAACAGTACGAAATAAGGTATATCTACGATAGCGTCGTGTTCCCGAGCAGTCAATCCGCCAAGTTCACGCAGGAAGAGTACGACCAAATGGTTGAAAAGTTCGGTTCGTCGGTTATCGGCTTTTATCAGTATGAATCCGACGTTTCAAACATTTCCGTAAGCGGCAAAAATCAGGCATATTACAGTCGCAGCGTAAGCAAAGTCACGGTCTTGCCCGAAAATCATTCGCTGCGCTCTTCGATAATCGGCGCCTATCCTAAAACAGCCGACGAAATTTGTATTTCAGACTATTTTTTGGAAGTTTTGAAAAACAACAGCTACTATAACGTCACTTTAAATGAAAACGGCGTTGCTAACCAATTCGACACCGACGATATTTTGGAAATTCGCTCGGCAAACGACATTATCGGCAAGTATATTGTTTGCGGCAACAGGCCGTTTAAAGTTACGGGTGTGTTCGGCAGCGGTCAAATTTCAGCAAAATTCGACAAGCTCAAAGAAAACCTCGACTTAAACAGTCAAGAAATGTACAGGCTTAAATCCGAGTACGAAAACTATCTTAAAGAGGGGCTTAAAACTGCGTTTTTAGTTGACGAAG
>CAJUMW010000001.1:168163-174429 GCA_910587625.1 uncultured Christensenellaceae bacterium
AACAAGTGGTCGGGCGGCTATCCCAACGAACATTTATTTTACAATTTTCAGGGCGGAGTCGATTTTTCGATGGACCCTCGGCAATGGAATGACGAAAGTATGCAATTTGTTGACTGCGGTATGCAGAACTTTTACGGTGCTTATGAGGCAAATGTCTACGGCAGCAAGGGGGCGTTTGAAGGTATTTTCTTCGGTGGGCAGCAAAAAAGCCAACTTGCCGACGACGAAGTGTTGCTGTCGTTAAGAATGTTTTTCGACCGGTCGATGACTTCGAGAATAATCGAATATTATATGTCCTTTGAAACAGGGGAAAATGATTATGAAAATTATTTAGCCGCGTCAACGAGATACAACAAAGAGCTTGAATATTATTTAAATATAATTCAAAAAAACGAAATAATTGATAAAGATACGGGCGAAAGCTCATATTGCACAAAACAGCAGTATGACGAAGCTGTGGCAAAACTTACCGAAATTATCGAGAGCATTCAGCCTATCGAGATTAATGCAAGCTTCGGCGGCGGTGCGGCGCGTAAAATGAAGTTGGTAGGCTTCTATAAAATGAAAAATATGACCGATATGTTGGCTTATAACGACCGCGGCGTATATTTCTCTCAAAATTTCTTTGACGAAAACCTCGAAATAAACAATTCGAGTATGTCAATAACCGAAACAAACTACGTCTGGGAAGACGGACAAAAATACAACGGTTTGTTAATTTCTTACGATAAGTCCGAAAAGCTTATACGTGACGCCGTCGGCATTTCCGGCGTCGAAAACAAAAAGGCAAACGACGTGTACTATACCATTTCCAACAACATTGCAATGTCGGTTGCCTACGTCAGCTCTATGATTGAAGTTTTATCTACGATTTTCCTTTGGGTGGGCGTCGTGCTCGCGCTGTTCTCGTCGCTGCTTTTGTTCAACTTTATTTCCGTATCGATTTCGAATAAGCGAAAGGAAATAGGTATACTTCGTGCCGTCGGCGCAAGGGGCATTGACGTGTTCAAAATATTCTTTGCGGAATCGGGCATTATCGTCGGCATTTGCCTGATAGTTTCCCTTATAGGCTCCGTTCTGCTTTGCGGAGTTATAAATAATATAATAATGGAGGAAGTGGGTTTGGCAGTAACGCTGTTTGTGTTCGGCGTGGCTTCGGTAGGTATTCTTATAGGTATTGCCGTGTTGGTGGCTGTAATTTCAACTTTCCTTCCCGTATATTTTGCGGCAAGGAAAAAGCCGGTTGAATCCATAAGGGCGCTGTAATATGAAAAATGTGGGCTTAATGGCAATAATCTTTCAGCTTGTCTGCGGACTTATCTGTTGCGGAATCGGTATTTACGATGTTATAATTTCTGCCGACGTCGCGCAAATTGTAATATTTTTTGTAGTCGGCGCGCTCTGTCTTATAAACGCCGCAAGAATGTTTATAATTGATAGAAAGAATAAAAAGGACGATGAATAATTAACAACCTCAGGGGGTAATTCATATACTGAAATATGAATTACCCCCTTAATATGCTCGATTTAACGCATACCTTGGTTAAAAATTACCTGCAAACGAACGATTATTGGCGCGTATTGGCTAACCTGGAAAGCATAATAGTAAATTTGTCCGCCGAACTTGACGAAAGCTATATCCGCCGTGAAAACAACGTGTTTATACACAGGTCGGTTACGGTGTTTCCCACGGCATATATAGGGGGTAACTGCATAATCGGCGCAAATACGGTTATAAGGCAGGGTGCGTTTATACGCGGCAACGCCGTCATCGGGGAAAACTGCGTGATAGGCAACTCTACCGAAATTAAAAACTCAATTCTCTTCGATTGCGTGCAGGTTCCGCACTTCAACTATGTGGGTGACAGCATTTTGGGCTATAAATCGCATATGGGCGCCGGCGTCATCGCTTCAAACGTCAAGTCCGATAAAAGCTGCGTGCGCGTTAATTTAAATGGAAAAATAATCGACACGGGTTTAAAAAAACTCGGTTGCGTGCTTTGCGATTTTGCCGAAATAGGTTGCAACTGCGTGCTTAATCCCGGTACGGTAATAGGTGCGTATACCCGTATATATCCCTTAAATAACGTGCGTGGCAGTGTTCCACAAAACAGTGTTTACAAAAATAGCGGCAACATAATAAGCATACGATAAAAGCCTTGCGGCGCAGCTTTGAAGCTGCGCCGCAAGGCTTTTATATTTTAATTTTTATTTCTTACTGAAAAGCGTCTTGTTGTCCTTCGATTTTATCAACACCGCAATAAGCGCGCTGTAAGTCAAGGTGGGTAAAATATAGAACAGGTGGTTGTCAAGCAAGTTTACAATCAAAAGCGCAAGCACCGTTATGCCGATAAACGCGCGTTCGGGCGTGGGGTTTTTGCAGAACGAAATAATTGTAAACGTGCGATGAACGCCGTAGGCAATAACACCCATAACTCCGCAAGCGCCGAGAAGTTGAAAAAACGTGTTGTGGTACATTAGTGGGATAATGTCCAAACCTGCAAACCCGGGGTCTGCGTCGAGCCTGACATAAAAACCGCAACCGAAGATGGGCGCGCTTTTAAAGTTTTCAACGGCAAGCTCCCAAAGCGAAGTTCTTCCGTTGCCCGACTCTATATTGTAAAACAATACCTCTAACAAAGCTTTGAATTTATCCCTGAAAACGCAAATCAAAGCAATTGCTACAATTAATCCTGCGCCCGTAATACAGCCGTTTATAATCTTGTTTTTGCCGTTGACTATAAGAAGAATTATACATATTGCATATATAATTACTGCGCCGACCATAGCTTGTCTGCTCATTGTAAAGAAGGTTGCTACAAGCAGCACAAGCGCGTACAGGTAATAAAGATAGCCGTACTTGCTTTTTGCCGCGAGGAAAAATATCGACGGCGCGCAAATCAGCATAAGCATTCCCATAGTATTGTACATACCCCAGCCGAAACCAAGCTCGACTCTGTCGATTTTTCCCTGTTCGAAAAGTTCTTCGCAAGTTAAATATTTAATCGCAAGCTCCAAAATAAGCGCGAGGGACAAAGCCAAAAATGAAATCGCTATATTGTTGAAAGTCTGTTCATTGCAAGTTATATTGTCCTTTATTAGCGTAAAAATGGCAAAGAACAGAAAAGCGAGAAACAGTCCGTACACAAGGTTCATTGGTTTGTAGTTGTAAGAAAATGCGCCGTTGAGTATAAAAACCGCCCCGAGAGCAATTAAAGAGTAAGAAGTGCGAGTCAGAACCAATCTGCCTTCAAGCGCAGTCATTGCAATTCTTGCAACTATTGCCGAGGCGTACAGCGCAATTATTACAATTGCCTGTGAATATACCCAGGGCTGCAAATAAAAATCGGACGAGCCTGCGGTTATCGAAGGTGAGTGGTTGTAAGAAACCATTATAGCCATAAATAAAAAATTGGCAAAAAGGGGTGTTAAGTCGTCCATAAAAAGAACGCAAAAAATACCCGTAATGCCAATGTAATAAATGGAAACAAGGTCCAAATCGAGATAGTAAAAAGCGACTACGATAACAGCCGTGATAAAGGGGAAAAATTTCCAAGATAAAACGTTGATTATACTCTGAACAGCTCGGCTGTTTTTTACTTTCAAATAGGTTTCTTTCATATTCGCTACTTACAAAAATTACTTACCTAATTATTATAGTATAAGTACGTTACATTGTCAAGCCGAAAGTCCAAATTTTGACAATCGAGTTATTAATGTCATATGAAATTATGACAAAAATATATCAAATTACGGCTGATTTTATGTAAATTTAAGCAAAAATGGAAAAAGTATGAAATTTTTTAAAAATTTTATCATATATTTTCATTACAAACTTGACATTTTGTCATAATAATTATACACTATTAATGTACGAAAATTAATTATTACAGTCTTAGGGCTGTCGGGTAATGCAAATATGAAACTTAAAAAGAGTGCTGTCGGCAACTTACATATAGTCGACGGCGCGGGATTGGAGTTTAATAAAAAAGACAGGAGTATGAACAGAAACGCCGGGCTTCGCACAAAATCGAAGAGTCCCGACGGAGTTTCGCGCGTTAAACGCCGCAAACCGCTTGCCATCAAGCACATACGCCGTCTGCGCAAAGTCGGAATTGCCGCCGCCAGCGTTGCACTGTGTGCTGTTGTCGGCGTAGGCTTCGGCTTTTTTACTTCGTCACCTATTCAAGAGCTGCCCGACGTCGACTACGCTACGGTCTGCTACGAGGTTCCCGAAAACGCCGGCTCTCCTCTGTCGCATTCGGTAATAGAAAACGTAGGCTATTTGAATTACGTTCTCAAAAACCAGCCTTATTGGTCGTCTGAAATGCAGTCGAACGTCAGCACAATAATGTCGCAGACGGTAAAAACGTATAAGAAATTTTATAACGGCACGCTTATTTCCGCCGATATAGCCCAAGGCGTTTCATCCACGGCTACACAGTTTTGCGTTGCCGACGACGTTGTGCTGTGGCGCAGTTCGGCAAACAAAAATTTTAACGGAATGGACACCGAGTGGTCGACAAAAGCCCCCAACGGTCTTACCGTGCCGCAGTATAAAAAACAGCGCGGACTTCCGCCTTCGGAATTTTCCGTATATATTCTCAACGAAAACACTGTTAAAAACGCAAACGACTTTTCTGTAAAGGATAACGGTGACGGCACGTTTACAATGTCGTTGGATTTGAGTGTAAGCACCGACGACGGACTTACTTCTGCCGATTACTATTACAGACAGCAGATGTACGTCACGGGCGGACTTGACGAGCGCCCGACAATGAATGAAGCTAGCGTAACCTATACTTTTGATGCGGAGTGGCGCATTTTAAGTTTCAGTATCTACGAGGACTATACGGCTAAGCTTGCGGTTCCTGCGCCCTGTACGGCTGAAACGCATACAAAGTTCTTCTATGAAGAAGAAAAGGCAAAAAATACTTTTTACGACGATTACTTTAAACATCATATCGACAGCTTTACGGTAGCCGATGACGTAGATAATTCCGCGCCGAGCGCGCTGAATTATCTTGCGGCAGCATTCGGAAGCGTGCTTAACGATGGCGCGACTTTCAAAATAACCGCAGCAGTCGGAAATCTCGATTTAGACGGTGTTATACATGTCGGGTTAAATGACGGCGCACTCGAGGATATACGCGTTAAAATAGGGGATATATCGGTGTTTATGGGCGCGGATAACGTGTTGTATATCTCAGACGGCAACGCAAAATACAAGCTTGATATATCGGCATTTTCATCCTCTCAAGCTTCTGCCGAAGGTGACGGAGGCGGACTTCAACTCAATTCAATTCTCGAAACATTGACCGAGGGTGAGTTTACTGTTACAGAAACGGGCGCTAAGCTCGATACTCAACTTGAACTGTTCGGGATAAAAGCCAAGCTTCACTTTACATTTGATACAACAAGCGGAGCCGTTGCGCTCGGCAATGTTACTGCAGAAGTAATGCTCGGTTCGACGCCTGTAAATGCTGCTTTGAGTTTTGGAACAAAGGACGATATTCCCTCTAAACCTCAGGATATGTCTGGGTATATCGATATTTTGAAGGAAGGCTTGACCCTTAAAGCATCGTTAAAATTAGAAAACTTCGATTTGAGCGGCTATATTAAAATTTTAATGAGTGACGGGGCTTTTTCAGGCATATATGCAACGCTTGACGATATATGCGTTTATTTCGATTACCCCCATAATATGCTGTATGTAACTGACGGCAACGTCAAGTATAAGGTGTCGGTTGCGGACCTTGCGAGCGGCAACATAGATTTGAGCGGACTCGATATAAACGGCATACTCGGGCAGATAATACAAAAGCTCGAAACGAGCGAGGACACAATATCGACGGGTATAACGCTCGAACTCTTCGAGCAGGCAATAACAGCGGCTCTTAAAGTAAAGCTTAGCGGCGGCATAAACGTTGGAGCGGAAGTCGAGCTGTTCGGCATAAAAGTAACTGCAAACGTAGCGCTGACGACCGAAGAAGTTACGCTTCCCGATGATCTGGATAGTTACGTCGATATCTTGAATGAGGGGATAACGCTTGACGTAAATCTTAAAGTCGAAAATTTTGTGCTTGACGGAAAAGTATTTATCGGCTTGACGGACGGAAAGTTTACGGAAATCCGCGCAGACTTTAAAGATATTGCAATTTATTACAACAATAATGTTCTCTATGTAACTGACGGCAACGTCAAATATAAAGTGTCGGTTGCGGACCTTGCGAGCGGCAACATAGATTTGAGCGGACTCGATATAA
>CAJUMW010000001.1:174529-185784 GCA_910587625.1 uncultured Christensenellaceae bacterium
AGCTTAGCGGCGGCATAAACGTTGGAGCGGAAGTCGAGCTGTTCGGCATAAAAGTTACTGCAAACGTAGCGTTGACGACCGAAGAAGTTACGCTTCCCGATGATTTGGATAGTTACGTCGATATCATGAATGAGGGGATAACGCTTGACGTCGGTTTGATTATTGACGAAAAGGGCAACCTCGGAGACGGTGCGTTACAGTTAAACGGTAAGGTGACGTTAGATTTGATTGGCGGAAAGCTCAATCAGGTTAAAGCCGATTTCGGAGAAATTGCCGTTTACTACAATGCAACGCAAAAAACGCTGTTTGTAAAAATTGCGGATACAAAATTAAAAATCAATTTACCGGAAACGGACACTGCAAATATCGGAGATATCGGAGAGCTATTGCCCGACGATATGTCAAACGTTTTGAGCGAACTTATCAAGAATTTAATTGTTGGCGCAAAGGAAATTTCAACCAACGCAAACATTCCGCTCGGTAAAGAATTTTTACCTGTTTCTGCTACTATAACGCTTGAAAACGGTATAGGCGCCGTGCTTGAAACAACGCTTTTCGGAATCAATGCCACAGTGACGGTCGGGTTGAGCAACGAAGCCGTTGCGGACGTTTCGGACATCGACGAGTATATCGACGTTGTTGAAAATATATGGGGCGCGGTCGAGAGTATTATAGGCAATAGCTTGTCTGTAAACGTTTCGGGAAATATTACTAACGACGGCGCGGTTAAATACAGCTTTGACGCTCTGCTCGAATACGACTTCAATCCAGTGACTTACGACGCCGACGGCAATGAAATCAAAAAACCGGCAGTCAACTTAAACACAGGTAAAGTAAATGAGAACGGTGTGCGTGAAGGCGTAAGTTTGAGCGTTGACAGCGAAATTTATCTACACTTTAATCTAGCTCTCATATGTGCGGTCGAGGGTGCAGACAACCTTTCGCTCGATTTGGTTGTTATGGACGCGACGCCGTCAAATTCAACAAACGGCGTAACGGACGGAGGATATGTAAAGGACGGAGTGCTTGACATTTATTTATCCGTTTCAAAGTATGCTTCCGACAGCGAAAATTACGATCCGTTAATGATATATGCCCCTATGGACGATATTTTGACGCTCGTATCAATGGTTGCCGCAATGGCAAACCTTGACAATATTTCCTTTGAGGACAACGACGAGCTTAATTCCGCAGTCGCGGAAATTTCGGGCATAATCGACAGTCTGTTAATCGACAATTATATTCCTTACACCAAGGACCAATTCTCGTCGCTCGGTGACAGTCTTATTCCTCAGATACTCGGAAAAAGCTTAAAGGACTATATAGATGAGTTGCTCGGCAGCTTGAAAAACACAGCGGACGACGTTGTGCAGAACGGGGACAGTCAAACAGAAAGCACTATTTCCCTCAACAAGGATTATGTAAAGAGCATAGCTTGCGGTAACGACAGCTTAAAGCTTACGCTCGACAGCTCGCTTATTTACGGAACAGACGTTGAAGGGGATATCTCGGTCGAGCTTATTAAGGGGATAACAGCCGATGAAAAAACACGTCTTACGGGCGTTTATCTCGACAATGTGTATTTCGGGGATAAAATTACCGACAAACTCGCGCTCGGCGTCGAGCTTAGCTACGGTAACATTCAAAGACCGGACGAAAGTGCGGCGCTCGGCGGATATACTAACTTTAACGGAGTTAGCGACCTTTTAAAGGCGTTCGTCAACTCGGCAACTCACAAAACGGAGGAAGGAGAAACAAGCTACGAGCTGAACGACTACTTCCTGTTGCAGGGTAAAGTCAACGTAAATATTTCGGTTATAGGTATAAATATCGGCGTTGAATTAAATATAAACTCGCTTTCTATAAAAATCGATGAAAACAACAACGTGGCAGTCGACGCGCATCTTTCCTACCAGGGCGTGCAGATGCTCGGTCAAATAGCTATAAACGGCGACAGCGACGTGTATCTTTCAATCGTAAACGATATGATTTACTTGAAGCGCATTCAGAAAACATATTGGGAAAAGAGCGGACTTGTAACAAATAAAAAGACTTATGCCTCGCCCGTAGTAGAATACCGCGTTATGCCTTTATCGGCGTTTTCCGAGGATATTATGAACGAGATTGTGTTCATATTCAACTTCGGTTCGTTGGTTTCCGACCAGCTTACAAATATCGACAGCTCGTCGGGCACAGGCGCAAACTTCGAAAACAGGGACTTGGGCAATCTGTTCAAATACGTTCTTGCGTACTATACTACCGAGCAAACTTCAAGCTACGAAAAGTGGAATTTCGCTATAAACGGCAAGTTACTTTCCGATCTTGTGGGAATGACTATGTCAAATATTCCAATTACCTTTATTGCAGACAAAAATGAGGACGGCACGCTTACAGTAACGGGGCTCGATATAGCAAAATCTACTATGGATCTTGTTTCGGGAATTGTTTCAATGAACTTTGACGGCAACCTTCGCTACTGTAACCCCAACGGTGTAATTGCCGAAATAAACGGCAAGCCGGTTTATGCGGACAGCTCGCTGTCATTGGATAGCTGCAAAATACCCGAACTGGGCGGGAGAAGCTTTAACAGCGTGCTCGGCGGCAATAATTTTGCCGATATAGTAAAAAAGACGGATTGGGCTAAACTAACTTCTGACTTATCGCTTACCTACTTTAAGCTCGACTCGTCTACGCCTATAACTGTGGTCGATGCGAAAGCAGAATACACGCTCAACACCGATAACACTAAGTTCCAAACGCTTGTCGAGCTTGACGGCATACTGTACAATACTGCTACAAATACGTCGTACTCGACCTATGTTCTTCCCGAAGTAAGCGAACTTTTGCCTGTCGAGGGGGAAAAATATTGGGACGAAGTGTACGACTCAACTATGAAAACGCTGACATACAGCGCAATTTACCAGCCTGTTTTTATCGATATTTTGTCCGATATAAATATGACGGGCGCAAGCTATGACGAAAATCTCGGCAAATACGTTAAGTCGCTGAAATACGGCGTGGGTGCAAAAGTCGAACTCCCTTTGCTTGTTTCCGCACCTTCGAGCTATAAATTTATGGGCTATTACGACAATCCCGAATTTACGGGTATGCCCTTGACCGAAATAACCGTTTCGGGAGACTCCGTCTATTACGCTAAGTGGGAAGGTAAAAATATAAACCTTTCATATTTGAGCGACGTAAACGCAAACGGGGAAATTACCACCTTGCAGACGGAAAGCATGGTGTTCGGACAACAGTACAGCCTCGCGCCTATGTCGGTGGAAAATCACGTTTTCCTCGGCTGGTTCGCGCAGACTGACGACGGCTTTGTAAGCATTGCGGACGGAGCTGCGCTCACCGAGTACAGCAAGTGGCTGTTCGGTGAAAGCGACAGTTTGGACGTAAATCTCTATGCAGTATTTGTCAAAAATGAAATTGTAATTGATATAACCGAAGTATCGGGCACGCAGTGGAAAATTTTAGGTAATTACTACATTGCATATGCCGAGGGTATAAGCGAACAAATTGCAAATTCAGCTCAGGTCGAGTGTTCGGTTGCGGTTACTTACTATGCGCACGGCAAAAAGCTTTTCGGCAGCTCTTTCAGCTATGACGAAATAGGTAAGGCTAATTTCAGCGGAATGAGCGGCTCGTTAAATAAAACGGGTATGAACTGCGGAAACGCGGTAGGCGGTAAAAATTTGCGCGGATCGGTAAAAATATCCGCTTCGTTCAGTTGCGGCGGAATAGCTTTGGGCTCAACCTCCGAGTTTGAACAGTTCAAAGATAAGTCTTAATCATAAAAAACAACGCTTTTCTATATAATTGTATGATAAATTTAACTTTATTTAATTATGTAAAATTAAAGGCACTCGAACAATTTGTTTGAGTGCTTTTTGTTCTCGTTTTAAAATACAGCCATTTTATTTTCTATGAGAATTGTCCTTTGTAACGCGCGTTGTTTTTTTGTTTTTTATGCACACAATATTAATAGTATATTTATCTATATAAAACACTTGAAATTTATGTAATAGTTTGTTATAATTAATTTATAGTTTCACGTTTTAGGAGCTTTGTAATGCAAGAGAATAAAAACTCCGATTTTGATAAAGAATTACCGTCGGAAAATACTGCCGACGTTTCAGATACCGAAAAAAAGAAGACGGGTTTTAAAACTTTGTCTTACCTGTTTATAAAGCGCGCGTTCGATATTGTTTCGGCAACGCTGCTTTTGCTTTTGTTGTCTTGGTTTATTCTTATTTGTATATTTGTAAAATGGCTTGAAGATTTTCACAGCCCCGTCTACATTTCCACGCGCGTGGGTAAGGACGGTAAGCCGTTTAAGTTTATAAAAATCCGCACTATGTGCCCTCACGCCGACGAGTTGAAAGAACAGCTTATAGCCGCCGGCTTAAACGAGGCTGATCCCCCGGCTTTTAAAATGGAAAACGACCCGAGAATAACTAAGGTCGGCAAGTTTTTAAGAAGATTTTCCATTGACGAGCTGTTGCAGCTTCTCAATATCATCATGGGGCAGATGAGCGTAGTAGGGCCCCGTCCCCCCGAACCTCAGGAAGTAGAGTGCTATGACGAGTATCAAAAGCAGCGCCTTGCGGTAAAGGGCGGACTATTGTGTCTTTGGCAGATAGAGAAGGACAGAAACAAGGTTACGTTTGACGAGTGGGTCAAGCTTGACCTTGAATATATCGAAAAGCGTTCGCTTTGGCTGGATATGAAAATTATGTTCAAAGGTCTATATATGGTAATCTTTGACCACAGCGGAAAATAAAACATTAATAGAGCGCCCCGAAACAAAGGGGCGCTTTTAAATAACTTTTTTATTTGAAAAGGTTTTTTATCATCGTGTTGACGTAAAGTACGGGCACTATTGAAATTTTATCGGCAAATTTTGTCACCGACTTCATATTTTTGGCGGGTATAAGTACCTTTTTAAAACCCATTTTTACGCACTCGGCAACGCGCTTTTCGCAGTATGACACCGCTCTCACTTCACCTGTAAGTCCCACTTCTCCGAATACCGCCGTATATTTATCTATCGGCTGCCCGAGATATGCCGATGCAAGCGCGGCGCAAAGCGCAAGGTCGCAAGCAGGTTCGTTGAGTTTAATACCGCCCATTGCGTTTACGTATACGTCATATCCGCCAAGCGCAAGCGAACACCGCTTTTCAAGCACGGCTATAAGCAGCACAAGCTTGTTGTAATCTACGCCGAGCGGCATTCTTCGCGGCTGTCCGAAGGTTGTCTTTGTAACCAAAGTCTGTACCTCAACGTTCATACATCTTGCGCCCGTCTGCGAGGGTGTGACGGCTGAACCGGCTTCCTCACCGCGGCTCTCCGATAAGAATACGCCCGAATAATCGGTAACGGCAACAATTCCCTCTCCCGTCATTTCAAAAACGCCGACTTCGGCAACGTTTCCGAACCTGTTTTTAACTGCGCGCAAAATCCTGAAATTTTCCTGATTTTCCCCCTCGAAGTATAGAACGGTGTCCATAATATGCTCCAGCACCTTGGGCCCGGCAAGCGCGCCCTCCTTTGTGACGTGACCGACTATAAAAAACGTAATGCCGCGGCTCTTTGCAATGCGCATAATTTTCGAGGCGCACTCGCGCACCTGCCCTACCGACCCGGAAGAGGAGGAGAGGTCGTCGGTGTAAACTGCCTGAACGGAGTCTATAATGCAAAACTCCACGCCGTCAAGCTCGTCGTCCAAGTTGTCAATACAAGTTTCATTAATTATGTAAAGGTTGTCCGATTTAAGGTTTAATCGCTGTGCGCGCATTTTTACCTGCGAACAACTCTCTTCGGCGGAAAAATACAGTACTTTGTGGCTACCCGAGAGGTGCGCTGCAATCTGGGTAAGCAGCGTTGATTTGCCTATGCCGGGATCTCCGCCCAAGAGCACAAGAGACCCTTTAACTATTCCGCCGCCCAAAACGTTGTCGAATTCCGAAATTCCCGACGGGGTGCGGTTGTATTTTTCGTAGGTAATTTGAGATAGCAGGCAGGCTTTCGCGCCTGCATTTTGCCGCTTTGTAGTCGTCGGTTCGGCGGCTTTTACAATTTCTTCGACCATTGTGTTGAACTTGCCGCAAGAGGGACATCTGCCAAGCCATCTTGCGCTTGTCGCGCCGCATTCCGAACAGACGAACTCGGTTGTTGTTTTAGTGTTTTTAGCCATTTTCAACCTCGCATAAAGTTACCGCAGCATACGCGCAGATTCCCAAGCATTGCCCCACAAAGCCGAGCTTTTCGCTTGTGCCTGCGGCTATTGCAATGCGGCTTTTATCCATATGTAAAACTTGCGATAAAGTAGTTTTCATATCCTCGATATGCGGCGCAAGTTTTGGCTTTTCAGCCTGTACCGTAATGGAAATATTTTTGGGTTCAAGCTTCATTGCCCCCAATATATCCCTTACTTTCGCAAGCATTGCGCGGCTGTCGGCGCCTGAAAGCGACGGGTCGCTATCGGGAAAATATACGCCTATGTCCCTAAGTCCGGCGGCGGAAAGCAAGGCGTCCATAAGCGCATGAATTACGACGTCTCCGTCGCTGTGTGCCGCGAGCGCAAATCCGCAGTCAATCTTAATTCCGCCGAGCGTCACGCAATTTCCTTCGCACACGGCGTGCACGTCAACACCGAAGCCGATCAACTTGCCGGAAAGCGGAAGGGGATAGTTGCTTTCAAAGTCGCGTTTAAATGTCAGTTTTACGTTATCCTCGCTGCCCTCTACAATGCGCGGCGGTGCAATAAATTTGCCGTAGACCGCGCTGTCGTCGGTAAAAACTTCGTTGCCCGAAAGAGAGTATGCATATTTTATATCCTCGGTAATAAACGCCTGCGGAGTCTGAACTCTGTAAACGTCGTCGCGGTTAAGTCTGTCGGTCACAAGCCCCAGCTCGGCGCAAACGGCGGTGTCTGTAAGCTTTATTGCACAAACTCCGCTGCCGAATTTTTGTGCCGAGTCAATGCAGTTTACAATAATTTCTTTAGTTACATAGGGGCGTGCGCCGTCGTGTATAAGCACGATATCTCCCGTAACGTGTTCAAGCGCACGCTTCACGCTTTGCGTACGCGTTGCGCCGCCTTCGACAACTTTAAAGCCGAACGGGGCGCAAATTGCCGAAATTTCTTTTAAATCGACCTTTGACGAAGTAACTATAACTTCGTCAATTTCTTTTATGTCGAACTTTTTAAGGGTGTGGTATAAGACAGGTGCGCCGAAGAGTGGGGCAAGCAGCTTGTTTTTATTAAATTGCGCCCGTTCACCCTTGCCGGCGGCACAGATAATTGCGCTTATTTTTTTTATTTCCATAAATTACTCCACAATTTCGTAAAGCGATTGCGCCTCGTCCTTTTTTACGGTTTCTTTAATTTGTAAAATTTTGAATTTAAGCGCGCCGCCCGTAAATTGAAGTTCAACCAAATCACCCTCTTTAATTTTGTGCCCGGGCTTTACTTCCTTGCCGTTTACAAGCACTTTGCCCTTGTCGCAAGCCTGTTTCGACAGCGTGCGCCTCTTTAAAATTCTCGATACTTTTAAAAATTTGTCAATTCTCATAATATTTAGCTCTTAAATCAGTTGACGGACTTTAAAATACTTGATATAATAATACACTGTATTAGAATGCGAATTTTGCACTATCGGCATATTTCAGCCGCTAAAAACCGACAAAATTCTACGCATTTTCAGCCCTTTTTCTCGATTATTATACACCATATTTATATAATTGTAAAGAAAATTGCGGCTTATAAAAAAACATTCCTCCCTTGGTGCAAATAAATTGTTCGCACTGTCGAATAAGGGGATTAAATTATAAATAAAAGACATCTTCGATTTTTTCCGGTGAAAAGATATATACGGAAAATCGCCAAAATGTGATAATACAATCAAGGAGTTCGTTTTAATGAATTTACCGCTTCACAAGTATGGCAAAACCGAAAGGAGAAAATTCGGTAAAATAAACGAGGTTATCGATATTCCCGACCTTGTAGAGATACAAAAGTCGAGCTATAACACGTTTATGAAAGAGGGCATTGACGAAGTTTTCGAGGACTTTATGCCCATAACCGACTACTCTGACCACTATGAGCTTTATTTCCTCGAACATTGGTTCGATGAAAAGCCCAAATACAGCGAGCAGGAGTGCCGCAACCGCGACGCAACTTACGCTCTGCCCATGCATGTTAGGGTCAGGCTCGTCAATAAGGTAAAGGACGAGGTGTTGGACACGCCCGTGTTTATGGGAGAGTTCCCTCTTATGACCGACTCGGGTTCGTTTATCATAAACGGTGCCGAGCGTGTAATCGTATCCCAGCTTGTGCGTTCTCCCGGTTCGTACAACGCTTCCACAAGGGACAAGACCGGTAAAGAAATTTACGGTACCACGGTTATACCCAACCGCGGCGCTTGGCTTGAATTCGAGCAGGACGCTTCCGGCGTTTTGTGGGTTCACGTCGACAGAAAGCGTAAAATTTGCGCTACCGTTTTGCTTCGCGCACTCGGCTTCGGTTCGGACAGGGCTATTTTAGACCTGTTTGCAAACGATAAAATGATTGAAAATACAATTGCAAAGGATACTACCAAGTCCGAGTCGGACGGTCTTATCGAGCTGTACAGAAGGCTGCGTCCCGGTGAAGTTCCCACCGAGGCTTCGGTTAAACAGCATTTGCACAATCTTTTCTTCGACCCTCGTCGTTACGACGTAGTAAAGGTCGGCAGATATAAATTCAATAAAAAACTCAACCTTGCGTACAGACTTCCCGGCTGTAAACTTGCCGAGGACGTCTACAATCCCGAAACGGGAGAAGTTATTCTCCACGGCGGAGAAACCGTTTCCGAGGCGCAGGCATACGAAATGCAGAATTGCGGCGTAAACGAAGTTCTCGTTCTCGTTTCCGACCCTACGCAGGGAGAAATCAAGCACAAAATTATAGCAAACAATACTTGCGCGTTTTCCGCAGTGTCCGACAGAAGCCACAAAGAGCTCGGGCTTTTGCCTACGATTTATCTTCCCAACTTCAAGTTTATGCAAAAGCTTGCCGAAAGCTGCAAGGAAGATAGCGTTGAAAACGTTGCCGAAAAATTCTGCGACGAAATCAACACAATATTCTATACCACCGAAACGCCCGAAAGCGACGACGAGAAGCCCGAGGACAGAAAGAACAGAGAAAAGCGTAGAGAGCTGCGCGTAAAATTCGTTACCGCCTGCAAGAAATTCAACGAAATTTTGGAGAGCGGCGCGCCTTTGACCGACGATGACAAAAAGGTAATCAAGCCCGTAATCGAAAAGCTCAACCACAAGCACATTACGGTTGACGATATTGTTGCGGCTATTTCTTCGAATATCGATTTGCAGTACGGCATCGGCACTATCGACAATATCGACCATCTCGGCAACCGCCGCGTCCGTTCGGTCGGAGAGCTGTTGCAAAACCAGCTCAGAATCGGTATATCAAGGCTTGAAAAGCTTATTAAAGAGCGCATGTCCACGCAGGACTCCTCAGACGTAACCCCTTCGGGACTCGTAAACGTCCGTCCCGTAACGGCGGTTATCCGCGAGTTCTTCGGTTCGTCGCAGCTGTCGCAGTTCATGGACCAGACCAATCCCGCGGCAGAACTTACCCACAAGCGTAAGCTTTCCGCACTCGGTCCCGGCGGTCTTAACCGCGACAGGGCAACTTTCGAGGTCCGCGACGTTCACCATACACACTACGGCAGACTTTGCCCCATAGAGACCCCGGAAGGTCAGAACATAGGTCTTATTTCCTCGCTTGCCACTTTCTCGAAGGTAAACGAGTACGGCTTTATCATGAGTCCGTACAGAAAGGTTGAGCACAGCTATGACGCCGAAGGCAAGGTTATCGACACGGTTGTAACCGACCACGTCGATTATCTTACCGCAGACGAAGAGGACAGATATATAGTCGCACAGGCAAACGAACCTTTGGACGATAACGGCAGGTTTGTAAATGCGCACATAGGTTGCCGTCACCGCGATTTGATTACGCAGTACGCTCCCGATAGAATGGACTATATGGACGTATCTCCCAAGCAGCTCGTATCTGTTGCAACCGCGCTTATTCCTTTCCTTGAAAACGACGATACAAACCGTGCACTCATGGGCTCGAACATGCAGCGTCAGGCAGTTCCCCTTATGAAGACCGAAAGCGCTATAGTCGCAACGGGTATCGAGCATGCAATCGCGCGCGACAGCGGCGTTATGGTTCGCGCAAAGAAAGCCGGCGTAGCTGTTGGCGTTTCGTCCAGCTGCATTAAAATCCGCGAGGAAAACGGTTTTATCGAGGAGTATCCTTTAAAGAAATTCCAGCGTTCAAACCAGTGTACCTGTCTTAACCAGCGCCCCATAATCAATACGGGCGACAGAGTTGAAGAGGGAGAAATTATCGCGGACGGTCCCGCAACCAACAACGGAGAGCTTGCGCTCGGTAAGAATATATTAATAGGTTATATGGAGTGGGAGGGCTATAACTACGAGGACGCTATCCTAATCTCCGAAAAGCTTGTTCAGGACGACGTGTTCACGTCAATCCACATTGAAGAGTACGAAACCGAAGCGAGAGATACCAAGCTCGGCGCCGAAGAAATTACAAGGGACATTCCCAACGTTTCGGACGACGCGCTTAAAGACCTCGACGCAGACGGCATTATAAGAGTCGGTGCAGAAGTTCAGCCCGGAGACATTCTCGTAGGTAAGGTTACGCCCAAGGGAGAAACCGAGCTTACCCCCGAGGAAAGACTTCTCCGCGCAATATTCGGCGACAAGTCGAGAGAAGTGCGCGACACGTCGTTGAAAGTTCCTCACGGAGAGGGCGGCATAGTTGTCGACGTCAAAATATTCACGCGTGAAAATAAGGACGAGCTTTCCCCCGGTGTTTCCAAGCTTGTGCGCGTATATATTGCTCAAAAGCGTAAAATTCAGATAGGCGACAAAATGGCGGGCCGCCACGGTAACAAGGGCGTTATTTCGCGCGTGCTCTCGCAGGCGGATATGCCTTTCCTTGCGGACGGCACACCCTTGCAAATTGTGTTGAACCCCCTCGGCGTTCCTTCGCGTATGAATATCGGACAGGTACTTGAAGTGCACCTCGGTCTTGTCTGCAAACAGCTCGGCTGGAAAATTGCGACCCCCGTATTCGACGGAGCAACCGAGCAGGATATTAAAAAACTGTTCGAAGAAAATAATCTCTTAAATCCCGAAGGCAAAGTCG
>CAJUMW010000001.1:185794-198028 GCA_910587625.1 uncultured Christensenellaceae bacterium
AAGTTTACGACGGCAGAACGGGCGAACCCTTTGAAAACCGTGTAACTGTCGGCGTACAGTATATGATTAAGCTTATTCACCTTGTCGACGATAAAATTCACGCTCGTTCGATAGGCCCTTACAGTCTTGTAACTCAGCAGCCCCTCGGCGGTAAAGCTCAGTTCGGCGGACAGCGTTTCGGAGAAATGGAAGTTTGGGCGCTCGAGGCTTACGGCGCGGCGCACATCTTGCAGGAAATTCTTACCGTCAAGTCGGACGATATTGTAGGACGTGTAAAGACCTATGAGAGCATAGTCAAGGGAAACAATATTTCCGAGCCCGGCATACCCGAAGCCTTCAAGGTACTTTTAAAGGAACTCCAATCTCTTGCGCTTGACGTAAAAGTTTTAACCGAGTCTGGAGAAGAGCTTATTATTCGCGAGCTTGACGACGATGACGACGCTATTCCTACCGCGAGAGCGCGCGAAGCTCAGGCTATCGACGATTCTATCCCCGTTACCGAGTTCGACATTACAGGTGAGGACGAGGACGAAGAACTCGACCTTGAACCCGTTTCGATATTCGACAACGACGAGGACGACTTTACCAGCAAAGAATTGTTTGACGAGGACGACGACCTCGACTTCGGCGACGACGATGAGTTGAACGACAAGTTCACTCTCTTCGACGAGGACGAGGACCTTGATTTCAACGAGCAAGACGATGACATCGGCACTGACGGCGACGATGACGAAGAGAAATAAGGCAGGTCAATAAATGTTTGAATTAAACGATTTCAATTCGATTAAAATTAGCGTAGCGTCCCCCGAGAAAATCAGGGAACTTTCCAAGGGTGAAGTAACTAAGCCCGAAACAATTAATTACAGAACGCAAAAGCCCGAAAAGGACGGTCTTTTCTGCGAGCGCATTTTCGGACCTATGAAGGATTGGGAATGCCATTGCGGAAAGTACAAGAGAATACGTTATAAGGGCATTACCTGCGAAAAGTGCGGCGTCGAAGTTACGCGCGCAAAAGTAAGGCGTGAAAGAATGGGACACATCGAGCTTGCCGCTCCCGTGTCGCATATCTGGTATTTCCGCGGAGTTCCTTCGAGAATAGGTCTTATGCTCGATATGAGCCCCAAGGCTTTGGAACAGATAATCTATTTTGCGGCTTATGTCGTAATAGATCCCGGCACAATCCCCATTTTAGAGTACAAGCAGGTTATAAACGATAAAGAACTTCGCGAAATCGAAGAAAAATACGGTGACAGCGAAACCACGGGTCTTAAAGTCGGAATGGGCGCCGAAGCTATCCGCGAACTTTTGATGGCTGTCGACCTCGACAAAGAATGCGAGGAAACAAAGCGCATAATAGACACCAGCACGGCAAGCCAGAAGCGCGTAAAAGCCGTAAAGAGAATAGAAGTTTTGGAAGCGTTCAGAAAGAGCGGCAACCGCCCCGAGTGGATGGTGCTTACAGTGCTTCCCGTTCTTCCCCCCGAAATTCGTCCCATGGTTCAGCTCGACGGCGGCAGATTTGCTTCGTCGGACTTGAATGACTTGTACAGAAGAGTAATTAACCGCAACAACCGCTTAAAGAGAATGATGGAACTCGGCGCGCCCGATATGATAGTTAAGAACGAAAAGCGTATGTTGCAGGAGGCGGTTGACGCGCTCATCGACAACGGCAGACGCGGCAAGGCGCTTTCAGGCCCTTCCAACAGAGAGCTCAAATCTCTGTCCGGCATGCTTCGCGGCAAACAGGGTCGTTTCCGTCAAAACCTTCTCGGCAAGCGTGTCGACTACTCGGGACGTTCGGTTATCGTCGTAGGTCCCGAACTAAAACTCTATCAATGCGGACTTCCCAAAGAAATGGCAATAGAGCTTTTCAAGCCCTTTGTTATGAAAAAGCTTGTAGAAAGCGGTCAATGCCATAATATCAAAAGCGCGAAGCGCACAGTCGAAAAGGCTAAGCCTTTCGTTTGGGACGTATTGGAAGAGGTCATTAAAGAGCACCCCGTTCTTTTGAACCGTGCGCCTACGTTGCACCGCCTTTCGATTCAGGCTTTCGAGCCCGTCTTAATCGAGGGAAGAGCAATTAAAATTCATCCCCTTGTATGTACGGCGTTCAACGCCGACTTCGACGGCGACCAGATGGCTGTACACGTTCCTCTTTCCGTAGAGGCGCAGGCAGAGGCAAGGTATTTAATGCTTTCCTCAAATAATATCTTAAAGCTTTCCGACGGTAAGCCCGTTATGCAGCCCTCGCAGGATATGGTTATGGGCGCGTACTACCTTACTATTATAAGACGTGAGGAGGGCAAGTACTACCACTACGTCGGAGACAGGTATTACGAGTGCGGAGAACACGACGAGGGCGCTGAAAAGTACGTCCCCGGCGCATATATTTCCGAGGATGAGGCTATGATAGCTTATCAGCTTAAACTCATCCATATGCAGGACGAAATTTACGTTCGCAGAACGGTAGTTATCGACGACGAGAACTCGGCTTACAACGGAGAGAGCGTTACCGGCACGGTAAAGACTACCGTCGGCAGAATTATTTTTAACTCGCAAATGCCTCAGGACTTGGGCTTTGTCGAGCGCAACAGTAAAGAGGACTATCTCAAATACGAAATTTCATACGAGTTCCTCGGCGGTAATGTAGCTGTCGGTAAAAAGCAGCTCGGCAAAATTGTAGAGCGTTGCTTTAAGACGGGCGGCGCGCCTCGCGCGGCGGACATTCTTGACAAAATTAAGACGCTCGGCTATAAATATTCAACCGTCGGCGCAATAACTACTTCGGTATTCGATATGCATATCCCCGACGCTAAAAAGCAGATTGTTGCAGAAACCGAAGAAAACGTCATTAAAATCGAAAAGAAGTATCAAAGAGGTCTTTTGCGTGAAGAAGAGCGTTACAACGCCGTAATCAACGCATGGGACGACGCAACCGACAGAGTTACCGACGCTTTGAAAAAGTCGCTCGATAAGTTCAATCCCATTTGGATGATGGCAAACTCGGGTGCGCGCGGTTCAATCGACCAGATGAAGCAGCTTTCGGGTATGCGCGGACTGATGGTTAACCCTCAGGGTAAAAAGATCGAGGTTCCCGTTAAGTCATGTTTCAGACAGGGACTTAGCGTTCTTGAGTACTTCATTTCCTCGCACGGCGGACGTAAGGGTCTTGCGGATACCGCGCTTAAAACGGCTGACTCTGGATATCTTACAAGGCGTCTTGTCGACGTATCGCAGGACGTAATAGTCAGAGAAGACGACTGTATGGCAGGCAGCAAAAAGCCTCGCGGTATGAAAGTACGTGCAATTATCGGACCTAACGGAGAAACAATCGAGGGGCTCGAGGACAGAATTCAAGGCAGATTTGTTTCCGAGGACGTCAAGGATAAGAACGGCAATGTGCTTGTCGAGCAGAACTGTTTCGTCACGGACGCGCTCGCAAAAGAAATTGTTGCGGCAGGCATCGAAGAAGTTTCCATTCGCTCGGTATTTACCTGTAACTCGCGTTACGGCGTATGCGCAAAGTGCTACGGCAAAAATATGGCTACCAACACGCCCGTTCAGACGGGTGAAGCTGTCGGCGTAATCGCGGCTCAGTCAATCGGCGAGCCCGGTACACAGCTTACAATGCGTACCTTCCATACGGGCGGTATCGCGGCTACGGGAGATATTACACAAGGTCTTCCCCGTGTCGAAGAGCTCTTCGAGGCGCGTAAACCCAAGGGCTGTTCGACGCTTTGCGAAGTTTCGGGCGTTGCAACCGTTGACGATAAGGACAATTTGAAGCACGTTATAGTGCGCGACCCCGTAACCAAGGAAGTAAAGAAGGAATATTCTTTGCCTTTCAACGCCGAGCTTTTGATAAGAAACGGCGACATAGTTCAACCCGGCACAATATTAAATGCAGGCTCGGTATATCCTCAGGATATTTTAAGGGTTTCGGGCGTAAAGGGCGTACAGGACTATATTTTGGAACAGGTTCAGTCCGTTTACCGTTCGCAGGGCGTTGACATTAACGACAAACACGTCGAAATTATTGTGCGCCAGATGCTTAGAAAGGTAAGGATAGAGAGTGCAGGTTCGACAAATCTTTTACCCGGAGAAACGGTAGATATGTTTACCGTTGAAGAGGAGAACCGGACGGCAATCGAAAATGGCGGCACACCCGCGCTTCAAAAGCGCGTACTGCTCGGTATTACCAAGGCAGCTCTCTCTACCGACTCGTTCCTGTCGGCGGCTTCCTTCCAGGAAACGGCAAGAGTGCTTACGGACGCGGCGATCAAAAACAAGGTAGACCCTCTTATCGGTCTTAAAGAGAACGTTATAATAGGTAAGCTTATTCCTGCCGGCACGGGCGTAAAGGAATATAAGAATATGTCCCCCATAATCAACCCCAACTTTAATTCGGTTTTGGGTTCGGATGAAGAAGTTAAATAAAATGTAATGAAAAAACCGTACGGTGCGTTAGTGCCGTACGGTTTTATTTTTAATCAAAACATTTAATTTTCTTCAATGATATCTTGCTTTTTTGTCTTTGATTCAACATAGGCGGTCAGGGCATAGGTAGCTATTGCTCCGAATAGGCAAAGGATTACGCCTATTGAAATATTCAAAGCGTCAAAGGTGGAGGAGGCAAATTCATCGGTCAAAAGTATTGCGGGAATCGAACCGAGTACAAATCCGTTTATTGCCCAACCCGTGCCGCGCGGAAACTTATTCATAAAGAATTTCATAAGCTTTGCAATACTGAAAAATCCTACGATAAGCCCTATTGCAAACAGTGCCAGCACGCCGAACGAGTGCCAGAAATTACCGAATATCGCGCGAACGGTATCCAAAATTGGTTGATAATAGCCGAAGATAAACATTAAAAGCGAACCGCTTACCCCGGGCACAACAAGCGCACACGATGCAAGCGCGCCCATAATTATCAACAGAAAATAACCGCCAACGGGCATATCCGCGCCCAAATTTACGTCACCCAACGAAGGTATAAAGCAAATTCCTACAACTACCGCCACGGGAATTAAAAAAGCGACAATGTCGGTAGGCTTGAAACCTCTCTTTATCGAGTCCTTAAAAAGCTTGGGCATCGAGCCTGCCATAAGACCTGTAAACAATAAAATTGTCGGCAGTTTTGCGTATTTAAGCGCATAGTAGAGGGGGAAGTACATTGCGGCAATTCCGACAACCGCCCCAAAAATTATCGGCAATAAAAAGACTATATTTTTTTTAAAGTCACGCCGCAAGTCGCTTATGGCGCCGATAAGCCTGTCGTAAACGCCCATCAAAACGGCTAGCGTTCCGCCGCTTACTCCGGGTATAATCATTGCAATGCCTATCAAAGCGCCAGTAGCAAATAGTTTAAAAAAATCTTTCATATTTATAAAAATTATACTTATTTTATCGTGCAATTATGCTAAATTACAGTTCGTCGTCAAAATGCCCCAAATATCCTTCACCGTAAATTTCTTTGGCGCTTGTGACTATCACAAATGCGTTCGGGTCGTGCGCTTTAACAATATCCTTAAGTTTTGGAAAAAGGTAATTTTTAACCGCGCACAAGATTATGCGCTTCTCGTTGCCCGTGTATGCGCCCTCTCCGTCGATAAACGTTGCGCCTATGTCAAGCTCGGCAAGAATTTTAGATGTAATTTCGGGAGCTTTGTCGTGAGTCGTAATTATATACGCAAGTTTTGCGGTATTTCCGCCGTAAAGCACAAGGTCGAAAAGCGTTGTAAATACTACAATTGAAATAGCAGTGTAACAGGTATTTTCAAAAAAGTTTTCCATACCGAACGCCCAATATACAATTGCAGACGTCAGCACTATACTCATATCGATGATAAGAGATATAAATCCCATTCTTAAATATCTGAATTTTTTTCTGCAAATTTTAACTATTATATCGGTGCCGCCAGTAGAACTGCCCATTCTGAAAATAAATCCCAAGCCTATACCGAACATAGCGCCGCCAACAAGCGCAGCAAGCAACATACTTTCGGTTATGGGCAAATAGCTTTCAAAAACAAACTCCCAAAGATACATCAGAGCAGACGACGTAACGGTGGCGTAGGCGGTCGAAATAATAAACTTTTTACCGAAGTAAATCGCACCCAAAACAAATATAGGTACATTTAATATTATAATAAGAATACCTGTGGAAAAATCAAATCCGGAAGCTGCTTTAATTATATAGTTGATAATTATTGCAACGCCTGTAATTCCACCCGAAGCAAAATTGTTTGCGTCAAGAAATAGCGAAACGCCAAGCGAGTAAATAATGCAGCCAAGCGTAATAATTGCGTATCGTACTATAAAATCGCATACGTCTTTTTTAGTTATCTTGTGTTCGGAAAACTTTTTTTCATTCATTATAATTTAATTATACGCAAAATATGAAAAATAGTCAATTACTCAACCGAATAAACTGCTTAATTAATAATTTTAAAGTGAAAATTTACTTGATTATGTTAAGGTTTGGCATTACAATATATATTGAAACATTTGAAGCGTGAAAAATTAATAACTATGGAACAAAAAGAAATAAAAAAATTAATAGAGTATGCAAAAGCTAAGTTAGAGCTTAAAGCGCGGGATGAGCAATATAAGTCAAACAGGCTGTTGGACATTATGCAAAGCGGCTTGGAGAGCGCGCAGTTAGAGGACGCAATTTACGGTGAACTATCCCTGTTGCCGTCTGAAATAGATGAACGCTTTGCGCATATTTACAAGGAGTGCGGCAGTAAAGCGGCAACCGAGTGGCTGTATAACTATTGCGTTTATAATAAATACGTCAAAAAAGACGTGCTTGATAAAAATCCGCGCTTCGATTGCGCCAACGGTTTAACTATAACCATAAACAAAGCTAAGCCCGAATTCCGCGACCCTAAAAAAGCAAAGGCGGGCAACAGCGTGGACGGCGGTTTTTGCAAGTGCGTAATCTGCCGCGAGAACGAGGGTTTCGGCGCAAAGAATAAGCGCAACCTGAGAACAATATCATTGACGCTCGGTTCCAAACCTTGGTTTTGGCAGTACTCTCCTTTCGGATATTTTAACGAACACGGTATAGCGGTAAACTGCGAGCATATACCAATGCACATAGACAGGGGAACGTTATGTAATCTTTTAGATTTCGTAGATAAGTTTCCGCACTATTTCATAGGCTGTAACGCGCCTTTGGAGAGGATAGGCGGAAGTGTGTTAGCCCACGACCACTATCAGGGCGGAGGGGAAGTTTTGCCATTGCACAGGGCAAAGATAAAGACAAAAATATTAGATAAGAAATTTCCGTATGTGACCGTAGGCATACTCGATTGGCCGGGAACAGTAATAAGAATACAAAGCGAAAAGCGCAACGAAATAATCGACATAGCAGACAGACTTCGCGAGTCGTGGATAAATTACAGTAACGTAAAACTCGGTATAATAGCGCAGGATAAGAGCGGAGTACATAACGCAATAAGTCCCACGGTAATAAAGACGGCAACGCATTACGAGATGAATATCATACTTCGCAGTAATATTACGAGCGAAAAATACCCGGACGGAGTATTCCACGCGCATCCGGAATATCACTCGATAAAGAAAGAGAGCATAGGACTTATAGAAGCTCAGGGACTGTTTATTCTCCCCGGCAGGTTGGAGCAAGAACTTGCGGAGATAGAGGAAATTATTAAGTCAAAAAGAGCATTGCCCCCCGAATATGACGCGTTTAAGCTCGTTTATCAAGAAGCAAAGGCATTATACGAAAGCGAAAAATACTCGGATATACACAAAGCAATGCAGGAAGAATTGGGTAGCATCTGTTACAGAATACTTGAAAATACGGCAGTATTTAAAGAAGAAAATTACTTGCTTGAATTTTTACAGGGGGCAGGATTTGAAATATGAAAGAATATGAATACAAAGTAAGCGCGGCGGGGCGAATCAACCTTATAGGCGAACACATAGACTACTGCGGGGGCAAGGTAATGCCTGTGGCACTTTCGCTCAAAAACACGGTATATATCCGCCCCAACGGCACTAATAAAATCAATTTATCTTGGACTACCTTGCCCGATAAAGTAACTTTGGATATTGATAAACTCGAAAGCTACAAGGGCTTAAAATACGGCAACTACCAAGCGGGCGCCGCGCTTATGTGGCAACGTGCAGGGCATAAGGTAATAGGCTGCGATATGTTGCACGACTGCACCGTTCCTTTCGGCAGCGGACTTTCAAGTTCAGCGGCGATAGAAGTAAGCACTATAGCTGCGCTCGCAACGCTCGCGGGCGAGCCTTTGGATAAAGTAGATATTGCGTTAAAGGCGCAACAGGCGGAAAGAGAATATACGGGCGTAAACTGCGGAATAATGGACCAATACGCATCGGCTTGCGGAAAGAAGGACAGCGTAATGCTGTTGGATTGCAACACGTTGGAGTGCGAGTATTTGCCGCTTCTATTGGGCGATTACTCGCTTGTAATAACCAACTGCAATAAGCCGCACAGCTTAATAGAGAGCAAGTATAACGAGCGGCGCGAGGAAACGGAAAGGGCGTTAAAGATGCTGCAACAGCATTTAGATATAAAGTGCCTTGCCGAACTGAATCTTGCCGATTTCAAAAAATACGGTGCGGAACTGACAGGGATATTAAGAAAGCGTTTGGAGCATATTGTAAACGAGTGCGAGCGAGTCTGTTTGGCAACGCAAGCATTAAAAGCCGGCAATGTGCAAATACTCGGCGAACTTTTAAATAAATCCCACGCGTCCTTAAGAGATAATTACGAAGTAACGGGCAGGGAACCCGACGCACTTGTAGAAGCGGCGCAGACACAGAGCTGCTGTATAGGTTCGCGGCTTATAGGCGGGGGGTTCGGCGGTTGCACAATTTCGCTTGTAAAGACAAAATGTATAGACGAGTTCAAGGAATTTACCTTTAATTCATATCTTAAAGCTACGGGATATAGGGCAGAGTTTTACGATACTGAAATTTCGGACGGCATTATTATAACAAAATTATAGCGGTCAAAATACTATTATATATGAAAAAACTGTACGATGAAATTAACGGCAAACAAATCTATCTTTACACGTTAAAAGACGCAAACGTCGAAGTAGACATCTGCGAGGCGGGGGCAAGAATAAACGCCTTACGCGTAAACGGCGTCGATATAGCGTTGGGATTTAACAGCGTAAGCGACTATTTAAAGAGCGGTTGCTATGCCGGCGCAACTATCGGCAGACTTGTAAACAGAATAGCAAACGGCAGGTTTACTCTTAACGGCAAAGATTATCAATTAAATACAAACAGCGGAAAAAATCACTTGCACGGAGGAAACGAGGGCTTCGATAAAAAGTTATTCAGTGTAATCGAACTTACCGACAATTGTATTAAAATGCAATATAAAAGCTATGACGGTGAGGAGAACTATCCGGGCAATTTAAATTTTACCGTAAAGTTTACAGTTGAAAATAATTCGCTAATAATCGAGTATCATGCTGTCAGCGATAAAGATACGTTGTGGTGCCCTACCAATCATACATATTTTAATTTGGACGGAGAACAAAGCGGTGTATGCTTAAATAATCTGTTGCGGATTAATGCAAATTACTATACTCCCGTTGACGGCGGACTTATCCCTACAGGAAATAAGACGGCGGTTAACGGAACGCCCCTTGATTTTTTAAGCCTAAAGAGGATATGTGAGGATATAAATGCCGAAAAATTAGCGGCAACACTCGGTTATGACCATAACTTTATATTAAACGACGAGCACGCCGCGCATGCGGAAAGTGAAGTGACGGGCATTAAAATGGACTTTGATACAGATATGCCGTGTTTGCAGCTCTATACAGGCGGACAATTAAACAGCGTTACGGGCAAAAGCGGCATTTACAATAAATACGCCGGTTTTTGTCTTGAGCCGCAGTATTGCCCCAACGCAATAAATATGCACGGCTTCGAAAAACCTATTTTATTGAAAAATAAAAGCAAAACACATTTTATAAGGTTAACTTTTACTTAATTATTATAAGGCACACGCAAACGTGTGCCTTTTTGTCAAGATTAATGATAAGTAGCGCTTCGGTTGAGTTGACATATGCGTTGCGGCGTGGTATTATATAGTCAATTAAACGGACAGTTCGTTTGCGCCATCCTGTCGTTAAACAAAACCAGGGCATCTGAATGGGGATAGTCTTTTTAGGTGCAGTCGTTTTGTCGCGGCTGTATTTTTTTGCGCAAAGGGAGAGATATGTATTATTTAAAAACTTCGGCCTGTTTCGACAGCGCGCACTTTCTTCACGGATATAACGGCAAATGCTCAAATATCCACGGTCATCATTGGATTGTGGAAGTAAAGATAAGCAGCGGCAAATTGCAGGGGAGCGGCGAAAAGCGCGGTATGCTTGTGGACTTCGGCGATTTCAAGCAGGCGGTAAAAGAGATTGCGGAAGGTTTTGACCATACGCTTATTTACGAAAAAAATACCCTTAAACCGGCAACCGTTGCCGCGCTCAAAGAAGAAGGTTTTTCATTGGTTGAAACGCATTTCAGACCCACTGCAGAAAACTTTGCCGCGTACATATTTGCCGACCTTTGCAAAAAGGGTATGCCCGTTTCCTGCGTGACCGTGTACGAGTCACCCGAAAACTGCGCGGTATACGGTGAGTGATATGTGCTGTTTTAAAGTTGCCGAAAAATTTGTAAGTATAAACGGTGAAGGGCCGCGCGCCGGCGAACTTGCCGTGTTTTTGCGGTTTTGCGGCTGTAATCTCAATTGCAGCTACTGCGACACGCGCTGGGCGAATACAGTCGACGTAAAATGCGAACTTATTTCTGCGGAAGAGCTTGTTGCATACGTGAAATCGACGGGCATAAAAAACGTTACCCTGACGGGCGGAGAACCGCTTTTGCAGGCGGATGTTGCCTATCTTATAGAACTTCTGGGAGCGTCCGGCGCGGAAGTCGAAATAGAAACCAACGGAAGCGCGCCGTTGAAAGATATCGTTTCCCTTTCGCCCCGTCCCGCGGTTACCGCCGATTATAAACTTCCTTCAAGCGGAATGGAAAAAAATATGCTTACCGAAAACTTTTCTTACCTTACGTTAAGTGACGCGGTCAAGTTTGTGGTCGGGGATAAGCGCGATTTGGTGCGTGCGGAAGAGATTATAAACGAGTACGGACTTACAGACAGGTGCCGCGTTTATTTCAGCCCCGTGTTTGGAAAAATCAAGCCCGAAGAAATAGCGGAGTTTATGAAAGAGCGTAAGCTTAACGGCGTACGCCTGCAATTGCAGTTGCATAAAATTATTTGGGAGCCCGATATGCGCGGGGTATAGGAGAAAGTATGGATATTAAAGAAATAGAAAAACATATCCGCGGGTTATTGGTCGCTATAGGCGAAGATCCCGACAGGGAAGGTCTGCGCGAAACGCCTTCCCGCGTAGCGCGAATGTACGAAGAAGCGTTTGAAGGTATAAAATACACCAACCGCGAAATTGCGGAAATGTTCGGAAAAACTTTCGAAGTTCCGTCCGACCCGAATTCGGACGGCGCAGTGGTCATAAAGGACATAAGCGTGTTCAGCTATTGCGAGCATCATATGGCGCTTATGTACGATATGAAAGTCGACGTGGCGTACGTCCCGCGCGGAAGAGTCCTGGGGCTTAGCAAAATCGCGCGCATCTGCGATATGGCGGCAAAGCGGCTGCAATTGCAGGAGCGTTTGGGACGGGACATTGCCGAGATAATTTCGCTTGCGGCTTTATCTCCCGACGTCGGCGTAAGGATAGAAGGCTGTCACAGCTGTATGACTTCGCGCGGGATAAAAAACGTATCGTCAAAGACGGTTACCGAAAATTACTTCGGCGCGTTCAAAGACAATGTTTCCCTGCAAAATCTTTTGAGGGACAGGGTATGAAAGCACTCGTTTTATTAAGCGGCGGAGTGGACAGCGCAACATGTCTGGGACTTGCGGTTCAAAAATACGGCGCGACGGAAGTTTTAGCCCTTTGCGTTTATTATGGTCAGAAACACAGTAAAGAACTCGACGCCGCGCAAAAAGTTGCCGGCTTTTACGGCGTTGCTTTAAAGCGGCTTGACCTTTCTATAATATTCGAAGGTTCGGACTGTTCGCTTTTGGCGGAGTCGCCCAATGAAATACCTTTGCAAAGCTATGCCGAACAGATTTCCGTAACGGGCGGCAAACCCGTTTCAACCTACGTCCCTTTCAGGAACGGGCTGTTTCTT
>CAJUMW010000002.1:0-29767 GCA_910587625.1 uncultured Christensenellaceae bacterium
GAGCAACTTTTAAGTCCTTTTTGGCTATTTTCTCTCTCTTTCTTAACTATGCAGTTGTCAATTTTCAAATTCTCGCGGAAAAGCGGAGTTGAAAATTGTTTTTTATTGCGAGCAAACGTAATAGAGAACGTCGCGAAAGTTTGGTGCAGCAAACTTAGCGAAAAAATAAGTATATTATCAGCGCAAGCTGTTATATAACCATTCCGGTGATGATTGCAACGAGGATCCACCTGTTCCCATACCGAACACAGAAGTTAAGCTCGTTTACGCCTGATGTAGTTGGGTTTTAACCCCGCAAGATACGGTAGTTGCCGGATTTCATTAAAAAAAGAACTCAGACAAAAGTCTGAGTTCTTTTTCTTATTTTAAATAATTTACTGAATAATTTCCGCAGTTGCTGTCCCAGCCGGTTTTCTTATTAATTGATTGCCATGAGTCGGGCGTTCCTTCAAAATTAATATACTCAAGTGATACACAGTTATTAAAAGCGTAACTTGCGATTTGGGTAACACTGTCAGTAAAAGTTACCTCAGTAAGATTATCGCAGCCGCTAAAAGTAAACTCGTTGATTGCCGTAACTTTTTTTGGAATTGAAATTTCCGTCAATGCACTGCAATCGCGGAATGCATATTTTCCGATATTTTCAACCGCTAATGGAATTTCAAAGGTTACAAGCGTTTTGCAGCCGCTGAAAGTAAATTCCCCTATGGCTTTAAGATTATCCGAAATTGTAAGATTTATCAAATTTTCGCAGTCAAAGAACAGACCTGTCGAAAGCTGCGTTATAGCCGAAGATAATTCTATTGTCGTAAGCGCAGTGCAATTGTAGAAGCAATACTCCCCAATAAAGTCGACCTTATCGGGTATATTTATTTCGGTAATTGCTTGACATTCAAAAAACGCCTGATTGCCTATTTGTTTTAGGCTGTTGGGCAAATCGATACTTTTAAGATTGATAAGCCCTTGAAACGCGCTGTTTCCTATACTTGTAATGGTATCGGGAATAATTATTTCCGTAAGCTGAACGCGTCCTTTGAACACGCTGTCCCCAATTTCGGTAACGGGCAAATTTTCATATGATGAGGGAATCGTATAGCTTGTTTTTTCGTATTTCCCCAAGTTAACGAGCGCATAGCTTTTTTTGTCGTCAAGCATTTTGAACTCCAATTTATCCGAAGGTATTTCCTCTTCGGGTGGATTTTCTTCCTCCGGCGGAGGCGCGGGGATGACGGGTGGCTGAGTGCAAGCTGTTACAAGTGTAAGGCAAATTGCCGCCGCACCTGTCAGAATAGATAGTAAAAGTTTGTTTTTCATTTTTATCTCCTGAAAGTTATTTTTTGTATTAAAAAAGCGCCCTTAAAGGGCGCCTGCAAGTGTACCCTTTAAGTTGCGCTACAATTTTCACCATACAGGAAAATTTAGGATACAACTTTGCCGAGTTGTAGCCCTGAATGGTGATCAAATTAAATTGTAGCGCAGAATAATTTTAACACAATATGGATAAATTTGCAAGCAATTTTAAAAAAAATATATAATTCGGTTATTGCGCGGTTGCCGAGCCGCAAGATAAGTGATATACTGTTGTTATGTTACTTGACGAGGAATGTAAAGGCTGCCTGTATAACAGTCAGTTAAAAAAAGTTGAAAGGCAGAACGGCGCCGATGATAGGTTCGAGCAGTTCAAGAGCGGAGTTAAGTTGCTTTGCACGGCGCCGCCCGAAAATTATTGCGCGCCTCTTTTAATGCGCGATATCGACAGGTTGCACCGCAAAATTTACGGCTGCGGTATTGACTATTCAAATGAAAGGAGGCTCTTTAACGGCAAATTGCTTGCAATGGAAAAGCAAATATTTTCCAAGGTATGTGCCTGCGACGACCCTTTGCGTGAAGCGGTTAAGTTTGCTATGGCTGCAAATTATATCGATTTTGCGCGTCTGCCTGATTTGGACGAGGGTGCGGTTGATACGGTAGTAAAGGCTGCGGAGCGCGCAAATCCCGACGAGCAAACCTTGTGTCTTTTAAAATCAAAGCTAAAAACCGCAAAGTCGCTTTGCGTTCTGCACGACAACTGCGGAGAAATAGTGCTCGATAAAATTCTTATACGCGTCATTTTGCGGCAATATCCGCATATTTTTGTCAACTCGGTCGTGCGCGGCTCCGACATAATAAACGACGTGACGCGAGCGGACGCCGAATTTATAAATCTTAGCGAATTTTCGCGAGTTATCGACAACGGCACCGACGTTCCCGGCACTTATTTAAAGCAAATAAACCGCGACACCGTGCGGCTTTTAAGTGAGAGCGACGTAATTATTTCTAAGGGCTTGGGCAATCTTGAAACGCTTTACGGAGAGGGATACTCGGCATTCTATATGTTCACTTGCAAATGCGAGCATATCTCGCAGCGGTTTGACGCGGAGATTATGTCGGCGCAACTGATATACGAGGAGGGCAATTTATGAAAGCTACAAACTGGGATTTGATGAAACTTGCGCAGGCTTTTGACGGGGAGTTTTGCCTTTCCGACTTTTCACCCGAAGAGCTTGACGAAATGTTGGGACTTATTGACCCTTCGATGACGCCCGAACAGATACGCGAAAAGTATTTTGAATATTACGACGATATAAAGGACAGAGTTTTAAATAAGCACAAATGGAGCGATTAATAAAAAAGGCGTAACTCAAGTTACGCCTTTTTTATTAATTTTCTTTGATATAGCCGATATTTGACGCCTTATCAGGGTCGAACGTCAAGTTGCAGATTGATGCTACAAGCCCGTAAATTCCCAACGTAACAAGCGAAAGGAAGAAATAGGCTAACGACCTTGAAGTGAAGCCTTCGGGTTTAAGCGAAGTATGGTTGATGATGATACTGCCAATCCACCCAAGAAAGAAAGTTAGCAAAAAGCGTGCAAGTTTGTTGTCCATTTGAAACCTCCTATGTATAAGTTAAAATCATTATATGATACAAATATGTATCTGTCAAGTATTTTGATACATTAGTGTATAACATAAAATTATGATTTTAAGCTTTAAAAATAACAGAATAGCAGAACTTAGGACTACTTTGAGCCTGTCTCAGCGGCGGCTTGCAAAGGAAATAGGGACAAGTCAGGCAAATTTATCGAGGTGGGAACAGGGACTTAACGAACCGAGTATTATGGAATGTTGGAGGCTTGCTGATTTTTTTGACGTGAGCATAGACGTATTATGCGGTAGAAGAGATTATTAAAAACGCCTCTGCCCAATTTTGGGCAGAGGCGTAGGGTTATTATTTATTTACATAACTACGATGTTGTGTTTTTCAAACAGTTCCTTACTCTCTTTGGGGAAGTGGTCGTCTGAAATAAGCACGTCTATATCTTCGATTCTTGCAAACGTATAGGGGTTTATTTTGCCTATTTTCGAGCTGTCGAGCATCATATAGACTTGTCTTGCCTTTCTGAATACGTCCTTTAAAAGCTCGCTTTCAATCTGCGAATTGCACGAAAATCCCTGTTCGGGAGTAAACGCGGTTGCCGAAACAATGGCAATTTCAAAGTTGGTTGACTCGAAATAAGTTTTTGAAGTGGGTGAAGAGGTGGAAAGGTTATCCTTCATAAGCTGACCGCCTACAACCGTTATATTTATATTCTTTTTCTGCGCGAGTTCCATTGCAACCGCAATGCCGTTTGTAAAGACGTGGCAGTTCAAATCGGGCATTTCCTTTGCAAGGTACATTGCCGTCGTTCCGCCGTCAAGAAACACGCAGGTGCCCTCGTCGATAAGTCCGGCGGCTTTTTGTGCTATAATTATTTTTGCGTCCGTATTTATGGTCGTCTTTTTCGTGTATGCCTCACCCGAAACTTTTTGCACTTCCTTGACGGACATAGCGCCGCCGCGAATGCGTATGATGCGCCCGTCCTCTTCAAGCTGAAATAAATCTCGGCGCAAGGTCATTTGGGAAACGTTGGGGAAAACTTCTTCCAACTGTTCCAGCGTCATCTTGCCGCGCTTATCCAAGATATCGGCAATGTCTTCGATTCTTTCTCTCTTCATACGTCCTCCGAATAATTAAATATTTTTGACAAATTTGTTCAATTTTGTTGTACAGAAAGTCGCTTTAAACTTACAATGTCTTTATTATTGTAATATATTCACAATAAATTGTCAAGTAAATACATAAAAATTTTGTTAATTTAGTGTAAATTGTTAGTTTTTTGCGTTAAAAAGCTTGTTAAGTAAGTGCTAAATTATATCAAAACGGCTAAAATAAGTTGCATTTGGAATAAAATAAGGGTATAATCAAAACACGAAAAAATAATTTCGAGGCGCGAAAATGAGAATTTATAACACGCTTACACGCAGAAAAGAGGAATTTGTACCGCTTGAAGAGGGTAAAGTAAAAATGTATGCCTGCGGCATTACCGTTTCCGGAGAGGCGCACATAGGGCACGGTTATCAGGCGCTTATTTACGATATTATGCGCAAATACCTTGAAAAATGCGGCTATAACGTGACTTACGCGCGAAATTATACCGACGTTGACGACAAGATTATAGCAAAAAGCAAAGAAACGGGCATTCCTGCCGACGAATACGCTGCGGCTATGATAAAAAAAATAGACGCTACTATGTCGGAAATGGACGTCGGCGAGCCTACTCTCTGGCTAAAAGCTACTCAAAACATAGACAATATTATAAATTTTATATCAAAACTCATTCAAAAGGGCAACGCTTACGCCGCGCCGTGCGGCGATGTGTATTTTTCCGTCGCAAGTTTCAAGCGCTACGGCTGCCTTTCAAACCGCTCGGTTGAAGATATGCTCGACGGTGTTCGCGTTGAAAATAACGACGAAAAGCGCGATCCTGCCGACTTTGCGCTTTGGAAAAGCGCCAAGGAAGGGGAAATTTATTGGAGTTCTCCCTGGGGCAAGGGCAGACCGGGTTGGCATATCGAGTGTTCGGCAATGAATTATGCGGCATTCGGTGACCAAATCGACATTCACGGCGGCGGGCGCGACCTCATTTTCCCCCACCACGAAAACGAAATTGCGCAGAGCGAGAGCCTTACGGGCAAACAGTTTGCAAAATTTTGGACGCATAACGGGCTTATAAAAGTAAACGGACAAAAGATGTCAAAGAGCCTCGGCAACAGTTTGCTTTTGGAGGACTTACTCAAAAAATACACCAACGAAGCAATTAAATTCGCACTGTTGCAGAACAATTACCGCCAAGATATAAATATTACCGACGAGCTGTTTCCGGAAGCCGAAAAACACCTTACGGAGTTTTATAAATTAATTTCAGAGGTTGAAAAGAAGTTCGGCACAGGCAAAGCCGGCAATTTGGAGATAGACAAAAAATTCAACGCGGACATGGACGAGGATTTTAATACTGCGCTTGCGCTTTCCGAGCTGTTTGCAATTTTCAAAACAATTTCGCAAAAGCTTGCAAAGGGAGACGAAAGCTGTGCCGACGACGTAATGCAGGTAAGAAAAACTTACTCGCTGTTGGGGCTTTTCAAAAAAAATGCAGAGGGATATCTTGCCGAAGTTGCGGCAAAAAACCCTGTTGAAATTCCCGTTGAAGTCGAAAATCTTGCAAAACAGCGTTGGGAAGCTAAAAAATTGCGTGATTTTGCGCTTGCCGACAACCTTCGTGCCGAAATTGACGCGCTCGGCTACACCGTAAAGGATTCAAAAGACGGCTATACCGTATTAAAGAAATAATATTGGAGTAAAAGTTAAATGAAAAAAATTACCTCTGAAACACTCAGAAGCTTATATCTGAAATTTTTTGAAAGCAAAGGACATAAAATAATACCGTCGGCTTCGCTCATTCCCGAAAATGACCCTACGGTTTTGTTCACAACCGCAGGTATGCACCCCCTTGTTCCCTATCTGCTCGGTGAAAAGCACCCCGAGGGAACGCGCCTTACCGACGTGCAGAAATGCGTAAGAACGGGAGATATAGACGAAGTCGGGGACAGCTCGCACCTGACTTTCTTTGAAATGCTCGGCAATTGGTCGCTCGGAGATTATTTTAAGGCTGAAATGATACCCTGGTCGTTCGAGTTTTTGACTTCTCCCGAGTATCTCGGCATACCCGTCGAGGATATAGCGGTAACCTGTTTTGCAGGCGACGCCGACTGTCCCAAGGACGAAGAAAGCGCGAAATTATGGCTCGACTGCGGAATTTTGCCCAAAAACGTCTATTATCTTCCCAAATCGGGGAACTGGTGGGGTCCGGCAGGTACAACGGGTCCCTGCGGTCCCGATACCGAGATGCACATTATAAGAAATCACGCCGCAGCGGACAAGCTGGGAGAGTACGACTTCGACAATGCGCCCAAGGGCACTTTCCTCGAAATCTGGAACGACGTGTTTATGCAGTACAACAAGAACGCCGAGGGCAAGTACGAGCCGCTTGCACAGCGCAACGTGGATACGGGAATGGGACTTGAACGCACTCTCTGCATACTTAACGGCAAGTCGAGCGTCTACGAAACGGATATATTTGAAAACGCCATTGCCAAGATAGAGTCTTTGACTTCGTGCAAGTACGGAGAAAGCGAGGAGATAATGCGCGCTTTCCGCGTCGTGCTCGACCACGTCAGAACGGCAACTTTTATGATAGGAGATGTCAAGGGAATAGTTCCCTCTAATACCGACCAGGGATATATTCTTCGCAGAATTATCCGCCGTGCCGTAAGGTTCGGCAGAAATATCGGGCTTCCCCAAGGGTCGCTCAAAGACGTTTCAAAGACTATAATAGATAAATATTGCGACGTTTACCCCGAGCTGAATAAAAATTCCGCAAGAATTTACGAGGAACTCGAAAGGGAAGAAATTAAATTCTCCAAAACCTTGCAACAGGGCATTAGGGAGTTTGAAAAGGTAGCCGCGTCTTTGCCCGAGGGCGGAGAAATAGACGGCGTAACCGCGTTCCACCTTTACGACACATACGGTTTTCCCGTTGAAATAACAAGCGAAATGGCAAGGGAAAAGGGGCTTACTGTCGACGTAAAGGGCTACGAGGCGGCTTTTGCCGAGCATCAGGCAAAGTCGAGGCAGGGCAGCGAGGGCAAGTTTGCCTGCGGTCTTGCCGATCACAAGGAAGAAACCACTAAGCTTCATACGGCAACACATCTTCTGCACGCCGCGCTCAAAAAGGTGTGTTCGCCCGAAATAGAGCAGAAGGGCAGCAATATTACTGAGGAGAGGTTGCGCTTCGACTTCAATTTTTCGCGCAAGCTCACTCCCGAAGAGGTTGCCGAAGTCGAGAGGCTTATAAACGAACAGATAGAGTTGAACGTACCCGTCGTAATGCGTGAAATGACGCTTGAAGAGGCAAAGGCGCAGGGCTTTACGGGGCTTTTCGAAAGCAAGTACGGCGCAATGGTTAAGACCTATTCGATAGGAGAGTTTTCCAAAGAAATTTGCGGCGGTCCCCACGCGGAGAGCACGGGCGTTTTGGGAAAGTTCAAGATAGCCAAACAAGAAAACGTGTCGGCAGGAATAAAGCGCATAAAGGCAATTTTGGTAAAAAACTGACAGTTACATTAGTCGTACGCCGTGCAATTTGCCGAGGCTTGGTTGGCTTTTTAGTGTTTTGTAAGTGCGCTTAGCGCAAGTTTTCAAAGCAAAAACGCTTAAAAAAAGCTAAATTTCGCTTTAAAATCGGCAAAAACAAAAATTATTCAAAATTTATAAAAAACTTTGTAAACCCAACACAAAACGACTTGACAGAACTTTTATAAAATAATAAAATAATCTTACACTTTAAAGAATCGGTTATAAAGCACAGAACATAAGGAGTAAATATGAAAACCTATATGGCTAAGGCGGAGACAGTTGAAAGAAAATGGTACGTTGTTGACGCGACGGGCATACCTCTCGGCAGACTTGCGTCAAAAGTGGCTGCTATTCTCCGCGGCAAAAATAAGCCTACTTTTACGCCCAACGTGGATACGGGCGATTTCGTAATCGTTTTAAATTGCGATAAAGTCGCGCTTACGGGCAAGAAACTTGACGATAAATTTTACAGATATCACACGGGCTACATCGGCGGCTTGAAGGAAATTTCCTATAAAAAGCTGCTCGCTGAAAAGAGCGACCTCGCAGTTTACGAGGCAATCAGAGGTATGTTGCCCAAAAATTCTCTCGGCAGAGATATGATTAAGAAGCTCAGAGTATATAAGGGCGGCGAACACAATCACGCAGCGCAGAAACCCGAAGAGCTGAAATTATTTTAAAAGGGAGTTGTTAAGATAATATGGCAAAGGCTAATTTAAAGAAAAAGCTTCAATTCTGGGGAACGGGCAGAAGAAAAAAGGCTATTGCGCGCGTTCGCCTTATTCCCGGAGGTACGGGCAATATCGAAATAAATGAAAGAGCGTTTGAGGACTATTTCCCTCAATCGGTTTTGCAGTACGTTGTTAAGCAACCCCTTGCACTTTTGGGCGTGGAAGCTAAGTACGACGTATTGGTAAACGTCTACGGTGGCGGCTACACCGGTCAGGCTAACGCAATCCGCCTCGGCGTTGCCCGCGCATTGTTGCAGGCAGAGGAAGGCTCGCGTGCGGCGCTCAAGAAAGAGGGCTTCTTAACTCGCGACCCTCGCGTAAAGGAAAGAAAGAAGTACGGCTTGAAGAAAGCTCGTCGTGCTCCTCAGTTCTCAAAGAGATAATTTCAAAATTCAAAGAGAGGAAGTATTTTTCCTCTCTTTTAAATTTGTATTGGAAAAATTTTCATTTAGCTATTGCAAAAGTGAAAACTGTGTGATATAATGCAGTAAATAAAAAATAAGGGCGCGCCCTAAAAGGAGAAAATTTTGAAAAAAAGAATTCTTACTGTATTGATTGCACTAATCACGGTGCTGACTCTCTGCTTTACACTTGCAGGTTGCGACAAGTCGGGTTCCATTAAAAAGGCGTTTGAGGACGAAGGCTACACGGTTACTACGGTAGATACTAACAACGAGAAAGCTAAATCGCTGCTTAAAACGCTTTTTACCGAAGAGCAAATCGAAAAAATCGGTGAATACGAAATTATTCTTTGCGTCGGTGAAGGATTAGGCGCTTTTACAGGTACGGGCATGGTAATAAAATTCCCCTCGGAAGGAGAAATTAAAAATTTCCTTACCGTTGAGGACGCTGACGGCAATAAGGACACAAAGCTTTACGACAGCGCAAAGGAGAACGGCAGCATAAACGGAAATTGCCTCTATTTGGGTGCACCTAAGGGACTTGAAATTTTTAAAAACGCTTAATAAGCGGGTTTTTATATGAAAAAGAAAATCCTAATGCTTTTAAGTGCAATTTTGGTTGTTGCATGCATTTTGGGAATTACGGGCTGCGGCGCAAAGGAAAAGCGATTTTCTAAGGCCGGTATGCACATTACTCTTACCACCGAGTTCTATGAAAAGGAACTTGATGGACAGACGGCATATTGGGAAAGCGCAAGAAATATAGCAATCGCCTTAAAAGAGTCTTATACGGACGCCTTAGCAGAAAATGTTACCACTCTTTCCGAATACACAGACGCTGTAATTACAATTAATAAAATTAAAAATGCGGAAGTTTATACAAGAGAGGGAAAGGATTATCTGTACTTTACTTATGACAGGTCGGTAAGCGGTAAGAACTTTTTCTATCTTGCCACAACTCATCTGTATGAGGCAGACTCGTTCTGGCTTATTCAGTTTGCCTGCGAGGCAAAGTATAAAGAGGACAGAGTGGAACTCTTCCTCGGTTGGGCTGACTCCGTCTGCTTCGGAGATACCGAATACGTATAATCGCTGTTTTGTAACCGCCGTTTATCGGCGGTTATTTTTTATTCTGTTTGAAATAGCTTCGTGCCGTTCAAGCACGCTTGCCATAACATTAGGTATCTCCAAGGTTTGTACGCTGTCGGGTTTTTGTTGCGCGCTCGGCACGGGCGGTTTGTGCTCATCGAAATTTTGTTCGCTGTTCTGTCCGCTATTTTGCTTGGGTGCCAGCGTTTCAAGTGCTTTAAGTAAATTCAAAAGCGCAAATTTTTCCAAATAGTTGCTCCTTATTTGTTTTTTTTTAAAAATCAACTCATTTTTTATTGCTTAAAAACTCCGTTTGGTATATAATTAACAATGATTAAATCGAATTTCCGGTTCGGAGTAGTTTATGAGTAAACGTTTTACTAAAATTATATGCATAACGACGGCGGCAATTTCCGTCGTTACATCAACATTTCTTGCAGGTTGCGGCAATTTCTACGGAAACGGCTCGCTTTCGACCGAAGGAGTGTTTACCGAAGCTGACGCTGAAAGCAACGGCGGTTTTGCCGTAACCAAGGGGGACTACCTCTATTTTATCAACGGTATAGAGGGTAACACCGCAGTCAACGACTACGGCAAGCCCGTCAAGGGCACTATCTGCCGTATTTCCAAGGACAACCTTGAAAAGCGCAATTACGCAAGCGTCGACGTCGTTGTTCCGCAGATTGCGTATTCTTCTAATTATAACGCAGGTATGTTTATTTACGGCGACTATATCTATTACGGTACGCCTTCCACGGCAAAGAACTCCGAGGGCGTCGTTCAGAATTCTTACCTCGATATGAAGAGCACTAAGCTCGACGGTACCGAGTCTATGAAAAACGCGTACGTTCAGTTCCCCTCGACCTCGTACGAGTACAGGTTTGTGGAGATGGACGACACGGTTTATCTTATGTACGTTGCAACAAGCGAATCTCTCTTCGAAGAGAGCACGGGCGTAACAAATCTGCACTCTTACAACACAAAGAGCGGAGAGGATACCCTGCTTGCGTACAACGTTGACAACGTGCTTTTCGACGCGCAGAACAAGACCAACCCTCGCGTATATTATACGATGAAGGTGCACAATTACACCTCTTCGTCCGACGAGGGCTACAATCAGATTTATACGGTAACGGCTGACGCGACCGAGGACAAGTTTAAGGACAAACTGTCGTCGGAAAATATTGTCGGCTGGGACGACGAAAACGACAGATATATAAACTGCGGCACCCTTGTTTTGGACGGCGTAGGCGCTAAGGAAGTAAACGCAACGGGCAAAACCCCGTTCAACCACCACGGTGAAGAGGTGAACCTCGACAGCTATACTTACGCCTTAAAGAACTATCAAAACGATATGCTGTTCTATACGAGAAGCACTTTAAACAACAAAAACAACTATCTCTTCTCGCTTAATGACGGCAATTACGCCCCCATATCGGGCAACCCCTCTTCCGAGGCAAGGTTGCTTTCCGACGGTTCCAACGCAGATACTTACAAGTATATTTTTGAAAATAACGAGTTTAAGGGCGTAATTATATCCGAGGCGGACGGCGGTATATCCATAAATAAGGTATCCAACGACGGCAAGCTTCATTTACACGACAAAAAGCCCGGTATTTCCGACGAAAACTATTTCAAAGTAGTAAAGTCGGGCAGCGCAACTTTGCTTTCGCTCGACGTTAAAAACAGCTTACTGTACTACTCCGTTACGGGCGGCAACGACCTTGCTATCTACCGCGTGGACTATTCCGGCACAATTGCCGATTACGAGCCTGTGCAGGTTGAAGATACCAACTATACGCCCGTAAAACTTCTTGATCTTGACTCTTCGAGCACCTGGTACCGCCCCGAGTTTATCGACGGCTATCTGCTGTTTGCAAGCGCAACGACAAATATGACGGCGTATAACTACATTATGGTGTTCGATATGAACAAGGACGGCGGTTATCTTACCAACGCGGATATCCGTGCGCTCAACGAAAAATACGACGGTATAAAGGAAATAATCGACGGATATGCCGACTCGGAAAAATATCCTACCGAAAAATATGCAAACTTGCAAAAGGCGCTCAACTATGCGTTTTATGACGGGGATATGGAATACCTTCGCGAGCTTGCCGAAGTGACCAACGCAAAGGCGCTTGAAGAGGACGAAGAGGCTGACCCCGTATATTCGGAAAAGACCTTTGATGAGATTGAGGCTTTCCTTAATCCCTCCGCCGATAACGCGTGGAAGGACTACACCGACACTAAAAAGGTAAACGGCAAGGATGTAAACGCGAATACGCGCGAGTATTACTACTCCGTGCTCGGCATTATGAACGACGCCGATAAGGAAGCTTACGGAGAGAGTTTAAAGACTTCGTATCTCGTTGCATATCCCGTTGAAGAAGATTTGGGTTGGTACGGCGGACTTAACCTCGCTGCAAAGATTTGCTTTATTATAGGTATGTGCGTCATAGGACTTTTGGTTATCGGCGGCGCGGTTGTGCTTACTATTGTGCTTATAAAGAGGAATAAAAAGCTGCCGCAGATGAAAAAGGGTATCAAGGTAGATACGACGGACGATAAATCAATCGACGTTTACGGCAACGAATAAGGTTTGATTACCAAATAAATAACAAAATCCCCTGATTTTATCGGGGGATTTTGTATATATTAAAGAAATTTGTCAAATATAATTCAGGAATAAAAAAAATTTAAAAATTGCTTAAAAAGTTTAATAAAACAGTTTACAAATACGCTGAATATTAATATAATGTTAGCGATTAATGTTTCTTATGTTACGGAGAACAAAATGGTAAAATATATCAAATGCCCGAGATGCGAGCTTAATTATATAGATTCCGAAAAACAGGAGTACTGCGACGTATGTATCGCGGAAATTAAGGGCAATAAGCTTCAGTTTGCCGACTTGGAGGACGAGGATTTCGAAGAGCTTGACGCCGAACTCGAACAGGGAGAAATTTGCCCTATCTGCGGCGTAAATCATATGCGTCCCGGTGAAAAAATGTGCGACAACTGTAAGTCCAACCAAGAGTACGAGGACGACGAGGTTGTGGACATCGACAACGACGAGGAGTGGAAAAACTACCTCGAAGAGGACGACGACGAGGACCTTACCGTTTCCGAGGAGTTGCAGGAGGAAATCGAGGAGGAGTTTGCCCATGAAGAAGAGGAAGAACTGTACTCCGAAGCAGACGACTTTTACGAGGACGAAGTCGACTCGCTTTCCGATTTGGAGGACGATGAGTTTGACGATGACGAAGACGATGAGGATGACGAAGACGATTTTTAATTAAATTAGTAATTTCAAGCGGCTATTGCAAAAATAATTGCAATAACCGCTTATTTTTTGCGCAAAAGCGCGACTGTGAATAGTTTAGCAAATTTTGGCAAAAATAATTGTATGATAAAGGCAAATCTTACAATCAATTCAATCAAAGACGCGGTCAAGTCGCTCAGCGGCAAGGATGTCACCGTAAAGCTCAATCTCGGCAGAAATAAGTACGTTACTTTTCCCGCGGTTGTCAACGGCATATATCCCTCGCTGTTTACCGTAAGTCCGTTTGATAAAAACTTTTTAGGTAAAACGGCTTATTCCTATTCCGAAATACTCTGCGGCAGAGTAAAGCTCAGCGAACAGACAAAATAAAGGCATATTTGCTTTGCACGGCGCATATTATACCTTGTAACGTGAGGAGGCATAATATGGCTATTAACACACAGTACCAGACGGGTACCTATACGCATAAGGTTGCGCAGCTTTCAACGCAGTCTATGGTAGAAATAAAATTTTCCGCGCAGGACGCTATCGGAGAAATCGTCGCTGCATATCCGCAGGTTTCTCTAAACTCGTGCGAGGTGTCGTCGGGCAGGATAAACTACGGCGGCAGACTTATAATTACGCTCGTGTACACGGGTGAGGACGGAAAGCTTTGCCGCATTCAGCGCGGCGCCGAGTTTTCGCATTTTGTCGACGACGAGCGGCTTGCTCCTTCGCAGAGAGGGGAATGCGTTCTTTCCTGCGTCCGATATCAGCTCAAACGCGACGGTTCGGGATATGTAGTTGCTGTGGTGGTTGACGCAAAAATCAGCGTGTTTGACAGCGCGCAGCGCAGCTATTTATCCTCGCTTGACGGCGCTATTTGCAAGGTTGACAGCGGCAAGCTGTATTCCCCCGTGACCTTCTCGGGAGAAAGCGAGGTTGACGACGACTTTGACTGTGCCGCAAACGACGTGTTGGTGCCTTCCGCACACGCGCTTGTTATGGACTGCAACGTCCGCGCAGGCGTCGTTGAAATAAGCGGAGAAATATATCTGTCCCTTCTCGCAATACGCGAGGGTGCGCCCATTTGCTTTGACAGGGTTATTCCCTTTAAAAGCGAAATTGCCTGCGAGCAGGCATTATTCTCGCAGCGCGCGTTCTGCCGCGTAGAGGTAAAGAACGTTACGGTCAACTGTAAGGTTTACGAGGACAGAGGCAAGTGCGGCGTAGATTTTAACTGCAATCTTGCATTCTTCGGCAGGTTCTATGAGGAAGAGGAAATTTCTTACGTTTCCGACGCGTTTTCAAAGGACTGCGCGCTCAACCTCAAACGCAGCGAAGAGAGCATATTTATCGATACCGACGAGAAAGTGTATTCCGAACGCGTAAGCGGACTTTGCGCGGTCAAGGCCAAGCTTGACTATACCTGCGCTTTTCTTGCGGCGGTTTTGCCCAACGTCGAGTTTGCCCGCACAAGCGGCGGCATCGAGGGCAGCGTTTCGGCTACGCTTCTGTATGAACAGGGCGGAGAAGTGCGCGCCACCGAAGTCAATTTGCCCTTTGAAGTTATGCTTTCGGGGTTGAGCTCCGAATGTACGGAAATTGACGTTGCCGTGTGCGGAGTAAGTTTAAGACAGCGCGCCGAAGGAGAATGCGAGTGCGAAGCTCAACTTAAAATTACCGCCGCCGACGGCGAGAAGAGGTGCATTACATATGTTACCGAAGCTGCCGAGGGGGATAAAAAGAAGTTGAGCGACAGTGCGGTCAGCGTATATGTGCCCGAGTGCGGCGACGGGCTGTGGGAAACGGCAAAGCGCCTTTCGGAGAGCCCCGAAAATATTACTGCCGCCAACCCCGAGCTTACTTTCCCTTTGACGGGCAAGGAAAGGATACTTATATACCGTCCCAAGTGCGACTGAAATATATGTAATTTCAAACTGTAATTAAAATCTCTCCCCGTCGGATAAAATGCCCGACGGGGAGTAATTGTCTTTAAAATTAATTGTATTGCCGTATAAAATATGCTATAATAGCTCTATGGTAAAAGTCAAGTCCTATGCAAAACTTAATCTTACGCTCGATATTACGGGCGTCGAGGGCGGATTTCATATGCTTGACAGCCTTGTATGCACTGTCGATATTTTCGACATAATCAAGCTTAAAAAGCGCAAGGATAAGCTTGTCAATATAGAAATGCACGGGCGCGGACTCGAACTTTTGCCATATGAGCAAAACAATGCGGTAAAAGCCGCCGAAAGCTTTATAAATTGCTTCGGTACCGACGGCGCGGATATGGTTATATATAAAAACATTCCCGTAGGCGCCGGGCTGGGTGGCTCGTCCGCCGATATTTCGGGCGTATTAACAGGTATGGCGCGGCTGTACGGCGTGGGTAGCGATGCCGAGCTTAAACGGCTTGCCGACGGTTTGGGCAGCGACACGGGATATATGCTGTCGGGCGGCTTTGCGCGGCTTACGGGGCGCGGAGAAAGGGTTGAAAAGCTTAGTTTAAAGCGCAAACTTTACGCGGTTTTACTTATTCCCGAAAAGGGTGTTTGCACGGCTGAGTGCTATAAGCTTTACGATGCAATGCCGACAAGCCAATGTTGTACGGAAGCGGCGGTTGAAGCGTTGAAATCGGGGGATTTGCAGGGGCTGGGCAGTTTGCTTTCCAACAGCCTGTTAAGGGCGGCGGCAACCTTAAATCCCGAAATATTAACGGCATATGCCGCGCTTGAAAGCTTTTCCCCACTCGGCGTAACTATGACAGGTTCGGGTAGCTGCGTTTTTGCGCTGTTTGAAAGCCCCGAGTTTTGCGCCTATTTTAAAAGCAGATATCGCGGCAAGTGCGAGTGTTTACAAGTAAAGACAGTTTAAGGAGATTTTTATGGCTGAAGAGAGATTGATTGACGACGACAAGGACAGAAAATACAAAACACGCATAAACGAGGACGGAGAGGAAGTGCTGGTAATAGATAACTCTCCCGAAATCGAAGAAGAGGTTGAAAGCATCGAGTTCGAGGTGCCAGAGCTTTGCGAGGACGACGAGGAAGCGGCTGTAATGACGCCCGAACAGCTTGCCGCACGCGAGCGCGCAAAACAGGAGGCGGAGCAGCAGAGGCTTGATAAAATTTCTCAAAACACAGTGTTTGCAAAGCAGTTGATCAGCGAACAAAAGTTTGACGACTGCGTGTTTGTCTGCGACAATATATTACAGCTCGACAGGGCAAACGCAGAAGCGTATGCTTTGAAAACAGTTGCGCTTACCGCTGATTTTACAAATTTAAGCCGCGCGGAGGAGGGGCTTGAAGCCGCCGAAGGCTTTAAAACCTTTGCCTCTGCCAAAGATAAAGCAGAATATGTCGACATTTTGGAAAAAGCCGTAAAAATTTTGCCCGAACTTCAAAGTCAAACGACCGAGCTAAACGAAAAGAACGACAGCGCAAAGGCGTTAAGGCGTCGGGCTTTTGTAAAAAAACGCGACAAGTCTGCAATTTTTCTTGCGGCTTCGGGAATTCCAATGTTGGTTTTTGCGGTGCTTGCCATCTATTTTTCGACAATTATGCACGCCGTAAAGGACGGCTCGAATATGGTGTTGTTCTTTGTATTTTTGGGCGTTGCCGCCGCATTTTTTGTGGCTACGATAATTGCGCTGCGCGCGTTTTGGGGCAGTGCAAAGCTTGTTTCACGCAACGAAAAAAATTCCTCGTCTAAGCTGGGCAGGGAATACGAGGCAAAGAATACTCAGCTTAAATTTATAAGTACGCTTGTAGCGGCGTTTGATAATGCCGCTAATTCCGAGTTTGCTCAATTAGGCGATTAAAAAATGATTTATCTCGATAACGCTGCGTCCACAAGGCTGGACGATGAAGTTTTAAAGGTTATGACGCCGTATTTTACTCAAAATTACGGCAATTCGCAGTCGCAACACGCCAAAGGGCGCGAGGCTGCCGGCGCGCTTATTGCCGCTCGCGATAAAATGGCAAGCCTTATCAACTGCAATAGCGACGAGCTGTATTTTGTATCCGGCGGCACCGAAGCCGGAAATACCGCAATTAAGGGCGCGTGCTCGCACTATAAAACGGGCAGTATAGTGCTGTCCGCAATAGAGCACCCTGCAATGCTCGAAAGTGCGCGCGATATGCAAAAACACGGGTTCGAGCTGATATTGGTCTATCCCGACGAAAACGGCGTAATTTCACCCGAAAGCGTTGAAAAAGCGCTTCGCAGCGATACGATTTTTTGCGGCGTTATGGCGGCAAATAACGAAACGGGCGTAGTTCAGCCCGTCGAACGGATAGGTAAAATTTGCAGAGAGAGAGGCGTGTTTTTCTACATAGATTGCGTTCAGACCGCCGGTACGCGCAAGATAGACGCAAGCATTTGCGACGGGCTGGGTGTTTCCTCGCACAAGTTTTACGGGCCCAAGGGCGTCGGTGCGCTGTATTTGAGGAAGGGCAGTAAGGTTGACAGGCTTATTTCCGGCGGTATGCAAGAGAGCGGCTTTCGCGGCGGCACCGTGAATATTGCCGGAATTGTCGGTATGGTTGAAGCTTACAGCCGCGCCTGCGCTTGCCGTGAAGAGCACAACATCAAGCTTAAAAAGCTGCGCGACGCGCTTGTCAGTGGCGTATTGTCGAATATCGACTGCGCAAAAATAAACGGCGGCGGAGATATACTGTCGTCGCATGCAAATATTTCGTTCGAGGGCTGCGACGGGGAGAGGATACTTTTCCTATTGGATTTGAAGGGTATATGCGTTTCGACGGGCGCGGCTTGCTCCGCAGGGGTGGTATATTCCTCGCATGTGTTGCAGGCAATGGGGCTTTCTCCCTCGCGAGTAAAGTCGTCGATAAGGTTCAGTTTCGGCAATTATAACACTATGCAGGAAGTTGAAACTACAATTTCCGCTTTGTGCGAAATTATCAAAAAAATACAAGTTTGCGCATAATTATACATTAACTTATGAATTATGCGACAATAACTTAATATTATGCAGATTTGTTAATATTTTTCAAAATTTGTGTGAAATATTTATATATCATTAAATTAAAAAAAGTATAAAAAAATTGTTGAAAAATAAATTTAAAGCATATATAATCATAAATGTAAACAGCAACAGGGTTTACAAAAACAGCTCATCATTTTCCCCCTTATCATATAGAGGCGGCGCAAACTCCGGTTTGCGCCGTTTCTGTTTATATTGATATTTAAATTACTCTGCAAATGAGGCAGGCAAAAATTGTTGTGACAAGCGTGGATATGAGAACTACCGCGATAGGCATTGCAAGTTTTTTGTTTTTCATACCTGCAAAATATACCGCGGAAATATAGAAAACCGTTTCAGACGAGCCGAAGCACACGCACGCGCAGCGCGCAATATAGCTGTCCGCGCCGTAATTTTTAATAATTTCGTCAAGGTAGGCAAGCGAGCCGCTGCCCGAAAAAGGCTTTATAAGCACCAACTTAGTCAATTCCCGAGGTATCCCAAGCACCCCGAACACGGGGGACAAAAGTTTTGTAAGTCCGTCGGCAAGCCCCGAAGCCTCAAACAGTTCGCACATCATAAAAATTGCGGCAAGGCAGGGAATAAGCGAAATTGTAAAGTTGACTGCTTCCTTTACGCCGGCGGAAAACTCGTCGTAAATTTTTACTTTTTTATATATAGCAAACGCAAAAACTACTATAAAAACTACGGGAATTATCAGCGCCATATTCTTCTCCCGAAAGTATAAAGCGCAACGGCAAGCGCCGTCGAAATGCTGGTGCATATCAGCGAGGGCAAAAATATATCGAACGCACTTGCGCTGCCTGCGCTTGCGCGAAGCGCGATAACCGTCGTAGGTAAAAGCTGAACGGAGGTTGCATTTATCACAAACAGCAGTTTTTGCGCCCAATTGTTTTTGTCCTTTTCAAGCTCGGCTATTGCTTTTACGGCGTAGGGGGTAGCCGCGCCGCCTATTCCCAAAAGGTTGCACGACATATTCATTGCAAGGCTTTCAAGCGCGGCGGGGTTGCTTGTTTTAAATATTTTTTTTGTTAACGGCGTAAGCGCCTTGGCTGCCGATTTGGAAAGCCCGCTCTTTTCCGCAAGGTTGGAAAGACCCATCCATACGGCATAAATGCAAAATAGCGTCAATGCCATTTTTGCCGAATTTTCCGCACCGGACAGCAGTGACGACAGTAATTTTTCGGGTGCGGTCACGGTCAAAACTATTAGCGACAAAAAGAATACTGCGCAAAAAATGACGTTCATACTCGTATATGTATGATAATAAGGTAAGTAATATGCCGTTTGCTCTGCCGCAAAGCGCAATAAAATTATTTACTTTTTTTTTGCGCTGTGCTATACTTAAACGGAATAACAGTTTGTACAGGTATCGAAATGAAAGAAAAGTTTTATCTTACCACCGCAATAACATATACTTCGGGCAAGCCGCATATCGGCAACTCGTACGAAAGCATATTTTCGGACGCTATCTGCCGCTTTAAGCGAAAGCAGGGCTATGACGTGTTCTTTATGACGGGAACGGACGAGCACGGTTTGAAAGTCGAGCAAAAAGCCGCCGAAAAGGGCGTAACTTGCAGGCAGTTCGTGGACGGAGTTGCAGGGGAAATAAAGCGGCTTTGGGACCTTATGGACGTGTCTTACGACAAGTTTATACGCACTACCGACGACTATCACGAGAAGGCGGTGCAAAAGATATTTACAAAGCTCTACAATCAGGGGGATATTTACAAGGACTCTTACGAGGGGCTTTATTGCACCCCGTGCGAAAGCTTTTGGACGGCAAGTCAGCTTAAAGACGGCAAGTGTCCCGACTGCGGCAGGGAGGTCAAGCCTGCCAAGGAAGAGGCATATTTCTTTAAAATGGGCAAGTATGCGGACAGGCTTGTAAGGCACATTTTGACGCACCCCAAGTTTATTCAGCCCGTTTCGAGAAAGAACGAGATGATGAACAATTTCCTTATTGCAGACGAGTTTATCGGCAAGTCGGACAGCGAGCTTTTAGCCGCCCTCGACGGGGGTAAATTAAAGCATAAATTGCAGGATTTGTGCGTGTCGCGTTCGACATTCAAGTGGGGTGTGCCCGTGGAGTTCGATTCGCGCCACGTCGTCTATGTCTGGCTTGACGCACTTACAAACTATATTACGGGCATAGGTTACGACCCCGAGGCAAGCAACGAACAATTTAATAAGCTTTGGCCTGCAAACGTACACGTCATAGGTAAGGACATTTTAAGGTTCCACACTATTTATTGGCCCATTTTTCTTATGGCGCTGGGGCTTGAATTGCCTGAATGCGTGCTGGGGCACCCCTGGCTTTTACAGGGCGGAGATAAGATGTCGAAGTCGAAGGGCAACGTGCTATATGCCGACGACTTGGCAAATATTTTCGGAGTGGACGCTGTACGCTATTTCGTTCTGCACGAAATGCCGTACGCCGACGACGGTATAATCACCTGGGAGCTTATTTGCGACAGGGTAAATTCAGACCTTGCAAACACGCTTGGCAACCTTGTCAAGCGCACCGTTTCAATGACAAACCAATACTTCGGCGGCAGGGCTGAAAAGACGGACGCAACCGAGCAACCCGACGGGGATTTTGAAAATACTATTTCCTCGACCTATCCAAGGGTAGCCGAAAAGATGAGCGAGTACAAGGTGTGCGACGCGCTCGACTGTCTGTGGTCGCTGTTCCGCAGGGCAAACAAATATATTGACGAAACCACTCCCTGGCTGCTTGCCAAGGATGAAGGGAAGAAGGACAGGCTTTCAAACGTTTTATACAATCTCTTGCGCGCGCTCGACGTCGGCGCAAACCTGTTAAAGCCCTTTATGCCGCAGACTGCAGACAAAATTTTAAACGAGATAGGCGCTACTGAAAGGAATTTCGAAAGCTTTGAAACGGCTGCCGTATATACTGTAACACAGACCCCTCAAACTCTGTTTGAACGCATTAAGTTCGAGGATATCAGGGGGGCAATTGAAAAAATTGAGGAGAAACAGAGAATGGAAGCCGCGCCCGTCGACGAGAACAGGAAGCCCGAAATAAGCATTGACGACTTCGCAAATGTTGAAATGCGCGTAGGAACGGTTGTCGCGTGCGAGGCTGTAAAAAAGAGTAAGCTACTGCACGAAACGGTAAGTATAGGCAACAGGCGCATATCCGTTCTGTCGGGAATTGCAAAGCACTATACGCCCGAGGAAATGGTTGGTAAGCGCGTAATTGTAGTTACCAATCTTCCTCCGCGTGAAATGAAGGGGCTTAAAAGCGAGGGTATGATTGTGTGCGCCGAAGCGCCCGACGGTACGCTTAGCATTGTTTCTCCCGAAAAAGACGTGCCCGACGGGAGCCTTCTGTCGTGAGGTTTATCGACGTTCACTGTCATCTTGAAGGGGATTATTTCGGGGATATATCGGGGTTAATCGCTAAATTCGACGGTGTTGGCGTAGAAAAAGTAATAACCTGCGGCGTGCATTTAAAGTCCAGCGAACAGGCGCATAAGCTTTCTCAAAGCTTTGATAATGTCTATTTTACCGCCGGCTTTCACCCCACCGAGCTTAAAGATTATAACGAGCTTAGTTTAAACGCCGTTGCACGGCTTGCCGACGACAAAAAGTGCGTAGCTATCGGTGAGATCGGGCTGGATTACCATTATCCCGATACAGATAAAATTTTGCAGCAGCAGGTGTTTATAGCGCAGTTAAAGCTTGCATATGAGCTGCGTTTACCCGTTGAAATTCATTCTCGCGACGCGGCGGAGGATACCTACAATATTCTCAAAGAAAACGCGCAGCTAATAAAGTACGGCGCGCTGATGCACTGTTATTCGTATTCCAAAGAGATGTCCGAGCTGTTTGAAAAGCTGGGTATGTACTTCTCGTTCGGCGGCATGAGCACCTATTCGGGCTCGAAGCGCGCAAGGAAGAGTATCGAAAGAATAAGCCTTAAAAAGCTGCTTACCGAAACCGACAGCCCCTATCTTGCGCCCAAATCGCAGCAGGGCGTATTTCCCAATACACCCCTGAATATACCCGAAATAACGGCTAATATGGCTGAAATAAAGGGTGTTTGCGTCGAGGAAATGTCGGATACGATATGGCGCAACGCGCACGAACTTTTCGGCAAACTATAATTTAAAAAAAGTCAAAGGCAGTTTATCCGTCGGATAAACTGCCTTCTTCATCATCGGTATGCAAAGGAATTATTTCCTTTACAAAAATAGTATTGTTTGATATAATAATATTATACTTTTAAAGGTAAGTCAAAATATGGAAAAGGATTTAAAGAGCGTACTTGCCGAAAACGGGTTCGGCTTTAAAAAGAAATTCGGGCAAAATTTTATTACCGATAAAAATTTACTTGCGTCAATCGTGGCGCAGTCGGGCGCGGAGCGCGATGATACCGTTTTGGAGATAGGTTGCGGCGCCGGCACGCTTACCCGAGCAATTGCCGAACGCGTAAACAGGGTTTTCGCGTTCGAGGTGGATAAAACTTTGCAACCCGTGCTTGAAACAACGCTTTCGGGGCTTGACAATGTGCAGGTCGTATTCAAAGATTTTTTAAAGGTCAATTTGCCCGAGCTGGAGAAAGAAATAGGGGAATACAGCGTAATTGCAAATTTGCCATATTACGTCACTACGCCGCTTATAACAAAGCTGTTGGAAGAGGGCAAAACTTGCAAAAGCCTTACCGTTATGGTTCAGGAAGAAGTCGCGCTTAGGCTGTGCGCCCGTGAAAATACGCCCGACTACGGCGCAATTACCGCGGCTATCGCGCTTTCTGCAAGTGCGGAAATAATAAAAAAAGTGCCGCGCACAATGTTTATGCCCAGACCCAACGTGGACAGCGCGGTTGTAAAGCTAACTATTCAACGCGGCAGAATAGCCGTTTCGGACGAGCAACTATATAAAAAGGTAGTGCACGCCGCCTTTGCCTCGCGCCGTAAAACGCTTGAAAACAATCTTGTAAACACATTCGGCTTTTCTCGCGAAGTTGCTCAAAAAATTCTTTCAAGCTGCAACGTCGATTTGCGCGCGCGCGGAGAAACGCTCTCTCCCGAGCAGTTTGCTTCTCTTACCGAAGCCATTAAAAATAATCGATAAAATAATATCGATTTTGCTTGACAATTTGAAAACTGTGTGATAAAATAATATCGTAATTTAAAGAGGGAGTAATTTGCACGATATTTTCGTGTAGCTCGCCCGTCAGTACAGCGGAGAGGTTCGCTCGGGTTAGTTTTAAAAAATGAGACTCATAGTAACGCAGGTTATTATGGGTTTTTGTTATTTAAAAACATTAAACGGTTAAAGTACGTCGAAAGACGCTTTATAATATTTTAATTTAGAGAGGTAAAAAAATGATTTATTCTGTACTTACTGCAATTGTGTTTATTGTACTCATTGTAGGCGGTGGCTTGACGGTTGCTTATTGCTCGTTTACTTACAAACGTGGCAGAGTTATGCGCAAGGGTATGTTTCCTGCGTCTATAGCCTGCATAGCGGTGGGAATGTTGATGCTTATTTTAATTCCCGGTTCGTTCCACACCGTAGAAGCCGGCAACGTAGCCGTTGTAAAGCAAATGGGCGTCATTTGCGACGTGGAGGGCCCCGGTACATACTTCGATTTCTGGCTCGTGCGCAGTTACGAGGAGTATGACGCTAAGGTTCAGCAGCTTGAAATAAGAATGGACGCTTACACTTCCGACGCGCAGTCTATGGACATTTCAATGGACGTTCAGTTCCAAATCAGGCAGGACAAAGTTGAGGACATTGCCGTAACTTACGGCGGACTTACCGCGCTTACCAACAGAATTCAGTCGGTTGCAATAGAGCGCACCAAAGCCACGCTGTCACAGTATCAAGCCGAAAAGCTTATCGAGGAACGCAACAGCATTTCTCCCACGGTCGAAAACGAAATTTCGTTGGCTATAGGGGATAAATACTTTGTTACTTTCAACAGCGCCGTTTTGACGGATATAACTTTCTCGGACGCGTTCGAGGCGGCTGTAGAGGCTAAAATGATGGCTCAACAGGAAAAATTGCAGGCTCAGTATGAAAATGAAAAGAAAAAGGAACAAGCCGAAACTCAGCTTTTCGTAGCTCAGCAAGAGGCTAAGGCACTTGTCGCAAAGGCACAGGCAGAGGCGGACGCTCAGGTTGCCGTAGCCAAGGCAGAGGCGCGCTCCATTATGTTGAAGAGCGTTGAAATTGCGAGAATGCTCGGCTATGAGGTCACTTCCACCGAAAATGAAGTAGAGGGAGAGGACGGAGCTGTAGAGATTGAAACCACCTATGAGATAATCTACGACCAAACTCATACGGGTGCGGACATTGCGGAATATATGAAGTATATAGAATACTTATCCGCTTGGGACGGTAAGCTTCCGCAGGTCGTTACGGGTGAAAACGGGTTTATGATAACCGTACCTATGCCCGGCGGCGGTGAAAACAATTAAATAAATAAAGTGCTTGCGCAAGCAGGCACTTTTTATTTTAAGTCGGGCAATCATTATATGTAAAAATAAAAAAATATGTTCTAATTGTTGTCACCGCTTCATAAGCTAAGGTAGAATACAAATTCGGAGGAACTTATGAATCAGGAATTAGATTATGCCGAGATGCTTGAAATACCCGTAAGCACGGTAAACGTAGTAAAGAAAAAGAGCTTTTTCAAGCGCAAACAAAAACCTACACAGCCCACGCAGGACGAACTTAAAGATATGGTCGTCGACAGCGTAAACGAGCGCATCGGCGCTTTCACATATGCGGAGGACGTTTCCGACCCTCCCAAGCCCGAAAAAAAGCATAAGGGACCAGTTTCCGACACAAAGGGCAGCAGAATTATAATTTGCGAACTTGCGGCGGTTTGCCTTCTGGCGCTTGCAATATTTTTGACAAACTTTTTTATGCCTACAAGCGCGATAAATACCTTTATCTCGTCTATTGCAAACCCCAAACAGCCCGAAGCGGAAGCTACATACAGCGACCTTAAACTTTCCCCCGTAGTCAGCGAGCTTTCCGACGCGGAAGTTACGGTTTCCGAAAACGGCGTTTTAAGCTTCACTGCAAAGAGCAGCGTATATCCCATTTGCGACGGCACGGTAACCTCGGTGTCGCAAAACGACGGAATTTATACCGTTCAGATTAATCACACGTCTACCTTTAAAAGCGTTATCACGGGTCTTTCAACCGTCTATACACCCGTCGGCACCAAGGTAGAGTCCAACATTCCATTTGCCTACTCTGACGGAGAAAAGCAGGTCAGCGTGTCTATGTACGACGGAGAAACCTTGTTGGACTGCTATACGCTTACGGATGAAGTCCCCGTCTGGAATTCGTGAAAATAAAAATTCATCCGCTGTTTCTGGCGGTTGGGCTTTTGTCTGCGCTGTTCGGCGGTCTGCCGATATTCATTATATGCGCGTTGACCGCACTCCTGCACGAGTGCGGTCATATATTTTGCGCGGCACGGCTGGGCTTTGACTGCACGCAGATAAGTCTAATGCCGTTCGGCGCGGCAGCGGTATGCGATATCGAGGGAATTTCTTCGACCGACGAAATTAAACTTGCAATTTCGGGCCCGTTTGTAAACCTTGTGATATGCGTTGCCGTCGCAGGGCTGTGGTGGTTTGTTCCGCAAACCTATGCCTATACCGATTTGGTGTTTTACGCAAGCGCGGCAATGCTGGTTTTCAATCTTTTACCTGCTTATCCGCTCGACGGCGGAAGGGTGGCAAAGTGCCTTTTACGCAAGTTTTTCAGCGCAAAAACTTCAAGCTTGGTTTTACGTGCCGTAAATATCCTTGCCGTAATTGCAATAGTGTTGGTGTTCGTGTTTGCACTCAGGAATTACTCTCTGCTTGCCGCGGCACTGTTGCTTCTTTGTTCTGCGCTCGAAAGGGATAAACCTGCGCAAAAAATAAATTTTGCCGCAAAAAAGAAGAAGAGGGGCAGGGAAATACGCTATGTAATTTTAGGGGAGAACGCAACGTATAAGGACGCGTTGAAGTTTGTCGACGACAGCAGGTATCTTGTTTTGCAGATTTACGGAGAGGAGTTTTTGGACGAAATAAGCGAGGACGAACTCTATAAAAAATTGCTCGAAGCAAGCATTTACGATAAAATACTCGACGACGAAATGATAGATAAATAGCAAACGGCGCAAGCATTTTTAAGCTTGCGCCGTTTGTTTTACAGCTTGAATATTACCTCTGTAAAAATACTTTTTCGAAAATTGCCCCCTCAATATGCCCCGACAAGACGCATTTTACGGCTTTTACGCCCAGCTCTATGGCGTCCTCTACCGCGCCTGTAAGCGAGGTGTAGTCGAAGCTGCATTTATAAGATTGCTTCTTTGTATTGAAGAGATAACGCGTGTATTTGAAATGGCGTATAAGGCAGCGTTCCATTCCCGTTACAGTTACGGTGGGGTCTATTCTTTTAATGCTGTCATAGATTGCCGCAGTACAGGGCAAAATGCTTTCACGGGGCAATATTCTGCGCCGAACCTGATAAAACTTGCTTATATAAAGCCCCAAATCGTTTTCGAATTTTTGGTGAGCGAAGGGGAAAGAGTGCGCGGCTTCGAAAGCGTAAACCGCCGGATGCAGGGTGCAGTCAAGCGCGTAATGCGCGGCAAAGCCTGCGGCGTAGGACTTGTCCCCGAGCGAAAGCTTTTCAAACAGCTCGACAGTGTCCATATTGTGCAGTTTTCTGCCGATATTTGATTTGGAAAATTTATAGTTGTAAGTAAAGAAAATATCTCCGCCTTGCGCGCCCAAAAGGTACAGGGGAGTGGAGGTTATCTGTAATTTACTCTGTTTATCCAGCCGTTCCAATATTTTTTCGGCGCAGATGTAATGGGAAAAATAATCGGGCATACTATAAGTTTTGCCGTTTTCCGTAAAATAAATACTGTTGAATGTAACCCGAATCTTCTCCGAAAAGGTCTGTAAAATATGAGCAAATCTTGTTTCTGTCCGTAAGCGCGCCCGAAAAATCCTCTCTGTAAATTTTTTCGATCCAGGTATCTACGGGGAAGCTGTCGCGCTTGCCGAACCCGAACAGCGCCACGCAGTCGGCAACTTTCGGGCCTACGCCCTTATATGTCAAAAGGGCGGCTTTGAGTTGCGGCGTCGTCAGAGCGTCGAGATGGGAAATTCCCTCGCGCTTTACGCGGTTTGACGTTTCGTCGAGAAATATATCTCTGTAGCCGCAGCCTGCGTTTTTGAAAAATTCTCTGCCTGCCGAGGCGAGTTTTTCACTCGACGGAAAGGTGTAATATTCCTCTCCCAAAAAGTCGCGTTTTTCTCCTAACCCCCCACATATGCGCGAAATAATGCCCTTTATACGCGGAATATTGTTGTTCTGCGAAATGATAAAGGAATACAGCATTTCTTCCTTGTTCTGGTTTAAAAGCCTTAGCCCCTTGTACAGTTCGCAACTCTTTGATAAAAGGGGGATATTATGGGACTTGGCTCGGTTTACTACCTCGCCGTAATCGCGGTTTAAATCAAAATAATCGTAAAAGTAGTCGCTGTCGTCGCACTCGACTACGGTCTTTATTCCGTCCGAGTGCAAATAGCACGCTTTTTCCCCCGTAAACAGCATATATCCTTGGGCGAACGGGTAAAATCTGAATACTTGACCGCACTCTAAAACGTGTTCCGGGTTAAAATATTTTGCGTCGAAATCAAACTTCATTTGTGTAGCTCCGTATTAAAAAATACAACTGCAAACTAAAAGTTTGCAGTTGTATTCTATCATTTTAAACTTTAATTGTCAATTTGAAAAATCAAAGTTGAGCGAGCCTGCCGAAATGTTGCCGCGTATAGTCTTGTCTGTGTTGCCCCTGTCGCTTTCAACGTTGCACGAGCCGGCGCTCTTTTCAATATAAAAGTTATAGTCCGATTTTGCTCCCGATATTGAAAATTGTGCGCTTCCTGCCGAAATGTGTACGTTGATTTGCGGACAAACGACGTTGCATGCCTCAAATCCCCCGGCGCTTACGTCAAGGTCGATGTTGTCACAGCTTAAATTGTCTACAGTTACCGAGCCGGCGGATATATCGCAGTCAAATCTTTCGCAGCTTGACTTGCTCATATTTAAACTGCCCGCGCTCAGTTCGATATTTACATTGCCATAGATAGCTTCGTCAAGATTAACTTTGCCCGCGCTGATTTCCAAATCGAGGTTCAAAACCGTGCCTTTGGGAATTTTTATCGTGGCTTTGGGTATAGTTCCGAACCAGACCATATTATACCAATGCTTATGCTTGTTGGTTATTTTCAACGTGCCGTTATCGTAGGTGCATTCGGTGGTAAAGGCGTGGTTTTCGGGATACTCTACGATTATTTTTTCGTCGTCTGTATACACCGTTTCAAAAGTGCCTGCCGACAGGTCGAGTTGCAGCGTGGTCACATCGCTCTCGCAGGTATATTCCTTCATCTCGAAGTTTCCGTTTACCGTCCAACCGTTCAAGCTCATAAATACCAGCATAATTATGAGCCCTATTATAAAAATCGTCACGCCTGCAACAATCATTTTTACAAATCCTTTCATACGGCGTTACCTCTGCCCGAAAACAAGCTTTTAATCCAACCGAATACGCTTCTTGTCGCTTGCCAGATAATTTTAACAAATTTTGTTCCCAAAGGTATAAGTATAAGACCGCCGCCGAATAGCATCAGTCCCACGCCTAAGACCGCCGCGCCGCTCAACCCGTCTACAAACATTGTGCCTATGCCTGCGCCTATAGTAATTACGCCGGAGATGAGCAATCCGAACGGCGCTACCGTCAAGCCGACCGTCAAACCTATAAGTCCCACAAAGAATCCGAACAGGGGTGCGGCAAAAACTACGCACAGTACTATCAGCACCCAACTGTTGTCCTGACGTGTGTGTGCATTTGTGTTTGCGTTTTGTTCGCCGTTGCTCGGAGGAACCGTCCCCGTCCCTTGAGCGTTGTAGTTATAGCTTGGCGGAGGGGGAGGAGGGGGGTTATTGCCGTTTGCGCCGTATTTCGAAAAGGGATTTTGCCTGTTTTGCGAAAAGTTGCCGTAATTTCCGCCGTTATTCGAGCCGTACTGCGAAAAGGGGTCGGGCGGCGCTTGCTTCGAACTATCTCCCGAGCCGAACGTTCTGTTTTGCGTTCCCTCGGAATTTTCGTATAAAATCTTTTGCGCTGCGTCATAGGGCGCGCCGAACTCGTTAATTATCTCGCGCTCGGAAAAGCCTGCGTCGCGCCTGTCGGCATAAGCTTCCGCATAGTAGTCGAGAACTCGCCGTCTTTCGGCTTCGGAAACGCATAAAAGGTTGTTTTTCAACTCGTCGCGCCATTCGTTGTAGGTCATACGTTACCTCCAAAATAACTATTAATCATATTCGACCTCCGAAAATCTTTTTATAGATTGTCAATATTTCCTGTAAATCCGCTCGTCCTGAGTAAAGCTTTTTCAAACCGAGGTTTGTTATCCTGTAATACCGTCGCAGTCTGCCGCTGTATTCGACGGCTCTCGTGGTAACGTATCCTCCGGCTTCCATTCTTTTTAAAATCGGGTACAGCGTACTCTCTGAAATTTCGATGGTGCCCTGCAAGTCGCTTATTATTTTGTAACCGTAACTTTCCCCGTTACTTATAGCGTGCAACACGCACACGTCTAATATTCCTTTTTTTAACTGACTGTCCACTAAGAATACCTCGCTTCGTCTAATACTA
>CAJUMW010000002.1:29777-154609 GCA_910587625.1 uncultured Christensenellaceae bacterium
GAAATAATTTTTAAAAAAAATGTAAAAACCGATAATTTTTGACAGTGGTTTCGGCAGACCGACTTTTTTCGACAAAATAGGGTAAACATAGACATATTGCTACAAAATAAGACGGTAGGCTACTGTTGCATACTGAATATATAGATGATATAATATACATATACTAAGATAAAAGAGGTAAGATACAAATTATGAAAAACATAAACGAACATACGCAGGTTGAAATTTCGGAATGCCGCAACGAGAAAAAGATATTGCCCGAGGATTTGATTGCCGAGCTTGCTCCGCTTGTCCGCGAGTTCTTCGTTGCCGACTTTTCGTCGGATAAAAATACAATTAAGCTGTCGTTTTTCAACGGACAGACGTTCAATGTGCATATAACAGAATAAGTATTTTTAAAATAAACCGCCCCCGTTTGACCAAACGGGGGCGGTTTGTCGTATTTAAACGTTTCAATTTGCGCATAAGAAAAAAATTATTACAGATTATAATTCTATATGGTAACATTGGAAAAAAATATCAAATCCGTAAAAAGCGTTTTAAGCAGCGAGGACATTCTCGTATTCGAATTCGAGTCCGAAAAGGGCAAAAAGTTTGCAGCAATTTACGCCGACGGGCTTATTGATAAGGCTCAGCTTGGCGAGCTTGTGGTAAAGCCGCTGCGCGTTGTGCAAAAGGACGACGATTTAAACGCTGTTAAAAGCCTGCTTGCTTCTCCGGAAATTAAGGACGGAAAAAATATAAAAGAGGCAATTAAGGAAGTTCTCGGCGGAAACGCCGTGCTTTTTGTGGACGGGGAAAAGGATTTTGCGGTAATAGGCGTAAAAAAACCGCCTATGCGCGCCGTCGCCGAGCCGCCCACGCAGATAGCGGTGCACGGACCGCGCGAGGGGTTTATAGAGGATATAAAAATAAACCTCGGGCTTATCAGAAAGAGAATTAAAAACGACAAGCTTCAAGTTAAGACGATTTTTATAGGAGAGCGGTCGGATACCGCCGTGTCCATTGTCTATATTGACGGAGTTTGCCCGAAAAACCTGCCCGAAAAAATTGAAAAGGAAATTTTGGCAAACAAGATTGACATTGTTCCCGACTCGTCGTACATTGCCAACTTTTTGGCTAAAAAGCCGCGTTCGCTGTTCAAACAGTGCGGTACGGCTGAAAAGCCCGACGTATTCTGCGCAAAAGTATGCGAGGGAAGGGTGGGCATTGTTGTAGACGGCTCTCCGATTTGTCTGACTCTGCCGTATATGATAGTCGAAGATTTTCAATCTGTCGAGGACTATTATATTACGTCGTACCGTGCTACAACGCTTCGCGTTTTGAGGGTGGCGGCGGTGCTTATCGGGTTGTTGTTGCCGGCTCTCTATATTTCGGCGCAGCTTTTCAAGATACAGATTATCCCCTTTCAGTTGCTTTTAAAAATTTCAAGTTCGGTTGCGGGGCTTGCGCTCTCTCCGAGCGTGGAAATGTTTTTGACGCTTTTCGTGCTCGAAGTTTTAAACGAGGCGTCTATAAGAATGCCGAAGTACGTCGGGCTTGCGCTGTCGGTAGTTGGCGCTTTGGTGCTCGGAGATACTGCGGTAAAGGCTGGCATAATTTCTACTCCTGCAATAATAATTATCGCATTTTCGGCAATTTGCCTATACACGGTGCCGTCGAACGTTGAAACTACTACGACGCTGCGCTGGATGTATCTGATTATTGCCGGTTCGATAGGACCTTTCGGAATGATACTTTTTACCGCATATCTCATTACCTATCTTGTTTCCGAACAGAGTTACGGCGTGCCGCTTGTTGCGCCCTTTGCTCCGTTGATACGCGGTGACTTATACGACAGCTTTGTAAAAGCCAATATGTACACTCTCAAAGAAAGACCCAAAGCTTTTAAAACAAAAGACAGGTTGAGGTTGAAAAAGGATGAAAATTAGCTCAAGACAAATTTGTTTTATTATGATTGCATATACCGCCGCAACAAAGCTGCTGATGTACCCTACGCTTTTGAGTATGGCGTCGGGGAACGATTTGCTGTTTTCCGCGCTTATAGACTTTTTTATAGGTACGGCGGTAATTTGGAGTATAAGCTTTCTTTGCTCGAGGATGGATAAAACATTTTTCGAGCTTATAAAGGGTACTTTGGGCGAAGTTACCGCGCGCATTGTATTCGGATTTTTTGCGGCGTTTTTTCTTCTTTCTACGCTGCTTCCGATTTTTGAACAGGTTGGATATATACACAATATTTTCTACGACACCGTTCCGTCGTTGGGCGTGTTTTTGCCGTTCTTCGTGTTTACGGTGTATGCAGCCACAAAAAAGTTTACCAACATAGGCAGATGCGCGGACATCTGTCTGCCGATTTTCGCGGTATCGATACTCTTTATATTTATAACTGCTTTTTCGGACGTTCAGTGGGACAACCTTATGCCGATTTTAAAAACCCCCGCTCTCGATATCTTTCGCGGTGCGGCAAACACGGCTTACGCGTTTGTTGAGCCCTGTTGGCTTCTTATGTTTATGGGGCATTTTAAATATAAGAAGGGGGACGCGGCAAAAATAACCCTCTCTTATGCGCTTGGGGCGGCTACGGTGTTGCTGTTTCTCGCAATGTTTTACGGCATTTACGGCGCGGTTGCGCCCTCGCGCACATATGCAATAGCGCGTACTTCGCTGTTTTTCCCCGCGATTGAGGTTATAGGCAGAATGGACCTTTTGGTACTGTTTGTACTTGAAATAGTTATGCTTTTCGCGCTTGTTTTAAACATTCAGCTTGCCGTCTACGCGCTTGTTAAATGCACGGGCTATGAAAACAGAATGTTTTTATCGTTTTTGGTAAACGGCGCGCTTTTGGCAATAACAATTTTCTGTAACAGTTTCTACAACAATATAAACGAGCTGTTCTATAATTGGATGTGGATAATGTATATAGTATTTGTCGTTGCGCTGCCTGTGATTGCTTGGCTGTTTAAAAGGAGGACGGCATAACAGTGAAAAATTTTTTCAATATAAATAAATTTGCCGTTATTATCTATTGGGTAATTTTTCTTGCGCTTGCCGGTATGTTCTTTACCAATGATTTCGGCTTGGTCGATATTCATAAGACCTCTATTATTACCGCTATCGGAATAGACAGCGAGGGAGAAGAGGTCAAGGTTACCGCCGAAATTGCTATGCCCCAACCCTCGCAAAGCGGAGAAAATATCAGGTATGCTCAGGTGCAGGGCAGCGGACTTACCATTGCCGACGCGCTCAACGAAATAAATTCCAAAACGGGGTTTTATACAAAACTGCAGTTTTGCAGGCTGATATTGATAGGTGAAAACTGTCGCGATAACCAGCTTTTTCGCGTTCTCGGCTGTCTATACCGCAAGAATTATTCCGAGCTCACCGCGCTCGTAGCTATGTGCGAGGGTAAAGCTGCGGATATGCTTGCCAACAAGTCGCAGGTGTCGGATATGACAAGCGAGGCTATACGCAAAATTCTGTCCGACGAAATAGAGAAATCGGGCAATGCAAACACCGCAAATTTAAAGGACATAGCGCTTGCCGAGTTTTCGCACAGCCGCTCGTGCTTTATGCCGTATGTGCAGATAACCAAGCCCGGCACATCCGAAGAGGGCGGAAACGGGGACAACGTCGGCGGAGATCCCGTCGAAGGCGGCGGTTCCGGTGAATCGGGCGGTCAGGGCGGAGGCTCGGGCGGTCAAGGTCAGTCCGGGGGGCAAGGCGGACAAGGCGGACAAGGCAGCAATCAACAGGGGCAGTCCGTTGAGTTTACCGCGAGAAAAACCGTCTATTTTTCAAACGGCTTATACAAGGGAATTCTCGACGAGCAGCAGTCGTTTGCGCTTGCTATGTTCAAAAGTAAAATACGCCTTGCCGTTTTGCCGTGCGAAGGAGGGGATATTCATCATACTATAGGACTTCGAAACGTTGAGGGAGACATAGGCGTTAAAGTGGAAAACGGCGTTCCCAAAATTTCGTTTTCTTTCTCCGCCACGGCGCAGATTCAGGGCGCAAGGGTCAAGGTCGACCCCAGCACTACAAATAAGGACGACAACGTAGACGACAAAGTTTTGCGCGGCGCCGAGGAAGAGCTTAAAAAAAGGTTTGAAAGTTTGTTTTCAGTCTGTAAAGAAAGCAATTGCGACATTTTGGGGCTGAAAGAATATCTTTATAAACACGACTATAATAACTACGGTTTAGTTGAAAAAGATTTTTATTCGGTTGCGGAAACCGAGTGCAAAATCAACGTCAGAAGCGTGCATTGATAAAAAACGAGAGCGTAGATAAACCTCGTTTTTAATTGCTAACTCAACAAATAACAAAACGCCTTACTCTTTTAATTTTATGTAATTTATAAAAAATTAATTTAACTATTGCAAACGGTGCAAAGCTATGTTAAAATAAAGTAAATTCATATAAAATTCATACGGGTATACCCGTATATTGCTTATTTCATAAGCAATATAAAAAACTTTAACGGTAAAGGAGGCAGGAGTGAGGAATATTGCTATCGTAGAGGACGAGGACGTCGCTGCGGAAATTCTTTACGAATATATCGAGCGTTTTTCAAAGGAAACGGGTCAGGAATTCAGTATTGACAGATTTCGTGACGCGGTTGATTTTCTTAGCGGTTATAAAGCCAAGTATGCTGTCGTTTTTATGGACATACAAATGCCGCACCGCGACGGTATGAGCGCTTCCGTGGAGCTGAGAACCGTGGATAAGACGGTTTCGCTGATATTTATTACAAATTTAATACAGTACGCACAAAAGGGCTACGAAGTGGACGCTACCGCGTACATTATCAAGCCTGTGCAATATTACGATTTTGCCCTAAAATTCAGAAAAGCGCTGGACTTATACGTTATCAACGAAAAACAGGATTTAGTGCTGAATACTTCTAAGGGCATTTGCCGTATATCCACGGACAAGCTTCTGTATGTGGAAATAGTCCGTCACCGCCTTTATTATAAAACGGTTGACGGAGTAGTGGAGCGGACGGGCGTACTTTCCAAAGTCGAAGCCGAACTGAAAAAATTCGGGTTTTTAAGGTGCAATCAATGTTATCTTGTAAATCCCCGGTTTATTGTTGCGGTGGACGGCTCAACCGTTCAACTCGGTGCGGAAACGCTTGTAATCAGCCGCCCCAGAAAAAAAACTTTTATGTCAGAGCTTGCCGCCTGGTACGCGGGTATGGGTAAAAATTTATGACGTTTTCACAGGTTTTGTACCTTTACGGCATTATAATCGTAGAATTTCTATTTGAATATTCGGTTTTTGCGGTGCTCTTTCTTTATAAACTAAACCGCAGAAGTAATTTCGTTTTGCGTGCGTTGCTATGTTTTGTCGTAATTTTTGCAATCGGTTTGCCCGTAGCTTGTTTTTATACTCTTTTCGGCAACACGGTATGGGGGCGCATATTAGTTTATATCTTTCTGTTTTTGGCGTTTGTGCTTCTTGCGTATCTTTGTTTTGAAGAAAGCTATTTTACGGTGCTGATAGGTTGCGGTATGGCGTACGCCGCGCAAAACCTTACCTATAAAGTATATTTGTTAATCTGGACTTTGGGGGAGCGGTTTGGACTTTACGATAATTGGGGCGCGCATTTCGACCTCTTCTATCGGTTGGTTTATTACGCTGTTTTTATAATTTGCGCGGTATGTTTCTGGTTTGCCTTTATAAAGAGAATTGCGGTAAAGCTACAAAGCAGGTCGCTAAACTATAAAATGCTTTTGATTACCTTTTTCATTTTGGGTATAACAGTCTTATTATGCTCGGTAGAGGACGTGTATTTTGCAAAACTCAGCGTAGAGCGGGAAAACAAATTTGACAACTATGTATATTATGTGCTTCGTCAAACGAGCAACGCGTTTTCGGCGGTGTGCTGTCTTATTGTCGTTTTGCTTGCTTCCAAGTCAATTATTGAAAGTCAACTTCTGCGGGAGGTGGAATATCTGAAATACGCCGTTCAGCAGGGTGAAAAGCAATATCAGATATCAAAGGACAGTATCGAGCTTATAAACGTTAAATGCCACGATATAAAGTATAAGCTTGACGCGTTAAGCGCGCAGGGGAATCTGCGCGCCGAAGAATTAAAGGAATTGCGCGACAGTATATCATTTTACGATTTGAAAAAAGATACGGGCAACAGCCTTCTTAACGTTTTGATTAACGAAAAAAGTTTGTATTGCGAACAAAACGGCATAACGCTGTCCTGTATGATTGACGGGAAAAAGCTGGATTTTATCGAGGCGGGCGACCTTTATTGCCTTTTCGGAAACCTCATAGACAATGCTTTGGAGGCGGTTAAGGAAATAGAGAAAAAGGAACGCAGGATAGTAAACATTTCCGTTAAATCAAAGGGGAATATAGTAATAGTACAGGAGGAAAATTATTTTACAGGCGAGCGACGGTTTGTCGATGGGCTTCCGTTTACCACTAAATCGGATAAAAGCAGTCACGGCTTCGGTATGCGTAGCATCTATATGATTGTCAGAAAATACGGGGGTGAACTCAAAGTCTTTACGGCAGATGGAATATTTCATTTGAATATCATATTTACGGGCAGATAAATTTTAATTGTTGACAAAATGAGTAAAAAAATTACAGTTTAAGAAACCAATCTTGTTTGTATATTTCAATTATTATATAATTCTATCGCTGAACTTCGTAAGCGGATTTTTGCCGAGCCGTTTGCGGAAAAAGCGAAATTAATTGATTTAAGGAGAAAAGCAAATGGCAAAAAAAGCAATGTCTGTAAAAAAATCACTTGCTATTTTCGTACCCGGCATAACTGCGGCGGTGGCTATAATGCTCGTGCTGGTTATTGCTGCGTCAATGTTCTGGCAAGATATCAGCCTTTGGTTGTACGGCCGTGCGCAGAAAACCGACGCCGCCGTTCTGGAAGGCGGTGCGGAGCTGTGCGAGGATATAGTTGAAGAAGGCATAGTGTTGTTGAAAAACGAAAAAGACGGTAAAGGCAACGCGGCTTTGCCCCTTACCGATCAGGAACTTGACAAGGGCGTCAACGTGTTCGGCTGGGCGGGCTACGACTGGATGACTATGGCGTTTGGTTCCGGCTATGCGAACACAGACCTTCAAAAAGTCAAACTGTTCCCTGCTTTGGAAGCGGCAGGCATTAAGTATAACGAAGATCTTTACAATTTATATAAAGATTACTACACTGCTCATGTAAAAATTTACGGTGAACAGGACTATTTGGAGTATAGAGGCGGCGTTAAATTTGGTTCGGAAGAAATTTTCGTATTGCGCGAGCCGAGCTATAACGATTATATTGCCGCGGCCGTTAAAAGCGACGTCATAGAAAGCGGCGTAGGCATTGTGGTTATCGGCAGAACGGGTAGCGAAAGCAAGGACTTGTCTTCGTCAGAGCAGGTAAGACAGACCGAAGCGGGAAAGAATATAAAAAAGACTTTTAGCGACAGACATTATTTACAGCTTTCACCCGACGAAGAAAATATGATTAAGGCGGCGACCGAGCTTTGCGATAAGGTCATCGTAGTACTCAATACTGCAAACACTATGGAAACGGGCTTTATTGAGAGTGAAGAAATCGACGGTGCGCTTCTCGTCGGAATTACGGGAATTTCGGGTGTGAACGGACTTATCAACGTGCTTCGCGGTGAGAAGGAAGAACCTGTTCCGGAACTTGACGCAGACGGCAACGTAAAATACAACGAAGACGGTACGCCCGTTTATAAAACGGACGCCAGCGGCAAGGTTATTACCGAAAAGAAGCTGGTTTCCCCCTCGGGTAGAACGGTAGACACCTACGCTTACGATATTATCGGCACTACTCCTTCGGCGGTAAACCAAGGGAATAAGGGCAACGGCGAAGTAGGCGCGGGAACGATTTACAGCAACCGTAAGACCGAAAACGATTCGCGTTTTAAAGCTTATGTGGATTATTCGGAAGGAATATACGTCGGCTATAAGTGGTTTGAAACCGCCGACGCGGAAGGCTATTGGGCGGGCGTTGATAATCAATACGGCAAAGGTTACGACGGCGTAGTTCAATATCCTTTCGGATACGGACTTTCTTATGCTGATTTCGAATGGGAAATTACAGACGTAAGCGTTCCCTCCGGTTCGGAACTTAAAGCAAACGATAAAATCGAAATTACCGTTAAAGTTAAAAACAACAGTAAAACATATCCCGGTGCGGACGTTGTTCAGCTGTACTATACGCCGCAATATATAAAGGGCGGCATCGAAAAGGCATTCGTAAACCTTGCGGATTTCGCAAAGACCGACGTTATTCAGCCGGGCGGTTTCGACGTGGTGACTCTTTCTGTCAGTGCTCAGGCAATGGCTTCTTACGACTGCTATGACAAAAACAATAACGGACATACCGGTTATGAGCTTGACGGCGGCAACTATCAGCTTCGTCTGATGAAAAACTCGCACGAGGCAGCCGATATGGCAAATGGTTCGGCGGTATTGGACTACACCGTGCCCGCAAAAGGCTATACCTACGATAAAGACGAAAAAACGGGCAATGACGTTGTAAATCGTTTCACCAATAAGGACGGAAAAAATAACGACCAGACTATCGACGAAGCCGATCTTGACGGAAGTCACGAAAGCGACGGCGGAGTTAAATATTTGTCGCGTGCAGATTTTAAAGCGACCTATCCCCAGAAGATTACCAAAGCTAGGGATATGACCGACGAGGCTTTGAAAATTGCAAAAATGGTTTCTCCTACGCAAAAACAGTTAGAGTACGCGGGCTACACGGATGCTGACGGCGGACTTGGCACCAAGCGCGACGTTTCGGCGGGCGGCAACGGCCTGAAACTTGCGGACGCTATGGATGCGAAATCTTACGACGACGACATATGGGAATTGTTAATTGCCAATATAACCAACAGCGAACTTGTCGGGTTAGTCAGCGACGGCTATTTTAAAACCAACGCTATTCCCAGCATCGGAAAAACGGAATTTGTTGATTTGGACGGACCTCTCGGCTTCAACACCCGCGTAACGGGTGGCGAAGGCACAAGCTGCGAATTTATGGCTTATCCCAGCGGCACTATGCTTGCGCAGACCTGGAACACCAAATTGGCTGTTGCTTTGGGCCGCAGCGTGGGCAGAGAAAAAGACTCTATCGACGGTTTATACGGTTGGTACGCGCCCGGCGCAAATACGCACCGCAATCCTTTCGGCGGCAGAAACGGCGAATATTATTCCGAGGACGGCGTGCTGGCCGGCAAAATTTGCGCGGGAACCGTTTCGGGCGCAAAGGATATGGGCGTTTATTCGTATGTAAAACATTTTGTTGTTAACGATACGGAATATAACCGCGAGGGATTGTTCACTTTCCTTACCGAACAGACTCTGCGTGAAACTTACCTTAAACCCTTTGAAATTATGATTAAGGAAGGCGGCGGTAACGCTCTTATGACGAGTATGAACCGCCTGGGAAGAGTTTGGTCCGGCGGAAACTACGGTGTTATGACCGAAATAATCAGGGACGAATGGGACTTCCGCGGAAGCGCGGTAACCGACTGGATGAACTCGGGCGAAAGCTATATGCCTCCCTACAAAGGCATTTGGGCCGGAAACAGCATTTGGCTGACCAACGGGTTTACCGACACCGTATTTAATACAATTAAAAACGATATGGGTTATAAGGTTGCCGAAAGAGTTGCGCACGACGTCTTGTGGACGTTCGTAGATACGCAACAGGCGGCAAAGAACTTTGACCCCAGCATTCAAATAGACTTGAATAAGGGCGCTCAGTACAACCTTACATGGGTTGCTGGCGTGGTAGTCGTTGAAGTTGCTCTGTGTGCTGGCGTCGCGGTAATGGCGTTCTTCTTGACGAAAAACATTATGAAAAACAAAAAGGCGGCGGAGTCCGCGTCCGAGGACGGGACTGAATTTGCCGAAACGCCCAAAGACGAGCAATAAAAGTTCGTTGAAAGGTTAAATTGAAAATTTTTTAAAAGGGGTATATTTTATATGAGAATCAAAAAGCACATTTTATCCGCACTTGCCTTGGTACTTTCACTTTTATTAGTGTTTTCGTTCACGGCTTGCGGAGACGACAAAACGCCTGCGATTACGGCTATTTCAATGAGCTCCGCTGCGTTAGAAGTTGAAACCGGCGACACGGCCAGACTTACGGTAACGGCGACTTATAAGGACGAATCCGAAGTCGAGCTTAAAGCCGGCGACGTAACTTGGGCTTCCGACAACCCGTCGGTTGCTTCCGTTACGAGAGGCGTAGTTTCGGGTAAGGCGAAAGGTACGGCGAAAATCACCGCAACTTACGGCGATTTCAACGCAACCTGCAACGTAACCGTTAACTCTGTGGAAGTAAAAATTTCAGGTTACACACCTAACGCCGACGGTAAAATCGAGCTTGACGTTGACGGCACTTTAAACCTCAGCGCCAAAGTTTTAAAAAACGACGTTGAAATGGAAAACGAACAGATTGTCTGGACTACGTCTAATCAGGGCATAGTATCCGTAAACAACGGCGTAATCACCGGAGTTAACCCCGGCGAAGCTGTTATAACGGTGAAGCGCGTAAGCAACGAATCGCAGTCTGCATCGGTTACCGTAGTAATCAAAGAAATTGCCGGCGCTGAATTAATGGATACTTACGAGCAGAACAAAACTCCCGCTGATACTTGGGGATATTGGGGAGACAAGGGCTACAATTGGTCCAACACGACAATTTACAGTGCGTATACGGAACCTTATAATGAGGAAACGCCTTCCGACGATTACAAATATATCGGCGCAAACAAAATGAATATCACATTCTCTGTTGATAAATATGCCGGTTCTATGCAACCCGGACCCAAAGATTCCGCAATTCAGCTTTTCTACCGTAGCAGTACCGGTAACAAAGGAAAACTTGAGGCTAACCATAATTACGAAATTAAATTTAAAATTTTATCCAATGCGGCAGGCACTATAGTTGTAAATCCTTACGATGACAATGATACGGGCTATCATATGGACGAAGACAACAAAGATAACCATAAGGCTGAGCTTGTTGCAAACGAAGAAAAAGAGATTACCGTTGAGTTCAGACACGGAGACAGCGGCGCAATATACGCTAACGGCGTATATGATAACGTTGAAACCGCGGTTAATATCTTGCTCGGTTTGCTTTCCGAACCCAACGACGAAGAGGGAACCGGCAACGTTGTAAAAGTTTCCATTTACGATATTCAGTTTAAAGATTTAGGCGAATCCACTCATAAATGGATTGACGACGAAACCAAACTCGAAGGTTACGTAGATCCCGACGCGCCTGTAATTCCCGATGCTCCCGAAGCGCTTGCTCCCGACGTTGCCGTTGCAACGGGCGTAACGCTCACTGTGGAAGACGGCAAGGCAATCTTCAACCTTGCAGGCACGGTCAAATTAGACGCATTTGACAGCGTGGAAGCGGCTAAGGCTTGGCTCAACGCTACCCCGTTTGACCTTCAGGAATGCGGCGGCGGCTGGAAAAAGTGGGAGTTTACAAGAGTTTCCGTTAGCGTAGACGAAGAAGATAGTACTTTCTTAATAAAGTACGATATAACCAGGCTTACCGTTGACGCTACTTCCGACAACAGCACGGGCGCTTACAGCGCGCACTTCACCGAAAAGTTGCCCGACGAAGAAGGTTATAGCGATAATAAGTTAAGAGACCTTCAACTTGACAGGGAAAGCGCTGTTCCCGGCGAAAGCATTACCGTAGGCGACAAGAAGTATTCCATTGTCAATTTCAACGGTAGCGAGGAAAATGACTGGAGTCAGGCGTATAACTACGGCTGCGTAGCAATCAAGGTTGAAAACGTTACGGCGGAGTAATTAAGTTGATTGCATGGTTTAACGTAATTTAAGGATAAAAATAAACGCTATTTCGAAAGGAATAGCGTTTATTATCTAAATTTATTTCAAAAGTTTTATATTTCAAAACAGGAAAGGTAAATATGAAAAAATTATTTAAGTTGTTCGTTGCTATCGTTTCGTGTATGTTTTTAATTACAGCCGTAACGTCCGTTGCAGGTTGCGGGTTATTGACTGTAACCCCGCCGTCGCACGAAGAGGAGTTGCCTTCGGATAAAGACGACGAGCTCAACGGCGGAGGTAACAATGACGACAACGACAACGACAACGACAACGATAACGACGGTAACCAAAACAAACCGCTTTTTACCCCGCACGAGTCGGCGGCGGGAATTCCCGACAGGCTTACCGAGGAAAACGAAAAAATCGTGCGTTTTTCGCAGGGCGGTTCGTCCGAATTTGTCTGGGCCGACGGTTATTCCAACGGCGATATGTTTAACTGCACTTGGCGCAAAAGCAGCGCTTCGGTTAAAGACGGTGTTATGAGTATGTCGGTCTCCAAAGAAGGCAGCGGCTATGCCGGTGCGGAATACCGTTCGAAAAGCAAATACTCTTACGGATTTTATTCGGTCTGTATGAAGCCCGCAAAATGCTCGGGTGTGGTTTCTTCGTTTTTTACTTATACAAACAAACCCGTATGGGACGAAATCGACATTGAATTTTTGGGCAAAGATACGTCTGTCGTTCAGTTCAATTTCTATACCAACGGAAAAGGCAACAGTGAATTTGTCTTTAACCTTGGTTTTGACGCTTCTTTGGATTTCCACGAATACGCTTTCGATTGGACGCCGAAAGGCATTGTATGGTACGTTGACGGGGTGGCGGTATACCGCGCGGAGGCAACAGCGCAAAAGGCGCTTCCGTCGCATTCTATGCAAATTATGATGAACGTGTGGAACGGAATAGGCGTTGACGATTGGCTCGGCGCGCTTGATAATACTGCGCTCCCTGCCAAGGCGCAATATAAATGGTTTGCATATGCGCCGACTTCAACGTAAGTCAGAGGATTTTCTATTTTAATAATAACCAAAAATAATAAATAACCGCAGCGACGTGCTGCGGTTATTTATTACGGAATTAAATTGCGGTGGTATGCGCGAGAGTTTCTATAATCAACTTGGACAGAAGTTGCACGTCGACTTCGGTCGTTTCCGAGTCCGCGTTTTGTTTTAAAATCTCTGCGCACCGCGCCGCGCCGTTACCCGTAACGTCTTTTTCAATCGCTTCGGCAATAGTTGCGGCAACTTTTTCAACGCTCGATTTGGGGACGTAGCCCTCTATAAGTGTTGAAATTATTCCCTCGGCAGGGGAAAGATGCTTTTTTTCGCGCACGAATTGCTCGTATAATACGTATAATAACGTAGCAACCGCGCCGACGGAAATACCGTGTTCGAGTACAGTAACGTATTCTTCAATAAGGTAGTTTATGCTCAGGTTTTTGAGTGCGCCGTAAGTTGCATAAAACAGCGTGCCAAGCATAAACGGCAAAAACGTCAAAAGCTTTTTCTTTATTTTTTTCAGAAAAGTCAGTTTGCAAATTTGCACGCAAATTGCCGTAAGCGCGGCGAGAAGAATGACGTCGATTCCGTAAAAGGTGAAAGTGTCGATAATTTTTATGATAGTCAAAATTTCCTCCTGAGACTTCGTCCGACGCTTCGAAGTCGCTTATTGTTTCACCCGACGCTTAATTTATAAACGCCGCTCGGCAATTCAAACGGCAGTTTGTAAAATATAAATAAAATTTTTTTGTTGCCGTTTCACACGGGTTGCATTGCTTTGTCTGTTGTGGTAAAATTTAACTATGAGAATGCATAAGAAAGGTCATTTGGAAGACAGAATTTCAGCCTGCGGCGACATTGTTACCGTAGCTGATTTAAGCGACAAAAATATGAAGCGTGCGGCGTTGACCCCCGACTATCTGCCGTTTAACGAGCTTTTCGGCAACGACAATCCCGTTTATCTCGAAATAGGCTGCGGCAAGGGCAAGTTTGTCTGTGAAATGGCAAAGAAAAACCCGTGCGTTAATTTTGCGGCGGTCGAAAAGATATCGAACGTACTTATCGAAGCGCTTGAACGGGCAAAGCAAGAGGCAATCAAAAACGTCTATTTTTTGAATTGCGCGGCTGAAGTGCTGCAAAAGTACTTCAAAAGCGGCAGTGTGGACGTGATTTATCTCAATTTTTCCAACCCTCTGCCCAAAGAAGGATATAAGAAACAACGGCTTACGCACCCCCGTTTCTTGGGCATATATGGGGGGATACTTAAAAAAGGCGGTAAAATAATTCAGAAAACCGACGACGAAGCGTTTTTTGATTTTTCGCTGGGTAGTTACAGAGAAGTAGGTTTTAAGATACTTGACGAGCGCAGGGATCTGGCAAACAATCCCGTTGAAGGCGACGTGGAAACCGAACACGAAAAGAAATTTAAAGAGCAGGGCAAGCGCATTTATCGCGTCGAGGTCGAGGTTTAGTTTGCTGTATTTGTGGATTAGTTTGGGCATAGTAGGGGGTATAGCGGTAATTTGGCTGTTTATTTGGATAAACAACAACGTTTTGGTTACCGCAAAATATACCGTTGAGGCGGATATAGAGAGCAGGATAAAAATCGTTCAGCTTTCCGACCTGCACGGAAAAAGCTTCGGACACAAAAATCAAAGGCTTATTGCTAAAATTGTTGCTCAAAAGCCGGACGTTATCGCAATTACGGGAGATATAATTCATAACTACCGCGAGCGCGATAAGCGCTGTGCGCTTGAACTTGTTGCTGCGCTATCTGGCATTGCGCCCGTTTTGTACGTTTCGGGAAATCACGAAATGCGCAACAAGGGTTATCGGTTTTTCAGAAAGCAGTTAAAGGAAGCCGGAGCCTGCGTTTTGGACGATTGCCCCATAGAAATATGCGGAATAACGGTGGTAGGGCTGAACTGCGCTTCGCTCAAAAACGACGTAATTTATGCCGTTACGCCCGAAGCGCCGTTTAAAGTTTTGCTTGCGCATAAGCCGCATTTTTTCAAACACTATGCTTCCGCAGACTATCAGTTGGTGCTGTCGGGTCACGCTCACGGCGGACAGTGGCGCTTGCCTTTTACGGGGATAGGGTTCTACTCTCCCGGGCAGGGCTTGTTTCCAAAGCTCACTTCCGGTATGCACGTCGAGGGGAAAACCAAAATGATTATTTCGCGCGGACTCGGCAACTCGCAGTGCCCCGTAAGGTTATTTAATCTTCCCTAAATAGTAGTAGTCAATATTGTGCCTATAAAAGAGAGCGCCGCTTTGTAGCGGCGCTCTCTTTATAATCTTTTTATTCCTTTATCAATAAAGCCAAAACGGCTTTAATGCTGTGCAGTTTGTTTTCCGCCTGGTTTAAAACCAAACTTGCGTCCCCGTCAATAATTTCTGCGGTAACTTCTTCTCCGCGCTTTGCCGGCAGCGAGTGCATAAAAAGCACATTGTGCTGGGCGTAAGAGATTAGCGCGTTGTTTACCTGATAGGGCATAAAAATATTTTTTTCCTTTTCGCTGAGCGGCGCGTGGTAGTTATAGTTGTCGGTATAAACTATATCCGCGCCGCGCACTGCTTCTATGGGGTCGTCCGTTTCATATATATTTCCGTATTGCCTTGCATTATCCAAAATGTCGCTGTCTATGGCGTATTCGGGCGGAGTAGCAACGGCAACGTTCAAACCGCATTTAACCGCGCAATTTACAAGGCTTGAAGCATTTGCGCATCCCTTGCCTACATAAGCTATTTTCAAGCCCTCGAGTTTGCCCTTTCTCTCCCAAATGGTAAACATGTCGCAAATTGCCTGCATAGGCACGCAGCTTTCGTTGGTCGAGTTGATAATGGAAATGCCCGAAACCGCGCAAAACTCCCTTAAATCCCGATGCTTTATTCCTCTTGTGACAAGCGCGCCCACGCCGTAGCGCGGCAACACCTGAACGATATCTTTTACATTTTCTCCGGCGCTCATATCGGATTCGCTGTAATGCAAGCTTACGCTCGTTCCTCCAAGCTGGTTAATGCCTATTACAAGCGCCGAGCGCGTTCTAAGCGAAGTATCTCCGAACAGCAGCCCCACGGTTACGTTCTTTAAAATGCGCGTATCCTCGTGCGCGACGAACTTTGCTTTCATTGCCTTGGTCGCATACAAAAGCTCGAAAATCTCTTCCGGCGCATAGTCCGAAAGTCCAACCATATGTTTATGAGCTATTCCGAACGAGGGGGAATACCTGTTTATATCCATAAAAAACCTCTCTTTATCAAATTATAACACAGTTTTTAAGTCATTGCAATAAAATTGAATAAAAATACTGCGTTCTATGCCGTCACAAGTCCCTTTTGCTGAAAATACAGCCGCAATAATTCTGTCTGTAAAGCCCGAACTTTTTTGAAAGCTGCAAGCTTCTCAAATATCCGTCGCACTTTTTAAAGTCGGAAAACAGCCATTTTTCTCTGCCGAGCGCAAACCCTATGTCGTTTATTGCCTTAGCGTTCTTTAATGGGCTTATAGTCAAAGTGGTTGTAAAGTAGTCGAAGTCTTTTGCGAGCTCCGCCGTCTTTGCAAGGCGCAGTTCAAAACATTTAAGACACCTTGCCCCGCCCTCTTTGAGTCCTTCGAGCCCTGCAACCCTTGAATAAAATTCGTCGGTGTCGTGATCGCAGTCCATAAAGTCGGCCCAGCCGGTTTCGTTTATCAGCCGTTGCAGTTCGGCTTTGCGCTTTTTGTATTCCCCGTCCTCGATATTTGGGTTATAGAACAAAACGGTTATTTTAAATACGTCTTTCAGCCTTTCAAGACAGGCGGAAGAGCAGGGGGCGCAGCAGCAGTGCAACAAGAGTGTTTTTCCCTGCGCGTTTTTCATCTGTCCCTGCATAAGTTTGTCGAAATCAACCTTATTCATACCCGTATTTTAACACAAATATTCGGGATAGGCAAGTATGCGATATTAAATACTTGACCCGATTGTCAAAATATGGTATCATTAAACGAGCTAAATGCGTTTAAAATTCGGAGATTGCATATGTCAAGTTTAAAACTTACCAACGTAAATATGGTCTATCCCTCGGGAGAAACCGCGCTGTACAACGTAAATTTACAGGCGGAGGACAGGGAATTTTTGGTCGTTTTCGGGGACGATAAAAGCGGTAAATCCTCTCTTTTGAGGGCTATTGCCGGCTTGGAGGACGTTACCGACGGCACGATTTCTATCGACGATAAGGACGTGACAAGCGTCGAAGCAAAGGACAGGGACATTGCAATGGTGTTTAAAAGCGGCACCTTAAACGCGTCTTTGAGCGTCGAGGATAACCTCGCGTTCGGACTGCGGCTTAGAAAAGCGCCCGAAGCGCTGGTAAAGGAGCGCGTTAAAATAGTTTCGGAAATTCTTGGGCTTAGCGACGTGCTTACGCGCAAACCCAAGGTTTTGACCGCGGCGGCAAAGCAGCGCGCGATAGTAGGCAGAGCAGTTGTAAGGGAGCCGAAAATCTACCTTTTCGACGAGCCTTTTTCGGGACTTGACGAAAAGCTTAAACAGGATATGCTAAGCGTAGTTATAAACTTGCAGGCAAGGCTTTCGGGCACTTTTGTGTACGCTACAAAGAGCCTATCCGAGGCAATGTCGATAGGTACGAGAATAGCGGTATTGAAGAACGGCTTTGTTCAACAGATTGATTTGCCCGAAAATTTATACGACTATCCCTCCAACGAGTTTGTCGCTTTTACAATAGGTTCTCCCACGGTCAACTTTATAAGAAAAGTTAAAATTACGGTCGAAAACGGGGTATATTACGGGGTCAACGGTAGTTTCAAGCTTGAAATTCCGCAAAATATCGTAGCTCGGTTCGAAAATATTTCGGAGTATGTCGACAGCGATAAATATGTTACTTTGGGCTTGCGCCCCGAGGATTTGAAAATATCAAAGGAAGGGGAAATTTCGGCTAAGGCTTCCAAGGCGGACGAGGGTAAAAAATTTGCCGAATGCGAAGTTACCCCCGATATATGCCTCAACGTAACGGCAAACGGAGAAGTTTCAAGGAGCGCGGAAGTAAGTATTGCGGCAGATTTATCAAAGCTTTTGATATTTGACGGACAAACGGCGCTTACGCTTTTAAAGCGCGACGGCGGCTATAAGCTCAATTCATATGCGGACAGTCAATTTATGCCGATGCCCAAAGCCGACGAGCAGAGCATACACGAAAGCTTGAACCCCAAAAAACAGGTTAAGAAAAAATAACGAAAATTGCTAAACCCCCGTCAGTCGGGGGTTTAAAAAGTTTAAAACAGTCAATAACCGATTAAGTCGGTTGTAAAATATATGGAAATTTTTCTCGATGCGTTTTGGGATACGTTAAAACTTTTCCCTTTCTTGTTTTTAATATACGTTCTTATTGAAATAGTCGAACACCGCACAACCTTAACTCAAAACCAAGGGGTACTGCAAGGGCCGCTTGCGCCCGTTATAGGTTCGGCTACGGGGCTTATACCTCAATGCGGTTTTTCGGTTATGGCGGCAAAACTGTACGATAAGGGACTTATCCGCACGGGCACCGTGCTTGCGGTGTTTATAGCCACCAGCGACGAGGCGCTTATTATTATGCTGTCGGATATGTCGGCGGCGCACGCGGTTATGCCGCTTGTACTGTTGAAGCTGTTGTTTTCGGTGGGCGTAGGCTATCTTGTAAACTTCATTTTTTCAAACGAAAAGCTGGACGAAGCCGGCATTTCACACGAGGTGCAGGCACACTTTTGCTGTAACGACCACGGCTCGGGACTTCTCGGCGGACAATCCGACTTTAAGGCTTATTTTCTGACTCCGCTCATTCACACTTTAAAAATATGGCTGTATCTGTTTATTGTAAATCTTGTTTTCGGTTACATTATGGACGCGGTCGGCGGAGAAAATATAGCAAATTCCATTGCCGGCGGCCCCTTCGTTCAGCCGCTTATAACGGGGCTTATCGGGCTTATCCCCAATTGCGCTTCGAGCGTAATTTTAACGGGTGCCTATACAAACGGCGCGATATGCTTCGGCAGCCTTGTCGGAGGGCTTTGCTCCAACGCCGGAATGGGACTTATAGTGCTGTTTAAAAACACGAAAAAATTAAAGCGAAATATAATTTTGGTGATTACAATGTATGTGATTGCGGTAGTTGCCGGAATTACGGTCAACGGATTTATGACGCTTTTAAACATCATTTGATTGATTTTTAAAAGCCCCTCGCGTCGGTGCAAACCGCGAGGGGCTTTTTACATTATATATAAGCGAGATTTTCGTTAATATATGGAAATTACTTGAAAAATTTTAATTTTTATGTTATTATATTTCCAAACTTTGTCAGAGGAATGTAAATGGCGTTTAACGTAACACAGTTAGAAGGCAACGAAATTGTCGACGATTATATAAAAACTCCCGTGCAGGGCGGTAGGTGGGGGGATACCTGGGGCGTGTTCAAGGCTAACTTGGGCAAGCTTGTGCTTATAAACATTTTTGTGCTTATAACCTTTGTTCCCGGCATTGTCGCTCTGTTTTATCGCGGCTATTATATTGCACAACTCGGGTTGACTTATCCCTTTAACCCAAGCGTAATTTATCCGCTCTATCCCGACGTGCGCGGACTTACCGAAAGAATGTATCTTTCCACGGATATCGTCTTTTATGCGCTGCTTATTGCTTCGGGGCTTGTTGCATCTCTCGGTCTTTCAGGCGCGGCATATTCCATAAGAAAGCTTGTTGCAACGCACGGTGACTTTACTTTTAAAACGTTTTTCCACGGAATAAAGGTCGGATATTTAAAGACGTTAATTGCCGTAACCTGCGTGGCTGTCACGCTGTACGGCACTCTGCTTTGTTATGATTGGATGAACCTTGTACTTGCCGAGGGCGGAAACGCCGCAGGAGCGATAACTGCGTTTGTGTTTGCCGTCATAGCCGCAACGTTAATTTGTATTTACTGCGGCTGGCTGTTTGCCGTCGGCAACGCATACCGCATAAAAATTACTCAAATTTTCAAGTATGCGTTTCTGTTTATGGTAAAGACGCCGCTTCAAACCGTAATAATGTCGGCTTTCACGCTCGTTCCCATATGGATATTTATGATAGGCGGCTTTATGCAGTTTGTCGCGTATGTGCTGTTTATTCTTTTGGGCTTCTCGTTTATGCTTATAAGCTGGACAACCTTTGCGCAGTGGGTATTTGACCTCTATGTCGAGCCGAGCGCAAAGCCCGTTGAAAAGCAAAGCCCGCAAAAGAGCGAAAAAGAGCTTGCAATTGATAAGGAAGATGCTGAAAAGCGCCGCGTGCGCGAGCTTCTTGCCGCAGGCAGAAGCGAGCTTATAGCCCGTCCCATTAAACCGATTGACGCAAAATGCACTATTGCTGTACTCGGTGAAACCTTCGGTCGCGCTGATTTGTCGATTTTAAGCGACGGAAAAAGTAAGCTTGCCGCCGACGTGCTTGCGTACGAAGACGCGCACAAGGGAGAAGCTTCATATGCGGAGTATAACCGTCTGTTTGCCGACAGAGAAAAGGCGTTGCCCTCGTCCAACGGCAAAAAGGGCGGAAAAAAGAAAGTAAGTTCGGATAATTTATTGCGATGAAAAGACCGTATTCTGCTTTGGGCGGTGCTTTTGAATACCTTAACAACGACTGCGGCTATGAAAAATGGTCGCAGTATTTAATTGAAAAGCTCGAGCATCTCGGCTGCAAACGCGGCGCACGTGGCGCGGATATCGGCTGCGGCAACGGCTATTTTACCCGTGCGTTTAAAAGGCACGGTTTTGACGTTTTGGGAATGGACATATCCCCGGAAATGTTGTCGCGCGCGTGCGAGCTTTCGGCGGAAGAGGGGTTAAGGGTTGAATTTTTACTTGGAGATATAACCAAACTAAACTTAAACTTCAAGTGCGATTTTATTACCGCCGTCAACGACTGTTTAAATTATGTTCCGCAAAGCGCTCTTGCGCAAACTTTTAAAAGAATAAATAAGAACTTAAAAAAGGGCGGCGCGTTTATTTTCGACATAAGCTCTGAATATAAGCTCAAAAACATAATAGGCAGCAATCTTTTTGCCGAGGACAGGGGAGATGTTGCCTATATGTGGTTCAACAACTTCAAGGGGGACTGCGTGAATATGGACATTACCTTATTCTCGCGCCGTGCCGACGGACTGTACGAGCGGTCGGACGAGGCGCAAACGCAGTATTGCCACAGTGAAAGCGACGTTTTAACGGCTTTGAAAGAAGCCGGCTTCGACGCGACTTGCGAGGGGCACCTAGGAGAGGACAGACGGGAAAGAATTAATTTTATTTGCAGGAAGTTATGAATAAATTATACAAATCGCTAATCTATGACAAGCAGGTTTCGTTATCCGTGTTGGAAACAACCGACCTCGTAAACGACGCCATTAAAACGCACGGGACGGACGATAAATCCGCCGAGCTTTTGGGCGGGCTTTTGACGGCTTGCGCCTATATGGCAGGCTGCCTTAAAAGCGAGCGCGGCGCTGTTTCCATAACGATAAAATCGGGGGACGGAAGCGCAACCGTCAGCGTTTCGGGAGATATAAACGGAAATATCCGCGGCTATATCGACGGCGGAGAAAACGGGCTCAAGGGCGGTACAATGACCGTTGTCAAAGAGGACGGTTTATTCAGACCGTTTGTAGGCACCTGTCAATTAAAGTGCGACGACGTTGCCGAAAATCTTATGCAATATTTCCACATAAGCGAGCAAGTGCCCACGGCGGTGGCAATAGGCGTAAGGGTCAAGGGCGGCGTTTGTTCGGTGGCAGGCGGCGTAGTTATGCAGCTTTTGCCCGGCACAAGCGAAGAAAACATGGACAGAGCCGAAAATCAAATGCAGCATTTTGTCGACGTGGCGTCCGTGTTGGAAAATTTCGGCGCTACGGGAATTATGCGTGAATTTTTTGCGGACGAAACTTGCGAAAAGAGCGTATATCTCACTTCCCCCGCATATAAATGTAACTGTTCGCGCAAAAAAATAGAGGGGGTTTTGCTGTCCTTGGGGGAGGCGGAACTCTTCGGCATAATTGCGGAGCAGGGCAAAGTCAGCGTGCATTGCCACTACTGCAATACCGATTACGATTTTTACGAAAAAGATATCAGGGAGCTTTTGAAAAAGTAATTTATGGCAAAAATTTTGGGAATGGATCTCTCCGACGACAGATTGATTTCGATAGCCGCGGATTTGGTCGATAACCACAACTATATAGGTGCGTTGAAAATGCTCAATAAAAACGCCGGACTTTCGGGCAACGACGAGGACTCGCTTATGCTGTATGCCGAAATTTTCGACGACATGGGCTTGTATGAAAAGTGCGTAAACGGCTGGTTCAAGTATATGGATAATTCCGACTTGATTGATATAAACGAATGCTACGAGGGGCTTGCTATGTGCTATATGAACCTCGGCAACGAGCATTTTGCGGCTTACTATTACAATAAATTGCTTATGGAAACGGACGAGCTGGACGCAGACGCGCGCGAGGATATACTTCGCAGCTTTCTTTCCGAGGGGGAAAACTGCCTTAAATTTGCATATCCGCCGGCTATTGCGGACTGTTCCGAAATTTTCAAGAGCGGTATAGGGTATATGAAGGAGGGCAAGTTCGAGCTTGCCTGTGAGGAGTTTGAAAAAGTACATGAGGAAAACCCGAAGTTTGCTTCGGCAAGAAATTATATTGCAATGTGCAAAATTATTTCGGATAAGACCGAGGAAGCCGAGCAGGAGTGCCTTGCGATTTTAAAGAGAAAGCCGGACGACGTTCAGGCGTTGACTACGCTTGCGGCAGTCAAAACCGAACAGCAAAAATCCGACGAGGCGCTTTCACTTGCAAACAAGCTTTTAAACTTAAATACGACCGATAGCGACGATATCTATAAAATTGCCACGGTCTGCTGCGAAAATAAGCTGCATAAGCAGGCTTATGACATGTTTTGCAGGCTTGGAGAAGAGTACGATTATGATTTGAACGTGTTGTATTTCAAAGCCATTTCGGCGTTCAACGCAAAAATGTATGACGAAAGCTTTGCTGCGTTCGACAAGCTTGTTACAGTGTTTCCCGAGTCGGTAACGGGAGAGTACTATTATAAGACGGCGCGAAAGCTGCACGAAAAAGGCGAGTGGGAAGAGCTGGGGTATTTTTACCGTCTGCCGACCGAGCTTAGGGAATCTTCCCTTAAAGTGCTTGCCGCAAGCGCCAAGCTGCCGCAAAAGTACGCTAAAAAGCTTTCGTCGCAGGTTGATTTAAGCTCGTGCATACTGTGGACGTTTGACGAGTGCGAGGGCAAGGGCGGCGGAGACTTGCAGCTTCTTGCGGCGCAGGTTGCCGTCGCGTGCGGCAAGGACGAAATTGTGCGCGATATTTTGTTGAACGCGTTTATCGACGGCAGGCTGAAAATGGAGATGCTGTCGCTTATTGCCGAGCGAAACGTTTTCGATTGCTTCGGCGTGGTTATTTGTAACGTTTACATGCGCGTTTCTACGCAGGCGCTCGATTTGGGAAGGGTTAAGAGAAAGATGTTTATCGAGGCATATGCGCATTTGTTCGCGCACTTTGCCATACTTGACGACGATTATTCCCTGACTTTTGCAACTGCTTGCGAAGAGCTGTACGCGCGCCTTGAAAGCGAGGGTAGACTTGGAGACGTAAAAAATACGGAAGCGCTGTGCGCGGCAATATATCAACTTTCCGAAGTGCGCGCCGCCGACGTCGACGGAGAAAAGATTTATTCGTTTTTCCGGACAAGTAAATCCGCTGTCGATAAAATTTTATACAATAGACGAGGTTAATATGAAACTGTACGACTTCGACGGTATGTTCGACGAAAAGATTTCGGCACATATTGCCAAAAATGCGGGAAAGCTGAAAGAGAGCGAGTGGGAGGATAAAATTCCCGAGCTATATAAAAAATTCGGCAATACGGTAATTAAATCCATAGGTAAAACGCCGAAGCAGTTTTACGCGTCTTTCAGTGACGTCGAGCTTATAAAATGCCTGCGCGCGCACTTAAAACAGGATGTGCCCGTTTCGGGATTTCTTAGCGCGGAAATAGAGGAGCGCGGCATTGAAAAACAGCTTTTGCCGCTGCTCGACGGAAGCGCGGCTGAGTGCGAGTACGCTATGACCGTGTTCGGCGCAGCTGAGTGCGCAATTGAAAAATATATGAATTTGCTTTTGACTTCCGGCGATGACGATATAAAGGATAAATGCTTGGAGTATTTGGTTGAAAATGCGGACGCGGCGGCAAAATACGCGCTGGAAAATTATAAAAACGGCGTTGAAATGCCGCTTATGGTTGAAATTTTGTCAAAAGTAAACAAGCTTAAAAGCGACGAGATCTTCGATATTTTAATTAAGGAATTGAAATGCGACTTTGAAAATCTGCCTCTGCACATAGGACATATCGTCAGTTACGGTGACGACAGGGCGTTAAAGTATCTGTCGGAAAAGATTGACGAAGAGGGGATATCCTACTTGGATTTCCGCGAATTGAAGTTTGCTATAGAGGCGCTCGGCGGAGAGTATTTAAAGCAACGCGACTTTTCCGACGACCCGTTTTATAAACTTATAAAGCCTCAGGGCTGAAAATTGCGGCGTTTTTGCGCCGCTTTTTCAGTGGTTTAAAAATTTTTGAATATGTCAAGAATATATTCGGAGGTAATTTATGCAAGAAGTAACTTCGAAGGAACTTGAACTAATTTCCGACGCTTTGACGGCGGAAGCGCTTATCTGCAAAAAGACGAGGGCATATTCAAAGACGCTTACCGACGTCGAGCTGGCAAACTGTATGTCTAAAATAGCAGACGAACACGAACAGCGCTATAACGCGCTTTTGGGGCTTATAGGGGGTTAAACAATGAAACTTACAAAGAGCGATTGCACGTTAAACGAAAAGGACGCGCTTTTGGATATTCTCGAAAGCGAAAAGCAGCTTATGTCGGTATATACAACCGCGCTTTTCGAGGGCAGCACCAAGGCAATAAGAAAAAGTTTTTCCACAAACCTTTTGGGCGTGGCTGAAAACCAATATCTTGTATATACGCAAATGCAGTCTCGCGGATATTACGAGCCTAAGCCGGCAAATAAAAACCTTATTGACGAAGCTAACCAGACTTTCAAACAGCAGAAGAAGTGTCTTAAAGCACAGTAGTTAAATATTATTAAAGTGAAAACGGACGGTAAACGTCCGTTTTTTTGTATAACAAAAATTTACTTTCACATACTGTTTTTACGGCATTAATTGCCATATACAGGAGTTTTTATGAAAGCTACGGGAATTGTAAGAAGAATAGACGAACTCGGCAGAGTCGTAATCCCCAAAGAAATAAGAAGTACGCTTAGGTTAAAGTCGGGTGACCCGTTGGAAATATTTACCGACCGTGACGAGCTTATGCTCAAAAAATATTCACCCATTGCTTCTCTTGAAAAGTTTTCGGAGGGAACGGCCAAGTCCCTTTCGGATTTGTCGGGACATGTTGCGGTAATCTGCGACACAGACGGCGTATTGCACGCTTCCGGCAGAGGTCAGCGCGAGTTCGACGGCAAAACTTTATCCGAAAATATGGAAAAAATTCTGCGTGACAGAAAAAGTTATATAGCAAACCTTTCGGAGGGAGGAGACGTTGTGCCCATTTACGCAGGGCAAAATTCCGCGCTTACGGCGCAAATAATAGTGCCCATAGTCTGCAATGGGGACTGCCTTGGCGCGGTTGCGCTTGTATCTATGGAGCAGGGCGCGAAAATAGAGTCGGCGGCGTGCAAGCTTGCTCAACTTTCGGCAAATATTTTAGCAGGTCAGTTCGAGTAAATGCAAAAGGAAAAGAGAACGGGACAGTCGTTCTTGACGGGCGCAATAATAATCTCGCTCGGCGGCTTTATATCAAAAGTTTTGGGCGCGCTCTACCGTATTCCCTTAACCAATATTTTGCACGCCGAGGGAATGGGGATATACCAAATGGTCTATCCTCTTTATTGTATTTTGCTTACCGTTTCCGCCTCGGGAATACCCACGGGCGTTGCGCGGCTGATATCTTCGGGCAAGGGAACGGGGGCGGAGCGTCAGGCTTTCAGACTGTACGGCGCGATAGGCGTTATAGGCACGCTTGTAATGTATATGCTTGCCGAACCTCTCGCTTCGCTGCAAGGAGAAGCGGCAATTTCGCTGTGCTGTAAGCTTTTGTGCCCGTCGGTATTTTTTGTGTCCGTACTGTCGATAGTCCGCGGCTATTTTCAGGGCAAGGGGAATATGCTGCCCACAGCCACAACCGAAATTCTGGAACAGCTTATAAAAGTCGGCGTGGGCGTCGCGCTGTCGTATATCTTCCGCGACAATATGCCCATAGCCGTTGCTTCGACGCTTTTAGCCGTGACGGTAAGCGAGGTGCTTTCGACGGCAATCGCACTCATTTGGTATAAGAAGAGAAAGTCAAAGCTTCCCCTATACGCTATTCCGTCGGTGCCCGTAAAAAGCATTTTGCGCTTTACCGTGCCGCTAACGCTTACCGCGATAGCTTTGCCCGTTTCTCAACTTGCCGAAAGCATAATTGCCGTAAGACTTTTGAAGGCGGCAAGCGAAAACGCAACTTCGCTGTACGGCATATTTTCGGGCTGCGCTATTACTATTATAAATTTACCCGTGTCTGTAACCTACGGTCTTGCCGCGGCTTCGGTGCCGCAGATATCTCCGCTTGCCGAGTCGGGAAATTTACATGAGGCAAAGAAAAAAGCGTTCAAATCTCTTTTGATAACTTTGGCGGTATCTCTGCCGTCGGCTGTCGTGCTGTACTTTTCGGCTCCGCTTGCGGCTAAACTTATATTCGGTTCGTTGACAGGGGAAGAGAGGGAGCTGCTTATAACTTTAATCCGTATTCTTGCGGTGTCGTCGGTTACGCAGTCGCTTGTTCAAACTTCGTCCGCCTGTCTTACCGCGCTGGGAAGCCCTGTAAAGAGCACCGTCACGCAGTGGTTTACGGCTGCTTTGCGCGTGGGACTGTGCGCCGCGCTTATAAAATTCACTCCGCTTTCGATAAGCGGCGCGGCTTGGGCTGCCAACTGCGCGTATTTTGTTGCAATGCTCATGAATTTTTGGTATATTATTAATGTAAAAAATAAAGAGGGCAATGCAAATGAAAATAACGCTGATAGGATTGGGAATGTGCGAGGGAGACTTAACCCTGCGCGCTAAGGTCGCGCTCGATAACGCAACTAAAATTATTGCGCGTACGGCAAACTCGGACAGCTTTAAAAGTTTAAAAGGCTATGAGGTTGAAACGCTGGACTGCATCTTTGAAAAATGCAGAAATTTCGACACTTTGAACGCTAAGCTTGCCTCAGCGGTATTGAAGGCGGCAAAGCAAGAGGACGTCTGTTACTGTGTCGACGGCGGCGTGTGTGAGGACGAGGCGTGCAAAATTATTTTATCGAAGCACCGCGACTGCGTAGTTTACGATACGGTGAGTAAGGCGGCGCACGCCTATTCCGCGGCAAAACTGACGTCGTGCGGCGTTGTCAATATTTCGGCTTACTCGGTGGACGAGCTGAAAAGCTGTGCCGCCGCATGCGTGTACGATATAGACTGCGACTTGATTGCAGGGGAAGTAAAGCAAAAGCTTTCAGACCTGTTCGGGGAAGAAAAAGAGTGCGTGTTTATCCGCGGAACAGATAAAAAAATTATAAAGATTTACGAGCTTGACAGACAAAAGAAATATGACGCAACCTGCGCCGTAGCGGTACAGGAGAGTGAATTTCTCAAAAAAGACAGGTACGATTATGCCGATTTGCTGCATATGTTGGAGCTGCTTCGCGCGCCCGACGGTTGCCCTTGGGACAGAGTTCAGACCCCTGAAAGCATTAAGGGAAATATGATAGAAGAGGCGTACGAGCTGGTTGACGCAATCGAGCGCGCCGACGCGGACGGGATAGAGGAGGAAACGGGTGACGTGTTGATGCAGGCTGCGTTTCACTCGGTTCTTCAAAGCGAGCGCGGCTGTTTTACGGGCGGTGACGCGCTTACGCGAGTAGTCAAAAAGCTTATTTTCAGGCACTCGCATATATTTGGCGGAGATAAGGCGGCAAGCGAAAGCGAGGCACTGGGCGTGTGGGAGAACAACAAAAAAATAGAAAAGGGTATGTCGTCTTTTTCTCAAACGGTGCTTGCCGTGCCAAAAAATTTTCCTTCCTGTATGTATGCGCAAAAGGTGCAAAAACGCGCCTCTAAGTCGGGCATGGATTTTAATTGCCCGGAGGAAGCGGCAAAAAAACTTGCGGAAGAGGTAGAAGAGTTGCTTTGTGCGCTCAAACAAAGCGACGGCGCGGCGGTTTGCGACGAGGCGGGGGACGTGCTGTTTTCGGCAGTCAACGTTTGCAGGCTTTCGGGCGTAGACAGCGAAAACGCGCTTCGCGCTTCGGCGTTGAAGTTTGTATCAAGGTTTGTCGAGTGCGAAAGGTTAATTGCAGCGGACGGCAGAGAGATGACAAGCTTGACCTCTTCAGAGCTCGATAAATATTGGGAAAAGGCAAAGCGCAACGTATAAATTATGCAGTTAAAAGAAATTAAGATAGGCAATCTACATACCAAAAACAACGTGTTCTGCGCACCCCTTGCGGGCTATACAAACAGCGTTTTCCGAGGCATATGTTGGGGTCTGGGCGCCGGGCTCGCCTTTACCGAGATGGTCAGCGCAAAGGGACTTTGCTTCGGCAGCGAAAAGACGGAGCAGCTGTTGCACGTCGGCAACGAGTACGGCGGAATAAAGGCGTGTCAGATTTTCGGCAAAGAGCCGTATTATATGCGCAAGGCATGTGAGAGCGAGGCGCTTGCGCCCTTCGAGCTTATAGATATAAATATGGGCTGTCCCGTGCCTAAAATATATAAAAACGGTGAGGGCAGCGCGCTTTTGAACGATTTGCCGCTTGCGGCTAAAATTGTTTCCGAGTGTAAAAAGAGCGGTAAATTGATATCCGTAAAGTTCAGAACGGGTGTTGACGAAAACAGCATTGTTGCCGTGGATTTTGCCAGGGCTTTGCAGGATTCGGGCGCGGATATGCTTTGTTTACACGGCAGAACGCGTGATAAAATGTATTCCGGGCAAGTGGATTTTTCGCAAATAGAAAAAGTAAAAAACGCCGTCAGAGTGCCTCTTATAGCAAACGGAGGAGTGTTTTGTAGAGCAGACGCGGACGAGCTGATGCGAAAAACAGGTGCGGACGGGGTGGCAGTTGCGCGCGGCGCAATGTACGCGCCCTGGATATTTGCCGAAATTACGGGGCTTGAAAACGTTGATAAACAAGCCATAGTACGGGGGCAACTTAAAAAAACACGCGAGTTGTACGGTGAAAGGTTTGCCTGCGTGTTTATGCGCAAGATGGTTGGCTTCTATCTAAAAGGTAAACCCAACGCCGCCGAGTACAGGGAAAAGCTGTTTAAATGCGAGAGTTGCGACGAGGTGGAAAAGATAATAGACACGCTTAATTTTCAATAAAGTTAATATCGACAAAAATCGACGCTTGTCGTCGGTTTTTTTTATTTTGCGACAAAACTTAAAAGCTATAATACCTTCTACAATGCAGGTCTATCTCGAGCTTGCCCTGATTGAAAATTTCTGTATGGATTTTACCCTGTTGACCGCCGCCAAGTTTACCGCAAAAAATGCTTGTGCATATTGGCGCGTTGCCGTTGCTTCGGCGCTCGGCGCGTGCTTTGCCGCAGCCTTTCCGCTGTTCGGGCTTGCGGGCGCCTGGGCGGTCGTAATAAAAATTTTGTCGGGGTTGCTGATGTGCCTTTTGGCAGGTAAATTCAATAGCGTAAAAAACTATGTAAAATTTTCGGGCTGGTTTTTAATTTTTACCGCTCTGTCGGGCGGCGCGCTGGTAGGCATATTTATGCTTGCAGGCGTCGACTATCTTTCGGGTGAAGGATACTTGCTTTCGTCCGTTCCGATAGGCATTCCGCTGTTTTTTGTTATGTCGGCGGCGCTCGGGGCAAGGCGGCTTGCAAAAAAACTTACGAAGGGTGAAAAGAACGCCGTTACATGCAAAATTGTGTTAAACGGCAAACAGGTTGAGCTTAAAGGTTTTTTCGACAGCGGCAATAAGGTGTATTCGGGCGGCGCGCCCGTAAGCGTAATACCTAAGAGCGCTGCGCAAAAACTTATCGACGAAACGGGTATAAAAGACGGCGTTGTAATACATACTGTTGCCGGAAGCGAAATTATGAAAATTTTTACCGCCGACAGGATAGAGTTCGAAGGCGGAAAAAATAATATTATAAAAAAAGTAAAAATTGGTATAAGTCCGCAAAATATAGACCGCGCGGTCTTGCATTGCGACTTGTTGGAGGACTTATGTTTGAAAAAATAAAATCTCTGTTTGCGGCTATTTTCGGTACTAACACACTCGACTACATATGCGGAACGGAGGCGCTGCCTCTGCCTTTATCGCAAGAGGAGGAAAGTAATAAAATTTCTCTTTTGGAAAGCGGAGACGAGCGCGCCAAAGCCGAGCTTGTAGAGCATAATTTAAGACTCGTCGTGTACATAGCCAAAAAGTTCGACAGTTCGGGCGCGGATGGGGATGACCTCGTTTCCGTAGGTACAATCGGGCTTATCAAGGCTATCAATTCGTTTAAGTCCGACAAAAATATCAAGCTTGCGACCTACGCTTCGAGGTGCATCGAAAACGAAATTTTAATGTATCTTCGCCGTATGTCGAAGCTAAGGCAGGAGGTCAGCTTCGACGAGCCGCTCAATACCGATTGGGAGGGCAACGAGTTGCTTTTATCCGACGTTATGGGCACGGACGCGGACAGTGTTTATTCCGACATAGAGGGCGGGGTGGAACGCGATTTGCTTGCGGCGTCGCTTTCGAAACTTTCACAACGAGAGCAACGGATAATGAAGATGCGCTTTGGACTGGAAGGCGGAGAGGGAATGACGCAAAAGGACGTTGCCGATACTTTGGGTATATCGCAAAGTTACATTTCGCGCCTTGAAAAGAAGATTATTTCAAAGCTTAAAAAAGAAATCTCCAAAAAAATATAAATTAACGGCGTAAGTCCCGACATAAAGTTTTACAAAATTTTTGCTACATAATATTAGGAGGATTTATTATGTTGCAAAAAGTTGTAATCTGCGGCGTCGATACGTCGGGACTTCCCACACTGTCGGCAAAGGAACAGGAAGAACTTATGATAAAATTGAAGGGCGGCGACGCGGACGCACGCGAAAAATTCATAGTCGGAAATATGCGGCTTGTGCTGTCGCTTGTAAGGCGGTTTTGGGCAAAGCGAGCAAATGCCGACGACGTTTTTCAGGCAGGCTGCGTGGGGCTTATAAAGGCAATAGATAACTTTGACATTACGGTCGGCGTCAAATTTTCCACATACGCCGTGCCTATGATATTGGGAGAAATTAAGAGATATTTGCGCGACGGAAATTCTCTTCGCGTATCGAGAAGCATACGCGACACCGCATATCAGATATTGAAAGTAAGGGAGCGGCTCGAAGTCGACGACGAGGACGTGACTTACGACAAAATTGCTAAGGAAATGAATATTGCCGTTTCCGAAGTGGCATATGCGCTTGACGCCATTTCCGACCCCATTTCTTTAAACGAGCCCGTTTATAACAAGTCCGGGGATACTCTGCTTTTGATGGACCAGATTTTCGACACCAAAAACAACGACGAGGTTTGGACGGAAAAGGCGGCGTTGTACGAGGCAATAAACAGGCTGGAAGGCAGAGAAAAGAAAATTTTGTTTTTAAGATATTTCGAGGGCAAAACGCAGACCGAAATATCTTCGGAAGTCGGCATATCGCAGGCACAGGTTTCACGCCTCGAAAAGACCGCGTTGAAACAAATCAAGGCTTGTATTTCTTAAAATATGGATGCGAACTTTTTATAGTTCGCATCTCTTTTATTTATTTGCTTGACAACAACTTGAATGCAGTGTATAATTATCTCAAAATATTTAGGTAAATTTTTTAAAGTACGGTATGACTATGATTGACAGAAAACAGCTTGAGGAGAGCGTTGAGATAAATTTCGAAAAAATTTATCGCAATTTCAGGTTACAGCTTTACAAATACATTTTCGAGATTATGGGAGAGCGCGAGGGGTCGCTTACGGTAACTGAATTTTTTGCCGTTGAAACCATAGGTCTTATGGGCAGCCCCACCGTAACCGAGTTTGCCGACTGTCTTTCGATAACTTCGTCGCACGCCGCGTATAAGGTGAGGCAGCTTGTGGAAAAAGGCTACGTCAGTCGCGTGCCTACCTCGGATAAGCGCACGTTCAGACTTGAAGTTACGCAAAAATTTTATAAATATTATCATAAGGATAACGCATACGGTAAATATGTATTAAAGATACTGTCTGAAATTTTAAACGGCGATGAGCTGGAGCAGACCGACAGACTGTTTAAAAAGTTTGTCGAAACTATTGAAAAAAAGGAGAATTGATATGATAAAAATTATAACAGATTCGTCAAGCAATATAACGGTAGAGGAGGCGGCAAGCCTTGGTATAGACGTTATGCCTTTGACTATTAACTTCGGCAACGAGGAGTTTGTTGACGGTGTTGATATAACTTTTGACGAGTTCTATAAAAAAATGCGCGAGAGTAAAGAATTTCCGCATACCTCGCAGCTGACCGAAGCGCAGGTTGAAGAGGCGGTAAACGCCGCGCTCAAAGAGGCGGACGAGGTGCTTATTTTGCCGCTTGCTTCTCAACTTAGCGGCTCGTACGAGCGTTGCAAAGCCGTCGCGGCAAAGTATGACAACGTGTATGTGTACGATACAAAATGTACTACCGTTATGCTTAAACTGTGCGTAATAGAGGCTTTAAAAATTATAGATAAAGGCGTTGACGCAATTTGCGCTATGCTCGACGAGCTTAGACCCAAGCTTAAAATTTATGCGGTGTTGGATACGCTTGACAACCTTCGCAAGGGCGGCAGACTGTCCAACGTTTCGGCAGTTATCGGCTCGCTTTTGAAAATAAAGCCCGTAATAACTTTTTCGGTTGACGGCAAGGTTGAAATGATATCCAAACAGTTCGGCATAAACAAGGGCATCAATTATATTTGCTCGATAATAGATAAAGATAAGATAGATTTTACCAAGCCCGTCTATCTTATTTATACCGAAAACGATAAAAATGCCGAAGTTTTAAGCTCGAAGCTGGGTATAAAATTTTCCGAAAAGGGCAATATCTGTCCTGTTATAGGCACACATATAGGTGCGGACGCCGCCGGCGTGGTATTCGCGGAAAAATAGATTATGTAGACAAATTCCCGTAATTTTTACAACTTCCCTGTGTGTTTTACCTATATAGCGATTTTTTTAATAAAAGTGTTTACATTTTTAAAAAACTTTGCTATAATGCAAATACAAGGAGGTTAAGAGTATGGTTTTTGCCGATTGGATGGCAATCGTAATAGTTCTCGGTTGCATAACGCTTGGCGTTTTCGTAGGTTTCGGTTCGGGCTTGAAATTTTTTACAGGCGGCATTTTCGGATTTATAATCAGCATAGTCGTATGCGGTTTGTTCGGCACGGTTTTTCTCGACGTTGGATTTATCGGCGACTTGCTCAAAAAACTTTCGGATTGCTGGGCAGGTAACGAATTTTTGACAAATATGCACCTCGAAGTGATAATATATTATATCATTTTGTTCGTTATAGTGCAGATTTTAAGAGTGATACTCGTCCTGATAATAACAAAGTTTCTCGAAGCGGACAATTTTATTTCAAAACTTTTGAATAAAGTGCTCGGCGCGGCATTGTTTTTGTTTATCGGTGTGCTTATCTCCCTGCTTATTTTGAAAATTATAGGCTGGGTAGGCGGAGAAACAGCGGCTAATTTACACGACGCGTTGAAGGGCAGTTTGTTCCACCTCGAAGATTTGTTTACCAACATCAGCAATTGGATGCCCTGAAAATTAAAGTAAATTTGTGCGCAAGGTCAATTTAAACAGACCTTGCGCATATTTTATTATTATGGAAGTTACTTTTTCCGATTTAAAGCAAAAGGACGTAATAAATCTCAACGACGGAAAAAATCTTGGCAAGGTTTGCGATTTGACTTTTTCCTTCCCGGATAACAACGTGACGGGCTTTACCGTGACGGGCTGCAAGGGGTTCAAATTTTCAAAGCAAGAAGTTTTTTTACCCATTTCCTGCGTTGTAAAGATAGGGGACGACGCCGTACTTGTTAAGTTCGGTAAGTCGGAAAATCCTCCGCCTAAGCCTCCGCAAAAACCCTCGTGTCCGCCGCCCTGTCCGCCTTGTCCTCCGCCGCCCTGTCCGCCTTGTCCTCCGCCGCATAACAGGCGAAGTTATGACGAGTATGAGTAATTATAGAATGTTTTCGACCCTTATGCTGTAGGTATTAGGCAGATTTTTTGCTATTTCTTTTAACACTTCAACCTTGCCCAGCGCCAGCTCGTACTCGTCGTTGTACAAAAGTCCGCAACACTCGCTAAGCCAATAGTCGACGTAAGAAATGTCGTTGTGCGGCACCAAAATTTGAAGCTTTGACTTTTTGTCGTTCCACATTGTGCGCACGGCGTACCCGTCCTCGCGAGTGGCGGTGCGGTTTTCAACCTTGGTATAAAGCGTGTCTAAGGCTTTTGAAAATTCTTCAAACTGTCTGTTCAAAAATATTTCCGCGTAAATAAATATGCCGAGGCAAAGTAAAATTGCAGCCAGGGTATAGCATATGGATTTTACCATTTGCCGCGTACCTCCATATTCAATATCTTATATTTTTCTCCGCGCTTTTGGAAATATACTCTGCCCTCTCCGTTAATAGTCATTGCAACAACTTCTTTTAATTTCGCGCCCTGTTCCTTTAAAAAGTTTTCAAGCTTGTCCCTGTCAAATCCGCAGCGGACAAGATTTTTTTTGTCCGGCTTGCCCCTGTCTATCAGCATCAGCGGCAGCGAAGTTGCGGCTTTTTCCTCCTTTTCAAGCGCGGAAAACGAGCCGTTGGCTTCATAAAGTCCGTAATAAACGTCGTCAAGGTTGAAATATCCGGCAGCGCGCATACTTTCTACAAGGTCGCTCACGTCGAGGTTGTTCTTTTTTAACTGAAACTCGTCGATACCGTCCCGATTTATTACTACCGAAGGTTTGCCGCTTACGATCTTTTTGACGGGCTGGAACCATAGCTGTAAAAGCCACACCACCTGGTGCAGAATAAAAATCGTAACAATTGCTATTATTCCGTAAAAAATGGGGATAGAGGTATCCGCCATAGGTATGCACGCAAGCTCGGCTATTACAAGACTTATAACAAATTCGAACGGCTGCATTTCTCCTATCTGGCTTTTGCCCATAAGCCGCATTATCAAAAGCAATACTATAAATATAATTGTAGTTCTGATAAAAATAAGTGCCATATCAACAGTATTCTCAAAAAATTTTACAATATTCTTGCTTTATAGCTGTGCTTATGATATAATTTTATTTCGGTTGAGGTGGAATTTTGTCCTTTGAAACTACGTTAAATTGCGTGCGCTCTCTGTCGAAGAGGGGAATGGATTTCGGTCTTGAACGCGTTCGCAAAATTTTGGACGGGCTCGGTTGTCCCGACAAAAAACTTAAAATAATTCATATTTCCGGCTCGAACGGCAAGGGTTCGGTTGCTGAATATATGACTCGAATTTTGCTGTGCTGCGGTAAAACGGTTGGCACCTTTTGCTCCCCGGCGGTGTACGACTATCTCGAACAGTTTAAAATAAACGGCAAAAATATTGACGAGCAAACTTACGACAGGGCGTTCGGCGCGGCTTTGAAGCTTGCAGGCAGTGCAACGCAATTCGAGGTCGAAACGGCGGCGGCTATTTACGCGTTTTTCCTTTGCGGCTGCGAGTATGCGGTGCTGGAATGCGGATTGGGCGGCACATATGACGCAACTAACGCCGTTTGCGGCAAAATTCTTGCGCTGATAACCTCGGTATCTTTGGAGCATACGGGCGTGCTCGGCAACAGTATCGAGAGTATTTGCGCACACAAATCGGGAATAATTAAAAACTGTAAGGTTATAGTAAGCGCACTTCAGTGCGAAAAGGCCGTCCGCTATTTTAAAAATGCGGGCGCAAGCTTTGCGGATAAACCTATTCGAATTATCGATGACGGGCACTTCATATACGGCAATGCAGAGTTTGAAAACGGCATTATGGGAAGCGTCCAACCGTATAACGCGGCTTTGGCAATTGAGGCGGCAAGATACCTTAAAATACCCGAAACTGCGATATATTACGGGGTTAAACAGGCAAAGCTCGGCGGAAGATTGGAAGTTATACGCGCAAACGGGGTGCGGTATATACTCGACGGGGCGCATAACCCATCGGCGTTTGCGCCGCTTATAAATTATATTTCGGGCTTGAACGGACAAGTGGAAATAATATTCGGCTGTCTTGACGACAAGGATTTGGAGGGCAACCTTAGAATGCTTTGCGAGGTTGCCGAAAAAGTAACTGCGGTCGAGTGCCCGAGTCCGAGGGCGGCAAAGCTTGAAATCATTTCAAACGCGTGTAAAAAATACTTTAAATATTGCGCCGAGTCGCAAAGCGTTGCTTGTGCGCTTGAAAGCGCAAAGTCGGCTTGCGTTGTTGTTTGCGGTTCGTTTACACTTTTAAAGGAGGCAAAGGAATGGATAGAGAAGAGGTACTTTCGATAATCGGAATATGAAGATAGGCAATAAAATTTTTGAAAACTATACCTATGTAATGGCAATAATCAACCTTACCCCCGACAGCTTTTGGGCGGCAAGCAGAAAGAGTGCGGACGACGTGCTTTTTGCCGTTGAAAAGGCGCAAAGCGAGGGCGCGGCTATAATTGATTTGGGCGCGCAGTCCACGCGACCCGGCTATGTCGAGGTCGACGCGGAAATTGAAATCGAGCGGTTTGCAAAGCCGCTTGAAATGATTAAAAAACGTTTTGATATACCCGTTTCGGTTGATACGTATTTTTCAAAGAGTGCGAGGGTTGCGCTGGAACTAAAAGCAGACCTTATAAACGACGTCTGGGGCTTGACTTACGATAAGGATATGGCAAAGACCATAGCGGAATACGGCGCTTCGGTATGTATTATGCACAATGCGAAATGTCCCTTAACGGGGGATATATGGGGGGCAATTACGCAATTTTTGCAAAACAGCGCATCTTTAGCTTTGAATAGCGGAATAGAAAAGGAAAAAATTTGCCTTGACGGCGGCATAGGTTTTGCGAAAAACAGGGAGCAGAATATCGAGCTTTTAAACGGCTATGACAGACTGTACACCCTGGGATATCCCTTACTTTTGGGCGCAAGCCGCAAATCTTTGTTCGGAGGTTTGCCCGAAAACAGACTTGAACAAACGGTGGAAAGCTCGAGGCTTGCCGCAAGAAAAAAGGTGCTGTTTGTGCGCGTTCACGACGTTTACGAAAATGCAGAGGCTATAAGAAAGGTTTATGAACAAGGTTAAAATTCAAGGACTTGAAATAAGCGCCTGTCACGGCGTTCACGCCGAAGAAAAAGTAAATCCCCAACCCTTTGTCTTCGATATCGAAGTGCATTGCGATTTTGAAAAAAATTGGCAAAGCGACGATTTACGAAATACCGTAAATTATTCCGCAGTTTGCGACCTTGTGGCAAGAACGGTGCGAGAAAATAATTTCAACCTCATTGAAACGCTTGCCTATACATGCGCATATCGCATACTCGATAATTTCGCGGCGCAGGGCGTCGATATGACCGTCTACAAACCGCAAGCCCCCGTAAAGCACAAATTTGACAGGGTAGGCGTCAGCGTGAGCGTGAAAAGAACGGTTGCCTATCTTTCGCTCGGCTCGTCGATGGGGGATAGAAAGGCATATCTTGACAGAGCGGTTGAGCTGCTTTCGAAGTCGAGCGGAATAAAAGTAAAAAAGGTGTCAAGCTATATTCAGACTGAGCCCGTGGGCGGAGTCGCGAAAAATACGTTTTTAAACTGCGCGGCGGAAATTCAAACTTATCTTTCTCCGCACGCTCTTTTGGATGAAATTCAACGAATAGAGAGCGAGTGCGGACGTATCCGCAAAGAGCGCTGGGGGGACAGAACGCTGGATATAGATATAATTTTTTACGGCAAGCAGCAGGTGCGAGAGGACGATTTGGTTATCCCTCACCCCGAGTATCTGAACCGCGAGTTTGTAATCGAGCCGCTTAAAGAAATTTGCCCCGAATTTTTATGTCCGGCTTGTTTAAAAAAAATCAAAAATCTTTAAAAAAAGTCAAATAATTAAAAATTCTTTTGTGCAATTTGCACAAATTTTTTTGTAAAAACTGTACAAATGAAAAAAGGTGTGTTATAATTCTGCAAGAGAAGTTTATTTATAGACGCGTGCAAGTCACCGTGAGGAGATGGTATTTTGGAAAAGATAGGTATTATCGATTTAGGCTCGAATTCTGCGCGGCTTGTCATTGTCAACCTCTTCGCGGAAGGCTATTTTATGGTTGTGGACGAGCTTAAAGAGAGTGTTAGACTCGGGCAGGATATGGAGCGCGACGGATTTTTAAAGCCGGCGCGTGTAGCTGAAACTATCAAAACATTGAAAATGTTCAGAAAACTCTGCGACGCAAGCGGCGTTACGAGAATTATAGCCGTCGCTACCGAGGCGGTAAGGCGGGCTAAAAACCAGAGAAGTTTTTTAGACGAAATTCAAGCGACCTGCGGCATTAAAATAAGGGTGCTTACGTCCGAGGAGGAGGCTATTTTAGTCTACCGCGGCGTAATCAACACAATGGACATTCCCAAGGGCATAGTGCTTGAAATAGGCGGCGGTTCAACTAAGATAGTTTACTACAACCGCAGAAATATGTTAAATTACGTCACTTTGCCCTTCGGAGCGGTAACGCTTACAGGGCTTTTCTCGGGAGACGGATTAAAACCCGAGGAACAGGCTGCCAAGATAGAGGAGTTTTTTACCGAACAGTTGAAGCAGGTTGAGTGGCTTAAAGAGGTAGACCCCGACGTGCAGATGATAGGCGTTGGCGGCTCTTTCAGAAATCTGTTTAAAATTTCGAAGATGGTGCACAAATACCCTCTCGATTGCGTACACAACTACAAAATGCAGACCGAGGACTTTAATCCCGTCTACGATATGATTAAGGTGCTCGACCTTGACCGCAAGAAGAAGATTAAGGGGCTTTCCGCCGAACGTGCGGATATTCTGCCCGCCGCTCTTGCGGTTATTCGCGCGTTTATAAACTATATGAACGTAGAGTCGTTTACTTTCTCGGGCGCGGGACTTCGCGAGGGCTTAATGTTCAATCAGGCGTTGCCCTCGACAATCGAAAAGCCCATAGCCGACGTTTTGAACTACTCGCTTACAACGCTTGTCAAATACTATGACTGCGATGAAAAGCACGTCGAGCACGTTGTAAATTTAAGCATACAGTTGTTTAAACAGTTGCGCGTGCTTCATAAATTCCCGAGGCAATATCTCAAAATACTTAAAGTTGCCGCAATGATGCACGACTGCGGTATGCGCATAAAATATTACAATCATCAGCGCCATAGTTGGTATATGATTTTAAACGCCAACCTATACGGGGTGTCGCACAGGGATATAGTGCTTGCGGCGTTTACGGCTTGTTGTCATAAAAAAGAGGATATAAACGCCTACGATTGGGCGCGTTACCGCGATATAATTACCGAAGACGATTTGGACGTGGTTAAAAAGCTGGGCGTAATGCTTAGAATTGCAGAAAGTCTTGACAGGGCTAACTCGGGCGTAATTAAAAGCATCAACTGCGATATTTTGGGCGATTCCGTAATTATGAAAACCGAAATCGAGGGTGACGCAACGCTTGAAATTAAAAATGCGATGGCGGCTTCGACGGAGTTCAGAAAATCCTTCCACAAAAATCTCGAAATACTGTAAAGTGTAACGGTGCCGCGGTTAAATACGCGGCACAATTATTTTTCAATATAATTATTCGGACGCGTAAAAAAATATGAAATACGTTTTAGCAAGTGCGTCACCGAGAAGGCGCGAACTTTTATCGCAAATATTGCCGCACTTCGAGGTTGTTCCGTCCAAGGCGGAAGAAAAAGTTAATATTTCGCTGTTTCCCGAAAAAATGGCTTGTGCCCTTGCGGAAGCTAAGTGCGACGACGTGTTTTCCCTCGACGACTCGAAAACGGTAATCGGCTGCGATACGATAGTTGTGTTCGGGGGAGAAATTTTGGGGAAGCCCAAAGGCGCCGCCGAGGCGGAAAAGACGCTTAAAATGCTTTCGGGTAAAACGCATTACGTCATAACGGGCGTGTGCGTGCGAAACAAATATAAAAAATTGATTGATTTTGACAGAACAGAGGTCAAATTCAATATTTTATCCGATGAATTTATCAAAAGCTACGTCGAAAGCGGTTCTCCGCTTGACAAGGCCGGCAGTTACGGCATTCAGGACGGAGGGTTGGTAAAGGAATATTTCGGAAGTTATACAAACGTTGTGGGCTTGCCCGTTACGTTGACGAAAAAATTACTTGACGGAGTAAAAATAGACTTATGAAAAGTATATCGGTCGATTTCGGCTCGGGTGTAACAAAAATTTATATGCCCGGATGCGGAGTCGTTTTAATGGAAGCAACCTGCATTGCCGTCGAGGAATGTCAAGAAAAGGAAGAAAGGTTTCTGTCCGTAAAGGCGTACGGGGATAAAGCCCGAGCCCTGTCGGGCAGGGCTGCGGTAAACACGCATATCGTCAACCCCGTTCGCGACGGAAATATCGTTCACGAAAATCTTGCCGCCGCGCTTTTGGGACACTTTCTCGAAAAAATAGAAATTCCGCGCAAAAAGGCAAAAAAGACGGAAGTAATTTTTGTATTGCCCTGCGGAGCTAAAAGCGAACTTAAACAGGCGTATCTGCGCGTTGCGGAAGAATGCGGAATAGGCGCGGTATATTTTACGCTTGCGCCCTTTGCCGCGGTGCTCGGTCACAACGTGGCAATAAGCGAAAGCGCGCCTATGTTCTGCGTCGATATCGGCAGTTCTATAACAAACATAGCCGCACTTTCGCAGGACGGAATTGTGTCGGGCTTTAACGTAAACCTCGGCGGCGGAAATATTGACGTGCATCTCATCGACGAGCTTGCCGAAAACTACAACACCAAAGTCGGCGCGCTTACCGCCGAAAAGTTAAAAAACACTGTTGGAAGTCTGCTTGTCGACGACAATAAAATAAACGTGTTCGAGGGCAGGGAAGTGTCAAGCGGCGCGCCCACTTCGATAGCCGTCAATTCCGAACAAATTTGCGGCGTTATAAATATGTACGTCGACAAAATTTTAGAATACGTCGAGCTTGTTTTAAAGCAGCTGCCTGCGGAAGTTATTTCAGGCGTAATGCACGGCGGAATTTATCTTTCGGGCGGTCTTGTAAAAATGGACGGGCTTGCCGAGTATATCGAAAAAAAGTTGGGAATTAGCGTCAACGTTCCCGAAGAGCCTCAGCTTTGCGCCGTTATCGGCGGCGGTATGATACTTTCCGATGACGACCTTTTGGATAAGTTTGCGACGCAGGAGTAAATAGATTGTAAGAATATGGCAAAAAAAAGTAATATTCGTAATTTTTGTATTATAGCGCATATCGACCACGGCAAGTCCACGCTTGCCGACCGGCTTATGGAGCGCACAGGGCAGGTTTCCGAGCGTGATATGGAGGCGCAACTGCTCGACTCGATGGATATCGAACGCGAACGCGGCATAACTATAAAGCTTACGCCCGTCAGAATGTTTTACAAGGCAAAGAACGGAGAGGAGTATGAGTTTAACCTCATCGACACTCCGGGACACGTCGACTTCACATACGAAGTTTCTCGCTCTCTCGCTGCGTGCGAAGGGGCAATTTTGATTGTCGACGCGTCGCAGGGCGTTGAGGCGCAGACGCTGGCAAACGTATATCTTGCGCTCGAAAACAACCTTGAAATTTTGCCCGTAATAAATAAAATTGACTTGCCGAGCGCGCGTCCCGACGAAATTAAGACGGAAATAGAGGACGTTATCGGGCTGGACGCTTCCGACGCGCCCTTGGTTTCCGCAAAAGAGGGACTGAATATCGACGACGTGTTGGAGGCAATAGTTACGCATTTTCCCGCGCCGGACGGAGACGACGGCAAGGAGCTGCAAGCGCTCATCTTCGACAGTTATTACGACAACTACAAGGGCGTAATTTTGTTTGTCAGGATAAAGGAGGGGTGCGTCAAGAGCGGTGACAGAATTAAAACTTTCCGCTCGGACAAGATTTACGACGTTGTGGAAACGGGCGTGTTTGCGCCCAATCTTACTCCGAAAAACGGATTGTTTGCGGGGGAGGTCGGTTATATAGCCGCTTCTATAAAATCAATTCAGGACGTGGCGGTAGGCGATACCGTTACCTGCGCCGACGCCCCCTGCGCAGAGCCGTTGCCCGGTTACAAGACCGTGCAAAGCGTGGTTTTCTGCGGCATATATCCCCTTGACGGAAGCCGTTTCAACGATTTAAAGGACGCAATTTTGAAGCTTCAATTAAACGACGCTTCGCTTATTTTCGAGCCCGACAGCTCGGTTGCTCTCGGATTCGGGTTCAGGTGCGGTTTTCTGGGGCTGCTGCATATGGAAATTATTCAAGAGCGCATCGAGCGTGAGTTCGGGCTTGAAATTATAACCACTGCGCCCTCGGTCAGCTATAAAGTTGTTAAAACCGACGGGGAAGAGGTGTTTATCGACAACCCGTCGCACCTTCCTCCTCTTTCCGAAATAGAGCATATGGAGGAACCGATTGTAAAAGCCGATATCTATTCTCCGCCCGATTATTTGGGTCAGATAATGGATTTGTGCCGTGAAAAGCGCGGAGTGTTTTTACAGATGACTTACCTCGATAAAAGCCGCGTAAGGCTGGAATATAACTTGCCTCTCAACGAAATAATTTTTGATTTCTTTGACGCGATAAAGTCTAGAACGCGCGGCTATGCAAGCTTCGATTACGAGCTTTTGGGCTACGAGCGCAGTAAGCTTGTAAAGCTCGATATTTTATTGAACGGTGACGTTTGCGACGCTCTGTCTATGATAGTTCACGAGGATTCGGCTTACGCCCGCGGCAGAACTCTATGCGAAAACTTGAAGGAAGCTATTCCCCGTCAGCTTTTCGAAGTGCCCGTTCAGGCTGCAATCGGCGGCAAAATAATTGCGCGCGAAACGGTTAAAGCCGTCAGAAAGGACGTACTTGCAAAGTGCTACGGCGGAGATATTACCCGAAAGAAAAAACTGCTTGAAAAACAGAAAGAGGGCAAAAAGCGTATGCGCCAGATCGGAAACGTAGAGGTGCCGTCTGAAGTGTTTATGCAGATTTTAAAGACCAATAAAGACTGATATTTTAAAGGATGTGTATGTCTTTTTTTGAAAGAGTGTATACTGAGGTCAGAAAAATACCCAAGGGCAAGGTTGCAACGTACGGGCAGATAGCCGCGGCTTCGGGCAGTCCGCGCGCGGCGCGGCAAGTAGGCTGGGCGCTGCACTGCAACCCTTATTTCGGAGAAGTTCCATGTCACAGGGTGGTGTTCAAGGACGGAAGCCTTACAAAGGGCTTTGCGTTCGGAGGAATAGAAAATCAGGCTGCCATACTTAAAAGCGAGGGCGTGGAAGTGTCGGCGGACTTTAAAGTCGATATCAAAAAATTTATTTATGAGGTGGCGGATTGAGCGGAATTTACGTTCATATTCCTTTTTGCAAAGCAAAGTGCAGGTACTGCGATTTTGCTTCGTTTCCCGACAAAATAGGCTTTGCCGAGAGCTATATGGCTTGCGTGTACCGAGAAATGGCAATGCGCTCAAACGAGCTTAAAAGTTATAATTTCGATACTTTGTATATAGGCGGCGGAACGCCGTCGGTAATTGACGAAAAATATATAGCTATGCTTGTTGCGGCGGCGCGCAAGAACTTTAACCTTGCCGAAAATGCGGAAATAACAATTGAAATAAATCCCGGCACGGTAAGCGCAAAAAAGATAGAAACCTACTTAAAGTGCGGCATAAACCGCTTTTCGGTCGGGTTGCAAACTGCAATAGACAGCCAGCTTATAGAAATCGGCAGGATACATAATTTGAAGCAATTCGAGCAATGCGCCAAGCTGTTGAAGGGCAGAAATTTCAGCGTCGACGTAATGATAGGGCTTAAAAACCAAAGCATAGCCGACATAGAAAAAACCATTGAAACTGCGGCATATTCCGGGGCCAATCATATTTCCATGTACGCGCTTTGCCCCGAGGACGGAACCCCTGTTTACACCGATTATTTAAACGGAGAACTGCCCGACAGCGACGAGGTTGCCGCAATGTACGAGTTTGGCGTAAAGAAATTAAGACAGCTTGGATTTGAAAGGTACGAGGTCTCTAATTTCTGTAAAAAGGGATTTGAATCCAAACACAACTTAAACTATTGGAAGCGTGGGGAGTACATAGGCTTCGGCGTTGCGGCGTCCTCGTGCATAAGCGATACGCGCCTTACAAATACCTTTGATTTGGACGAATATTTCAAGTGCATTCTGTCAAACCATTTTGCCGTAAAAGACAGCCAGAAAATAGAGGAAGCAGAGCGCAAGGAAGAGTTTATTATGCTCGCTTTGCGCACTTCGAGGGGCTTGAATTTGAATGAATACAAGACTTTTTTCGAGGTAGATTTTTTACGGGAATTTGCCGAAAAAATTCAAAAGGTACGGGAATATACCGAGGTTTCGGACGAATTTTTCAAAATAAAGGACGAATACTTGTTTGTGCAAAATCAAATTATTACCGAGTTTATTTGAAAAACCGCAAGGCAAGCCTTGCGGTTTTATGCTTATTTTTTAGTGCTTATAATCTTGCCTCTTTCCCCGTCTACAAGGTATGCGAAAACCGTCTTATCCTTGGTAATTATTCCCACATAGTAATAGCAACCTTCGTCGTATATAAGCCTTACATAAATTTCCCCGTTGAAAAGCCCGTTTGAAGTCAACGAGGAAACAAGTTCGCCGTCGTGTTCTATTACGCAATTAACAGCGTCGTCACAGCTCAAAACTCCGTCATATGTGGCGGTCAACGCCTTGTACGTCTTGCTTTCTCCGTCAATATCGAGGGTTATATCGAGGCTGTCTGTTTCAAACGCTTTTTCGGAGAAGCTCAAATAGAACAAGTTGTCTACCGCCTGATAGTTCATTTCTCCCTCGTGTCCGCAAAGGCTTATCGAAAGTTCGCTCGGGTTCTTATTCAATTTTACGAAAACTTCGCATACGTCGCACATTTCTCCCTTTATGCCGTCGGCACAGTAGGGCTGTTCCTTTTGCGAGCAGTAAATTTTTATGTCGACTTCGTCGTCGGAGTAGAGATAAATGTTGCTGCGTTTTTCTGAAATATATTCAAGGTAGTCGATGTTTTTCGAGCAGCCGGGAAATGTTAAAAATATAACGGTTACAAGAATTATGGATATAAAAAGTTTTTTCATAGTATCAAATATATTTTGTCCGCGCGCATTTATGTATAAATTTTATATTTTCAAACACTTGCATTTTTGTTTTTCTTGTGATAGAATAGATAAAATAAAAAATCGGCGGATGCAAATGATAAAATGTTTAAAATAATTATCAAAACCGCATTAAAAACTTTGCTTATAGTTCTTGTTGCCGCGGCGCTTGCTTTTGCGGTTGCAAGCCTCGGCTTTCCGCGCAGTATGGCAAGCTTTTGCGAAAAGTGCGGCAATTATTCGATGTCCGCCGCGTACTACTCGCTCAGTTTCTCTTATACGGGGGATATCGACGACCTTGCGCGCACCGTTTCTAACAACGTTGAGGCGGAAAATCACGCAAACACCTCGTCGTTTGGGGACAAGCTTATTTCCAATTCAAACTTCAACGGCTACTGCGAAGATAAGAGCAAGGACTTGGGGCTGGATTACAGACAGTATATCTGCGGAAAAATTTGCATAGCAAAGTACGAGGCTGACGGTATCGACTCGGCTCTGAGCTGTGCGGTTGAAGCTATGCGGCACGTCGAAGGCTTTCCCCGTGGCAACGCTTTAATGCAGCTTATATTGAAAGTCAACACCAAACGCGACAAGAACGGCGGAGAAAAACTGTTGACCGAGGTTGAAAAAATTGTACCCTTGGAGCAGCAGACCGAGTATTACGAACAGAGCAAAAACATTCTCATCGAACTTATCAGATAAATTATAAGGACATTACGTTATTTAAGGAGAAAAAATTTATGAGTAAAATCGTGAAAGAGGCGTTGACTTTCGACGACGTGTTGCTTATACCTGCGGCGTCGGACGTGCTTCCGGCAACAGTGGATTTGCACACTACCCTGTGCGAAGGCATCAATCTCAATATTCCGCTTATAAGCGCGGCTATGGATACCGTTACCGAAAGCAAGCTTGCAATTGCTATGGCTCGCGAGGGCGGCATAGGTATTATTCACAAGAATATGTCTATCGAAGAGCAGGCTTTGCAGGTGGACAAGGTAAAGCGCAGCGAACACGGTGTAATTACCGACCCCTTCCACCTCACGCCGGAGCAGCCCGTGAGCGCGGCTTGCGAGCTTATGGCTAAATATAAGATAAGCGGCGTGCCCATAACCCGTGAAGGTAAGCTTGTAGGTATTTTGACCAACCGCGATTTGCGCTTTGAAACCAACTTCGACCAGCCCATAGCCGACGTAATGACAAAGGACGGTTTGGTTACCGCGCCCGAAGGCACGTCGCTTTCCGAAGCGCAGAAAATTTTGGGTAAGCACAGAATAGAAAAGTTGCCAATAGTCGATAAAAACGGCTATTTGAAGGGCTTGATTACAATAAAAGATATAGAAAAGACAATTCAGTATCCAAACAGCGCAAGGGACAAAAAGGGCAGGCTTCTTGCCGGCGCGGCTATCGGCGCTTCGGCGGACGTGCTTGAACGCGTTGCCGAACTTGTAAAGGCAAAGGTCGATATTCTTGTTATGGACTCGGCGCACGGACACTCTGCCGGAATTTTGAAGGCGGTTGAAAAAGTTAAAAAAGCATATCCCGATTTGCCGCTCGTTGCAGGAAACGTTGTTACTGCCGAGGCAACGCACGATTTGATGAGCGCAGGCGCCGACGTTGTGAAAGTAGGCATAGGCCCCGGCTCTATCTGCACCACAAGAATCGTTGCCGGTATAGGTATGCCCCAGCTTACGGCGGTTTTGGACTGCGCGGAAGAGGCGGACAAGCTCGGCAAGCGAGTTATCGCAGACGGCGGCGTTAAGTATTCCGGAGATATAGTAAAAGCTATTGCAGCCGGCGGCAGTGCCGTTATGATAGGTTCGCTATTTGCTGGAACTGCCGAATCCCCGGGCGAGCTTGAAATTTACCAAGGCAGAAGCTTTAAAACTTACAGAGGTATGGGTTCGCTTCCCGCAATGGCTAAGGGCGGCAAGGAGAGGTATTTCCAAGCCAATGCGAAAAAATTTGTGCCCGAGGGCGTCGAGGGGCGCGTGCCTTACAGGGGTGCGCTTGCGGAAATCATATTCCAGCTTTTGGGCGGACTTCGCGCGGGTATGGGCTACACGGGTTGCGGCACCATCGAGTCGTTGAGGCACGACGCAAAGTTCGTAAAGATGACGGCGGCTTCGCTTGCAGAGAGCCACCCTCACGACATTTCCATTACCAAAGAAGCACCCAACTACTCACCTAAAAATTAGATTTAAGAAAAAATAAGGCGTAATTTTTTACGCCTTATAAAAGTTATCAGGAGAAAACATATGCAGCATCAAAAAGTTCTGATTTTGGATTTCGGCGGTCAGTACAATCAGCTTATTGCAAGGCGCGTAAGGGAACACGGCGTATTTTGCGACCTTATGCCCTCCGAAATGAGTATAGAAAAGATAAGGGAATACAACCCCATAGGCATAATATTTACGGGCGGGCCCAACAGCGTTTACGAAGAGGGCAGTCCAAAAATAGATAGCGAAATTTTTAAGCTGGGCATTCCCGTACTCGGTATTTGTTACGGCTGTCAGCTTGCCGCTCTGCTCTTGGGCGGTACGGTTGAAAGCGCCCAAACTTCGGAATACGGCAAGGCGGAGGTTATATGCACTAATTCACCGCTTACAAAGGGTATTCCCGAAAAGTCGGTGTGCTGGATGAGCCATACGGACAGAATAACCGTACTTCCCGACGGTTTTAAAAAGATTGCGTACAGTGAAAACTGCCCCTTTGCCGCGTTCGGTAACGAGGAGAAAGGCATTTACGGCGTACAGTTCCACCCCGAAGTAAACCACACGCAGTACGGCGCAAAGCTATTGCATAACTTCCTTTACGAGGTTTGCGGCGCAGTCGGGGATTGGACAATGAAAAATTTTGTCGAGAACCAGATACGGGATTTGAAAATTAAACTCGGTGACAAAAAAGTGCTTTGCGCAATGTCGGGCGGCGTCGACTCTGCGGTTGCCGCCACATTAATTCACAAGGCAATAGGCGATAACCTTACCTGCGTTTTCGTCGACCACGGTCTTTTGAGAAAGTACGAGGCGGACGAGGTTATGTCGGTTTTCAAGGACGGGTTGAAGATGAACCTTATAAAAGCCGACGCAGGAGAGGTGTTCCTCAAAAAATTAAAAGGCATTTCGGATCCCGAGCAAAAGCGCAAGATTATAGGTGAAGAGTTTATCCGCGCGTTCGAAGTCGAGGCAAAGAAGATAGGTAAGGTGGATTTCCTTGTACAGGGCACAATTTATCCCGACGTAATAGAGAGCGGCAAGGGCAAAAGCGCGGTAATTAAGTCGCACCACAACGTAGGGGGACTGCCGTCGGTAGTTGACTTTAAAGAGATTGTCGAGCCGCTTCGCGATCTTTTCAAGGACGAAGTAAGAAAGGTGGGCTTTGAACTCGGGCTGCCCAAGTCGGTGGTAATGCGCCAACCCTTTCCCGGGCCCGGACTTGCCATAAGAATTATGGGAGAAGTGACCGAGGAAAAGCTTGAAACTTTGCGCGACAGCGACTATATATTGCGCGAAGAAATTGCAAAGGCAGGGCTGGACGAGCAAATCTGGCAGTACTTTACCGTTATTACCAACAGCAAGACGGTCGGCGTTATGGGGGATTTCAGAACATATGAAAACGTAATTGCAATACGGGCGGTTACTTCGCTCGATGCAATGACGGCGGATTGGGCGCGCATACCATACGACGTTTTGGAAATTATTTCAAACCGCATTGTAAACGAAGTTAAACACGCAAACAGAATAGTCTACGATATAACGTCTAAACCCCCCGCAACAATCGAATGGGAGTAAGGTATTAAAAAATTGCCGACAGTTTTATAATTGTCGGCAATTTTTTATGTCAATCCGACAATAATTATACTTGCAGTGTTCAAGCGGCTTTTTTTAACCGCTTGCAATTTTTAAAATACTGTGATATACTTAGTTTTAATGACTGATTTCGAGGCGTTGAAAAACTTAATAAACTCACATAAGCAACCCGATAAGCAGTTTTTTTTAGAGCTTCTGGACAGCGAAAAACAGATGGCATATGAAAACGAGCACATAGCGGCAGTTATGAAAATGCTGCGTTTAGTCAGGCTTGGAAGGCTTAAAGAAAAGCTTAAAGAAGCGAGAACCGAAAGGGAAAATCTTATCGGTGCGGAGGACTATAACGCCGAAAAGTACAAAAGAGTGCTCGAGCTCAACGCTTTGATTTCGGATTTAAAGCGGCAGACCGATGAGTTTAAGCCGCTGTTTGAAGAGCCGTATTTTGCGCGTATGGATTTAACCGACAATATCGAGGGGTATAACAGCTATTATATAGGCAAGCGCGGCGACGAAAAGCTGGAAATTATCGATTGGCGCGCGCCGCTTGCAAGGCGGTATTACCAAAAGAGCAGAACCCAGTTTTCAATAAACGAGTACAATTACAAACTTGTTTTGAGGCGTGCGCTGCGCACTTCGAACGGCAAGGTGCTCGATATGAAAAACGAGTATCTTTCGCTGTCGGACTATCTTTCGAAAGACGAAATAGGCGGTCGTGACGAAAAGTTGATTTTCGACCCGTTTTTAAAGGAGATTTTGCGCGGCAGAAAGGAAAAGCACGAAATTTGCGATATAATCGAAACTATTCAAGAGCAGCAGTTTGAAATTATAACCTTGCCCGAGCGTGACGAGTTTGTGTTGCAGGGCGTTGCCGGAAGCGGAAAAACTATGATTTTGCTGCACAGGCTATCGTACATTATGTACAACAACGAGGGGCTTCGTCCTTCCGACGTTCTTGTAATAACTCCGTCCGACTCGTTTAACGCGTTTATCGACGAGCTTTCAACCGTACTGGAACTCGAAAAGGTGAGAACGAGCACGCTCGACAGTTATTTTTTGAATATGTTGAAGAGCGTAGGCGCGGACTTAAAAGACAAGTTCGATTTCTCGCTTTCGGTAAACGAGGAATACCTCAAATATATTTATTCTCCGGCATTTTCTAAGGACGTAGATAAAAAGCTTTCAAAGGTGTACGACGGGGTTTACGGACTGTTTGCTTCGGCGGACTGCATAGAAGTGTCAAAAGAAGTGGAGAGCATTTTGTCAAGCCAGATTGAAAGCTACGAAAAAATCAAAAACGCTTCTCTGCGCGTAAGGCGCTGCGTGCTTGGAGAAATAAAGGAAAAGAAGGACGGCGGACTGTATTATACCAAACAATTCAGGTATTTGTTCAACTGCGTGCTCGACGTGCGCGAATTTTTGTCGCTTGTGGGAAACGACGATAGAATGAAGGACTACGCCTACTTTTACAGACAGCTTCTGTCTTTCTATAAATCGATAAAGTATATAAGGCGGTACTCATATAAAATTTGCCTAACTGCCGTCGAGGATTTGAATAAGCTTAAAGTCACGGTCGAGAAGGAGATTGTCGATTTAAAGAGGTATAAGTACAAGTCCGGAGATATCGAAATAATGACTTATGCCGAACAAATAGAGGCGCGTGAGAGGCTACTCAGCGAAATTGGGGCGGTAATATGCCGTATCGAAGGCATTTCAAGCGGATTTTCTACCGTGCACGATTTTGCCGACGTCTTGCGCGGAGACAGCTATCTTACGGCGATAGGAAAGTGTGAAAACACTCTCGACATACTCAGATTTTTCTATCGTGAAACGGTTAAACGTGCGAAAGTAAGGCATAGTGTGGGGGTAACTAAACTTTTAAAGTGCGACGCGTTTGCGCTTTGCCATATTTTAGTCAAGCTCGGGTTCAACCTTTCCCCAAAATTTTCTTATATTTTCGTGGACGAAGCGCAGGACGTTTCAAAGGCGGAATACGAGGTTATAAGATATGTGAACGACCGCGCCGTGTTGAATATCTTCGGTGACTTAAAACAAAATATCACGCATTTCCGCGGAATCAAGGATTGGAGCGAACTGGGTTTAAAGACCTATAACCTAAATTTGAATTACCGCAACACCAACGAAATAGTAGAGTTTGTTTCTGAAAATCTCGGCATCGAAATGAAGTCGATAGGCTTTGACGGAACGGCTGTCGAGAGAATATCTGAACGCTCCTGCGCAAGCTGGTTCAGCGACAAAAACGGGCTTAAAGCCGTCATATGTACGGGGCAATCTATTGAAAGGTATATAAAAAAGAGCTATAACGTACTTTCTAAGACGGGCAAAATTTCAAAAAGCAAGATAAATATTATGACCGTTTATGAAAGTAAGGGACTTGAATTTACCGCAGTTGCCGTAGTTGACGAGGATATGACCGACAATGAAAAATATATTGCCTATACGCGCGCTTTGAAAGAGCTTGCAATTATAGAAAACGGCAATTAGGCAATAACGTAATAGTGTAATAAAGCTTAGGAGAAAGATATGGCAGGTAAAACAAAGAAGAATTTTGACGCAATCGAGATTGACGGCGAACTTTTAAACGCCGTGAGCTATGCGACGTATTACTCGCGTCAACAACTTTTTACTTCGTTCAAAATTTTTAACCGCGCCGTCGAGAGCGTAAATAACGTTACGGTTAGCGTAACGGGTTCTACGGCGCTGATTTTGCCGTGCGAAATGCGTATCGAAGAGATACCGCACGAAAGCAGCGTCGAGGCAATACCGCAAAACATTCTCAATCCCAAGTACCTTGCCGAAATCGAAGCGCCCGAAACCTGCCGCATTCAGGTTATTTTGCTGTGCGGCGCCGACGTCGTCTGTTCGCTCGAAGCCGAGGTGGTCGCGCTTCCCATAAGCTGTTGGAGCGGTCTTTCGGGCAACGCCGAAATGCTTGCCTCATTCGTGCGCCCCAAGCTTGCCGACTGCCAAAAAATTATGGCCGAAGCCGGCTTGCAGCTCAGAACCTGGGGCTATTCATCAGAGTTTTCGGGCTATTCGGGAACGGATAAAAACGGCGTGCGCAACGCGGTTGCTTCGGTTTTTTCCGCCGTGCGCAGGCTGAATATAGAGCGCGTCGGAGAGTGCGATTTGTCGGGCGTTGTCGATACGGGTGACGTTACAAAGGTAATAGAAAACAAGAGCGCTACGTTTATCGAGCTGGCGCTTTTTGCCGCAAGCTGTCTTGAAGCCGCCAAGCTTAATCCCGTCTTGTTGCTCGGTAAATCGGGCATATGTGTGGGGGTATGGCTGTATGAAAGCTGTTTTTCCTCATCCGTGCACGACGATATGCTGCTTATAGACAAGTACGTTTCCGAGGGCGTAAACAATTTAACCGTATTCGATTGCGACGATTTGTTCGCGCATAAGAACGCGAGCTACACAACCAGCGAGTCGCACGCCCGTGCGAACCTGCAAAAGGACTGCTATGAACTTTGCCTCGACATAAAGCGTTGCAGAATAGGCGGAATTTACCCTATGCCCTTGAAAGTTAAAACGGCTTCGGGTTACGAGCTTTTGGCAGACAGGCAAATTTCATTCGACGAAAAACCTCAACAGGTGTTCGACGCGACAAAGTACGATTATGACAGGGGCGCTTCCAAGGAAAACAATTGGCAGCGCAGACTGCTGGATTTGTCGCTTAAAAATAATTTATTGAATTTCAGATATACGCGCGACTGTCTGCATATGATAAGCGCGGATTTATCTGCGTTTTGCAGCCTTATAGAAGAGAAAAGAAAATTTACCGTTTTGCCAAACACAACGGCTATACCCGACGCGGTGTACTTCGGCGACTGTAAGACCGTTGCAAATATGCAAGAGCTTACCGTAATAGAGATGAAGAGCGGCAAAATGCGCTGTATGTCCTCGCAGGATACCTTATCCGAGGTCGCTTCTACGCTTATAAGAAAGTCGCGTGCCGCCGCCGAAGAAGCCGGCGTAAACTCGCTGTATCTTGCCTGCGGATTTTTGAAATGGCGCGCGGAGGACGACAAGGAAGAAAGGTATGCGCCCATTGCGCTCTTGCCCGTAACCTTGAAGAGAGTAAAGGCGCAGGGCGTTACGCTCGAAGTAGATGAGGATTACGAAGTAAACACCACGCTTTTAGAGTTTTTAAAGCAGGACTTCGGCATCGATATACGCGGTCTGGACGGCAAGGGACTAAGCCCCAAGGAGATTATAGCCGTATTCCGCGCAAAGACGGCAAATATGCGCGGTTGGGTGGTTTACGAGGATATTTATCTTGCGCAATTCACGTTCGCGCGCTACGCAATGTGGGCGGACGTTAAAAATAACGTTAAAGTTTTTGCAAAAAATAAGCTTGTTTCAAGCCTCATGTCCAACTCCAACCAAATGTCGGGAAACAGACTCGAGGGCGTAAGCGAGGATGAGGGTGACCCGTGCGGAATATTGACCCCTCTCGCTTGCGACAGCTCGCAGTATTCGGCGGTTGCCGAATCGGAAAAGGGCACGACTTTCGTTCTGCACGGGCCTCCGGGCACGGGCAAAAGCCAAACTATTACAAATATTATCGCAAACGCGGTTGCCAAGGGCAAAAGAGTGCTGTTTGTAGCCGAAAAGCAGGCGGCGCTGCAAGTTGTTAAAAAGAGGCTGTCCGACATAGGAATAGGGGAATTTTGCCTTGAACTGCACTCGGGCAAGTCTACCGACAAGTCGGAAATAGTCAGAAATATCGAAGCGACGCTTTCGCTTGCAAGCGAAGGAGATGACGAAGCGTTTAAAAATTGCGGCGAAAAAATAAGCGAAACGCGCTCGGCGCTGCTTTCTCCGCTTGACGCGCTACACAAAAAGCGCAGGCTCGGCGTGTCTGTTTACGAGGGCATTGTATATTATCTGCAAAACAAAAACGCGCCCGACCTTTTGAATATCGAAACTACCTTTTACGACTCGCTTACAAAGCAAAAGTTCGAGGACTATGAAAATATGCTTATTTCCGCTCAGGCGGCGGCAAAGGAATGCGGGGGAGTGTACCGCTCTCCGTTTTCGGGCATAAGGCTTACCGAGTGCGACGAAAAAACCAAAGCGTCGGTTCTGTGTTCGGCGGAAGTTGTTCTTGCGGAGTTAAAGCATTTTAAAAACTATCTCGGGCTGTTCCTTGAAACGTTCAATCAAAAGGTTTCAAAATTCACTTATAAAAAGCTTTATAACCTTATAGAGATTGCGAAAATTTTAAAAAGCGACGCTTTAAACGCATTTTTCGAGTGCGAAGAAGAGGCGCTTTATAAGTTCTATAACGCAAATTTGAGGTATGACAGCGAGGTAAAGCATTGGTTAAACAACTTTAAGGTTTTGCCCGATATCTCTAAATTTTCCGCTGAAATAGAGAGCGAAATAGATAATTGGGGGGAAAATTACCGTTCTTCCCGCACGCTGTTGCAGGTAATAAAGCGCATAAACCGCTGCGGCTCGCAGCCTGTAAAACAGAGTGACGAGCTGGAATGGATAAAGCGCGCCTACGAAATAGAAAAGGCAAGGGAGCGCATTCTTAAAAATACAAATTTAAGCTCGGCTTTCGTCGGGTTCGGCGGCATAAACGATAAAAAGCGCGAAGAATTTTTAAAACCCTTGTACGGTTTGCACAAGCTGTGCGCCGAAACGTTTATGGACTATAATTCCGACGCGTTCAACAGTATATGCGTGTCCTCGTCGGGCGGAACGCTTAAACCGCTTATAAACGGGCTTATTTCGGCGGCAAAAGGCTTTAACGAAAGCGTAAATTATTTTCTTAACACTGTCAAGGCAGATAAGTCGGACTGCGACGATAGGGATTTATTCGAGTACTACACGGAAAAATGCACCGCGCTTATCGACAATATCGATATGTTGCCGTCCTGGTGTATCTACAAGTCGGCGGCAAAGAAAATGGCGGCTTGCGGACTGTCGTTTATGACCGACGCTATGGAGAGCGGCAAAATTTCAGGCAAGCAGATTTTGGCTTCGTTCAGAAAGAACGTGTACCGCAATTTTATTCAGACAAATATACCTGCCGACGAGTGCCTTAGTGCATTTTCCGCAAGCATTCTCGACGAAAACGCCTCCAACTTTGCAAGGCTTTTAGAGGAGTTTACAAATCTCACGCGCGAGAAGATAAGGCGCGATTTGGTGTCGAGATTGCCATCTATGGAAACGGAAGGGCCGCTCGCTTTGGAAATTATGACTTTCCAAAGGCAGATAAAGGGCAACTTGCGCAAGCTTAATTTGCGCACGCTGTTTACCGATATACCCGAGCTTATGAAGGTGGTTGCGCCCTGTTTGCTTATGAGTCCTGGCACGGTATCGCAATATCTGCCGCCCGACCCCGAGTTGTTCGATATAGTAATTTTCGACGAAGCCTCGCAAATTCCCACCTGCGAAGCCGTGCCGTCGCTTGCAAGGGCAAAGAGCGCGATTATAGTGGGCGATCCCAAACAGATGCCCCCGACTTCCTTCTTTATGGGCTCCGGTTCGGACGACGACCACCCCGAAACGGAGGACTTGGAGAGTGTGTTGGAGGACTGCTTGGCGCTGGGCATTCCCGAAAAGCATTTGAGCTGGCACTACCGTTCGAAACACGAAAGTCTTATAGCGTTTTCGAACAGTATGTACTATTCAAGCAAGCTTTGCACGTTCCCTTCTCCCGACGCGCTCGACAGCAAGGTTACGCTGCGGTACCTTGAAAACGGCGTTTACGAGCGCGGACTGTCCAAATGCAACAGGCAGGAGGCAGATGCGCTTGTTGCCGAAGTAGTAAGGCGTTTGAAGGACGAAAGGTTAAAAGCTTCGAGCATAGGCGTAGTCACTTTCAGTACTCCCCAGCAGGACTATGTGGAAAAGGTGCTGCAAAAGGAGATAGCCAAGCACGGGCTCGAGGAGGCGGCTTACGAGCGCGAAGAACCCCTGTTTGTCAAAAATCTCGAAAACGTACAGGGTGACGAGCGCGACGTAATACTCTTTTCGGTGTGCTACGGCCCCGATAAAACGGGCAGGCTTTCGCTCAATTTCGGGCCGTTAAACCAATTCGGAGGTTGGCGCAGGCTGAACGTAGCGGTGTCGCGAGCGAGGGAGGAGATGATAGTGTTCTCGTCGATGAGATATTCTATGATTGACTCGTCGCGCACGACCTCGCGCGGAGTTGCTGGGCTTAAAGCCTTCTTGGAATTTGCAGAAAAGGGCAGAACGAGTATCTCGGTCAAGAGCGGAGATATAATTTTGAACAAGCAGGGCATTGGCAAGTTTGTTGCGGAAGAGCTTTCTAACTACGGTTATGACTGCCGCTGCGACGTCGGCGTATCCGACTTTAAAATTGACGTCGGCGTACTCGACCCCAAAAACAAGCACAATTTCATACTCGGAATACTTTGCGACGGCACCAAGCAGTTCTCCGTTAAGGACCGCTCGGTTATGCAGGTGCAGACCTTAAAGCGCAATAATTGGAACGTTTACAGGCTGTACGCAATCAACTTTTTCAACAATCCCAAGCGCGAAATTAAAAAGATAAAGGAATTTTTGGACAAGCTGTGCGACGACGGCAAGCCGTCCGCAATAAGCTTTAAAAAGCCCTACCGCGTTGCTAAGTTGGAGAGTAAAACGCAGACGCCCGACTACATTCTTTGCAGCGACAACGACAACGAAATCTGCAAGGTAATAAAGGCGGTGGTTTGTGCCGAAGAGCCCATTTCAACGCAATTTCTGATGAAGAGAACGCTTGCCGCATACGGCATTTCCAAGTACGGAATAAAGCTTGAAAGCAAGCTGCGTTCGCTTATAGACAAGTGCGCGTTCGAAAGCTGCGAGATGATGGGCAACGTATATCATTTCAGGGCAGATAAATATTCGTTGTTTGACAGGTACCGCGTGGAGGTGGATACCGCGCTGCGTTCGGCGGACGTCGACTATACGCCGTACGACGTAATTTCTTTGATAAAGGGAATACTTTTGAATAAGGTTAGTATGTATGCCGACGAACTTGTGCCCATGGTGTTGCGCGAGTTGAAGGTTCCCCGTTCGAGCGACAAACTCAACTCGTTTGTATATTCCTGCATTGACGAGGGGGCGCGCCGAGGTCTGTTTATACGCAGTGTGTCCGATAAAATTTCTCTTTCATAGTAACATTAAAAAGGCAGGCGCGGTTTAATTCCGCGCCTGCCTTTTTTTATCGTCATTTATAAATTTTCGAAAATATCGTTCATATCGTATTTGCCGCAGGGCTTGCCGACAAGCCACTTTGCCGCGCGTATTGCGCCGACGGCAAAAACCTTTTTGGAACGGGCGGAGTGCGACAGAGTGATAATTTCGTCCTCTCCGGCAAAAATAACCTCGTGCTCGCCCACGATGGTTCCGCCCCTTACGGCGTGTATTCCAATCTCGTTTCCGCGCTTACCAACAATGCCGTCGCGACCCTTTAAATAGGGTTTGCCCCCGTCATATGCCTCGTTTACGCTTTCTGCAAGCATAAGCGCGGTACCCGACGGCGCGTCGACTTTCTTGTTGTGATGTTTTTCTATTATCTCGATATCGAAGCTTTCAAGCGTCTTTGCCGCCTTGTTTACAAGCTTAACCAAAAGGTTTATGCCAAGCGAAAAATTGCCCGTCTTAAATATGGCAATGCTCTTTGCCGCCTCGTCTATTTGCTTCAACTGTTCGTCCGAGTATCCCGTCGCTGCAAGCACTACGGGCACATTTCTTTCCTTTGCCCACTTTAATTCCGCACTTAAAACGGAGGGGGAGGAAAAGTCCAAAATTACGTCTACTTCCTCTTTTACGTCGTTAAACGAGGCATATACGGGGGGTAACGTCGCGTTTGCCGCCAAGTCTACGCCGCAAACAACCTGCATTTCGCTGTCATCGGCTAGAAGCTCGACAAGGTTTTGCCCCATTTTCCCGTTGATACCGCAAATCAATAATTTTTTCATATTAAACCCACCTTTTTAATTTCGGCTTGTAAAAGCTTTTTGTGTTCGTCCTCAAGCTCGGTAAGCGGCGCGCGCGGCGTGCCTACGTCAAAGCCGAGCATATTCATAGCCGCCTTTACGGGTATGGGGTTTACTTCGCAAAACAGCGCGTTTTCGAGCGGCAAAATCAAGTCCTGAATTCTCATTGCCTCGTCGAATTTATTGTCGCGTGCAAGCTTAACCATTTTTGTAACAAGCTTTGGCGCAACGTTGGAAGCTACCGAAATTACGCCTGCGCCGCCTATTGCCATTATGGGCAGGTTGAGCGCGTCCTCTCCCGAAAACAAATTCATTTTGCCGCGAATTCTGCGCATTGTTTCCATTGTCTGCGCCATAATGCCGCTTGCCTCTTTTATAGCCTCCATATTGGGTAAGTCCGCAAGCTTTTCGGCTGTTTCGGGGGTAATATTCACGCCCGTCCGCGAGGGCACGTTGTAAGCGATTACGGGAATTTTTACTGCGTCACATATAGCTTTGTAGTACCCGTAAATTCCGCGCTGCGTGCATTTATTATAGTAGGGGGTTACTGCGAGAACGCCGTTCGCACCCAGCTTTTCGGCATTTATTGACGAGGCTACTGCTTTTGCCGTGTCGTTGCTGCCCGTGCCTATAATAATTTTTACGCGTTTGTCGGCTTTCTTAACGCAATATTTTATGACCTCGGTCTTTTCCTCGTCGGTCATAGTGGACGGCTCTCCCGTAGTGCCGAGTATAACCAGTCCGTCGACTCCGCCGACTATTTGAAAATCAATAAGTCTGCCTAGTTCGTCAAAGTTTACGCCGCTTTGATTGAACGGCGTTATAAGCGCGGTAAAAACTCCCTCAAAATGTCCTTTCATAATACCCTCAATATGATTGATTTTTTAAAAATGTTAATCGAAGTAGCCCTTAGCCGCCAAAAGTTCGGCAAGCAGTACGGCGCCGCCTGCCGCGCCGCGCAAGGTATTGTGCGAAAAACCTATAAATTTATAGTCGAAGAGGTTGTCCTCTCTCAATCTTCCGCAAAGCACAGCCATTCCGTTTTCGAGGTTTCTGTCAAGCTTGGGCTGAGGTCTGTCGTCCTCGTCGAAATAGTGAATAAACTGTTTGGGTGCCGAGGGCAAACCGAGCTTCTGCGGTTCGCCTGCGAACTCGCGCCAAGCCTGTATAATTTGTTGCTTTGCAGGCTTTTGTGTAAATTTTACAAAGCAAGCCGCCGTGTGTCCGTCGGATACGGGCACTCGCAGGCACTGCGCCGTAATTTTAGGGCAGTCGGCGCATACGATTTTACCGTTTTCGAGCTTGCCCCAAATTTTTAAAGGCTCTTTTTCGCTTTTTTCTTCTTCACCGCCGATATAGGGGATTACGTTATCGCAAATTTCCGGCATAGTTTCAAAGGTCTTACCCGCACCCGATATGGCTTGATAGGTCGTTACCGCCACGCTCTCTATGCCGAACTTTTTCAAGGGGTGCAACAGGGGGACGTACGATTGCAGCGAACAGTTGCTCTTTACCGCGATAAATCCGCGCTTTGTGCCAAGCCTCTTTCTCTGTAGGGGGATAACCTCGAGGTGTTCGGGGTTGACCTCGGGAATAATCATAGGCACGTCGTCCGTAAACCTGTGCGCCGAGTTGTTTGAAACAATGGGGCACTCGAGTTTTGCATAGGCGTATTCAAGCTCGCGTATTTCGTCCTTTTTCATGTTTACCGCGCAAAAGCAAAAGTCGACTTTTTTTGCTATTGTCGTTATGTCTGCGGTTGCGTCCAAAACTTGCATATCTGCAAATTTCTCGGGCATGGGCGTTGACATGTGCCAGCGCCTTACCGCGTTTTTATAGCTCTTGTTTGCGGAATTTTTGGAAGCCGCAAGCACGGTTACTTCAAATAAGGGGTGGTTTTCCAGCAACAGCAAAAATCTTTGCCCTACCATTCCCGTGGCGCCGATAACGCCGACTTTGTATCTTTTTTGCATATTAACTCCATAGATTGATATAGTGCGTTTTAAAAAAATAAAAGACAGTACGCCGTACTGCCGCAAAAAGCAATTAGCGCAACACATAAGTGACAGTCGCAAAGGTATTAGCCCGTACGCCCGACGGAATTTCAAGGTAAAAAACCGCCTCGGCGGAGGTACCCTTTTGCCGAAACTTAAAATCGGAATTTCCTTTAAATTCCTGTTTTCGGTTACTTTTGTCCGTCCGCTCCTCTAATTTGCAAGGTTATCATATCACAACGCTTTAAAATTGTAAAGAAAAAGCGCTCGGTTTTAAAAAATTTATTTCGGGCAATTGTGTGAAAAAATAACATTATATTATATAATGTGGTTTGCTTGACAAAATCAAGGTGGTGTGGTATATACTTATTATGGTAAATATTATAACAAATCAAAGGAGAGAAAAATGAAACTTATCAAAAGACTTTTGGTCGTTTTTGCGGCGTTTGTTCTTGCGTTTTCGGTATTTGCGCTGTCGGCTTCGGCGTGCAATCCTTCCGATAATACAGATAATACCGACAATACCGATAACAACGGCGGAAATAACGGCGGTAACAACAACGAAGAAGACGATATTACGGGACCTTCCGTAAGTCCCAACGCTTCGCTTATAAACGCCGTTTACAATCAAAGCTACGTTGCTGCTTCGTTCACAGGCAAGATTGACATTACGCGTGAGGAAGCACTTTTCAGCGTAAGCGAGAACGGCGGAAAGGGTGAGCAATTAAAACCCTCGGAAGTTGTAGAAACTATGCATATGTTCGGCAGCGGTAACGTAAACCTTGCCGACGCGGACGCCGATTTGGTAGTCGGTATGGAAAATCACTATGCTTCAAACGAAGAGCCCGACTTAACGTTGATAAACATTTTAATGCGCGGCGGTGAAGTTTTTACGGCTGTCGAATACGATGACGACGGCAATCCCATAGAGATTAAAGATTATACGGGCATTGATTTACATTATGAATTTAACTTAATAGAAGAACTCATTCCGTCGTTACCCGGCGGCAGTTCGATAAGGGAATTGGTGGACGGTCTGCTTGAAGAAATTGCCGAAACGAACGGTATTACAATCGAACAAGCCGAAGAGCTGTTGGACGAAGAGCTCGCTGAACTCGGCATAACGGTTGAAGAGTTGAGAAATATTAATCCGGCGGCTGTTCTTACGGAATATGCGTTGAATTGCGAAACGTTTATAATTATGTCGCTTACCGATAATTTCGGCGCGCTGAAAGTTGAAAATAGCACAGCCACCGCCGATTTGCTTTTAATGGCTCAGAATATAGTTAAAGAAGCAAAAGATTTTGTAAATTCAATCAACGGCGATACAACTATCGGAGATTTACTCAACAATAAAGCGGTAAAGGGAGTTTTAGAACCCCTGCTGAACGTAATCGAGCCTGAAATTTTCAGACAGATGCTCCCGTCGTTGACTTTGCAGATATTGGTAAGCACAACGCAGTCGCAGGACGCGTTGATGCAACTGTTGGAAATTTACAACAGTGTGGATTGGGAAGCTATTTTGGTGGAACCCGACGAGGGCGCAACTACATACGACTACCTTATAAAGTTTATTTCATCGGAGGCTTTAAGGGTTGAAGCAAGCAAAGTTATAGCTGCGCTCGAAAATGCCGAAGATATTCCGCAGCTGCCTGTGGAAATCGAGTTGCCCGTAACCCTCGACAAAATGACAATCGACTATTTTGTCAGATTTTCAGGCCATACCTTGGCAGAGTTGAAGGAAGAGGTTTTGCCTTATCTCGACTGTGTTACGGAAAACGGCGTTGTCCTCAGTTCCGAAATTTTGGGCGATAATATGTTGGACGTGGAAATTGCCGAGGCAAAAATAATTTATACGCTCAACGGTAAAAAAGTTACCGGTCAACGCGTTAAAGCTGATTTTGTCACAAAATATTATGAAGAAGAATATATTGCCAACAACGGTGAGATTACTTATATTTGGAATGAGGAAAGCGTTTCCTGTACTTTTGACGGCAATGTTATCTATACCGACACAGAGTATGAGCTTTACGACGTTTCAAACAATTTAGAAAAAGCTTTAATTTGCGGAACTTATTATTTTGAATCTTTGAGAATTTCTTCCGGTGGTGAAGTTGTCGAAATTAAGGTCGGAGAAGAGTATTCGGGGTTAATTTTATCTGAAAGATTTTACGTTTTGGAGTTGTATACAGACGGCACATATATTCTCACTGCAAACTATCTTCCGGTTAAAGGGCGCTGGGAACTGAGAAACGGCGTTTGCTATTTAAGTGACACGATAGAGTGCACGATAGACGGGTCGAGAATTACAATTAAACAGGAAGATGGCGATATTGTTCTCAGAAAATAAATTGAAAATACGGTTTTCCCGAAAGGGGAAGCCGTATTTTTTGTTTTCGTCGCAAATTATTTGCGTTAAGCGATAAAACTAATTGACAAGCATTTTTAATTATTGTAAAATTAACAGGTACAAATAAAATTAAAAGTAAAAGTGCAACGTTTTTTGATTGTGCTTTGAATATGTGAGTTTAGCTTATGAAATCTTTGAGATTAAAATTATTTTCTATAATTGCCCTTGCTGTCGCGTTTGTGGCTTGTGTAGGCGCGTTTTTCGGATTTAATTTCGCAAACGCGGACAGAAACGTAACCGTTTCGGGTTCGAGTATTTTCTACACCACGGGAAATGCCGAAGTTTGGGCGCACGAGGTTGCCGCGGAAGAGGGCGTTGAAGACAGCACTTCTACCTATTATTCTATGTTTGTCTTAAAGTCGGACGGAGACGGCGTCAATTACAGAAAAAATCTTGCTCATCATTGGTTCTATAACGCAAACTTCAAGTACGAAGACGAAAATGACAAGGATAAAGACAATGACGAGGGCAACGAAGAGGTAAAAGTACTTGAAAAGGCGGAAGGCTTTTTCAATATGGATATAGGCTTCGAACTCGAGGACGGCAAGCTTGCTTTCAAAAAATATGTAATTACCTTTGAAAGTCAGCAGTTTTCCCAAACCAAGGACAGTAAGTCTAAAAACTATATAATATTCTATCCCACGGCTTCGGGCACCGGTCTCAACGTAGTTATAGGCAACTACGCGGAAGCGCAACTGCCCGAAAACCCCGTTGAAATCGGCTACGACAATATCAGTATCAAATTTTCCAAGAGCGAAGTCGGCGGCAACTACAATGTTACCGTATCCACGAGCGAAACTGCAAAAGTCGAGGGGGAGTTTGAGAATATAGGCGGCAACTACGCAAGATATTCTTCCTCGTCGACGACGCCCGTAACGCCCCTTTCATTCAAAGCGGAATTCGAAGAGGGTGTTACCGCAAACGCAAAAATGGTAATGTACAACCTCAACGGTCAAAGCTTTTTGCTTACAGGCACGCGTGAGTCGGACGGTCATCGCGTCGGCGGCACCGTAAACGACACTACGCCCCCCGTGCTCTGCCTTGACAAGGGAGTTTCCTTTATTCAGCTCGGCGGAGAAATTAGCTTCAGATATACCGTTGTCGACGTGCTTGCTTCCTCTCCCAGCATTACAACTTCATACTTTATGCTCACCAAAAATCAGGTAAAAGACGGAGTCAATGCAGAGGACTACACCAACGAAAGTTTATTCAGAAAAGTAGCGGACAGCGACGACCAGAAGATGATACCCCACGCTACTCACTATATCCCCAACTCAAACGACTTCGGCGCCGACAGCAGCTTCGGAGACCAGCTCGAGGCAAAGGCGGCGGTAAAGGTTTGCCTTAAACTTACCGATACTTCGTCGAGCGGCGGCGTTTCGGACTATGTAATGCTCGATTGGTTTGTTGAGGACGAGTTTATTCTTAACATAGACAGTCAAAACTATATCGCAGTTGCCGAAGATACTGTCGGCACAACGTATGCATATACAGACGGCACGGCAAGCAACCCCGACTCGGAAGAGTGGGACAACCTTGTAAAGGAATATCAGGCGGCTGTTGACGAGGCGGCAAAGGACTTGCTTGCGGGCAGTAAAAACTACTTCTATCTTCCCTCGGCTGAAAAGCTGTTCAAGGACAATGCCACAAGATATGCGGATATGACGTTTGCTATCTATTATAACAACGGCAGTCAGCAACAGCAATCGAACAAGGCGGCAAACGCGCTTTCGATAAATATCAGCAAAGCCGGCAGATATATGTTTACTATATTTGCAAACGACTCCGTAGCAAATCCTATGTACTATTACGACGCCGAGAACGAAAAGAAAGAGTTCACGACAAACGATATCTGGAATATGTACGAGGAGAAGAAGGACAGCGATTTTGAGAATACGAGAAGGTATTTGCCTTGGTTCTACTTCGACGTTGAAGCTTCTGAAATTTCAATAGAAACCCCCGAAGAGCAGGACACTGCGTACGTCGGCAGCAGCTATACTCCCGAATCTTTCGATATCAACGGCGTATCTTACAACACCGAATACAATTTATATCTCTTCAATAACGACAAATATTTTGAGGATAAGGGCGTTGCTCTCACTTACGAGCAGTTTTTAGAGCAGAAGGACGAGCTTTTGAACGACGACGTAAACAGAAAGTGGTTCACTTATATCTACTCGAGTTCCGAGCTCAACGAGGGTACCGAGGAGTACGAAAAGTATAACGAATACGCCTGGAACAGCAGTTCGCTTACCTTCGTTCCTCAGGACGAAAACGCGTTCTACCTCATTCAATGCGTCGTAAAGAGCACCACGGGCAGCGCGCAGGAAGCTACGGCGTATATGGCTATTGCTTCGGCGCCTCAGGTAAAGCCCTTGACAGGTGAAGATACCTGGGTTCGCGACAATATGATTTCCATTGTGCTTTTGAGCATTGCCGGCGTTTCGCTTATCGGCATTGTGCTTCTCATAGTCATTAAGCCCAAGGATAAGGGTGACCTCGACGATATGGAATTGGAAAAACCCAAAAAATAACAAATAAATTAAAGCGGTTGCTTAGCGCAACCGCTTTTTTTGTTTGAGTTATTTGTTAAAAGAAAGTGTAATTTCGTAAATAATTTTATTTAAAGAATAACAGATATTTGTGTGATAGCAGGCTGTTGTTTCATTGATCTTGATTTTAATGACTCCGTTACACACATAAAAACCGTACTCAGCTCTTTCGCCCTTAAAACTTATAAATGAAACACTGCTGTTTTCCGACTTGGCGTTAAACTCCGCGTTATCCGTAGCTTGAAAGCACGCAATCGAAAAAAGCTCTCTTACGTTTTTAAGCACGTCCTCGTCGTAAAAGTTTCCGCGCAGGTTGGGATTGTTGCCCTCGTCTGCGTACATTTCGGTAATCGCGTCGTCAAAAAACGCCCCCAAGCCTATTTGATATGCGTCCGTTATAGGCTTATCTTTATCGGCTGTCATTGCAATTATCGATAAAATAATTGCGGCAATCGACAAAACTATTGCAATTACGGATAAAATAGATTTAAGTTTCATAAATTTAGCCCCCAAAAATTTTTTTGTTCAATATTATTTTACATCTGAATTTAATTTTGTCAATAGAGATATCAAAAAATGCTTGACAAGGGTGAAATTACATATTATACTATTATCATATGAATAAGCATTCATATAAAAGCATATAATAATAACGGAGAAATAATATGGCTATAGAGTGCGGCAGCGAAAAGCTGCATGAAGAAAGAATAAAGGTTGCGCTTGAAAATATGCCTGCGGACGGGCGTATCGAGGAGATGGCGGCAAGATTTAAAGCAATAAGCGAGCCGTCGCGGCTTAAAATTTTGCTTGCGTTGGAGGGCGGAGAGCTGTGCGTGGAGCACATAGTCGACGCGGTCGGCGGAAATCAAAGCGCGGTTTCGCACCAGCTTAAAACGCTTAAAGACAACAAAATCGTAAAGAGCAGGCGCGAGGGCAAAAAGATTTTATATTCCGTGTCGGACGAACACATTATGAATATGATAGAGCTTGCGAAACAGCATTTGGACTGCGAGGAATAAATTTATGAAAAACATAATAAAAATTTGCGGGCTCGATTGCGCCAACTGCGCAAGGGAGCTGGAAGAGGAGATTCAAAAGATAGACGGGGTTGCGGAAGCAACCGTCGACTTTATGGCTCAAAAGGTAATTTGCGATTGCGACGGCGCAACGCTTGAAAAAGTAAAGCATTGCTGCAACAACTTCGAGGACGTTAAGGTTGTAGAGGAAAATCCCACTCAAAGCCGAGCGTTTGGAGAAAAAATAAAGATAGCAAACTTATGCTGCGCCAACTGCGCGAGGGAACTCGAAGAGGAGTTGAATAAGCTTGAAGGGGTTCAAGCTACCGTCGATTTTGTCAATGCGAGGGTTGTTTTAAACGCGGACTCGACAGACTCGCGCGAGAAGGCAATATATGCCATTACGCATTTCGAGGATGTGAAAATAGTCGACGGCAGCGAAAGAAAAAGGTCGTTTGTACGGGAGCATTTAAAGGATATAATCTGCATAATTATAGGCGCGCTGTTCTTTATACCCGTATTTATAATCGACGTTATGGGTCTAACCGAAAATAATTTTACGCTGCAAATAGTTTCGTATGTACTGTTTTCGGTTGCGTATATTTCTGTCGGGCACCCCGTGCTTATAAACACTGCAAAAAATATTATAAAAGGCAGAGTTTTCGATGAAAACTTTTTGATGACTATTGCCTCGCTCGGCGCGATTGCGCTTGGTGTTTTTGCCGGTGACGGTTTTGCCGAGGGCGTGGCGGTAATGCTTTTGTACCAGCTTGGAGAGCTGTTGCAGGCGGCGGCAGTCGGCTCGTCGCGCAATTCGATTTCGCAGCTTATGGATTTGAAGAGCGAGAGCGCGACTATTCTTGCAGACGGGGCTTGGCGCGTAGTATCACCCGAAGAGTTGAATATCGGGGATACGATATTAATCAAAGTCGGGGAAAAGGTGCCCGTAGACTGCCGAGTGACGGACGGCGCAAGTTCGCTGGATATGAAGAGCCTCAACGGAGAAGCCCTGCCGCGTTCGGTAAAGGAAGGGGACGAAATTTGTCGGGGGTAATTCAAGCCGAGGTTATAAGGCGGTATTCCGACTCAGCGGTATCCAAAATACTCGAGCTTGTCGAAAACTCTACCGCCAAAAAGTCAAAGCCCGAAAAATTTATTTCTAAGTTTGCAAAGTATTACACTCCGCTTGTGTGCCTTGCGGCTGTAATTGTTGCCGCGCTGGTGCCCACGGTAATTTGCGCCGTGTCGGGCGGTTTCGGCTGGCCGGTCTATCGCGATTGGATATATAAGGCGCTCAACTTCCTTGTAATTTCCTGCCCGTGCGCGCTGGTTATTTCCGTGCCGCTTTCGTATTTCGGCGGTATCGGCAGATGCGCAAAATTCGGCATTCTCGTCAAGGGCTCGACCTGTATAGACGCGCTTGCGCTTGCAAAGGTTGCTGCATTCGACAAGACGGGTACGCTTACGGAGGGCACTTTCGAGGTTGTTTCAAGCTCGTCAAAGCAGGCGCTCGAACTTGCGGCGGCGGCAGAAAAATATTCGTCGCACCCCATAGCCGCGGCGTTCAAAAAAATTGCGGTAACGGCGGAGGTCACGGATATAGAGGAAGTTGCCGGCAAGGGCGTAAAATGCAAGTTCGAGGGTAAACCTTTATTGTGCGGCAACATAAAACTGCTTTTGGAAAACGCAGTCGAGTGCGAGCCGCGCGACAGTCTGTCCACGGTGGTATACGTCGCGCTTGACGGAAAATTTGTCGGCTTTGTCGAAATTGACGACAAGATAAAGACCGACGCCGCGCAAGCTATTGCCGAGCTTAAAGGTTCGGGCGTGGAATACACCGCAATGCTTACTGGTGACAGGCGCGAGCGCGCGCAAGCCGTTGCTAACAGCGTGGGGCTGGACGGCTTTGACGCCGAGCTTTTGCCCGATGAAAAGTTGCGCATAGCCGAGTCGCTTAAACAGCGCGGCAAGCTTATATACGTCGGGGACGGAATAAACGACGCGCCCGTTATGACCGCGGCGGACTGTGCGGTTTCGATGGGTAAAGTGGGTTCGGACGCTGCCATAGAGGCAAGCGATATTGTGCTTGTGTCCGACAATATAAATCTGTTGCCCAAGGGCAGAAAGATAGCCAAGGGAACACGCAGGCTTGTCATCGAAAACATAGTCGGCTCACTGCTGGTCAAGGCAGTGATTATGGCGCTTAGCGTTGCGATAGCCGACTTTCCGCTTATCGTTTCGGTAGTGGCGGACGTGGGCGTAATGCTGCTTGCGGTGTTAAATTCGCTAAGGACAAATTTGATGGGCGGAAGCGGCAAAAAGCATTAAAAAATCAATGTAAAATTCAATCAAATTCTGCAATTGTAATTCAAACGATTGCAGAATTTTTTTGTATATGTTATCATTGTAATATACTTGTGAAAAACGAGTGAAAACGCAAAGGAGGTTCACTTTAATGAGTGAAGAAACAAAGGAAGAAGTAGTTCCCGAAACCAACGAAGAAGTAGTTGCGGAAACTGCGGAAGGTACGCAAGCTGCGGTACAGAGTCCCTACAAGGGCTTTTTCGGAAAGGTGGATAACTTTTTCGGAATAACAAAAGCCAAGTCAAACTTTAAGGCTGAAATAGTAGCCGGTCTTACGACGTTTATGGCTATGGTTTACATTTTGATTGTAAACCCCAGCTTGTTCAGCAACATACCCGGTGTTTCTTTCCAGGGAATGTATATAGCGACCTCCGTAGGCGCGATTATAGGAACACTGCTTATGGCGTTGCTTGCAAAAATGCCCCTTGCGCAAGCCTCGGGTATGGGCGTAAACGCGTTTGTAGTATTCAACCTTGTACTCGGCGGCGGTTTAAGCTATCCCAACGCAATGGTGTTCACTCTGCTCGACGGCGTAATTTTTATAATTTTGACCGCAACGGGACTGCGTAAATACATATTTACCGCTATACCCGACGAGGTGAAAAAAGCAATTACCGTCGGACTCGGTATGTTCATCGCGTTTATCGGTTTGCAGAATGCAAGCGTAGTTATCGACAACAGCTCGACGCTTGTTCAGCTTGTTTCGTTAAACGTGCTTGTAAGCAACCTTGTCACATACAGCGCAGGTACTGTCGGCGCAATGCTTCCCGCATTCGTTGCATTGGCGGGCGTAATTGCAATAGCCGTGCTTTCGCACTACAAAGTTAAGGGCGCGATACTGTGGGGTATTCTCGGCTCGACCGTTTTGTTCTATGCTCTTGCGGGAATAGGCTGCCTTATCCCCGGCGCGGATTTGATTACATATACCGCTCCCGTAGCTTCGGAGTCGGCTCCTCTGTTCCTTGACGAAAGCCTTTCGTCGTATCTCTCCACAAATTGGAACGCTATTACGGGCGTATACGACTACACTTTGACCAACGTTCCCAAAGAGGCGTTTGAAGCGGTGTTCGGCAATCTTGCGGAAACCGAGCTTCCCGTTTCGCACTTCTTTACCAACGGAGAGGCTTGCAAAGCTATATTCACAAATATTGCTTTCAGCAATCCCTTGGCGGCGTTCAGCGCGTGGGGTGTTGAGTCCGCAGGTAAGGTTTTCTATGAAGGCTTCGATTTCAGCGGCTACCTCGAAGTCGGCGGCAACACCGTAGGCTCGCTTATAGTTCTATTGATAACCTCGGCGCTTTCGCTTTGCATGCTCGATATGTTCGATACGCTGGGCACGCTTTACGGCGCATGCTCGAAGGGCGGACTTCTCGACGAAGAGGGCAACCCCTTGAATATGAACAGATGTATGCTTTCCGACGCCATAGCAACGTGCTGCGGCGCAATTGCGGGAACTTCCACCGTAACCACCTTTGTCGAGTCGTCGGCAGGCGTGGCGGCAGGCGGCAAAACGGGCTTTACCTCACTTGTAACAGGGCTTTTGTTCCTTTTGGCAATGTTCTTAAGCCCCTTGGCGCAGTTAATCCCCTCGGCGGCAACGGCAACCGCGCTTATTTGGGTAGGCGTGCTTATGATGAGTTCCGTAACGGATATCGAGTGGACAAATCCTCTTGCGGCGCTTCCCGCATTCCTTACCATTGCGGTAATGGCGTTCGGCTATGAAATTTCATACGGTATCGGTATAGGCATTATTTCAAGCGTTATCGTAAGGGTTTGCGCAGGCAAGGTAAAGACGGTTTCCATAGTTACCTGGATAATTGCCGCATTCTTCCTTGCAACGTTCATCTTTACCCACTGATAAATAAACTTTTGTTGCCCTCGCCGTTGTTACTGCGAGGGCAATTATATTTAGAAATAAATAAGACAATGTTTTTATTTGTTTCGCAGAATAGAAATAAATTTTTGTGAGATTTCAAATTATCTACTGCGCGGCTAAAAATCGCACTTTTTAGACGGCGCACTCAATTTGCGCAAACTTGCGCCTCAGCGGGGTGAATTTGCGTGACTTAAAAATTGTGTGCCCTTAGCGGTCACGCAAAGAGGGCAAGCAGCCCTCGGGTCACGAAAAATTTGTTTCGCAGAATAGAAATAAATTTTTGTGAGATAGATTAATCATGTTAGAAAAATATATAAAAGCTGCCCGTTGCGAAGTTGACAGCGATTTAGTATTAAAAAACGCGTCGTACGTCGACGTGTTCACGGCTAAGATAAGAAGGGGAGATATAGCAATAGTCGACGGAAAGATAGTCGGCATAGGCAGCTATAACGGAATTAAAGAAATAGACTGCACCGACTTTACCGTTTTGCCGGGATATATCGACGGACACGTCCATATCGAAAGTTCGCAGCTTTCCCCCGAGGAGTTTGCCTCGCTTATAGTTCCGCGCGGCACCACCACGATAATTGCCGACCCCCACGAAATAACCAACGTCTGCGGAATGGCAGGCTGCGAGTACATAGCAAACGCCTCTAAAAGCGTGCCGCTGGACGTAAAAATTCAGCTGCCCTCGTGCGTGCCCGCAACCCCGTTTGAAACGAGCGGCGCAATTTTAAACGGCAAGGACATAGAGCAAAACATAGGCAACGACTATATATTCGGCTTGGGAGAGTTTATGAACTACCCCGGCGTTATCTATTGCGACGCCGACGTCATTCAAAAGCTCGAAGCCGCGCACAGCCGCGGCAAGGTAATCGACGGGCACGCGCCTGCCGTTTACGGCAACGACTTAAACGCATATCTCTGCGGCGGCATAACCACCGACCACGAGTGTGTAACCGAAGAAGAGATCGAAGAAAAAATTTCAAAGGGTATGTACGTCCATATCCGCCACGGCTCGTCCACGCAAAACCTCGGCAACGCAAAGTACGTTACGGACGGCAATATGCGCCGTTTTCTGCTTTGCACAGACGACAGGCACGCGGCCGATTTAAAGGAAAAGGGACACCTCGACGACGCGCTCAGGCGGCTTGTTGCCGAGGGTTTAAACCCCGTTACCGCCGTAATATGCGCCACTTTAAACGCTGCCGAGTGCTATAATTTAAAGTGGAAGGGCGCGATAGCTCCATTCTATACCGCCGACCTCGTTATAGTCGGGGATATGTCGCAGTTTAACGCCAAATACGTCATTAAGGACGGCAAAATAGTTGCCAAAGACGGCGAGCCGCTATTCGACACTTCAAAGCGTTATCTGCCCGAAAACGTGCTTAACACCGTGCATTTGGGTGAGCTTAGCGAAAACTGTTTCAAGCTTACTTTAAAGGGCAAAAGAGCCAAGGCAATGACTATAGAGCCGGGCGGCGTTGTCACGGGCTGCGAAATTGTAGAGGTGGAAAGCCGCGACGGGGACGTAGTGCTCGAAGGCACGGACTTGTTGAAGCTTACCGTTGTCGAACGCCACAAAATGACGGGCAACATAGGCAAGGCGCTGTTCAAGGGCTACGGCTTTAAGGGCGGAGCTATGGGCATAACGATAGCGCACGACTCGCACAATATAATTTTGCTCGGCGACGACAATAAAAGTATGGTAAAGGCATGCGCAAAGCTGAAAGAAATAGGCGGCGGCATGGTAATTGTCGACAAAAATTCGGGAGAAGTGCACTCGCTCACGCTGGATATTGCAGGGCTTATGTCCTCGCGCGACGCCGACGGATTGCAGCGCGACAGCCGCGCGCTTATCGAACGCGCCCACTCGATGGGAGTAAAGCGCGACTACGAGGCGTTTATGTCCCTTGCGTTTTTGTCGCTTGCGGTAATACCCAAGCTTAAAATAACCGACGCAGGGCTTTTCGACGTCGAAAAATTTTCGTTTACCGATATCAACGCATAATATATAACTTTAAACGTGCGGGCAACAACACCGTTGTTGCCCGCACGTTTTTTAATTTTTTAAAAAGTTTAACAGTTGTTCTATCTGGTTAAGCTTGTCGTGCATTTGCCTTATAACATTTTCTACTGCCTCAACTTCCCTCTTGGTTCTGTCAACGTCCTCCTCGAAAAATTCGCAGTTTTTTTGCAGCGCGCATTTATTTTTCTTTCTGCTTTCATAAAGCTCGGCGTTTGAGCAGTGCCCGCTGTTTAAATTTATAAATCTTGTGCCGTCTTTTGAATAGTAGTGCCGCAAATAATACCTGCATTTTTCGCATTTAAAATCTTTGTCGTACATAAAACCTCTAAATTATGTTGTTGAATAGTTTTGTTTTAAGCTATTTTACAACATATTTTTGCAAATGTCTTTAAGTACAGAAAATTCTGTTACACAAAATACAAACTTATTAAAGCGATGATTATATCATATTCTTATTGTTTATATATAATTGTAGGTTTTTTTATAAAAATCGAGGGGAAACGGGTTTACTTATTTCTTATTTTATAGTACAATAATATTTGGCGGAAAATAAAAAACCGATTGACCGCAATAATTTTAAAAGGGTTTTAATTATGGGACTTATCAAATTCATTTTCGGCGCAGATTCGAGAAGCGCGTTGAGAAAACTTAATAGACTTGCCGACAAGGTCGAAGAACTCGACCCCAAGTACTCGGCTATGGACGACGCCGAGCTTAAAAGCCAAACTCAAAAATTGAAGGACAGGCTTGCGGCAGGGGAAACGCTGGACGATATTATGTTCGACGCGTTTGCCGCGTTCAGGGAGGCAAGTTGGAGAGTTCTCGGAATGAAGCATTTCCACGTTCAGATTGTGGGCGGTATCTGCCTGCATCAGGGACGTATTGCCGAAATGAAGACAGGTGAAGGTAAAACGCTTGTTTCTACCCTTCCCGCATATTTGAACGCACTAACGGGCAAGGGCGTGCACATTGTCACCGTCAACGACTACCTTGCTAAGCGCGACGCCGAGTGGATGGGTAAAGTTCACAAATTTATGGGGCTTACCGTCGGCGTAGTTGTGCCCGGTATGGACGACGCCGAAAAACAGAGGGCGTACAAGTGCGACATTATTTACGCAACAAACAACGAGCTGGGCTTCGACTACCTTCGCGACAACCTCAAAACTTCGATATCCTCGATGGTTCAGCGCGAGCTTAACTACTGTATTATCGACGAGGTAGACTCGATTTTAATAGACGAAGCAAGAACGCCGCTTATCATTTCGGGCAAGGGCGGAGAAAGCTCGAAGCTCTACGAGGACGTGGATAAGTTTGTAAGAACGTTGAAGGGCGGTTTTGACGACGACAAAAAGGACGCCGAAAAGCACACTCCGTCAAAGAAGAAAAAGGAACTTTCCGACGAGGACAGGGCGGCTGAGGAAAAGCTGGCGGCAATTCTCGAAGAAATGGAGAATTGGGACTATATAATCGACAGAAAGGACAAGTCGGTAACTATTACCGAAAAGGGCGCGGAAAAAGCCGAAAGGTTCTTCAATATCAAAAACCTCGGCGATATCGAAAACGCAGATTTGAACCACCACATTCAACAGGCGTTGAAGGCGCACGAGTTGTTCCACAACGGTGAGGAATACATTGTTTCGGGCGATGGGGAAATTTTGATAGTAGACGAGTTTACGGGCCGTGTTTTGAACGGCAGGCGCTATTCGGACGGACTTCATCAGGCAATCGAAGCCAAGGAAAAGGTCAAGGTCAAGGAAGAAAATAAAACTCACGCTACCGTTACTTTCCAAAACTATTTCAGGTTGTATAAAAAGCTTGCGGGTATGACGGGTACGGCTATGACCGAGGAGGACGAGTTCAGAACTATCTATGCGCTCGACGTCGTTCCCATTCCCACTAACAGACCCGTTCAGCGCGTCGATTACGCGGATATGATTTATTCCACGGTAGAGGGCAAAAAGCGCGCTATCGTAAACGAGGTTGTCGAGCGTCACGCAAAGGGACAGCCCATTCTTATCGGTACTATCACGGTCGAAAAGTCGGAAGAGATTTCAAGACTTTTGAGAAGAAACGGCGTAAAGCATAACATTCTGAACGCAAAAAATCACGAGCGCGAAGCCGAAATAGTCGCGCAGGCAGGCAGGCTCAACCAATATGGCGGGGCGCGGCACCGATATTCTGCTTGGCGGCAACCCCGAGTATCTCGCTAAAAAGCGCATGAGGGAAGAGGGCTACGACCACGAAATGGTGGAAGTTGCTATCTCCTACGCCGACAGGGAGTTTACCGAGGAAGAGAAAACCGCCCGTGCAAGATATGCCGAGCTGTACGCCGCATATAAAAAGGAAACGGAAGCCGAAAAGCAGGAAGTTATCGCGGCAGGCGGACTTTGCATTTTAGGTACCGAGCGGCACGAGTCGCGCCGTATCGATAACCAGCTTCGAGGACGTGCGGGTCGTCAGGGTGACCCCGGCGCTTCGGTGTTCTTTATTTCGCTCGAGGACGACCTTGCAAAGAGGTTTGGCGGAGAGAGCATGAAGAGGCTGTATGCCACATTCAAGATTGACGAGGACACCTGTCTGCAATCGAAGATGCTTACAAGAAGCATCGAGGGTGCGCAAAAAGCCATAGAGGGCAGAAACTTCGGTATCAGAAAGCACACGCTGCAATACGACGAGGTTATGAACGAGCAGCGTAAAACTATGTATGCCGAAAGGTTAAACGTTTTAAAGGGCGCCGACGTTCACGGACAAATGCTTAAATATATTCCCGACTATATAGCAAAGGTCGTCGGGGAAACGGTAAATACCGACGCGTTGCCCGAAAAGTGGGACGAAAACGCGCTTAACGCCGCGCTTCAACAGAAGGTATATCCCGACGAGTGCAACTTTGTTATCACCCGTGAAATGTTGGAAAAGTGGGACACCGAAACCGCTATGCAGAAAATTACCGAAGCGGTCATAGCCTCCTACGAGCAGAAAATTTACAATATCGGAGAGATGACAGACGGTCAGGTCGACTATCATCAGGTAGAGAGAAACGAGCTGTTGCGCAGCGTTGACAGAAACTGGATTGACCATATCGACGCTATGGACCAGCTCAGAAAGGGTATCGGGCTTCGCGGTTACGCCCAGCAAGACCCCGTAATTTCCTACAAGCAGGAAGGTTACGAAATGTTCGAAGAGATGATCGACCGCATTCAGACCACTACAATTTCAAGGCTTTTAAAGGGCAGAATCGTGCGCATTCAGCAGCAGCCCCGTCAAAGACCCGACGTAAGGCGCGCGCCGCAGCCCCGACAGGAGCAGGCAGGCGAACAGTCCGCGCCTCCCCGTCCTATGCCTCCGCAGCTTCCTCCCGAGCTTATCGAAAAGGCAAGGGAGCTTATGGCAAAGAGGTTGAAGGAACACGAGGAGGCTATGAAGCAACAGGCGCAGAACGCCGAAACCGAAGATAGCGGCAACGCCGAGCAGCAGAGTAAAGCTTCTAACGGCGGCCCCGTCATAGGTGACGCGCCCGAAGCGCCCACCGACCTTATGGCTAATATCGGCGGCAAACAGCTTCCCAAAGTTGCGCAAAAGAACACCAAGATAGGCAGAAACGACCCCTGCCCTTGCGGAAGCGGCAAGAAGTATAAGGACTGCTGTTATTGGAAAGACCACAAGTAAAAAGTTCACGAAAATTGCGACGTTTAAGTATGTCGCGATTTTCAATTAATTAGGTAGAATATGTTTAAAGCGGATGATTACAGATTAAAACTTAAAGCGCTTGCCGACACGCTTTCCGAAGCGAAGTATGCGCTGGATATCGACAACCTCGGGGAAAAGCTTGAAAAATTGAAAGCCGAGCAGGAGCTGCCCGAAGTCTGGCAGGACTTGGAAAAGTCAAAGAAAATCGGCAGGGAAATTTCCTCGGTCGAGGGCAAGATAGCGTCGTACAGGGGCGGAGAAAGCGCGCTTCAAGACGCGTACGCTTTTATCGACTTAATCGAAGAGGCGGACGACGAAAGCCTTATTCCCGAGCTTGAAAGTATGATTTCTACGGCGGAAGAGGACATTGAAAATATGCGCATACGCGCACTTCTTCGCGGCAAGTACGACGCAAACAACGCAATTTTGAACCTGCACTCGGGCGCAGGCGGCACCGAGGCTTGCGATTGGACTTCTATGCTGTACAGAATGTATATCCGCTATTGCGAGCAACAGGGCTTTAAAGTTACCCAGCTCGACTTCGAGGACGGTGACGAAGCGGGATTGAAGAGCGTGTCGTTCAAGGTTGACGGTGAAAATGCCTACGGCTTTTTAAAGGCTGAAAAGGGCGTGCACAGGCTTGTAAGAATTTCCCCGTTCGACTCAAACAAGCGCAGGCATACTTCATTTGCCTCGCTCGAAGTTATGCCCGAAGTCGATGACGACGCCGCGGTGGAAATACGCGACGAGGACATCAGAATAGACGTTTTCCGCGCTTCCGGCGCAGGCGGTCAAAAGGTAAACAAAACCGAAACCGCGATAAGAATAACCCACTTCCCCACGGGTATTGTTGTTACCTGTCAGAACGAGCGCAGCCAGTTGCAGAACAAGGCTATGGCGTTCGAGTATCTTAGGGCAAAGCTCGTTGAAAGGCAGATTGCCGAGCGCGAAGCCGCAGACGCCGAAATTAAGGGGGAAATCAAAAAAATAGAATGGGGCAGTCAGATACGGTCATACGTTTTCTGCCCGTATACGCTCGTCAAAGACCACAGAACGGGGTTTGAAAACACCAACGTTCAGGCGGTTATGGACGGGGACATTCAGGGCTTTATTATCGACTACCTTAAAAAGACGGTATAAAAGCTATGTACGATATTTCCAAATTTCAAATTAAAGAAAACCCCGTTATCCTGGGGCTCGAGTCGAGCTGCGACGAAACCGCTGCGGCGGTAATACGCGGCAGGGAGCTGTTATCAAGCAAGATAATTTCCTCCGCAACCGAACAGTCTAAGTTCGGCGGGGTCGTTCCCGAAATAGCTTCTCGCGCGCATACCGAGGCTGTCGACGAGGTGGTGGCTCAGGCGCTTGCCGAAGCGCACGTTTCGGTAAACGAACTTGACGCCGTGGCTGTGACTTACGGCGCAGGGCTTCTCGGCGCTCTGCTTGTCGGGCTGTCGTTTGCCAAATCGCTTGCGTACTCGCTAAATATTCCGCTTATTGCGGTAAATCATATCCGCGGTCATATGGCGGCGGCGTATCTCATCGATAAGCAGTTGAAGCCGCCATTTGTCACTTTGCTTGCAAGCGGCGGTCACACGGCTATCTTACACACTAAGTCTTTTACCGAGTTCGAAATACTCGGCGGTACTTGCGACGACGCCGCGGGAGAAGCGTTCGACAAGGTTGCTAGGGTGCTTTCTCTGCCCTATCCCGGCGGAGTGAACGTGGAAAGGCTTGCAAAAAGCGGCAAAAACAATATTGCCTTTCCCAAATGCCTTGTCAAAAATTCAAAGTCGCTGCAATTTTCGTACAGCGGCTTAAAGACCGCGGTAATAAACTATTGTCACAACCTCGAACAGAAGGGGGAAAGCGTAGTGCGCGAGGACGTGGCGGCTTCCTTTGAGTTTGCGGCGGTGCAACCGCTGGTTCAAAAGACGGTCGAGTGCGCAAAACTGCTTGGCGTCGGCACGGTTACGGCAGGCGGCGGAGTTATAGCCAACGGATACCTCAGGGAAATGCTTAAAAAGGAGTGCGACCGCGAAAATTTAAGGCTTGTGTTGCCCGAAAAGGCGTACTGTACCGACAACGCGGCTATGATTGCCGCAGAGGGGCTGATAGGTTATATGAACGGTAATTTTGCTTCGCTCGATATCAACGCGAGGGCGCAGATACCTTTAAAATAAAAAAGTAGCGATTGCGGCGTAGGTAAACGCCGCAACATTTTTTTGGCGGGGCAAAATTTTCCAAACGATTGCCGCTCGGCTTGCCGCAACAATACGGTTAAATACTTGCTAATTTCAATAAAATATGCTATAATTTTTGACAATGAAAAGACGGACGTTTTTAATTTTTTGTATAATAATTTCCGTATTCGCAGCGTTTACCGCGCTTTACGGCTGTCAATTTAAGCTGGACGTCGAAAAGCCGCACGAGCACGCCTTTGTCGAAAGCGTAGTTGCGCCTACTTGTACGCAAAAGGGCTATACGCTTCACTCCTGCAACTGCGGAGAAACATATACAGACAATTTTATAGAAAGTACGGGACATTCCCCCGTTGAAGTCGAATACTCCGCGCCCACTTGCTCGGCAGAGGGCACTACGGGCGGCAAGCGCTGCGAAGTTTGCGGCGCGGCTATCGAGGGGTGCGAAGTTATCGAAAAGCTTCCGCATACCGTCGTCTATACGCAAGGAAAAAGCGCAACCTGCACCGAGGACGGATATTCTTCTGGCGCAAGTTGCAGTGTATGCAATGAAGTCATTTTGGAAAGACAGCCCATTAAAGCCAAGGGACACCGCGTTCGTCGCGGAGAAAAAACTCAAAACCGCGCAGAGTGCGCAGTCTGCAACAGCTATTATACCCCCAGACTTGGCAACAGCGCGTTCGGGTATTACGATTTTTATTACACCTCCAACGGCGCGGCAAAGCAACAGCTATATTACGACATATATCTTGCGTGCGAAAGGCTTGTTTCCGGTTGCGACGACCTGCAATCTTCATTTGCGGAGGACGGGGACGGCAACAGAATCGTATATTATCCCGTTGACGAAATCGAACTGACGGGGCGTAACCTCACCAACGAGGAGGCTGTGGCAGTTTGGCAGGTGTTCTACTTTGAAAATCCCGCATATTATTGGCTGAAAAACGACTTGCTGATTATAAATAAAATTTCGTCGGAGGACGAAAGCGTAATTGCGCTTGTTCTTATGGCGGACGAGGACTATGTCGAATACTCCGCCCGTGCCGAAATGGATTTAAAAATCAGAGATATGGAGGCTGAGTGCGCAAAGTATATAGACGGCAGCTCATCCGAAAGACAGAAGGCGTTAAAAATACACGACTATATAGTCAATAAAATAGATTACGCGTATAAAGACGGCACAAACAAGCCCGAGGACGCAGGCTGGGCGCACAGCATTGTCGGCGTTGCGGACAAGGGATTGGGCGTTTGCGAGGCGTATGCAAAGACGTTTTTGTATCTTTGCGAGGTGTACGACGTCAACTGCGTGATAGTTGCAGGCTGGGCAAACGAAGAGCACGCTTGGAACTATATTCAAATCGACGGCAGTTGGTACGGTGCGGACTTGACCTGGGACGACGGTAAGACGATAACTTATAAGTACTTCGGCGCGTCGGAAACCGATATGTCAAAGGAGCACCGCCCCTATTTTTCACAGGACGGCTATTACGATTTGCCGACTTTGAGCAAGAATAATTTAAATTAATATTACTGCATACAGGAGTTTATTATGTACAAGAAAGTGGACACGTCCTTGAACTTTATCGAGCGTGAAAAGCAAGTTATCGAGTTTTGGAAGGATAATAAAATTTTTGAGCAGTCGATAGAAAAAAACGACGGCAATAAAGAATTTTCTTTCTACGACGGCCCCCCTACGGCAAACGGAAAGCCGCACGTCGGGCATATTCTTACGCGCGTTATGAAGGATTTGATTCCCAGATATCAGACTATGAAGGGCAAGCACGTTTTAAGAAAGGCGGGCTGGGATACCCACGGTCTGCCCGTAGAGCTCGAGGTGGAAAAACTTCTCGGTCTTGACGGCAAACAACAGATTGAAAATTACGGTATCGAGCCGTTTATCTCGCAGTGCAAACAGTCGGTTTGGAAATACAAGGGCGAGTGGGAAAAGATGAGCGACAGAGTGGGTTATTGGGTGGATATGGACAACCCCTATGTGACCTACGACGATAAATATATCGAGTCCGAATGGTGGGCGTTGAAGGAAATGCACAAAAAAGGGCTGCTATACAAGGGGCACAAAATAGTTCCCTATTGCCCGAGGTGCGGAACTGCGCTTTCCTCGCACGAGGTCGCTCAGGGCTATAAGATTGTAAAGGAGAACTCCGCCGTTGCAAGGTTTAAGGTAAAGGGCAGTAAAAACCGCTATATTCTTGCCTGGACCACAACGCCCTGGACGTTGCCTTCAAACGTGGCGCTCTGCGTTAATCCCGACGAGCAGTACGTCGAAATAGAGAGCGAGGGCGTAAACTATATTCTTGCGGAAGCGCTTGTGGGCAAATTCTTCGAGGAATATAAGCTTATATCCAAACAATGCGGCAAGCAGCTCGAATATCTCGAATACGAGCCGCTTTTCGAGGAAACTACTGCGGAAATTGCGCGTATTTCTCCCAACAACGCAAGCATAAAGGCGCACTTTGTCGTTTGCGACGGCTACGTCACTATGGGTGACGGCACGGGCGTGGTTCACATTGCGCCGGCGTTCGGCGAGGACGACTATAAAGTAGGTAAAAAATACAACTTGCCCGTAGTTCAGCTTGTAAACGAGCGCGGCTGTTTTGACGAAAGGTTTGCCTCTCTTTCGGGCGTGTTTGCAAAAAAAGCCGACAAAGCCATACTTGAAAGACTGACAGACAGCGGACTTTTATTTAAAGTGATACCTTTCGAGCACGACTATCCCCATTGTTGGAGGTGCGATACGCCGCTTCTGTACTATGCAAAGTCGAGCTGGTTTATAGAGGTAACAAAGGTCAAGGACGACATAATAAAAGCCAACCGTTCGGTAAATTGGATGCCCGACAACATAAAAGAGGGCAGAATGGGCAACTTTCTTGAAAACGTAATCGATTGGGGTCTGTCGCGCGACAGATATTGGGGAACGCCCCTGCCCGTATGGATTTGCCCCGACTGCGGAGAGATAGAGGTAATTGGCAGCAAAGCCGAACTAAAAGAGAAGTGCGGACTTGACAAAAATGCTGATATCGAGCTGCACCGCCCCTATCTTGACAAATTAACTTGCAAATGCCAAAAGTGCGGCGGTAAAATGTCGAGAACGCACGAGGTTATCGACTGCTGGTTTGATTCGGGTTCGATGCCTTTTGCGCAGTATCACTATCCGTTTGAAAATAAAGATTTATTCGACGAAACATTTCCTGCGGACTTTATTTCAGAGGCAGTTGATCAGACTCGCGGTTGGTTCTATACTCTGCTTGTAATAAACACCATACTTTTCGGCAAGGCGCCCTTTAAAAACTGTATTGTCTTGGGGCACGTCAACGACAAAAACGGCATAAAAATGTCAAAGCACAAGGGCAACGTAGTTGACCCGTGGAGCGTTCTCGACAAACAGGGCGCCGACGCGGTGCGCTGGTATTTCTATTCTTCGAGCGCGCCCTGGCTGCCTTCGCGCTTCTCGGAAGAAACCGTAAGCGAGGCGCAGAGGAAGTATATAGGCACGCTGTGGAACACTTACGCTTTCTTTACGCTGTATGCCGAAATCGACAAGTACGACCCGTCCGAATACAGTTTAAAGAACTGTAAACTTTCTTTAATGGATAGGTGGATTTTATCGAAGCTCAACTCGCTTATAAAATTCATCGACGAAAGCTTGGCAAACTACGAAATTTGCGAAAGCTCGCGTAAATTGCAGGATTTTTCGGACGTGCTTTCAAATTGGTATGTGCGCCGCTGCCGCGACAGGTATTGGGGTGCGGATATGACCGACGACAAGGCGGCGGCTTACACAACGCTTTACACCGTGCTTGTAACGCTTGCAAAGCTCACCGCGCCTTATACTCCGTTTATTGCCGAGATGATGTACCAAAACCTTGTTCCGTCGTTCTATGCAAGCGAGCCCAAGTCGGTACATTTGTGTTCCTTCCCCGTTGCGGACGAAAGCTTTATAGACAAAAAGTTAGAGGACGCAATGGACGAAGTTACCGAAATAGTAATTTTGGGCAGAGCGGCAAGAAATACCGGCAACCTCAAAAACCGCCAACCGCTTTCCGAAATGTACGTCGTAACCGACAGAGATATTGCCCTCGACGACGAAGAGGTTTGCGTTGTTTTGGACGAGCTGAACGTCAAAAGCTTGAAAACGTCAAAAGACGCCGACAAATTTTTAAGTTATAAATTAAAGCCCCAGCTTAAAACGCTTGGGCCCAAATACGGCAAGCAGCTTGGATTGATTTCAAAATTCCTTGCCGAATGCGACGGAAAAGAGGTTGTAAACGCCGTTAAACGTGACGGTTCGTATACAATAAGCGGCACGGATATCGAACTCAAATTGGAGGATTTGCAAATTTTTCCTCAAAGCGCGCAAGGCTATATAGCCGCTGAGGACAGGGGTATTACCGTGGCGTTGAACTCGCAACTTTCCGAAGAACTCATTTTAGAGGGTATCGAGCGCGAGCTTGTTTCCAAAATTCAGAATATGAGAAAGGAAGCCGGCTTTGAAGTAACCGACAGAATAGAGGTATATTTCAAGGCTGACGGAAAGGCATTGCAGGTTTTGAAAGCTGCGGCGTTTGCGGTCGACGTACTTGCCGAAAAAGTGGAAGATGGCACAGCGGACGGGTTTACGCGCGATCAGAACGTAAACGGAGAAAAAGTAACTTTGACGCTTGTGCGCAAATAGAAAATGTACGATATCGCAAACAAATTAAAGCAATTAAGAATAAAAAATAAGGTTTCGCAGGACGAGCTTGCCGACGGCATTTTGGTATCGCGTCAGACAATATCCAAATGGGAAAACGGCGTTGTTTTGCCTAGCCTCGATAATCTGCAAGCGCTGTGTGCATTTTTCAAAGTTGAAATAAATTATTTTTTCGATGAAAAATACGACGTGCGCAACGGCGCGGAGGAAGAGGGCGCTACAACAATTTCTGCGCAAGAAGAGGGTAAGAGCTCTATCCGCCGTTCAAGGTCTACGGAAAAATATTTTCGTATAATTCTTTCGTGCTTCGGCTCTGTCGATTTTGCCCTTCAAGCAATACTTGTAGGATTTTTATGTATTTATTTCCCGACTTTCGGGCGTAAAGACGTAGCGCCTATTGTGTATATTTCGTTGCCGCTAACTGTGACCATTATAATACTTTTTTGCATATTTTGCGCATTTACGGCGTTTTCAGCTTTAAAGTATATTAAATATAGACGCGCAGTTTATGGGAAACGTATTATTGTAGCCGCCAGGCGTTCGCAAATTGCAGACTGCCTATATCCAGTTGCGCTTGTTTTTTTAGCGCTTTGCGATATTGTTTTGGAAGTTATTGTAATAGCTTTTAGCTGTTTGTGTATTTTCGAGACCACGCACTTTGAATTTATTGTCGTAATTTCAATTGCACTTGCCGCATTTTTGATATTTACAGGTTTGACTGTGTTCACTATATTCAAGTTTGTAAAGTACAGGCGGTCAATAAGTATTTCAGAATAAATTTTTGTAAATAAAACCACGCAAAATTGCGTGGTTTTTTATTTTTACGACGTTTGTAAACAACCTTTTACACTAATGTAAACAAGTTTATAGCTTAAAGTTAATGATTTATTAAATTTTCGTGCTATAATTTGATCGTAAATATTTACGTACGCCCGGTCATAGCTTGGGTCTTTGTGTGGTTGCCGATGTGTTTAAAGTAACTTATGAAACTTGGAAATATGATGATTGGTGGTGGGGAGATTTAGAAGTTGATAATATAGAAAAAAACAAACTGCTTATCTAACATACGCACCCATGATAACAATATTATATGATGAAAAACCTGTATTAAAAGATATGGTGGAAATAAAATGAAAAAAGTATTGATTGCAGTTTTAAGTTTATTAATAATTGTAATAAGCTTGAGCGGTTGCGGGTATAAGCCTGAGGCGGAGTATTACTTTGAAATAGGAGATGTCTATCGTGTAATCGAGCTTGAAAATGCCGAACCGGAACATAAGGAAAAGTTCGGATTGGAGGCTTATAATTATATTTTGTTTAGCGAAAATGAGAAAAACGACAGTAAATTGAAACTTACTATAAATTCGTTTTACATAACAAACGATATATTGTTTGATAACATAGCGGCATTAAATAGAGGCGGGGTGGAGGTTGTATATAATTATTTGGGGATAAGACCAAATAAATTGAAAAATGATTTAACTGCATGTTTTAAGACCGGATTTTATTCTTATTGTGGAAAAACAGCCGCTTCTGTAACTATTGACGTTGAAAAAGATACAATAGATTTTAATGCCGATAAACTGTTTGGGCAAATTGCAGATGTGGATATTTATACCTTTAAATATACGGATTTATCTGTTATAGACGGTAGCGAGATGGATAACGGTAGTTTTAAAATTATTATAGTTACAGGTAATTATTATGTCGGTTATTTTTCAAATGACGATAACTTAGGAGTGAATTTAGTTTGAAAAAATTTTATGTTTTAATTGTAAGTATTATATTGACAATAGCGATGTTATGTGGCTGCGCGTCTTTCAAGCCTGAGGCGGAGTATTATTTTGAAATAGATAGTTTTTATTCAGAGAATAACGTAACTAAAATATGCAAAGTCTACCGCACAATAGAGCTAAAAAACGACAAACCCGAACATAGAGAAAACTTCGGTTTGGAAACGTTTCTGGTTGATATGAATACCGGTATATTTGATAGTTTAACTATTACCGAAAACGTCAAACCCTGCTATGTTGAAAACGATTTGTTTTTCACTAAGCCGAACATTTTAAATAAAGAGGGGGTAGATGAAGTTTACAGATGTATTGGATTAGAAGTTCCCTTTACATTATGTGAAGAGCGAAATGATTGTTCAAGAACAGGATTATACACTTATAATGCAAAAATCAGCGGCGTTACGACTTCAATGAATTTTGATATGGTTGTAGAAAACGAGCGTTTACCCAAACGGATAGGCTATATGGCGGACGTGGATATTTATACTTTTACTTATACCGATTTATTAAAAGAGGACGGTAGAGCAATAATAAGCGGAGAATTTAAAGTTATAGTAGTTACGGGTAACTCGCACTTGGGGTATTTTCAACCTGTTATTGTCTAAAAATCAACATTAAAACAGACAAACTCTCATAGTTTATTCTATGAGAGTTTTTGATTTAAAGACGGGTGACAGCGCACAAATAGTAAAAATACAGTTGGACGGCGGCGCGTTGGAAAGATTAAACGCGCTGGGCATACGCGTGGGAGAAAGAATAGAGGTGCTCTCTTTTTCGCTGTTTAAAAGCAGTATCTTGATATCGTGCGCGGCAGTGCGCGTAGGGCTCAGGCGTTCGCTTGCGCAAAAAATAGAGGTGCGCGTATGAACTTAACAAAATTTAAGACACGCACCGACGAAAAGACGACAATCAAAAAAATTGTGCTTGCCGGAAATCCGAACGCAGGCAAAACTACGCTTTTTAACGCGCTTACGCACAGCAGTTTGCGCACGGGCAATTTTCACGGAGTTACAACTTCTCCTTCGGAAAAAACAGTAGGCGGAATTAAGTTTGTAGACGTGCCCGGAGCGTATGCCTTCAGGGTATATTCAATGGAGGAGCGTTCGGCTGTAGACGAGCTTAAAAGCGCGGATATAGTCGTAAACGTTATCGACGCGCTGACGCTCGAAAACAGCCTACACCTCACTAAACAAATAATTGCGCTTGGGAAATATACCGTCGTTTACATAACAAAGTACGAAAAGCTTTTAAAGCGCGGCGGACATATAGATGCGCAAAAACTTTCCGAACACCTCGGCATACCCGTGTTTATATGTTCTCCCAAACAACTTTTAAAGGAGCTGGAAAAGGGCGCGTTGCCGCAAGCCGTCAAAAACGTAAATACGCCATTAAACGCGGCATATAACGGGGGTAATCTAAAAGTATCGAAGGTTGACCGACTGTTTTATAACCGCTTTTTTGCACTGTTTGTGTTTATAGCAAGCATTATTTTAATGTTCTTTCTTGCTTTTCATCCGTTGATGCCGGGTGCTCTGTTGAAAAATCTCACCGAGGGGCTTATATGCGATTCTTTCGGTGGATTTTTGACCGCCAATATGAGCAACGAAGCGGTCAAATCGCTCGTTAGCGAGGGCATATTAGGGGGTATAGGCGGAGTTTTGTCGTTTATACCGCAGATAATGATACTCTATCTTTTTTTGACTTTGCTCGACGAAAGCGGAGTAACTTCCGCACTTGCGTTTGCAACCGACGGGGTTTTTGAAAAAGTAAAGCTGTCCGGCAGAGCCGCGTTTTCGCTTATTTCGGGGTTCGGCTGTACGGCGGCTGCCATTCTTACCACGCGCGGCTATTCCTCTGTTTCGGCGCAAAGGCGCACGGTAGCTATTTTGCCGTTTATTCCCTGCGGCGCAAAATTGCCCGTATTTTTGACTTTTCTATCTCCGCTGTTTGATAATCCTTTTCCCGCAATAACTCTGTTGTATTTTGCGGGCTTGGTGTTTGCGGTGGCTGTATCCGCTATTTTAAAGGGCGAAAGGGAAAGTATGCTGTTCGAAGTTACGCCTATTTTTGTTCCTTCTTTTAAAGCAGTCGCTGAAAAGTTGTGTTTTTACTTAAAAGGGTTTATAATAAAGGTGGTCGGCGTGGTCGCGCTGTTTTGCGTGGTTTCCTGGGTGCTGTCGCACTTTTCGTTTACCTTCGAATACGTCGATGCGGACAAGAGCATGCTTGCGGCTATAAGTCGATTGATTTTGCCGCTGTTCTATCCCATGGGCATAACAGATTGGAGGCTGGCTTACGCAGCGCTGTGCGGCTTTATCGCAAAGGAAAACGTAGCCGCAACCGTGGCAATGTTGATGGGCGGAAATATAGGGCTGGGGCTTGCTCCGACGCTTGCCATTTGTACCTTCGAGCTTTTATGTCCGGCGTGTATTTCGGCGTTTTCCGCTTCGTGCAAGGAGTGCGGTTTGATTTTTACGCTGAAATGCGTGGGGTTTCAAATTTTAGTCAGTTTTATATTTGCATATCTTGTAAGGCTTGCGTTTTTTTGGGTTTGACAATGCGTGAATTTACAGTTAAAGAAAAACTTAATTTAAAGGATTTTACCGATGCCGTCTATCCGCAGGGTTCGTTTTGCTATGCAAGGCTTTTGAAGGACAGGGACATAAAGGTAAACGGTAAACGCGTCGATAAAAACGTAACGCTGGAAATCGGGGATATCGTAGCTTATTACACCACGAAGAAGCAGGAAGAGCTTAAAAGCCATTTGATAGCCTATGAGGACGACAACGTATATGTTGCGGACAAGTTGTCGGGAGTGAGCTTCGAGGGGCTGTACAGCGAAATTTCGGCGCATACGCAGTTGTTTGCGATACACAGGCTGGACAGAAATACGCAGGGGCTGATAATTTTTGCCAAGACACGTCCGGCTGAGCAAGAGCTTTTGAGCGCGTTCAAGCAGCATAAAATCAACAAGACTTATTTTGCGCTCTGTAAAAACAACTTTAAAGAGGATAAAAAGCTACTGCGCGCCTATCTTAAAAAAGACGAAAAAGTTAGCTTGGTAAAAGTTTTTCAAAACCCTCGACAGGGCGCGGAAGAGATTGTTACTCAATATGAGGTCTTACAAAAATTAAGCGACGTTGCGCTTGTTAAAATAGAGCTGCACACGGGCAGAACGCACCAGATAAGGGCGCATATGGCGTTTATCGGCTGTCCCGTTCTCGGGGACGGCAAGTACGGGGATAGCGCGCTGAACAAAAAATACGGCTTAAAGAGGCAGTGTCTTGTGGCTAAATATTTAAGTTTCGAGCTGTCGGGCAGTCTTGCCTATTTAAACGATATAAAAATTCAAAGCGCATTTGAGCCGTCAATTAAGAATTGAGTGTTTTTAACGCGCTAATGGAGTTTATAATTAATATATAAGAACATTATTAAGGACGGGAAATATGCAACAGGTAAAACTTATTTCGGCGGACGAGAGGCTTGTTTTCGAGCTTTCGGGAGAGATTGACGCCGCCACAAGCGAGGATTTTTACGCACAGGTTTCGGCGGCTTACAACCACGATAAAAAGGACGTAACGTTCGACTGCGCCGCGCTGTCTTTCATAGACAGTACTACGTTGGGTACTTTTGTCAAAATTTTTAAGATGCTCAGGCAGGACGGGAACAATATGCTACTCGACAGAGTGCGCCCGAACGTAAAAAAGCTATTTGATATCTGCGCGCTGAACACTATTATGGAGATACGGTCATGAACCAATTTACCGTAAAATTCAACCTTGCCGACAGCGAGTATATGACGGCTTTGCGGCTTGTCTGCGGCGCGATAGGCAGCGTTCACGAGCTGGATATCGACGCTTTGGAGGACTTTAAAGTCTGCGTTACCGAAAGCGCCATTATACTTAAAAACTGCGGCTTTGAAAGCCTTGTTGCCGCGTTCTCGGGAGAGGGGGCGGCTTGCACGCTTTACGGAGAGGGCGGAGTTCCCCAAGAGGGGGACAACGAGTTTTCGCTTGCGCTGATTTCCGCACTTGTCGACGAGTGCGACATAGAGCGTAGCGGTGACGTTATAAAGAGAGTTACTATTAAGCTATGATGGATATAAACGCGTCGGACGAGCTGTTCAAGCAATATAAAATAACGCGCGACGTAGAGCTGCGCAATAAGCTTGTCGAAAATTATTTTTACATTGCCGAGATACTTGCCAAAAAGTTTTCTGGCAGAGGTGTGGAATACGACGATTTGTTGCAGGTTGCTTCGGAAGCGCTTATTTCGGGCGTTGAAAAATTCGACCCCGATATGGGCAACCGCTTTACTTCTTACATAACCCCTACTATTACGGGTATGATAAAAAATTATTTTCGCGACTTTTCACGTTCTGTGAGGGTACCGCGCAGAATTTATTCGGTGGCGGCAAAGGTAAAAAATCAGATAAACGAGTACTATAAAATTCACGGCGTAAAGCCGACCGTAAGGCAACTTGCGGAATCGCTCGGGCTGTCCGAGGAACTCATTGTGGAGGCGCTTGAATGCCGCGCAACCGTAAGCCTTGACCAAAAGGTAATAGGTGACGACGGAGAAGCCGACACAGCTCTAAGCGATATGATTGCGTCCGACAAGGACAATTTCGAGGAGTTTGAGGACAGCGAGTCGTTAAGGACTGAAATAAGCAAGTTGGAGCCAATAGAACAGCAGGTAATTTCGCTGCGTTATTTGCAGGGAAAGTCGCAGACCGAGGTCGGTAAAATTCTCGGCGTAAGTCAGATGTTTGTGTCGCGTGCCGAGAGAAAGATTTTTGAAAAATTAAAGGACGCGCTGTCATAATGTTTACTTTCAGAGTCGATGATTTAAGTAAAATGAACGAAAAGCTGCGCGCGTTTGCCGAGTTTTTGCGTTCGGAAAATATTGAGGACAACGACGTGTTTTTTTGTCGTCTGGTTTCGTGCGAGCTTATATCCAACGTGATCCGTCACGGCGGAGAGGCGGCGGAGTTTAACGGCGGCATAGGGGACGGCAAGGTTGTTATTACGGTCGTAGCTTCGAGTTTCGACGGCGTAAGCCTAACGTCTGAGTTGCCCGACGTGCTTGCCGAAAACGGCAGGGGTATGTACATTGTCAGAAATATCTGTTCGGGAGAAGTTGAAAAGTTAAATGGCGGCGTGCGCGTGACGTACAAGCTTAATAAATAAAAGAATAAATTTAAACGGCGCAAGGCTTGAAAGCCTTGCGCCGTTTAAAAAATAAAACCCCTTCCGCAAGGAAGGGGTTATTTGTTACATCATATTAGCTTGTTTATAAAGCATATTCATAAGTTCGTCAGAAACAAGGTCGCGTATTCTCGCATAGTAGATAAAGATGGAGGTAAAGAACTTTTCGTTTTTGCCGCCTACCGTGTAATCGGGAATGCAGGAAATAGGTCCGTTCTGACGTTCGAGGAATACTCTCGAAAACTCGACTTTCTGCTCGTTGGCAAGCGTGCGAATGAAGTCGTCGGTGGGTCCTTGGTATATGATAGGTGTGTAAAGCCTTTCCGTATTTTCGACCGTGGGCGCCGCCTTTGTATCCGCAACGGGAACGACCCTTGCAGGCTGTTCCTCTGCGTGAGGCTTCTTTTTCTTTTCGGGTTTTTCCGTTTTTTCCGCCGTAGGTTTTGCGGTTTCTTTCGACTTTTTAGCTTTTTTCTTGCCTGCTGCCTTAGCCTTCTTTTTGTCGAGAAGGGCTACGCGGAACACGTTGATTACATGTGAGATAAGAGCAAGTATAGCCGCAATAATTACAAAGTTGCCAAGCGCCACGCCTTCCGCAAAGAAGGTGGTAACAACTATTACAATCAACGCCGCGACTTCGAGGGTGTATCTTATTATATTTACCACAAACATAAACTTGTTTGTCTTTTTGCCGAGACCCATAAGGTCAAGCACAAGGTTTACAAACGCAAGATATCCGAATGTAACTGCCGCAAGCTCAAGTGTAATTACGGTAATTTCTCTGCCCTCGAATGCAAGCCCCGTCGTGAACAGAGAGTTTATAAGTCCGAGCACGTCTGCCGCCGTTTCCCCCGACGTGTAGAGCGTAAGGTTGAGTCCCGACGCAAAATCCGTGAGGAAGGGGAGCATAAACGGAATGCCGTAGATAAAAATTACTACGACTGCCGACATAAGCGCAAGCAAAAATTTTACTAAACCCGAGCCGCCCTTGTAGAAAATAGCCTGTACAATCAACATCAAAAGCGTGCCGCCGATTGCGGAGATAAGCCCGTAATTTGTAAAATCGGCTATTGTTTTGCCGTCGATAATAAATTGATTAAAAAGAATAATTACGAAGGTCGACAAAGTTGCTATCGCAAGCACTTCGATAAACGAGGCTGCTCTCAAAGCGACGTTTTTGTCCTTCTTGCTCTTTCTGTCCGCAGTTTCGTCAGTTGTTTCGGGGTCTGTTGAAGCGTCCTTGGACTTTTTCTTACCCTTTTTCCCGCTGAACGCGCTGACGCAGACGGGAATAAGAGCAACTACTCCCGCAAGGGTAACAAGCGCGTAAAGTACTACGAGTATAGCGGCAAGATTAATTCCGCCCTCGGGCCAACCGGCAACGTTAAAGGGGAAATTGTAGGTAAAGTCGGGAGTACCGAACATACCCTGCAGACCTGTTTCCCCGATTTTCCAGATGCTGTCAAAAGCCGCCGGAATCTGTAATCCGAGCATAGAGTCAACCGGATTTGCAAAATCGGAGGGCAAAAACAGACCTAATAAAAGGCAGACAAGCGCGATAAAATATGTTATCAACGCAAAAATTTTATTGGGCTTTTTAGATTTCTTCTCGTTTCCCATAATGTGTTTCTCCGTTAAGCTTTAAAATTCCGCGATATGCGAAATGTGAAGTTTGATACAATAGTTATGTACTCTAACATTTTATACCAAAATGTGTGATATGTCAAGAATAAATTAAACAAAATTATATAGTTGACAAAAATAAAACGATTTAAAACGTTATAAACCGATAAATTTGTGAGTATAATCGTTCGTAAAGAGATTGTGCAATTCAAAGGCTTAATATTCCGCGTTTTTTTACCGGGCTTTAGTTATGCGATAAAAATAACAAAATCTATTGCTTTCCTTTGAAAAGACTGCTATAATGGCGGTAAAGGCAGGTTCATTTGCCTGTATAAATTGCCTTTGCGGCAATATATAAGGACGGTTAAAAATTTTGGAAAATATTCATAGGGTGCCGAATATGCCCGAGTTAAGCAGGTTTAAGGACGGCGACATCATTAATTTCGGAGAGGTAATTGCAACGCTTCCGAAGTCTGTTCGCGAAAAACTTGCAGAAGGCTTCGATATGAAGTGTTTTGCAAAAGTTTTCGAAGACGCCGATATGATGAGCACCATAGACAGCTTTTTGGAAAACGGTATGAACGTGTCGCAGGCGGCGCGCACGCTGTATATGCACAGAAATACGCTTATATACAGACTCAACTCGGTAAAGCGGCTTACGGGTTTGGATTTGCGGAACTTTGAAATGGCTACGACTTTTATGTTATTACATTATTTATATTTATTAAAGTGAGGTTGAAAATCCGTGAACGACAGCGAAAACAAAGTGTTTGAAAACGGCGGCAAAAAAGTTAAAATTATAGTCAGCGTAATTGTCGCTTTGATAATTGCGGTTTCGTCCTTTTTTATAGGTTTTTTTACCCATAAACTTACCCGTGACGAATATGTTTCGTCGGTGGAATGGGTAATGTCGATGATTGAAAAAAACTATTATTTTTCAGAGGATTTCGACAAGGAGGACGCAAAAAATCTTTCCCTTAAAGCGCTTGTAAGCAAGCTTGATATATATTCCGAATACTACACGGCGGAAGAGTATCGAGCCGTTATGTCCGACAACGAAGGGGAAAAGAGCGGCATAGGCATAACCTATCAATTTCTCAAAGATAAGGGCGTTTTGCTTGTGTCGGTTATGGGCAATTCCCCGGCCTGGATTTCCGGACTTAGATCGGGTGACATACTTACGGGAGGAATAGCCGACGGAGAGCAATATCCGTTCGACACGTCAGCCGCTTTTTCCGATTTTATATCGGCGCAAAGTCCGGGAGAGAAGTTTACGGTAACTACCGAACACGCAGAATATACGCTGTCGAGAGAGGTATATACCGCGAGCTACGCATATATGGCAACAGCCGCCACCTCGTGGGAGTTTGTAGCTTCCGGGGACGGTAAAGGGCTTGCCTTGGTCGAGAACCGCAGCGGCGCTATACCATATTTGCCTGACGGCGCGGCGTATATAAATCTTTCGCAGTTTTTCGGAACTATGGCGGACGAGTTCGGCGTGCTTATGTCAAAGTTCAATGCCGAGCACTACACTACAATGTATCTCGATTTGAGAAATAACGGCGGAGGCTATGTTTCCGCAATGCAGGATATCGCAGGTTACTTTACTTCCTCGCTTTCAAACAAAACTCACGTCGCAATGACGGCAAAATACAGAAACGGTCGCAACGAGGTCTACGACTGCGTAAAGCATTCGGGCACAAGCCTTGTTTCCAAGGACACGAAAATTTACGTTCTTGCCAACAGCGGCACGGCAAGCGCTTCCGAGGCGCTGATAGGCGTGCTTGTCAGTTACGGGTTTGTGGACTACTCGGATATATTTGTTTCAAACTATTCGGACGACTATATGAAGTTTATAGGCGTGGGACAGAAAAACGCGCAGACCTACGGCAAGGGCATAATGCAGTCGACGTTTTATAATTATTATACGGGGGAGGCTGTCAAGCTGACTACGGCGCGCATCTATTGGCCGAACGACAAGTGCATTCACGACGTGGCGCTTTCCGAAAGGGACGGGGTAACTTTGGTCGACGCGGACTGGATTGTGACGAGGGAGGATACCGAACTTCAACGCGTTGTGCAAAAGACGACAAGTTAAATTATTAAATTAACCCGCCTTGCGATTTTGCAAGGCGGGTTTTTATATGGGCTTTTTAACTGTTTTAATTCTGCGCGCCGAAAAAATTACGCACACCAAAAATCCTTCCTCGGTTCGGGTTACGTCAATCGACGCGTCGTCGTTTCTTTCAAAGTACTCGTCGGTTAAGCGCTGTAAATCCTTTAAAAACAAGCCGCGCTCGAACTCGGACATATCGTCCCTGTCTAAAATTACTTTGTTCATACATGCTCCCTCAGTTTTCTCTTTAAATATCCTCTGAGTCCCCTGTAATTTTTTAAAACGTCGTGCACGTCCTTGCTCTTGCCCGTCAGGTTTTCTGCGGCGGACCTGAACGCCGCAAGCGTGTTTGCTCTCCATCTTCCGACGGGCAGCGATAAATCTTCGGGTATCGCTGCGGCAAGTTCGACGCGTATAAGGGTGGAAATTTCCTTTGCCGTCATACTTTCTCCGCTAAGTATAAGCGCGGCGCTGAGTTTGTTTACCATAAGCTTAATATCTTTAACTCCGCCGTCCCAAAGCGCCGAGCGGCAGACGTCCGCACTCTTTACGGAATATGGGAAGGGGTCGGTTACTATTACTGCGCTGTCGCAAGTTTCGGGCGCAAATTTATCCAACAGCAGATAGTCGAACAGCCCTTCTAAATCTTCGACGGCTCTTTTTGCATAGGCCTCGTCCTTTAAACCCAGCGAGGACATAAAGTGCAGGTTTGAATATTTCGGGTGAGAGATTATTGTCTGTTTTGCTCGGCACGCCCCCTTTTCGTAGTCGGATAGGGTGTACACAAGCATATCTCGCACGTCACCCATAATAAGCGCATCCGCGCCTCGTCTGTCTCCGTCGCAGATAAGGGTGCGTTCTCCAAGTTCGGCAAGCGCGCGGCCAACTCCCACGCAGCAGGTAGTTACGCCCGTGCCGCCTTTAAAGCTTGTAAAAAAAATTTTTTTTGCCATAATCAAGATTTTATACGCGCGCGAGGTAAAAAATTTCACTATTTGCGTCGAAAAAGCGCTAAGTTTGTGATGTATATAAGCACAGGTCAAATCATACCATATTATATGAAACTTCTCGAACAGATTTTAAACGAACTCGGTGCGGACACTTTAAAGTCGTTTACCGTCATACCCTCTTTCGGCGGATATTTTCAAAGCGTAAGAAGCATTGCCGAGTATTCTCCCCAAAAAATTTTGCTTGTGCTCAAAAAAACCGTGGTTACTATCGAGGGGGAAAAGCTCGAAATAGGCAAATATTTCGAACAGGACATATTTATAAAGGGTAACATTAAGGTGATTAACGTTGACTGACCTTACTGTAATTTCAATTGTTTCTACGGCGGAAAACGCGCTAAACAGACTTAAAAAGGCGGAAGTAGCCGTTTTTAACTGCAAAAAAGAGAGTGCGGAATTTATATTTTCCATAAAAAGCAAAGATATTAAAAAAGTTTTTGCAATTTTCAATAAACCGTGCTATAATATTAAAGTAAAAAAGCACGGATTATTTCGACGTATTTTGTCGTTTGCCGCACTCAGAGTCGGGCTATTGGTCGGCGCAATCGCGTTTGTTGCGCTTGCCGCCGTTTCCAACTCGTTTGTGTTAAAAATCGAAGTGAGCGGCAGCGGCAGTTATTTGGAGCCCGAGATACGGCGCATAGTTCTCGACGAAGGCGCGGCAGAGTTCAAAAGCTTTTCCGCCTTTAACGGCGCGACGGCTACGGGCAGAATCCTTGCCCTTCCTCAGGTTACTTACTGCAACATTTTAAAAAAGGGCAGCGTGCTTATTGTCGACGTGCAGGTTGACGAAGAGCACTACGCTTCGCAGGAAAAGGGCAGCCTTTTGAGCGATTGCGACGGGGTTGTTAAAAATATAGTGGCGGTGTGCGGGACTCCGGCTGTAAACGTCGGGGACGCGGTAAAACGCGGAGACGCGCTTATTTACGCTCACACCGTTATAGGTGAAGAACAACAAAGCTGCCTTGCGGTGGGATATGTCGAGATAGAGCTTTATCGCACCGTGGAATACTTTGCCGACGAGGATAACGAGCAGAACTTGAAGGAAGCTTACGCTTCTTGCCTTATAGAAAACGAGCAGATAACCGAGCGCAAGCACACGGTAAAACCTACCGAGGGCGGAGTTATTTACGTTATAGAATTTACCTGTTTGCACAAATTAAGTATCAATCTCAATTAATTATGGATAAGAGCATAAGAAAAATAAATGCGGAAAGCGCCGATACATTGCAAAAGTTTTTAGGGACGTTCGACGAGAACGTCAATTTGATTATGCAAGAGCTGGGCGTCATTGTGCGCGTGGACGGGGATAAAGTAGTTATAAGCGGCGCGGAGGACAAAGTAAACTGCGCCACGTCTGTTACGGAAAGTTTATTGGAGCTTGCCGCCAAGGGTGAAAATATCGACAGGGGCAGGGTTGCGTACTGTATCGAGCTTGCCAAGGAGGGAAAGGCGCGCGACATAAACAAGCTGTCGTCGGGTGCGATTGCGATTACATCTCGCGGAAAGCCCATAAAGTGCAAGACCGTCGGGCAAAAGACTTACGTCGACGCAATACGCAAAACAACCGTCACGTTCGGCATCGGCCCTGCCGGCACCGGTAAAACCTATCTTGCAGTCTGCCTTGCCGTACAGGCATATAAACAAAAGCAAGTCGATAAAATTATTTTAACCCGACCCGCGGTGGAGGCGGGGGAAAAGCTGGGTTTTCTTCCCGGAGATTTGCAGACGAAAGTCGACCCTTATCTTCGACCTCTCTACGACGCGCTCGAAGAAATGCTGGGTACGGAAACATATTTAAAGCTTATGGAGCGCGGCACTATCGAGGTTGCACCGCTTGCGTATATGCGCGGCAGAACGCTTTCAAATGCGTTTATAATTCTCGACGAGGCGCAGAACACCACGCGCGAACAGATGAAAATGTTTTTGACAAGGCTTGGGGATTCGAGTAAAATGGTGGTGACGGGCGACGTTACGCAGATTGACTTGCCCGACGGCAAAAAAAGCGGACTTGAACATTCCGTTGCGGTATTGAAGGAAGTGGACGGAATTTCTGTAATTTACCTTACTGACAAAGACGTTGTGCGCAATCCCTTGGTTATGAGTATAGTCAGGGCGTACGAGGCGGACGCGTCGAGGAGGAGCAATGACAAAGATAAAAATGAGTAAAAAAGAGATAGTTATAAGCGCGTTTATGTTTATATTTGCCTATGTCTTTTTGATGCTCTCTATGTTCTTAATGTTTTTTATAAACAACGGCAATCAGGTTTTTGCGCTGTTTCAGGAGAGAGTGAACAACGTCATAACCGTGACGGTATCTTCGGCAATACTTACATTAGTCGTGTATTTCTATTTCTTTATAGAAAATAAAAACGTGCTTGCCAGACCCTCTAAGATAATAGAAATGTTCTTGTTGATGTACATTGCATTTATTATCTGCGGAACAATTGCAAAGTATATCGCGCCTACGGCGCGCCCGTTGCTTTTTTACTCGCTTATGACCGCAATGATATTGCGCCGCCGCGAGGCAATTTTTGTAAACAGCGTATTTGCGCTTATTCTCTTCATTTTCAACAGGCTATTGAACAGTGCGGATATCGTAAGTGGAGAAATTCAGCTAATAGAGAGCTTTTCGAGCCTTTTGACCGTATTTGCGGGCGGCGTCGTTGCGATATTTATGCTTAAAAACATAAAAACGCGCCTTGCTTGCGTTCTTATTGGCGTGGTGCTGTTTATTCCCACCGTGCTCATAAACGTGGTTATGCAGCTTACGATTATCAGCGGAGACGTGGGCTTCGAGGTCATCGAAGTGTTCCTGTACAGCGCGTTCGACTGTATGTTCTCGGTGTTGCTGTTTATGGCTATTTTGCCGATAGTGGAGGCGGTGTTCGGGGAATTTACTCCGTTCAGACTGCGCGAGTTGACTTCCGACGGAGCAAAGCTCATATCAAAAATGAAGCAAAACGCGCTTGGTACTTACAATCATTGCATAGTGGTGGCTCAGCTTGCCGAAGCTTGCGCTTCCGCAATAGGAGAGGATTCCGAGCTTGCAAGGGCGGCCGCGTACTATCACGACGTCGGTAAGCTCAAAAACCCCGAAATGTTTACCGAAAACCAAAGCGAGTTCGACCTGCATAAAGAGCTTACTCCCGAGCTTTCGGTGGATATAATTCGCTCGCACACCCGCGAGGGGGCAAAGCTTATAAAAAAGAACAGGTTGCCCGAGTTTTTCGCGGATATAGCCGTCGAGCATCACGGCACTATGCCAATTAAATATTTCTATGCAAAGGCGCTTAAAATGAGCGACGGTGAGTTGAACGTAGCTAACTATTCATACCCCGGTCCCACCCCGACAACAAAAATTGCGGCTATAATTATGATAGCGGACGCGTCGGAGGCTGCGTGCCGTTCGCTTCGCGACCGCTCTCCCGAAAACGTCGCTGCGCTTGTGGGAAATATAGTTGAAGAGCGTATGAATATGGAACAGTTTTCCAACTGTGAAATTACAATGCGCGAGCTTACGCTTATCACTCGCACGGTAATCAATCAGCTTGCCGGAGTATATCATTCGAGGGTCAAATATCCCAAGCTTCAGCTTTCACGCAAATAGGGGGAGATATATGTTATACGTCTATTGCGACGAGTACGATTTTTCAAAACTTTCTCAAGTTTTCGAGGGAGAGTATCTAAGCAACTGTGATTTGGCTGCGGAGGTTGTGTTTGTCGACGAGCAAGAGATACGCCGCTTGAACCGCGAAATGCGCGGCGTTGACGCCGTTACCGACGTGCTTAGTTTTCCTTCAATCGAGCATATCAGGGGGGTAACGCTGAATATCGAGGACTTTCCCACCGAAATCGACGAGGAGGACAACCTGTTTTTGGGCAGCATAGCCATATGTGTAAAACGCGCAAAAGAGCAGGCGGAAGAGTACGGGCACAGTTACTTGCGCGAGCTGTATTACCTTGTAACGCACGGGCTTTTTCATCTTTTGGGCTACGACCATATGACTGATAGCGACAAAGCCGAGATGCGTGAAAGGGAAGAGCGTGTTCTGGAAAAATTGGCGTTATCGCGCGACTAAAATAACTGTAATTAAGGCATATATAGGGGTCAATCAGTATGAAAAGCGGATTTATAGGTGTAATAGGCAGGGCTAACGCAGGCAAAAGCACGCTGGTAAACGTACTTGTCGGGGAAAAGGTTGCCATAGTTTCACCTAAGCCACAGACGACGCGCCACTCGATAATGGGCGTTTTAAATAAAGATGAGTATCAGCTTGTATTCGTCGACACTCCAGGTATCTATAAAAGCGCAAACTATCTTACCGATATGATGATGAAAGCGACTGACGACACCGCAAAGGACGTGGATTTTATTTTGTACGTTCACGACGGACACAACGGTATTTCGGAAAACGATTTGCAGCTTATGAAACGCTATTCGTCGGGGCATATACCCATGGCAATCGCCTATACGAAGATAGATATTATGCCCAAAGAGGCAATTGCCGAAGACGCTAAAAAGCTGTATGAAGCCTCAATCGATTGCGACGTTTTTCCCGTTTCGGCACGAAAATATCAAAATATAAAAAAGCTTGAAGCTTATCTCGCGGAAAAAATGCCCGAAGGGCACAGAGTAATTTCCGAGGACATTGTTTCCGACAAAAGCGAAAAGTTTATGATTGCCGAAATAATGCGCGAAAAAATATTGCTTAAATTCGACGAGGAAATACCGCACGGCATAGCTATAGTTGTAAACGCATTCGAGCGCAAGGACAACGGCACATACGATATAAACCTCGATATTATCTGCGAAAAAGCCAATCATAAAGCAATTCTTATCGGCAAGCAGGGCAGAGCCATTAAGGAAGTTTCCGGCTTTGCGCGCGAGGGAATGGAAAAGTTTTTGGGCGCGAAGGTATTTTTGACTACATACGTCCGCGTTGAAGAGGATTGGCGCAACAGACCGGGGCTTATAAAGGACGTATTTATAAGTTAAAGGTATAATTTTCTTAAACGTACGCACCTTATTTGTAAGAGGTGTAAAATGAAAAAGGACAAAGACGCAGCCGAGCTTGCCTGGAAAATGTTTGAAAAAACGGGCAACGTGAGCTATTATATGCTGTATAAAAATCTTACCGAAAGATAAATCAAACGTTTATGGATATTAAAGTAAACGCGCTTGTTTTGCGAGCGACGGACTACAATGAAAACGATAAAATTCTGACGCTTTTGACAGCCGAAAACGGAAAAATTTCCGCAGGTATAAAGGGCGTAAAAAAGCCTAACGCCAAGCTAAGGTTCGCGGCGCAGCCATTTTGCTTTGCCGAGTACGTTCTTGCAAAGCGCGGAGAAAAATATACGGTAATAAACTGTTCAGAGTGCGAGAGCTTTTACGATTTAAGGACGGATATCGACAAATTTTATGCGGCAAGCGCGGTTGTCGAGGCGGCTTCGGCGCTTACTTTCGAGGGCGGAGAATGCGCCGAAATTTTTTACGACTGTATAAAGACGCTTACAAATATGTGTTTAAGCGACGAGAGAGCGCTGCTTTTGCAATTTCTTATAGGCGCGCTTGAAAAGTCGGGCTATGCTATTTCTCTCGGTGACTGTCGGGTCTGCGGCAAGTCCTTGTGCCGTGAGGAAAAAGTAAGGTTTGAAATGGATTCGGGCACGTTTACATGCTTTGATTGCGGCAAGGGGGCGGGAGTAAGCCGAGTTACCTACAACGTTTTGAGAAAGCTTAAAAACAAGAGTTTCGAGCGCGAGTTTATAACGCCAGACGGGGAAATGCGTGCTTTGAAGTTAATAAAAGAGTACTTTTATTATAAGACCGAAAACCCCGTAAAAAGTCTTTTGGAATACATAAAAATAAAACAATAATTCAACACAGCGGCTCGGACAACTTATCGTTGTCCGAGCCGCTGTGTAATATCGCGTAATTTTCCTATTTAAAGTGAAAATTTCGTGAAATAATTTTTTTAAAACTATTGCTATTTACACTATTATATGTTATAATCAAAAAGAATTTGTGTACAAACAGGTTGTACAAAAAAATGATAAGGAGAACAGTGTGGCGGAAGAAATTAAGGTTATAGGCGTTACCGTCGAAAACGTAAATTACGACGAGTTTAAGGCAACGCTCGACAGATATTACGACAAATTTGCCAGACTTATAAAGACCTATAAGGCAAAGGACGACACTATAGCAAAGCTCAGCGACGAGGTTACGAAATACAGGGGCGGATTTGCGCTTTCTATTGTAAAACCGCTTTGCGTTTCGCTTATATCGCTTAGGGAGGATTGCCGCAAGACGCTTGCAAATATCGAAAAATATTGCAAGGACGTCGAAAGCGTAGTCAGGTATTCGGACTATCTTTTATCCGACGTGGACGAGTTTATGTCAACTTACGGTCTTATTTACGGAGAGGACGGGTTTATTTTGAACGGAAAAAAGCTTAGCGACTGCGTGTCGAGAAAAGCCGCGTCCGTTTGCGACGAAGAGCAAAATTGCGAAAGTATCGAAAGCAATAGCGAAAACGTCGACGAAGGAGAGCAGAGCGAAGCGTGCGGCAAGGAGAGTTATTCGTTCAATACGCTTCTTTCCGAAATAGATTACGGACGGGAAAGGATGGAACAGCTTTTAACGGATTGTGCAAAAGCCGACGAAAATCTCGACCGTTACGTCAAGCTTGCGGCGTCTATCGAGGAGAACTATACCGACGCTATGCTGTTGCCGCTTTACAGGGAAATAGCTAATTTTTACGAAAAGCTGAAAGACAACGTCGAAGATGTCAAACAGAGGATAAACGAGGGCAATCTCGTACAGAGTTATTCCTCCTCGGTTAGCCTTGTAATAGACGAAACCTGGAAGCTGCTTATAATGGCAGGCGTTACAGTGGAGCACGACATATCCGACAGTTACGATATGCGCACCAACAAGATAGTCAAAATTGTAAATTGCGACGATGAAAAACTTGATAGAACGGTTGCCGTAAGGCATACCGACTGTTACCTTTTCGACGGAAAAATTTTGTATCCCTCGAAAGTAGACGTATATAAATACGTCCCCAAAAAAGTTGAAGAATAAAAAATATTAAATAAAAAAGAGGAGAAAATCACAATGGGTAAAAAAGTAGGTATAGACTTAGGTACGACGTATTCAGTCGTAAGCTATGTTGACGAAACGGGCACAATCGTCAATATCGAGAGCGAAGAGGGAGAAAAGACCACCCCTTCGGTAGTATATTTCGACCCCGACGGGCAGACCGCAGTTGTCGGAACGAGAGCGAGAGAGGCAGGTGCTTTGAACCCCGAGTTCCTTGTAGAGCGCGTAAAACAGTTTATGGACGACCCCGATTACCAGCTTGAAATGCACGGCACTACATACTCGGCAAGCGCGGTTTCGTCTATTATTCTTAAAAAACTTATAACCGACGCCGAAAATGCGCTCGGCGGAGAGGAGATTGACGGCGCGGTTATTACCTGCCCCGCATACTTCGGTGACGTTGCCAAGGACGCAACGAGAAAAGCCGGAGAAAACGTAATTCTTTCCAACGGCAAAAAACTCAACGTTATGCGTATAATCGACGAGCCTACCGCAGCTGCGATAGCTTACGGTAACTCGCGCAGGGAGGACATGCACAAGACAGTTCTTATTTACGACCTCGGCGGCGGTACTTTCGACTGTACCGTAATGAAGCTCGACTTCGAGGGCACTAAGAAGGAATACAGAGTAATTACCACCAACGGCAACCACAAGCTCGGCGGTAAAAACTGGGACGATACTCTTGCCGAATACGTTATGAGCGAGTTCTGCAACGCTACGGGCTGCGATATCGAGCTTATGCGTCAGGACTTCGAGGTCAAGGCTTGGTTTTCCGAAAACGTTGAAAAGGCTAAAAAACAGCTCACAAAAATGTCCAAAACAACGCTTACGCCCAGCTTTGACGGACAAAAATACAGGGTTGAAATCGAGCGCACTCTTTTCGACGAAATTACCGACGGTCTTTTCAACGAAACTATTACGCTTATAAATCAGATGATGGATCAGGCAAACTTAAACTTTGCAACAGATATCGACGAAATTATACTTATCGGCGGTTCCACGCGTATGCCTCAGGTTGAAGAAAAGCTTACCGCCATTTACAATAAGCCCATTATGCAGTACGACCCCGACAAGGCTGTTTCAAACGGCGCGGCGTTGGTTGCAAGCGGTATGGACGCAGGCAATTCATCTTACGACCATGCCGACAGTTCGGTGCCCTCAACCCCCGGAAAACCTTCTAACCTCGAACCTACCGAGTTTACGGATAAAGATGGTAATGAAGGATGTATTTTCGAGGTCTGCACCAAGTCGTATTGTCTGAGATATTACAGCGGCGGACAGGAAACTTATGTCAACCTTATAAAGAAGGACACCCCCAAGCCTGCAACGGGAACAACTGCTTTCCTTTTGCCCGGGCTTGTGATAGGCGGCGGTGACGGAAGCGGAATGACAAGCGAAATAGGCTTGCTTATTATGGAAAACGATTATAACGGCGACGAAGTAAGCCGCGACCAGTGCGTTGAAATTTACGAGGAAACTCCCCTTAAATTCGATACGCCCATTCCTTCGGATACAAAGGTTTCGGTCGAACTTTACGTCGACATTTCGGGTACGCTTACCCTTATTCTCACCGAAACGGACACGGGCAGAACGCATAAGCTCTATCCCGAGCGTATCGGCGGAGGAAATATAGGCAACGGTATGGACGCAGCTGCAAAAATTACGCTGGGTTAATAATTTAAGGTATAAAAGTTAAAATTCCGCCGACGCCCGTTTACGACGTCGGCGGATAAGCCTATTTTAAAGTTAAATATAGCGAGAGTAAATATGAAAGAAATAAACGTCGGCATAGATTTAGGAACTACATATTCCGCAGTGGCGGTGTTCGATAGCGCAAGCGGCAGCGTAAAAATACTTAAAAACCACTTGGAGGAAGAAACTACGCCCTCGGTCGTGTGCATAGAAAACGGCAACGTGCTCATCGGCGTCGAGGCAAAGGACGAGCAAGCCGCAGGCAATGTCGGTGTTGCCGCGTTCTATAAAAATATGATGGGCAACGACGATTTAAAACCCTATCTCGACGGACGGGAATACACTGCGGAGCAGCTTTCGGGAATTTTTTTAAGCAAGCTTAAAGAGTCGGTCGAGGGCGCGAACAACGTTAAAATAGGCGGCGCGGTAATAACCGTTCCCGCATACTTCAACGAGGCGCAGCGTCAGGCAACGATACGCGCGGGAGAGGCGGCCGGGCTTAAAGTGCTTAAAATTATCAACGAGCCGACGGCGGCAATTATCGCATACGGACTTACGGGCATCGGCAAACGCAACGTAATGGTCTATGATTTGGGCGGAGGCACGTTCGACGTGACTATAGCAAAAATCGACGGGGCAAACGTTCAGGTTATAGCGACCAACGGCAACCACCAGCTCGGCGGCAAGGATTGGGACAACGCACTTGTCGAAATGGTAACGTCGCAGTTCGAAAACGATTACGAAATAAGGCTTGCGGAATATCCCGAGGCATATAACGGACTTTTAGTCCAGTGCGAAAGGGCAAAAAAACAGCTTACTGCAATTCCATCGACTACAATTTCAATAACCTGTTCGGGTTATAAGGGCAGATATACCGTTACACGCGAGGAGTTTGACGCGAAAACTGCACCCTATCTCAACGAGACGCTTACGCTGTCCGAAAATTGCTTTTCGGAAATCGGCGGCGGCTTCGGCTGGCACTCGATAGACGAAGTGGTGCTTGTCGGCGGTTCCACGCGTATGCCTCAGGTATCCGAGCTGATAACAAAAGTTTTCGGCAAACCGCCCAAGATTATAGGCAACAAGGTGGATACCATTGTTGCGACGGGCGCGGCTATGCAGGCAAGTTTATGCACTTCGGGCACGATAACTTTAAACTTGCGGAGCTTCGGCGTCAAGACATCGGCAAACGGCGGCAGCGCGCCAGCAACTTTGACTTTGAGTAACGACAATATCAAGGACGTAACCTCGCACAGCCTCGGAATGCTGGCGTTATCAAAGGACGGGGGCGATATTGTAAACAGTATAATTATAAAGAAAAACAGCCTTACTGGCGTTCCGTATGGCAGGCAATATAACTTCAAGGGGGAAAAACTTGAAGTCTATGTTTTGCAGGGAGAGCTTACTTCACCCTACGAATGTACTTTGCTCTACAAATACATAGTTACGGGAATGGATAAAAACGCCAAAAACGAGTTTACCATAAACTTTCAATACAACCAGAACGGCGTAGTTGAAGTTACGGGCAATCTTAAAAACGGCGCGGCGTTAGCCGTGCAAAAGACAATTGTCGACGAGAGTATAGAGGAAATTATAGCAAGATTAAAGCGCGAGAGGGAAGAGGCTCAAAGCCGTAGGCGTTCACTCGACGTCACGTTTGCTATCGATACTTCGGGCAGTATGGCAGGCTCGGGCATAAGGGAAGCCAAAAAATCAATTACAAAATTTATCGAAAAGCTCGATTTGAAGTACGCGCGCGTGTCGGTAATAAGCTTCGACAGCAATTACAGGTGGATTTGCAGAAACGATAAGTCGGCAGGTTCAATCAACTCGGCGGTTGAAAGACTTTCGGCGGACGGCGGCACCAGCGCAGACCCGTTTGAACTCTATCTTTCCGACGTAAATTTAAGCGTTGACGAGCAGAGGGTGATAATAGCTTTGACTGACGGGGAATGGTTCTATCCCGACGAGGCAATAAGAAACGCGGACAATTTGAAATCGCGAGGAGTAATTATATATGCCGTCGGCGTGGACGGAGCGAATTACTCGTTCCTTGAAAAAATCGCTTCCCCCGGCGGAGCTAAAAAAATAGATTTGTCGCAGTTGACAAAGACGTTTTCGGACATTGCGTCGTCAATTGCTACCGAACAGTAATTTTATATTAAATACAGCAGGTTAAAAAGGAGTATTTTATGGCAGCGGTTAAAACGAGAACTGCAGAAGAATTAAAACAGTCTAAATATAATTATTTTATCGTCCTCGATTTGAGCGTCAACGAAAAGAATCCTACTACAATACTGCAGGCACTTAAAAAGAAGTTTCCGGCCAATCAGGGTACGCCCAAAGACCCTTACTTAGCTCGGCTTTTGGAGTTAAAGGGGGATATGGAGCAGGTACTTGTAAACGACGCAAGATATGACGACGCTTCCGGACAGTACGTTGCAAAGAGCGGAATAAGAAAGGAAGAGGGAGATAGGGCTAAAAACTTTAAGCTTTCCGAAGTTATGACTATTGTTAGGGTCAAGTGCCAATCAAACGGCATAATGTACAAGACCGAGCTTAGAAAGCTGTGCGTAGACGCAAACAAGAAAGCCGTGTTCTTCGAATTTGCCGAGCTTGAAAAAAAGTTTAAAGACGAAAAGCTCGATTCGGTCGTAAAATACATAGACAACGAAACCAACATCATAAATTTTATAGCGTTCGACGATATTTCCGATTTGTTGCAGGTTGAAGGCTTTGCCGACTTATACGCATATCTAGGACTGACAAACTCGGCAAGCTCGCAGCAGATTTTGTCGGAAGAAAAGAGAATTACAAACGAAAAGCTTGCAAACACGGGCGACAAGGAAAAAAAGAACCGCATAAACGCCTTTTCTGGCAACATTCAGACGATATTCAAGACGCCGGCATCGAGAAAGCAGTACGACGACTATCTGAAATCGCGTGAAAGCGTTTGGTCGCAGTTCAAAATTAGAAAGGCGTACAGCAAGGAAATTTCGCTGAACGAGTATATAGATTTCGTCGAAAAGCTTATGAAGGCTTTGAATATCCGCTTGGACGACGCGCAAACTATGCTCGGCGCAGGTTTAAAAAACTACGGCTTTATAGTCACGGGCGGCACAGCTAACGGAGCCGAAAAGAGCAAAATGGGTATTACCGACCTGTCCTCTTGCCGTTTCTGCGGTTCGCTGTATAAAAAGGGCGCAAAAAGTTGCCCCAACTGCGGAAAATTGCTTGTTTCGGCGTGCTGGAACTGCGGCGCTTCAATGGATTTGACAGTCACAAGCGTCTGCGGCAAGTGCGGAGCGAGCGAGGCGTTAAAAAAGAGCTTTGCGGCGGAAGTTATAAATTTGAACAAGCTTTTTCAGTCGGGACAGTACAAGGAGTATGCGTTAAAGAGCGAGGCGTTCAAGCGCACTTATTCAAGCTTTAACCAGCCGCGTTCGCAGGTGGAAAGGGAGATGGCGGCAATAACCAAGACCTCCGACGACATTGTTTCGAAACAGCGCGAAAAGGAAACTACTTCAAAAAACTATCTTGCTAAAATAAACGCGGCAATAACTTCGAGAAAGTATTTCGAGGCGCAAAATCTTTTAAGGCAGTTAAAGCAGGTCGTTCCCGACGCAAACGTTAAGGCGGAAGAGAGCAGAATAAACGCCGTCATTGCCGAGGTTCAGCAAATTTACAGGCAGATATGCGCGCTCGGCTCTGACGAGGCAAGAATTATACCCGAGTATATGCGTCTTTACGAAAAGTGCGTTGACTATTCCGAGGCGCAGTCGGTTATAAAAAAATTCCCGCCCAAACCTCCCGTCGAAGTTACCGTATCCGTGAGCGAAAGGGGCAATATAATAAAGTGGAACGTTCGTCCCGACGACACTATCACATACTCGGTAGTCAGAAAAATAGGCGCGGCGCCGAGAAGCGCAAGCGACGGAGATTTGCTTGTTTCGGGTCTGCGCGCGTTTACGTTTACCGACCTTAAAGCCGAAAACGTAGTACCTTATTTTTACGGCGTTTTTGCAACAAGGCTGGGTAGCGATTCTGCACTAACCTGCACCAAAGCTTCTTGCCAAAGGTACGCAAACGTCACTATAAAGAGCAGTAAAGTGCTTGTTAACGGGCTCAAAGTAGAGTTTGCCTCTCTTTCGGGCGTAAGTAAAGTCATAGTTGTGCGCTCAAACGACGCTACGCCGCCCAAGAGCATTTCAAGCGGTACCAAAATTCCCGTAGACGAAAACGGGTTCACCGATTCTACTTTGCCCGGTTCGGGATTATACGGCTATTTCATTGTCTGTGAGTACATTGTAAACGGCAAACCCGTGTACTCGTCGGGAATATCCGAAACTTTCGAGTTCTACGAAAGACCGTCGTTTGTGGAAAACGTCAGGTTCAAAAAGGAAGAGGGCAACCTTTTTTGCGTAACTTTCAACGAGCTGGCTGTGGGTAAATTTGATATTTACGCTTCAAAGACGGCTGTCGTCGGCTTGAAATCCAACGAGTATTACAATATTTCAAAGCTAAACGGGCTTACGGATATCGAGTGTAAAAACGTAAAGCCCACTTCGGTAAACTTCGAGCTGCCGGGCAGGGGAGATTGGTTCTTCTACCCCGTGTGCGTGCAAAAGAGCGAGTTTACGGTGGGAGACGAGTATATCTACCGCGATACCTCCCCCAAGTCGGCGGTGGTGCAGTATGAAGTTAAAGTAAATAAAAACAGCACTGTTTCCATCGATTTTGCCTGCGACCACCTTGTGGAGCTTGACGCTGTGAGGGTTGTGGGGACTGTCGGCAGACGGCCGAGAAACGTAAACGACGGAGAATGCGTGTCCGTGCTTGACGGAATAAAATTCAAAAAACCGCTGTTCTCCAAGGAGTACAAGGCAAGCATAAAAGTGTCCGTAGAGGGACGTAATCGCGGCAACGTTTACGCAGTATTTGCCGAAAACGACCAAGGAATAATATTTAAGAGGAAAGGATAAAATGTCGGGAAAAATTATTTGCCCCTATTGCTATACCGAACAAAAACTTAAACTTATGAAAAAAATTTGCATAAGCGACGGTTGCGAGGAAAACACAAAAAACACAAAGTTTTCCGCAAAGGAGAGCAACTGCCCCAAATGCGGCAGCAACCTGCGCTATGCCTGCACTAATCCCAAGTGCGGACACTCTATTGAAAAGGACGAGTTGGAGTGCAAAGACCCCCTGCCCATAGCTATTATCGGGGCAAGGTATTCGGGCAAATCCAACTATATAGCCGTTGCCGTGCACGAGTTGCAGGTTAAGGGCAACAGATTCGGAATAGGTATCAGAGCCAACGCCGCGACGGCTTCCGTGTATTCACAGGAATACGAAGCGCCGGTTTTCAAGCGTCAGGTTCCAATTACCACCACGCGCGCCGCAACAAAGAAAAATAAGCGCGAGCCGCTTATATTTATGCTTACCACGGGACTGAATAAGGGTAAGCGCGGAACATTTCCGCTGTCATTCTATGATACCGCAGGGGAAAATATGGAAAAGAGCGACCTCGATACCGAGGAGTACGTCGGATATATCTCCTATGCAAAGGGGCTTATCATACTTATGGACCCGTGGCAGATACCTTACGTCAAAGACAGGCTCGGCGGCATAATTCCGCCCGAGGCAAAGAACGCCATAGGTTTAAGTCCCTACGAAATTTTGGAGCGAGCTATTCGCGTCATACGCAGTCAGACCAAAATGAAGGTCAATGACAAAATCAAAATACCCATTGCAATTGCGTTCAGTAAAATAGACTCGCTTGAAAGCGGCGGACTTTTGGAGGACGGCAGTTGCCTTACGCGCCCGTCGTCGCACATAGACGAGGGCAAGTATTCAAAGCTCGAACACGACGACACCAACAGCGACATAATGAGTATGCTTCAATACTTCGACGAGGAAGAGGCGGAAAGGTTTTTGAACCTTACTCGCAACAATTTCGAGACATATTCGTTTTTCGGGTTTTCGTCGTTCGGCTGCGGACTTACGGGCGGCAAGCTCAGTCAAAAGGTCAAACCGAGAAGGGTGCTCGACCCGTTCCTTTGGCTGCTTAGCATAAACAAACGTATTCAGACTACAAAATAAGGGGAATTGAAAAAATGAGATATAAACAGTTGATTTATACGTCTTACAAAAAATACAACTCGGACGTAACGGGTGAATCAAGCGGTTACGACGTGTTTGCGATGACGCCCGGTATAAGCGAAGAAGAGCGCGACGAGCTTATTGCAATGTTCACAAACTATGCCGTTCCCAACGACCCGAGGTTGAACGATTTGGAAAATATCGAAAAGAACGTCGAGCTGTACGCGCCCAAACAGCGCGCATACCTCAAGCTGTCCACGGGCAGGTACTGCTGGTGTCAGGTTTCGCTTATGCCCTACGATTTCAGCGGACGTTACAACAGCATTTACTTTCACGCCGTATTATCGGATGAAGAGCCCGATTTTGCTCCCGTCGACTTTTTCGAAAACTTTACCTTTAAAACAAAGCTCACCGACGACGAGTTTCACGCGCGCGTTACGCCGCCCGAGCTCAGGGAGGAAAACATCGACGGCAAGCTTATGCAGAGGGCAAGGCAGACGGTTAAGTTCGAGCGCGCGGTTTTAACTAAAATTCTCAACTCTGTTTTATATTGCGTAAGAGAAAATAAGCCTCTGTTTTTAAATTGCAAGACGGAAGAGGCTTACGACGCAATAAAATCCGTGCTCGCATTTTTGCCCGTTTCGCTTGCAAAAGCCGCTTATTTTTCCACATACTCCTCCGACGAACAGGAGGACGGGCGCGCGTTCAGAATTTGCCATATGGGCGATGAATTCGGCTATTCAAACAGGCTTTCAAACACCTATGTAGCCGTTGCCGATTTAATTGAAAATAAATTTTCCGAACACATTCCCGACGACGCGTTTATTGCAAGGCTTGTCGAGTATGCGTACACGAACGCGGCTAATTTGGACAGGTTAAAAGCGTTTTACGAAAATTATACGAAAGGCTCGCTCGGCTTTTCGTCGGAGGCGCTTGTCAACGCATACGACTTTATGTACACCGAAGCATACGAGCAGTTTGATTTGCACACTTTCAAATCGGTAATATCGGACGCGTACATAACTACCGTGCCCCAAAATGCGAGGGCGTCGAGAATAAAAGAATATCTTGCCGCAAATATGCCGGATGTGCGGGAGCGCGGCGTACTGCTCAATGAAATTTATAAGCTTACGGCAGATAAGCGAATTCTTACCGACTACACAAGCGAGCTTTTGAAAATGGTTGTAGACGTCGAGCTTAAAACCGACGAAGCTGCGGAAATTTTAAAGAGCGTTTTCGGCTGCGATTTAAGAATGGTTGTTTTAGCCGAACTTGACACATACACAAATCTTTTGTCGTCAAACATCTCTGAAACCGCGGTGTTCGAGCTGGTTGTCGGATTGCTTTTGAGTGCGGAAAAGGTGGACAGAGCAAAGGCTGACGAGCTGTATTCGTTGCTCTTCAACGGAATTTCGGCTAAGGGTGACTTGAATTTGTTGACGGGCATGCTTTTGCCGAGCTTAAAAAATAGCGCATATTTCAACGTGTGCGTTAAAAAGATTTTTTCAAGCTACTGTAAAAATGCCGAGCACGCGGCATATTGGCTTGATTTCTGCATTAATTGTGCCGACGAAACTATACGCGACGTATTTTTAAACCTTACGCTCGAGTACGTCGGCAGCGACGAGCTTTTGCGTGTAGTCGCTGTCAACCCTCAGATATGCAATCACATTCTGGCTCTGCTTAAAAAAATCGACCAAAAGAACCTTTGTAAGGACGCAATTTTCAATATTATTTGCAAGCTGCTTCGCGCGGCGCTTGCCGTATCTCCCGTTGCGGATACTGCGGTAAATATTATTAAATTTTACGACGTTTTGAAGTATGAACGCATAGGGGAGTTGTACGACATAACTTACGAAGTTTTACAGGGCAACATTTCAAACGTGTTTATCAAACTTGCCGAGCAGTACGGAGACGATTATGTAAGCGCAATTGCGCGCGGTAAGTGGAGTAATTTTGCCGAAAATATTCTTATTTCGAGCATTCGTACCGACGAGGACGTAATTTCGAGATATATAAAGAAGTATTATGTAAAGGGCAACTTCCGCGAGTGTTACGACGGAATTATGTCGGCAATCGAGTTTGGGGACGACACCCGGCAGTGGTTGTTCTACGGCAGGCTTTTAAACGAAGTAAAGGGACTGCACGATAACGCTTTAACTAAGGTATATACCTTGCTAAACGCCAAACTTTTCGATATTTCTCACAGTGACAGAAAGGCTGTTGCAAAGGTAATTTCGGACATTTGCGCTATATCCGACATACGCGTTTCAAAGGAAATAGAACTTGTTTCGAGACTTATTAACTTTGACGGAAAATATAAGACGGCTGTTGAACTTGAGGACTTTATTTTAGCAGTTTGCTCAAACGATGATAAGGTCGGTTCGGGAGTGTTCGCCTACTACTATGACGTACTTTTGGGCGTTTCGCTTGTAATTGTCAAAAAGAAAAAGCCGTCAAAGCTTTTGTCGCTCATCTACGCAAGCGGCTTGGAAGACGAGTATATTGCAAAGCTTTGGGACGTCTATTTTAAAAAGGACAAAAAAGCGCAGATTATGTATATGCTCGAGCTTATGCGCGAGGATATAAGCTGTGCGGACAGTGATTACAAAAACAGTCTTTTAAAATATTTTTACGGACATTCCGACGAGAAGTTTATAGCTAAGTTCAATAAATTGCTGTCAAAAAGCAAGAACGATAAATTTGCGGCTTCGGCGGAAAAATATAAAAATTGATCCTGCTTCTATAATTGCTGTTCCGATTTTGGTGATAAGTGCGTGTATTGCACTATTATGCAACCGTAAATTTTTTGCCGCAGGCTTTATTTTCGGGCTTATTATATATTGCCTGTGTCGCTTGAAAAAATTCGCGGTATTATCTCTTACGGCGTGAGAAAATATTGGAAAAATTGAGGTAACTATGGGTTATTTAATTGGTTTTGGTATCATACTCGGTATAATAGCCGGTATTTGTTACGGAATATACACGTTATGCGTAATTATCTGGAATATGCAGGTATGCTATCACGGCAGTATGGACGCTATGTTCAGTGTCACGCTGATTATTGTCGTTTTGTTGGCTGCTTTGGTTGTAGTTTGTTTAATTGTTGCGGCATTGTTTGAATTGGACGGATTGAAAACCGTTGTATTGCGCATTATGTTGCCCGCAGCGATAGGCTTTTTGGCTCTTTCGGGCATAGTTTATATTTACGGCTATTGCGAACCTGTATTTTTGGGTGTTGACGCATTAAGTGACCCTGCGTATAACAATTATTTTTTGAATACAGAACGGGATATAATGGTCAATGATTTGAGTCCGTTTACTACAATTCAGGCTTGGGTCATATTGATAAGCGGAACTTTGCTTTTCATTGCCGCAGCATTTTCGATTATAGCGGCGCTGATATCGTCCGTCCGTTACGGAGATATATATCTCGGCAGTGCATTCAGTGTGTTGTTTAAATGCTTATACCGCATATTTTTACCTGTTTTAATTCTTGTTGCGGTGCTCGTAGGCTGGTACTATTTAACCACTATCGTTCTTTGGGACTATGATTTATTCGATTTGATTATTCACGGCATAGCAACCTCGGGCGCGCTGCTCGGAGCGGTAGTCGGGTTTGCTTTTCTTGTAAACAGACAGCCGCTTGCCGCCGCCTTTTCACTCGGGCTTGCCGCGGCTGTGGCATTTGTAAGCTACACCGTGTTCGGCGCAAAGATACTGCTTGATTTGATGAGCGAGTATTATCTGTTTATAATTTTAGGTTTCATAGGGTTATACTTATTGCTCGGCGTTGTTTACTGTCTTACAAGAATTAAAGTAATAAGAAATATCATAAGACGTGCAAAATATATGTATTGGTTATAATTATTCGGAGAAAATATGAAAAAACAAAGATTGGAAGAACCTGCAAGGACTAAACTGTTTTGGATTCCCATTTACAACATTCTTTTTTATACCGTCAAAGAAATTCTTTTGGACGTATGGGATTTGGCGTCGACTGTCGGCAATAAATTTTTCCGCCTGCTCTGGGTGGTAGTGTTTCCCTTTCTTCTGGTAATTTATCCGGCTACCTGTCTTGTACTGCTGCTGGTAATTATAGTTTTACTTTTTGTTACGCTGGTTAACTATATTTTCGGCGGCGTCAGCTATGTGGTGGACAGCTTGTATTTAAAAATTCACGGAATAGGGCTTGTGTGTCCCGCGTGCAACAACAAGTATCAGTTGCCGACATACATATGTCCAAGATGTAACGCCCAACATAAGAACCTGCGCCCCGGCAGGTACGGCATTGCAAAGCGCACCTGTAAGTGCGGCGCAAAGCTGCCCACAACGTTCTTTAACGGCAGGCAGCATCTTGACGCCATATGCCCTAACCCGGCTTGCCGCTATGCTTTCAAATCGAAGATACTGCCGGCACGCCCCATATGTATTCCCATTATCGGCGGCGTATCCTCGGGTAAAACAAGCCTTATAAACGCAGGTATAGACGGGCTGAATAAATATTGCCAAATCCCCGACAATAAAATGGAGTTCGAGTATTGCTCGAACGAGGACGAGCAGAGGCACAAGAGAAACCTTGAAATTTTAAAGACGAGGAACACCGACAAGACTCATAAACAGCAGTTCGACTCGTACAAGTTCTATTTCTCTCCTCAGGGCGCAAAGGTAAAGAACAGGGTTTACGTCTATGACGTTGCCGGAGAGGTCTACGACGCCAAAAAGCAGAATATTGTTGAAAAGACGCAGGTTTTCGACTTTACAAACAGCTTGCTGTTCGTATTGGACCCTCTGTCTATCGACGATTTTTACGACGACTGCGTTCAGGCAAAGGTGCCCAATCTCGAAAGATACAAGCGTTCGGACAGAAGTATGAACGACGTTGTTACAAATATGATAAACAGCCTCGGCGTGTTTGCAAGTCTTACGCCCGAAAGGTGTAAAAAGGTGTTTGTAGCGATAGTTATTACAAAGGGCGACTTGCCGCTAATTAAAGACCAAATCGGTGACGAGTACGTCGCAGAGCTTGCAAGGCAGAACAGAACGACATGGAATAGGGCTAAAAATATTGCCTGCGAGCAGTTCCTTGACAAGTATCAGGCTATGAACTTTCTCAACATAATAAGGAATAAGTTTGAAAATTATCAGTTTTTCACAACCAGCTCGTGGAGCGGAGAACAGAACAAGTACGTTGCGGAAAATGCCGAGGACCCGTTCCTTTGGCTGATTGATATGGAAAGTCCCGAAATTGACCTTAAAACAAAGTGGAACAGCAATAAATAGGAGGTCGCTTAAAATGGGTTCGACTTATTCGGCGGTGTGCCCGGGGTGCGGCGGCAGCCCAAAACCCGGTACAAACATATGCGAGTTTTGCGGAAAAGAGCTGTTTATAACTACTTTCAATCCGCTTTTCAATATGAATTTTCCCGACGTAAACAAGTATATGAGGTCTTATTCCTCGGGCGGATTCGGAGAAACCGACGAGCAAAAGGCAAAGCGGCTTATGGCGCTTGGGCTATGTCAATTAAAATTAAAACTCTACGATAAGGCGGCGCAGAGCTTCGAAGAGGTAGTAAATATCGCGTACGACTGTGCTGAGGCATATTACTGTGCGGCGTTGTGCGTGTTCAAGGGCAACAGACCCTTTCTTTCAAACATTAAAAGCGTCGAAAGGGCGGAACAGCTTTTAAGTGCCGCACTGTCCGTAAGCAGAAAGGGAATATATTATCTGTTTGCCGCTTTTATAAAAAAGGACTTTTACGAGCGTAAGTTTTATAAGACGAGCCCGAGCAGCAGGGACTATAAGGCCGAAGCAGATAAATTGGGCGTGCCGCAGGGAGATAAAACTTCGCTCGAGCAGCTTTTAAACACAAGAATAGATATTTAAGGAGTAGAATATGACGCTTTATTCGGTTATAAAAAACCAAAGTCCGTTGCCCTGCCTTTTATGGAAACACCCGGGTGAGGACTTCAATAACAACTCGCAGCTTACCGTATCCGAGTCGGAGGTGGCGCTGTTTTATAAAGAGGGAGTAATAGTTCAGGAGTACACGGGCGGCAGGTATACGCTCAACACCAATAACGTTCCCTTTATAAGGCGCATAATTTCGAAGTTTTCAGGCGGTGTTTCGGCGTTCAACTGCGCAGTATATTTTATAAGCAAGACGCATGCAATGGACGTGAAGTGGGGAACTCAATCTCCCATTCCCATGCGCGACGCACAGTACGGGTTTGCCGTCGGCGTGCGCGCGAGGGGGTCTTATACCGTTCAGGTAAAGGACGCAAAGAAATTTCTTTTAAAGATGCTCGGCACAAATATGACGACGTATTCGGTGGAGGAGTTAAACAGTTGTTTCAGAACGGCGTTCCAGCAAAAGATAAAGGTCGAAGTTGCGACCGTTATGAAAAACCTTAAAATGACTATTCTCGATATGGCTACGGAATACGAGAATATCGCAAACAAACTTCACCCCGTTATAAACGGCTTGTTGGATGAATACGGGCTTCGCTGTGTAAACTTTTATGTTTCGGATATTTCCATACCGCAGGACGACCCCAACTATCAAAAGATAAACGAGGCGTATGCGCGCGTCGGTTCGAGAAATATCGAGGGAATAACCTGGCAGCAGGACACACAGGCAAACATCTTGCGCGATATGGCTAACAATCAGGGCTTCGGAGGAATGGGCGCAGGTATGGGTATGGGCTTTGCCGCCGGAAATATTTTCGGCAGTATGGCTAACGGCGCTTTCTCGCAGCAGGCTCCTCAACAGCAGGGCGCAAAGTGCCCGTCGTGCGGAACGGATAATGCAAAGTCGGCAAAATTCTGTTCCAACTGCGGCAAACCGCTTGCGGCTGTCTGCCCCAATTGCGGCGCTTCTTTGACGTCGGGCGTAAAATTCTGCTCGAACTGCGGATTTAAAGTGTAGAGGTGTACATATGAAACTGCTTCCCAAAATAATTATATACGTCTTGTTTTTAGTTGCGTATTCTCTGCTTGTATTTCTTCTCAACGCCGATTATACCGTCGTGTTCGGTCTGGCATACGCGTTTGCGGCGCTTGCCGTGCTGGTGCAATTTACCTGCACGATACTCGTCGATAAAAAGATTAAGGCTGAATTTTTGACCTATCATCTGGTCTTTGTATTGCTGTCGTACACGGTTATCAACCTTATTGCAAATACCCTTTGCGCGTTTTTCCACAGGGAGATTACCTATCTTGTACCGTTGCTTGTAAACGTGTGCCTGCTTGCAGGTTATACAATTTACTTTATAATTCATTTCAACAGCGTTAAAGCCATTGAAAGCAACGTCAAAGAGGAGCGCGCTCGCTTGCAGTTTGTAAGGGTTGCGGCGCAAAAGCTCGAACTGATAATGAGTTCCCTTACGGATATTTCCGTTAGCAAAAAAGTGGAAATACTTTACGACGCAGTGAGGGGCAGTCAGGCGCTCGGCAACGAGGGCGTTGCCGCCCTCGAGCTTGAAATTTTGTCCGACATAGATATGCTGCAAATTTTATATGACGACGATAATTTCGAGGGTGCGGACAGACTTTCGCAGAGCATTTTGACAAAATTAAACAGGCGCAACGCATATATAACTTCTTCACAGGTGGTGTAAATGAGGCTTTTAAAAATACTTACCGCGTTGTTTGTGCCCTTTCCCGATATTACGGGGCAAGAGTTTAAAAGCATGTTCAATTTCAAAATGTGGGGCAAAGCCAATTTGCATAGGTTGTCCGTTTACGAACAGAACAGACTGTTTTTTACCTCGGGCGCGTCTAAAATCAACTACGTTGCAATGCTTGTTTGGCTGCTTATCGGCGTCGCGCTGGTAACTTCGGGCTTAATTTTTGCAATAGTTTTGGGCGTTTTGCTTGTCGTATCGGTTCTGAGCCTGCTTGTTATGAGGATAATGTCGATACCTAAAATTACAAGGTTGGATGTGGAAAATAATATTCAAATAATAGTCGGCGGAATCGAGCAGGAGGGGTTGAATGCAAACGGAATAGATGCGTCTCAGGTGAATATAGCAGGCGATCCGCTCTGCCTTATGCAGTACATAGACGAGGATATTGCAGACCGTCACTACGTCAAGGACAAAATGAGCTCGAACATTTCGGTCACATATTTCTACGTCGGTATAGACCAATTTTTTATATATAAAGTGAGGTGTTCGCTCATCTGCGAGTTTGAAAAAGTCTGTGAGTCGTACGATTATTTTTACAGAGATATTATGAGCTCGAATATAAGAACGGACGCTTCCCGTCCGAATTGCTATATGCTCGAACTTGTGTTTTTAAACAGCCGAACGGTAAGTTTTGAGTTCAGCGGCGGACCCGAAGTGCAGCAGACTTTGTTTGCAATCAAAAATTTAATAAGAGATAAGAGAAATACCATATAATAAAACTGCCGCAAAGCTTTAAACTTTGCGGCAGTTTTATTATATAAATTAATTTTCCTGTTTGGGTATAGGCGCAAGCCCTACTGCCTCGTCAACGGCTATCGAAAAGGCTATGCCCTGACCTTCGGTCTTTAATCCTGCCTGACGGTAAACGGCGTGGAGTACGTCGTCCTTAATTTCCGACGGCACAAGTATCATAACAATTTCCTTGTCGGGCTGAATGGAGATGTGGAAAAACTGTTCGGCTTCCTTGTTTGCCGTGCCGCGCGCGTGAATTATTGTGCCGCCGCGTGCGCCGACTTCCTTTGCCGCGTCCATAACCGTTTCGGAAAAGCCTGTGTTTACTATGCACAAAATCATTTCATAATTGCTGCCTGTCATTGTTTGTTCTCCTTTACCGCCATTTTGTTGTTGCTTAAAAATCCGTATATCAACGTGCCTATAACGCTTGAAAGCGAAACGGTGCAGGCAATGCCATTGCCGCCCTTTATGGTGTTGAACTTCTCTTCCAAGGTGTGCAGTGCATCGGGAATTTTACTTTCCTGTATCACGCTTAAAATTACCGATTTATTCGAGTTTGCAAGACCCAAGAGGTCGAGCATTTTTTCGTTTGCCGTGCCGTTGCCCATTAGTATCATCTGCATATTTACTTCAAACGATTGAATTAAGTCGGCAAAGAACTCGGTCTTGTTTCGCGCGACTACCGTAACCATAAGTTTGAGCTTCTGCGGCGCGGTTTGTTTATCTCTGTTTATCGATTTTTTATCCGACATACGGCACCTACTTAAAATAAATAATCTGTTCGTCGTCCGCGGAAAGTATGCGCTTCATTGTAATGCGCGAGCGCATCTTTGACGACATTACCGCTTTAAAGCCCAAGGATTGGATTGTTATAAGCGGCGTCATTGCTACCATTGCCACCACGCCGAACGCGTCGGTCAGAATATCTCCGCCTATCGCGGCGCAAGCGCCTATCGCGAGGGGGAGAATAAAGCTCGAAGTAAGCGGTCCGCTTGCAACGCCGCCCGAGTCGAACGCTATAGCCGTGTATATTTTGGGTACAAAGAAGGAGAGCCCAAGCGAAATTATGTAGCCGGGGATTATGTAGTATAGCAGCGAAAATTTAAAAATCATTCTTATGAGCGAAAGCCCTATAGACACGCCTACCGCTATCGAAAGCGCGAGAAGCATTTCGATTTTTTTAACTCCGCCGCCCGTGATTTCCTCAACCTGCCTGTTTAAAACGTGAACGGCGGGCTCGGCAAGTACGACTACAAGTCCCAAAATAAAGCCGAACACAACAAGCAGCGGTTCGCTGAACTCGGCAATTTGCCGACCCATTTTAAAGCCGATAGGCATAAACCCTACCGTTACCGCGACAAGGAATATCACAAGCCCCAGAAGCGTGTATCCTATGCCGACGGCAATTTGCAAGAGCTTGTTTTTAGGCAGTTTCAAAATCAAAAATTGAAGTACGAGGAAGAACAGCACCACAAGCCCGAGCGCCTCCAAAACGTCGATGAAGTGTTCCGAAAGTATTTCTCCGAAGCGCGCAAGAGATGCGTCGACCGAGTATTCCGCAAGCTCGTAAACAATTTCCCCCTGCGAGGTCATTGCAAGCGCAAGTACGGCAATCATAGGGCCTATCGAGCAAAGTGCAATCAAGCCGAAGCTGTTTTCATTTGCGCCCTTGCCGCCTATGGTGGTTGCGATACCCACGCCCAAAGCCATTATAAACGGAACGGTTATGGGGCCCGTGGTTACGCCGCCCGAGTCGAAAGCAAGCGCAAGAAAGTCACCCTTGCCGCACTCGATAAGTATTGCGCACAGCGCAAACACAAGCAGGTAAAAGAACATTAAAAACAGCGACAAATCTTTTCTGAACACTATCTTAACGACTGCAAGCACGAGAAACAGCCCCACGCCCACGCCGACGGTAACAATCAACAAGGTGCCGTCTATAACCGCGCTTACCTGACCGGCAAGCACCGAAAGATCGGGCTCGGCAACGGTAATGAGCACGCCCATTATAAAGCATACCGAAATTAAAATTATAAGTTTTTTCGATTTAGTAAGACCTGCGCCGACGTGTTCTCCCATAGGCGTCATGGCAAGGTCCGCGCCCAAGTTGAAAAGCCCTATGCCGAATACCAAGAATACGGCGGACACGGCAAACGCCGTGATTTCAGTCGTAGTCAAATCGACGAGAGGGGTAAAAGAGATGATAAGCACTATCGCCGTGACAGGCAAAACGGATATCAATGCTTCTTTAAGTTTTGACAGTAACGCTTTTATCATTTATGTTCCTATGGCAATATATTCATATATATTATATCAATTTTCTGCACATTTTGCAAGGGTTGAATTGCCTATAATCGACAATTGGCAAAAAAGTATTTCAATTTTGGGGTTGACTTTATTTTTTTTATGTTATATTATTAGAACAGCGAGGTATAAAATGAAAGAAAACGTTTTGGTTACGGGCGGTGCCGGATATATCGGCAGTCATACGGTTGTGGAGCTTTTACAGTGCGGTTACGGTGCGGTGGTTGTCGACAATTTGTCCAACTCTTGCGAGGAAAGCTTGAAGCGCGTTGAGCAAATTACAGGTAAAGAAGTAAAGTTTTATAACGCGGACGTGCGCGACAAGTCCGCCTTGGATAAAATTTTCAATGAAAATAAGATAGATTGGGTAATTCACTTTGCCGGGCTCAAAGCCGTAGGGGAAAGCTGCGAAAAACCCGTAGAATATTACGACAATAACCTTTACGGCACGCTTGTTCTCTTGCAGGCTATGCGCGAGCACGGCTGTAAAAAAATAGTTTTTTCGTCGTCGGCAACCGTCTACGGCGACCCCGAAGTTCTGCCGCTTACCGAGGAGTGCGCAACGGGCGGAACTACAAACCCCTACGGCACCAGCAAGTATTTTCAGGAAATTATGCTTACCGACGTGCACAAGGCGGACAGCGAATGGACTGTGGCGCTTTTAAGATATTTTAATCCCGTCGGTGCGCACGAGAGCGGACTTATAGGGGAGGACCCCAAGGGCATTCCCAACAATTTAACTCCGTATATTGCGAAGGTCGCGATAGGGGAATTGAAGGAAATCGGCGTGTTCGGCAACGACTATCCCACACCCGACGGCACGGGTGTGAGGGACTATATTCATGTCGTCGACCTTGCAAAGGGGCACGTTTCTGCCATTGACAACATTAAAAAATCGGGAGTTTATATCTATAATTTAGGTACGGGCACGGGTTACAGCGTGCTTGAAGTTATTCACGCGTTCGAAAAGGCTTGCGGTCGTTCCCTGCCCTATTCCATAAAGCCGCGCCGTTCGGGAGATATCGCGGCTTGCTATGCCGACCCCTCCAAGGCTAAACGCGAATTAAAATGGGAGGCAAAATCAGGCATTGACGACATGTGCAAATCGCTTTGGAATTGGCAGAGCAAAAACCCCAACGGATACAAAAAATAGAGCCGTAAAGTACAAAGGGTACCCTTTGTTATATCGGTGAAACCGATATAACAAATACATTTAATGGTTATAATACTAATGACGAGGAATAAGTATGATAAATATAGCGATAGTCGAGGATGAGAAAAAGTATCAAGAGCTGTTGGTTTCTTACTTCGACAGATACAATGCGGAAAAGGGAGAAAAATTTCACGTTGTATGTTACGGCAATCCCGTGGATTTTTTGACGGCATACACGCCCAATTTCGACATTGTACTTATGGATATCGAGTTGCCCGACTTTAACGGAATAGAAGCTTCCCGAAAGTTAAGACAGCTCGATAATACCGTCGCGCTTATTTTTGTCACCAATATGGCGCAGTTTGCGGTAATAGGGTATGAGGTAAACGCGTTCGACTATATCGTAAAACCCGTATCCTATTATGATTTTGCGCTTAAATTAGAGCGAACCATTACTAAATTAAAGAGCGAAAACTCACTCAAAATAAATATTCCCGTCAACGACGCGATTATGTGCATAAGTACAGCCGACCTCAAATATATCGAAGTAACGGGGCACAACCTTATTTTTCATACCGCGGGCGGCAACTACTCTACTACGGGAAAACTCAAAGCTTACGAACAAAAGCTTTCGGAGCTGGGTTTTGCGCGTTGCAATAACTGCTATCTCGTCAATTTGCGGTACGTCACGGCTATAAAGGGCTTTACGGTCACCGTCGACGGAGAAGAATTGCTTATCAGTCACCCCAAGCGCAAGGATTTCCGCCGCGCTTTAAATGAATATTTAGGGGAAAAACTTTAATGACTCAATTCGAGTTTTATAAGTCCTTTCAATTTATTATCGAGCTGCTTGTTGCCGAGGGCATATTTTTATATAACCTTTCGCTTCGCAAGTTTGCCGTATTCAGGATAATGGGCGGCGTCGCTTTGACGTTCGTCTTTTCATATTTCTTCCCTTTAGTATATAACAGCGCGTTCTATACATCGATGATGTTCTTCGTACTGTTCGCGTTTACCGTGCTTGTTGCGGTGTTCATTTTCAATGAGTCGTGGCTTAAAATAGTTTTTTGCTGTATAGCCGGCTATACCCTGCAACACCTTGCCTACGAGTTTTACAACCTTTCGCTCAATATTATGAACGTAAACGCCGACTCACCTATGGGGCAGTACGGCAGTCAGGCTTTGAATATATTCCCGAACGCGTTTATAGCGATAGTATATTTTTATATCTATATAGTAAGCTATTATTTTGCCTGGTTTTTGCTGGGCAACAGAATTCAGCGCGGAGAAAAATTGCAGATAAAAAGCATATTTATGTTTATGCTTGTGCTTGTGATTGTCGCGGTGGATATAATTTTAAACGCGTTTGTGGTGCACAATCTTGCTCCCGAAGGCAACAGAGCGTATCTTATAATAGTCGGTGTGTATAACAGCGTGTGCTGTATTGTCGCATTGGTGTTACAGTTTGAGCTGTCGCTGAGGTACAAGCTGGAGGAAACGTTAAACACTGTAAAGCTTTTAAGACATAAGGAAAAGGAACAGTATGCGCTTAGCAAGGAAACGATAGAGCTTATTAATATTAAGTGCCACGACTTGAAGCACCAGATACGAAGTATCGGCAGCAGAAGTTCGATAAGCGAGGATTCGGTCAAAGAAATCGAAAACCTAATTTCCATTTACGACTCGACAGTGCGCACTGGCAACGAAGTTTTGGACGTAATACTTACTGAAAAAAAGCTGCACTGTACTAAGAAAAATATCGGGCTTAGCTGTATAGTCGACGGACAGAGGTTGAAGTTTATGAAGGACTCGGACATATATTCACTGTTCGGAAATCTGTTGGATAACGCAATAGAGGCGGTAAGTGCGTTGGACGACGGCAAAAGGATTATAGGACTCAGAGTCAGGGCAGTGGGGGATTTGCTTTCTATAAATGCCCACAATTACTACGAAAACAAGCTGACTTTAGATAACGGTATTCCCGAAACCACGAAAAAGGATAAGCAATACCACGGTTTCGGTTTGAAAAGCATACAATACGTCTGCGATAAATACGGAGGAGATTTATCTATAAACACGCAAAATAATGTGTTTACCGTAAATATTCTTTTTCCGCTTGCGACAAACTAAATACTAATTAAGGACTCGTGAAAACGAGTCTTTTTTTATTGTCAAAATGTAAGGTTATGCGTTCAAAATGCAAGCTTACGAATTAGTTGTTGAAAAATACAAACATTATTTGTAATATGACATCACTAAAAACGAGCGGTAAAAAATCAAAAACCGCAAAAAAATAAAGGAGAAATTTGATGAAAAGCAACTCAATTAAAAAAATTGTGGCAGCGACAATGGCGGCGTGTATGATTACGCCCCTTGCGCTAACTACGCTTGCAGGCTGCGGAGGGGATAACGGCGGTGACAGCGACATAACAAAGCCCGAAGTGGAAATTTTAAGCATATCGCTTGATACAAGCGCGGCAAAGACAGAGTTTAAGTTCGGTGAAAATTTCAGCTATGAAGGGCTTAAAGTTACCGCAAAAATGAGCGATAACACAGAGAAAGATATTCCCCTTTCAGATTGCAGGGTGAGCACGCCCAATATGGAAACTGCCGGCAAGCGCAACGTAAACGTTACCTATAACGGCAAATCGGCGCGTTATCAGATAACCGTGCTCGAAAGGGTGTTGCCGACTATTTCGGAAACTTCGCTTTTGGATATCACTCAAGAGAACGACAGCGTCGCTTACCGCGTAGAAGCCGAAGCTATGAATTTGGAACATCTTACAAAGCCCGACGGCGTTGAGTCGTTTGTAGCGACGGCGCCCGAAGAGAGCGAAACAATCACAAGCGGCAACGAGTACGTCACGGCATACGGAGTTAAATACAACTATTTCGGATTTACTTTTACCGCAGCCAAGGAATTTAAAGACGTAACTATGGTTTTGCGCCTTGCAAACAGCAACGAGTCGAATATGGCAAATCTCGGCGACAATATGAAGCTGTATCTCAACCGCGCGGTTGTTCCCGATGAGGAAAGCGAGGAAGAGGGAGCAACCAAGATAGTAGGTGAAATTCCTATTTCCGCAAGCATTGACGCGGGCGTATGCGAGTGGAGGGACGTGGTTGTAAGAAATATTACAATACCCGAAGGTAAAAACGTGCTTACGTTCGATACGATGAGCGAAATGGTTCCCGATATCGACTACATCGACTTCTACGTCGGAATGCGCTACATTTCGTCGGTTGTCGAGCTTCCCGGAGTTACCGAAGAGCCTAAAA
>CAJUMW010000002.1:154619-156234 GCA_910587625.1 uncultured Christensenellaceae bacterium
GTCGATTTGGAGGACTTCGATACAGAATATGCTTCAACCCGTAAGGACTGGGCCGACGCCAATCCCGACAAGATTGTCAACGGACTCGGACTCGAGCCCGTAACCCACCCCGAACAGGTTGAAAACACAAGCAGAGGTACTTCTGTCGCGGCGCTCGAATCGGGTTCGGAGCTCTCCACAACGCTCAGAGTCGCGCAGGATTCCACAGTTCAGATCTATTTCAAGGGCGCAAGCATTTCTTCATATATCGTAAAAGACAGATGGGAATTCTATATCGACGGCATTAAATTAATAATGGTCGAAAATACCGACATCGTCGGCGGTGACGCAGGTCAGGGCGCTTATTGGGATTGGAAGAACGTTTTGCTCGGAACTTATAACTTACCTGCAGGAGATCACTTCTTCAGCGTTAAAAACGTGGGAGGCGCGTGCAATATCGACGGCTTGCTGTTCAACGTAATGACTTCGGGCTCGTACGACGAAAACGGATATGACCTCGACAAGCAGGTTTCCATACACGACTGTGAAGACAGATGCCCCACTTGCAACAAGTGTCTTAACGTTGTCTGCGAAGAGGAAGTGTGCGCTTCGAAATGCGATTGCCCCGATATAGTTCTTCGCAGGGACGGCACGTTCAGACTCGAAGCGGAAAACTTGAATATGACGGGCAACAAGTATCAGGACGGCAAAAACTCGTTTATCGAGGAATGCGGAGATTTGGGAAGCAACGGCAAGTGCCTTGCAGGTATAGGCGTTGCAGGCAATAAGATTGTAGTAAATTTCGAACTTAAAGGCAGCGCGAAAGTTGCGCTTTCGGCTTATATGGCAAAGTATGAGGCGGATTTCAAACTGTTGAACAACGCATACTTCACGGTAGACGACAGTCAGGAAAAAATTTACCCCGACACCACTTTCGGTACGGCTCCCGGCAACGATTGGTATAACTGGAAGAAGGTTGAAGTAGGTACGTTCGACCTCGAAGCAGGTAAGCATACTTTGACGATTCACGTTGAAAAAGAATGCCCCAATACCGACTATTTCGAGTTTGAAGTTTCCGAGTATGACGGTTTAATAGATACGACTATAAACGCCAACGGGGATTTTGTAAAAGACGCCAAAACACTCGACGGTTCGGAAGCGGTAAAGCGCCCCGACTTCGGCGGCGGTATGGGCTTTGTTGCAGGGGCGGACGGTATATATGCATTCACGGGCGGCACCAAGTTCAGAGTAGCTTTGAAGGCCGAAGCCGACTGCGTAGTCGATATTTTCCTCAAGCTTCACAGCGACAAGACGGAAACTTTCGGTCAGAACTTCAAGTTCTATATCGATGACGTCGAAGTTGAAATGGCTGATCCCGAAGCAACTATGACCCCCAACGACAGTTGGCACGAGGAAATTGCTCTTCGCGGAGTACAGCTTTCCGCAGGCGTGCACGAGTTCCGTATCGAGGTTTTGCAAACCCACTTCGACCTCAACAGCATTATTTTCAAGACAACTTCGTACAACGGAGAGGCAAGACCCGGGGAAATTCCCGAAATACCCGAAAATCCCGACGTTCCCGCTCTTCCCGAAGAGAACACTGAGGAATAATTTAAAGATTTAAAAAAAGGCGTTC
>CAJUMW010000002.1:156258-180464 GCA_910587625.1 uncultured Christensenellaceae bacterium
ATCGACGGAGAACGCCGAAAAATAAAAAACAAGGAAAAAAGAAATGAAATTTAACTTAAAAAAGTACATTCATCCCATAATAGCCGGCGTAGTAAGCCTTATACTTGCCGTTGCGCTCATTGTAGGAAACGCGCTTTGCTTCGTCAACTATAACCTTGTTACCGCATTTCTCTGCGGTTACGGTTTCGACGAAAACAGCGAAGAGGCAAAAGCCGCGCGCGAAAGCGGTATGGCTCTTGCCGAGGACGTTGAAGAGGACGGCGCGGTATTGCTTAAAAATAACGGCGCGTTGCCCCTTAAAACCAACAGGGTAAACGTGTTCGGCTGGACTGGCAGCGACGGCGGATTTATTCCTCAGGGTACGGGCTCGGGCACAGGTTCGAGAAACGACCTTGTATCTTTCCTCGGCGGACTTAAAGCCGCAGGCATAGAGTACAACGAAGAGCTTGCAAAAGCTTACGACAACCTCGGTTGGAAGAGAGTAGAGGGCGGCTCGTACGTTATCGAAGCTATCGGAGAAGAGGCTTATCACAAGTTTTACGGCGTAACGGAAGCGCCCGAAAGCTTCTATACCTCTGAGCTTATGAACAACGCCAAGGCGTATTCAAATACAGCAATCGTCGTGCTCGGCAGAATTCTCGGTGAAGGCAACGACTATTCTCACTATCAGTATGTAAACCGCGGAGAGGACGACCGCAACAGAAGATTGCAGAGTATCTCCGCACTCGAAGAAGTACTTATCAAACAGGCTACCGATAATTTCGAAAATGTAATTATAGTAACGAACACCACCAATCCTATGGAGCTCGGTTTTGCCGACGACGATAAAATCGACGCGGTTTTGCATATGGGTACGCCCGGTACGCGCGGCACGATAGGCGTTGCCAATCTGTTAAGCGGCAAAGCTAATCCTTCTGGCAAGCTTGCGGATACCTGGGCATATAACCTCAGCACGGCGGCTTCGTTTGCAACCTCCGGCAGAGAGGGCGTGGGCAGCTACACCGATATTTCGAGCGATACTTCGCTAAACAATCGACAGAACAAGTATTCCGAGTATCTTGAAAATATTTATACGGGATATATGTGGTATGAAACCGCCGACGCAGAGGGATTCTGGGATACTCAGTATGCAAAGGAGCGTTGGGGCATTTCAAAGGGTTATGAGGACGTAGTTCAGTACCCCTTCGGATACGGGCTTTCGTACACTACATTCGATTGGCTTGTAAACTCGGTTCAGCTTGTAAGAAAGGGCACTGTTGTAAACGATAATGTTACCAACGGAGCAACAATTGCAAAGGACGACAAACTTGTAATCGAAGTGAACGTTACCAATACCGGAGATGTTGCCGGCAAGGACGTTGTAGAACTTTACTATTCCGCACCCTATACAAAGGGCGGTATCGAAAAGTCTGCAATCAAGCTTGGCACGTTTGCAAAAACTCCTTTGCTTCAACCCAAGCAGTTTGCGACATTGAAGTTGGAAATGGATATTTCAACTATGAAATCTTATGACTGCTATGACAAAAACAACAACGGTTTTATGGGTTACGAGCTTGAAAAGGGGGATTATACAATTAGCCTCAGAACGGACGTTCATACGTTAAAAGAAACGCTTGACGGAGTAAATTCAATAAAGCTCAACGTGGCAAGCGACATTAAATACGAAAACGACACGACGACGGGCAAGCCCGTTACAAATCAATTTACGACTTATACTAACACTACTTCGGGTGCAAGCAGCACGGTAAACGAACCGTTCGCAAACAAACCTCATTCGATTGACGGCGCGGACAACAGCGGGGATAAAATCACATATATGACCCGTGAAAACTTTGTCACCACCTTCCCCGAAGTCGAAAATATTGCATTTACAAAGAATGCGGGCAACGTCAAAGCCGACGTGCACGATTTATCGAACGTCAAGTTTGAAGAAGAGGGCGTAGTCGCGCCCAAGTTCGGCTCGAAGGAAACTTCCTGGACTATTCAGGATTTGTTCGGAGTTCCTTACGGCGACGATATGTGGAACGAACTTGTCAGCCAGCTCGATTTCGATACGGCTTGCACGCTTATTACAAGAGCCGGCTTCGGTACTATTGAAATAAGCTCGATAGGTAAACCCAAGACTTACGATACCGACGGGCCCAGCGGATTTAACACCAACGTCACGGGCGGCAACGGACTTAGAGCTGTATGCTATCCCAGCTCTACCGTTCTTGCTCAGACGTGGGATTGGTATATGGCCTATCAGGTTGGGCTTGCAATAGGTATAGAGGGCAATGCGCTCGGTATTGACGGTTGGTACGGTCCCGGAGCTAACCTGCACCGTTCTCCTCTCGGCGGCAGAAACTTCGAGTACTATTCGGAAGACCCTCAGCTCGCAGGTATAATGTGCGCATACCATGTGCTAGGCGCTAAGGAAAAGGGCGTTATATCCTATATCAAGCATATCGGCCCCAACGAGTGCGATACGGGACGTAACGGCGCCTATAAGTGGCTTACAGAACAGAGCTTGCGCGAAAACTATCTCTATCCCTTCGAGGCGGCAGCAACGGACTTATGGCTTCGGTTGACCGCGTAGGCGGAGCAAGGGGTACAGGCTCGTACGCTATGCTTACGGCAGTTGTTCGCAACGAGTGGGGCTTCAACGGCACAGTAATTACCGACTACTATCAGTCGGGCATCGTAAACGATATAGACGAAGGTATCCGTGCGGGAAACAGTCAGGTTCTTCATCCCGACGGAGCAAAGAGCTGGTTTGACGATTCTTCAAGCAATACCGCTAAGTACTATATCCATAAGAGCGCTAAAGATATCCTCTTTTCTTATGCCGAAACAAAGAACTTTGCCGAAACCGCACAGGGACTTGAAAGCGGTGCGCTCATAGGCGAAACGAGAGAAGTGTTCGCTTGGTGGGTACCTTTAATTATAATAATCGACGTTACGGCAGCCGGACTTATGGCGTTTTGGATATTTATGGCTCTTCGTAAAGTCAATAAGCAGGACGCGGAAATTTTAACCGTGAGCGACAGCGAACAGATCACAGAAGACTAACTCATTCATTTTTTCTCCAAATTATAAGCGTCGAACCCGAATTTATTTCGGGTTCGACGTGTTTTTTATGTTTGTTGGCTAAAAAATGCAAATGCAACCTAAGCCGTTCGACTTAGGTTGCATTTGGTGCACCAAGACAGACAGAGATTGAACCCTCTGCGTTAAACCAGTAATAGCCTTGTCGTTATCGGCGAGGCTTATTTCTTTAATTTCCTTGTCGTTGCCGAAAATCAGATATGTAACTTACTTGTAATAGCCTTTACGTTTCTCTATTAGATTATAGCGAATTTAAAAGCTTTTATGACGAGAACAAAGCCGATAAAGATATCTTTCTTTTAAGATTTGCAACAACCGATTATCGCAGTATGGAAGTACGTGAAGTCGGCATACGCGAAGTTTTTGGCAAATGGGAAGAGGACGTTACCAATTATAATACGAACGGTTATTTTTTTAAACAAAACGTATTCCTCGACTTCGATATTATAGATGTTACATATACAAACGGTAAGATTGATACTGTTATTCCTTGTGTAAGTAATCCTGTCGATATAATTCCGGAAGCTTCTCCGCCGGTTATTACCACATCAGACGAAAAGTTTAATTTGATAAAATTTATATTATCGATTTTGGGGATTATCGTACTTATCATAGTTTTAATACCTGTACTGCCTATCATTATACAAGGTATCGTTTGGGTCATTGCGCTTCCATTTAAGTTAATAAGTTCGCTATTCAAAGCTATATTTAAGAAAAAGGAATAAAACACTATGTCGAAAAAAATTACAAGAAAACCGCCTCTTAAAACAGAGACGGAAAAGACTAAAAAGAAAGTAAATCAGGGACGAACGTCAAGTGGCAGAGTTCCTCAAGGCAGAACACTGTCGACGAGAGATAAATATCTTGATAAAAATTCTAAACAACCTGATAAAGAACGTCCCGTTGTGGTAATTGAAGCTAATGCTCGCAACGACCTTGCTGTTGTACAATTAACTTCCCGTGCCGGTAAAGACCGTACACGGTTGCCGAAATATCAGCAAGGGCAATCACATTTTAAGCATTACGTTGAGATTATGGACGATGAGGGAAATCCTATACGAGTAAACAAGAAGTTTAAAGAGAACCACCCGAATATGGACGTATCCGACAACGACGTGGAAATTATCCGTGATACGTTGTTTAATCACTCTAAACCTATGCAAAAGAATAGAAAGCGTATCAATAAATTTCGCGGTAAAAAAGAATAAAAAAATTCCCCGAAACTATCCGTTCGGGGCAATGCCGCAATCCAATATCGGCAGGTGTAAACGCGCTTTGAGCCGCTTACCTGTTTGTTATTATAAAGGATAGTGCGTCAAAAGTCAAACGATTATTAAAGGTAAAATCAAAAATGAAAACGTTTAAAAATGTATTGTGGGTATTGCTCGGAATGCTCGTTGCGCTTTTTATAGGTTACTTTATCTATACGGGGTTTCAGGTATGAAAGAGCGATTTAATTACCGGCATATAATCTGTATTTTTATCACTATCGGGTTTCTCGCCTGCGGCGTGATATTTTCGAACGCCTTGGGTAGACTTCTTGAAGGCGTTCGTGATTTCGGCTTATCGATAGCGTACTATTTCTGCGAGATATTCGGGTTTGACGGCGTAATAACTCCGACAGTTACCGACTTTCCGCAGATACCGTTTTTCCCCGTTGTACCGCCTGAAGCTCCGCCCGTTGCCCCCGAAATTCCGTCTATTCCTTTACCGGACAATTGGGAGCAATTTACTGTTAATTGGGGTATATATTGGGGGTTATGGGCGTGTGGGGACAATTTTTTGGGTTATATGACTACTGTCAGTAACGGAATATATACGTTTTGTCAATTCTTAATTATTGCTTTGCCGATAATCGTACTTTTGATAGTATGTTTTAAACAGTATTTGAAAACTCAGAATAATGACTATGACAAGGACAGTAAGCCGCTTAAAGCGTTTAAATGGTTTTTCAAGCGCATATATTACCCGGTTAAAGCGTGGTTTGCGGAGATATTTATATTTATAGGAAAGCGTAAATATTATTGGGTCCCGTGGCTGTGTCTGTGGCTGTTTTATTTTAATGTATTTACAATAGTCGTTGAGTTTTTCGCGTTTTATTTCTATTTTGTAATATCATTCGATATTTTAAATATCTATCGACAGGTGTACAAGATGTTTTTAGATTTATCCGTGCCGTTTACATTTATACCGCTGTGGGTGTGGGTAATTGTGGGGTTATTTTTGTTCAATAAATTTCGAAGGAATATAGGATATGCGCGGCTTAATCATAACGAACGTAAAAATTGCGGTTTTATAAATGAAAGAGCGTTGACAACGCTTGTATGCGGAACAATGGGTAAAGGCAAAACCACGATGCTTACATCAATGTGTCTTTCTACCGAGGTTTTATTTCGTGATAAGGCGTTTGAACTCTTGTTGGAGTGTGATTTTAAGTTTCCTAATTTTCCTTGGATAAATTTAGAGAATACTTTACGTTGGGCAATTCGAGACCATAAAGTTTATAGTCTTGCAACTTGTAGGCAATTTGTACGTTTGAAATATTCGCGTTGGTTGAAGAACCCCTGCAAAGAGAAATTGTTTAATTACGATTATGAGCAATATGGATTTACTTATAATGACGACCTTAAAGTTGTAGACGTTTGGAAGGTTATCGAGGACTATACACAGTTGTATTTTATTTATGTAATGCAATCTTCGCTTATTGTTTCTAATTATTCGATTCGTTCGGATATGCTAATGTCCGATGTAGGTAATTTCCCGTTATGGAACGGAGATTTCTTTCGCAGAGATAGCCGTTTAATAGATAGCTATTCTAGACACGCGCATATACTTGATTTTGATATTTTAAGACTTGGTAAGACAGTCGTTGCCGAAAATAAATACCGCAATTTATTTGAGTTTGGAGTAGTTGCCGTGAGCGAAATAGGAAAAGAGCGCCTAAATTCCAAAGTGTCGCAATCGCGCGGAATTAAGGCAAAAAATGAGGAAACTAATCAGGCAAATGACGGGTTTGTTGACGGGCTTAAAATGGCGCGGCATAGAGCTACCGTATGCGATTTTCCGTTTTTGAAAATTATATCCGACGAGCAGCGTTCAATGTCATTGGAAGCTGATGAGCGTGAGCTCTTTGATATTGTAAATATATCAAATAAATCCGAAACCGCGCTTTTTATGCCTTTTTTTGCTTTGGAAGAGCTTATTTATGACGGGATATTCAGTAAATTCTGTGATTTATACGTTAGATATAGATATAATCGCGGAGATAACACCCTGTTAATATATTTGATTAAAGGCATTGTTGCAAGATTACATCATTATTATTGTCGTACATATAATTTGTTCGGTTGTCATTGTTTAAATGTTCAGCTACAGAGCGGAATGAATGACGGAAAATTTAAATTGCAAAAGTATTATATAAGCCATAAAAAAGATTATAGTAAACGTTTTGCGACTGATTGCTTTGCTGATTTCTTCCGTGAAAAGTCTCTGTTGTCCGACGTGGGTTTTGATGATTTACCGGAGTATAAAACAGAGCGGGCTACGTGGGACGAGCTTAAACGGCAGAGTAGTTATTTTATCGTAGATTTAGAAAAATATAAAAATAATAACAAATAAATTAAATAGGTAGACATTTTGAAAACGTTGGAAGAAAAGTTGAAGTATAATTCTTTGAAGCATACAGATTTTTCGTTTGGCTATAAATTAGGCGTTCAAATATACAAAGATTATCCCGAGTTGAACGAGAAGGGGAAGCGAGAATTTATAAAACTTGTTGACGGGTATAGAGAACTTGCCCGTGATGGCAATGAAATAAGTAAGGGATTTATGTGCGGTTATCGTGACGCTGCCAAAGAAAGAAAGGTTAAAAATAAATGAAGGTCACTTTAATGGAAAAATTCCCGTAGGGTGTTGCTCCCTGCAAGGGTGTTATAATAAAAAAGAAAAGTGAGGCAGTTGCAGCGGTTTAGCGCGCAACGCCTCACTCTTTTTTATTACGCTCAGAACCGGAAAAAAGAATGATATTTAAAATATTAGAATTGGGGGCAATTGGGGACAAAATATGAAAAAACAGTAAAAAGTGGCATAAAAATAGCAAAAAACGGGCAAAAATGCCCGTTTTTTTGGTGCACCAAGTGATTTAATATCCGAATTTTTTGTTGCTTCAAGCTCGGAAAAGAATACTGTTTGCGTTCCGTCCTTGAAGTTAAAGGTTATATCAAACCTAGTGTAGCGGTATATAAATGAAAGAGTTACATAATAGGGCTCACGCAAAAAGACGAAGTATTTTTGTGGGAAGAGGAAACGCAACTTAGCGAAATTGCCGTTTGAAATAACAAACGGCATAAAGCGGAGTTAGCGGTGACGAGGTTGCGCCGAATATCATAGACCTAAACAACGGCAAAACAGCGGTTGCGTTAATTCGCAACCGCTGTTTTTTTGCGAAGTAATATTTAATGTACTTATTTTAATTTTAATTCAAAGAATCTCTCTTACAATCATTATTTATCACATTCGAAAACAATTTCCGCATTCATAGCAGCGAAATTGCGTTGCTGCTCTTTATGTAGCTTGGGACGCTGTAAAAAGAATATGTCTACGGCTTCCCAAGTGAATACCCAAGCAAAAACGTCAATCATATTCAAAATAACCGCACTTGCATTTGTTGTGTTTTCCAAGATAATAGCCAATGCAAAGATGCAAGCTGAAAACAGCAACATAATAATTGAACAAAACAAATTACGGCGTAATTCTTTCCAAGTGGTTTTATACTCATATCGATAATAATTTTTAATCGCTGTTTTATAAATTACTTTTTCCGTTTCGTCTATTGCGTTGCTTGATATTATCAATTTAACTCCGCTGTCTTTCAAATTGTGCTTGATATTCAAATTCAAGAATTCCGCTGTTTCGCTATCTATAAGAGGGTTGCCTCTCACTGAAAGCGGTGAGAGAAAATTACTGTCGTCCGTAACGTTCATACGAATAATTCGTCTGTTGTTTTCGTCGCGTTCGTCGTTATCAATCAACTCTTGCTTCAATGTTTTATATTTCATTGTTTTACCTCATTATCGACTGTTGCAATTTCTTCGATTGCATCCGAATTTATCGCAACCGTATCTTTGGAAGGTTTTGTTTTTCTCAACTGCTCCGGGAACGCTTTATATAAACGCGAAGATTTAATTTTCTCATTTAATTTCTGCATCTTATCATTCATGGCAAGAGTAGAGGCTGCAATTTTACCACCTATCGCATTTGACGATTTTTTCAAAGCGTCGCTGATTTTTTCAAGCGCGGCATAATTCTTTTTGTAAGTAATGAGTTGAATGACCGTGAATATTGCATCTACGACAAACACAGTACAAAGAATGCCGCATATTATGTATTTCGCCAAATCGGGTGTAATTCGTACAAGATTTGCAATCATCGGATGGATCAAATCCACTACGATAACGCAGGCTAATCCCCATAGTATGGAATATTTCAAACAAACATAACCCTTAATATTAAAATGTTCTTTTGAATAATCCCACCATTTTGTTTTGAATAGTTTTTCGAGAATAAATCCTACGATAAACTCTAAAACGCTTGTGAGTATGAGCGACGCTATAAACAGTACGAATACGTTTATATTGATAGGCGTTAAACTCAGCAATACCAAAACTACACCCGCCCCGTAAATGGGGCACCAACAGCCGTTTAGAAAACCACGATTCTCAAATTTGCCTCTTTTCAATGCGGCGTGAATAACCTCTACGCACCAACCGAGTATTGCATAAATAAAGAAATACAGCGCATATTCCAAAACCTTTTCCATGAGTTTGTACCTCTATGCAAACGGAGCGTAATTTACGCTTTGCAAAGTTGGCGAATATATCGTTTTTCCTTTAACGATATTTTACCGTCAACCGACGTTATCAAAAGACATAATGATATGATGTCCGCGGCCAACGCTTCGTCGCATACGGAAATAATGGATATCATCTCTTTCGTATATTTTGTAATCTCTTTTTTAATATCCTTCGCAAGTCCGATTGCTTGTTTTGCGGAAATAAAATCAAAATCATTTCCGAATGCTTTGACGAGTGAAGGATAGATATATAGGTAGTCCTTTTCGTTAATCGAATTGTCAGATACGACGGAGCCGATAATAAACGTAACGAGCGTTTTCACGGGATCAAGCGGAATATTCAAACCGCTTAATCCCTTTATAACGGAAACTGATTTTTCCGCAAGTATAACGCCACGTTCAATGGGGTTGAGTGCTTCCAATTCATTACAAAGCTTTTTGAATTCAAACATAATATTTCCTCCCTGCGCCTTATAAAGGTAAATCCTTTTTGGTGAATTTAATAGAACCAACAACGTAACCGATTACTCCAAGCACAAGCAAAATCGCAAACTTCCAAAGGAATGTCAACGTGCCGTCAATAATCGAAATTGCATCAAACAGCGTGATAATCGTTACGTAATTGAAATTGTTCAATGCGTCCAGTCTGACGACTTTGGGGATAACGGGACTGCCGAACAGACCGAGCATAGCCGCAACGAGAGAGAAAATGCTGAGTCCGCCGCCAATCGCCATCGAGCGTTTACTTCTGTCAAACCAGCACGACGTCAAGAAGCAAAGCCCCGATAAAGCAAAAAGAACGAGGAACGCTCCCAAATTCAAAAGCACAAGCTCTCCGTACGAAAGCACTACCTTGCTACCTACAATCGCAAGACAAATGCATCCCGTAATAGTTGTAAGCGAGAACATGCAGAGCAACGAACATATCAGATATAATGCTTGCGTGAATACAACCGTCTGCCGTTTTGTAGACGTAGAAAGCACATACGCCATAGAACCGCTGTCGACCTGACCGGCGACAAGATTGTTTGATGCCATAATGACGTAAATGATAGGCAGCAACAACCCTGCTAACTTATAGAATATCGAACCTACCACAAGGCTGTACAAGTCGATTTTACCGATTTCTTCCAATGCGGAAGATACTTCCCGGGGGAGCGAAGCAAGCAAACTTACTGCTATATCGCCCGAAATATCTTGTTTAATCTGAGCGAGTTTTACCGCATATTCGCTTTCGCTTAAATTGTTATCCAAAAGGCTTATTTCGTAATCAAGCCTGTTACGATATGTAATTACAGTATTTATTGCGGTTTTCTTGACGTTTGCATAGCTGTATCCGAAGCTTTCGTATTTTTCGAGAGTTACCCCGAAACTTTCAAGTTCTGCAAGCATCTTATCGACGTTCTCTTGTTTGGTAATATTACCTGCAAGAAATATCGAAGAGCAGTATTCGCTTCTCTCGTGTATATAGTCCGAACGGTCTTCGCTTTTCAGATAGCTTGCTATATCGCCCATAAAGCAATGCGTCATTAGCGGCAGTGCGTGGTTTTCCGGTATATCTTCATTATGTGCAGTGTAGAATTCGTCAAACATTCCGTTTGGATTTATTGCATACATAACCGAGCCGAGCATTTCCTGCGCTTCTGCGCTTTCATGCGTATATTGAGGATTTACTTCAAGCGCCTTAGCATAAATGTACTCCTGAATTTGTTCGCAGGATTTTGCATAAGCCGAAACAAAAGCTTTTTGCGGATCGGTTGGATTGGCTATTAATTCTTCTGAAATGTTATTCAAAAACAGTTCGTCGAATTCTTCCATACCGTCAACTTCGTTTTCGTAGTAGTTGATTGCACGAACTTCCATCGCGGCGGTAATTTCTTTATCGATAATCGTATCTTCGACTGCCGTTATCGTAGAGCCTATGCTGTCGCTTCCGCTGATAAGCATAACGCAAGCAAGCATAAAACATACGGCAAACGTAATAATTGCCCACATAGTGCCGTTTGCCTTGCAGGACTGTTTGAATAGTGCTTTACTGAACATTGGTGTTATCTCCTTTATTTTCCAATAATATAGATTTGAAATGTTTTTCCAAAGTGTACGGAAGTTCGGAAATGAATTTTACGTTATATTTTTTCAATACTTTCAACAAATCCCCCGTTGCGTCAGACGGAATACTTATCGTAACCTGATTATACTGACCCTGCAATCTTACGACTTCGTATTTTTCGGTTAAAAACTTTGAATAGTCTGCCGTCGTATTAAATTCTATTTTAAATTCTTTAATCGGACGGTCATGAATATCCGTCATATTTGTTATTTCCGCGATATGCCCGTTATCGATAAGTGCAACTCGGTCGCAAGTCGTTTCGAGTTCTTCGTACATGTGGCTGCTGATAAAAATTGTTTTCCCCTTAGCGTGTTCCTCTTTCAGAATATCGAGGAAGGCTACCCGCATAAGAGGGTCTAACCCTGTAGTGGGCTCATCGAGAATGATAATCGGCAAATCCGCCATGAGCGCAGCTACAAGCGCAGTTTTTTGCTTCATGCCTTTGCTCATGCGTTTTAAGTTTGCGCGCGGATCAAGTTGCAGCCGTTCAATGAGTTGATTGGCATAACTCATATCCTTTAAGCCGAGAAATTCCGCTTGGCTTTTTAAGAAATCTATGCCCGTTTTTAAGTCGGGAAAAGCGATTTCTCCGGGGACATAGCCTATGTTTTTAACGATTTCGCTGGAATGTTCCCACGAGCTCAATCCGTTTACATACGCCGTTCCGTCGGTCGGTTTAATAAAGCCTAAAATGCTACGGATAGTGGTGGTTTTTCCGCTGCCGTTCGTGCCCACGAAACCAAGCATTTCGCCTTGCTCGATTTTTAAATTTATATCGAATATGCCCCGTCCGTCGCCGTAGTCTTTGGTCAGACCTTTTATTTCTATAACGTTCACGCTAATGCACCTCCGAAATCTTTATCTTCTTTATAGAATTTCATAAAATAGTCTTCAAGCGATTCTCTGCGGTTGCTGAACTTGCTTACGTTATAGTCTGACAACATTGCAATAGTTGCGTTTATATCTTCGTCATTAACAGAGACAAAGAGATTGAGTTTATCGTCTTTGAGAACTTCAAGCGAGGGGATAGTATGCGCACCTTTCACAAATGAATTTTTGTCCTTGATCGTTCTGAAATCAATTTGGTAGAACTTTTTGGAAGCGTGCTTCAAATCATCTGCAACGAATTCGGAAACGATTTTACCGTCTTTAATAATGGCAATTCTGTCGCAAGTGGAATCTATCTCGGAGAAAATATGGCTTGAAAGCAATATCGTTTTTCCAAGTCTTTTTTCCTCGTGAATAAACTCAATGAATTTGTTCTGCATTACGGGGTCAAGCCCGCTCGTCGGTTCATCCAAAATCAAAACTTCGGGATTGCCCATAAAGGCGGTTACAACAGCAAGCTTTCGTTTTACGCCGAGGCTCATACGTTTGGTGTCGCCTTTTAATACCGCATCCGAAAGTTCGAACATTTCCAGCATTTGCGAAAGGCGTTCGGCATTATGAATTTTTTGCAAGTCTTGCATCATGCGGATAAATTCCCAGCCCGTAAGCCCTGCCGGCAATGCAATTTCGCCCGGTATGTATCCGACGCGGTTCAATATCTCATGGTAATGTTCAAAGGTCGGTTTGCCGAAAATCAATGTTTGTCCGCTGTCAGGGGATGAAAATCCCATCAAATGGCGTATTGTTGTTGATTTACCTGCGCCGTTAGGGCCTAAGAAGCCGAACACTTCACCTTTGCCCACACCGAAACTCACGTCGAACACACCGCGCCCGGAACCGTAGTCTTTGGTTAGGTTTTGTACTTCGATTACGTTCATTTATCAATCAACTCCTTTCTGAATTTTACTCTGTAATTATCTTTACAGTGTTGACATTTGCCGTATAAATCAATTATAATAGTACAAAACGCGAAGGGAAAGTACAATTTTAACCACACTGTAAAAATATAAACACTGTCTTAAAATTGTATAAAAAGTAACTATGAAAGTTAAAAATCTCAATAATTCGTCTGTTAAAACAAAGCGACTTATAAAAAACACGTTTATTCAGATGCTGTCCGAAAAAAAGGAAGTAGGCAAAATCAGTGTGAGCGAGCTTGTAGAACGGGCGGAAATCAGTAGGGCAACGTTTTATGCACACTTTGACGATATATATTCTGTGGTGGAAGAATTTGAGCGTGAGATTATAGACGAATTCTTTACAAATGCAAAACTTCTCGCAACCGACGATTACGAGAAGTTTTTCGAGGCGCTCTTTGCTTTTATGAAGCAGAACAACGATAATTATAAAATGATGTGCAAATCGGACGAAGTGCTGTTTTCCGCAAAAAAGCTTGCCACACTTGGCATCAATAAGTTTATGGAGCTCATCAATAGCGACCCGCATATCAAAAACCGCAAATTTATCGAATTGGAAATAAGTATATTTATCGAAGGCTTGCTTTTTGAATACGTAACGTATTGTCGTGGTTTAACCGCTATCACGCCGAATGAATTATATATCTACGCCAAGAGTTGGTATGAAAAATTCATGAAGGATCGTTGCTGAAAATTTTACACCATAAATACCAAAAGCTCTCGGACAATTTGTCCGAGAGCTTTTGTCGTTGATTAGAAGTTTAACTATTTATTACCGAAATAAAAAGTAAATCCGAACCACTCACTTGTAACAAGTATAGAGTTCGGATTATACTCTTTTGGTGCACCTTCAGGGACTCGAAGCAAAGAATAAGTCAAAAAGGCGCGTTTTAGGGCAAAAATAATATAATTCCAATGAATTTTATTGAATTTTAATAAAAATATTTAATCCGTTTTGGGGGAAATTTGGGGGCAACGCTCAATATTTGAACTTTTCCCCCTCTTTTAAAAGGAAGTCATCGGATAAATCTGTGTATGTATCTCCGAGAGCGCCGAGAGAGTGTCCGACAAACTCCATACGGGCAACGTCCGCGATTCCGCATTCTTGGCAGCGAGTGTAAAACGTTGTTCGCAAATCATATAAAATATGATTTGATAAAATTTCGTTTATTTTATCTCGCATATATTCGACCCGTGGGAATTTAAATTCGGTAACGTTCTCGAGGTACGGTCTAAGCATAGGAGTAATAGGAATTTTTTTGTACTCGACAGTTTTTGATTTGCGTTTGCTGTTTACTGCGACAATAAATTTTCCCTCGATACGAGCCGTTTTATATTCGTTGGGTCGTAACCCTGTATAAAGAGCAACGGCAAACAGCAATTGATAACGGGTATTAGCTGTTTTTTCGAGTAGTAATTTTTCTTCTTCTCGCGTTAAAGCTTTGCCGTGCTTGCGCTGATGACGTTCTTTATAGATAATCGATAACGGGTTGCGCTCAATGATTCCGTGAGCAATAGCCATTTTGAAAATGACGTTTAAAAGGGAGTAGACCTCTTCGGAAGTGCGATAAAGTTTTTTGTTCTCGAGCTCATCGATTAAAGCTTGGCATTGTGCCGGTGTAATTTGACGTATCGGAATAGACTGAAAAGTCGGCTTTAAGTAATTGTTGTAACGGTACGTATCGTTTTCGAGAGTGAGAGGTTTAACTTTACGCTTTCGGAAATTTTCAAAGTAGTACATCGCAAATTCGTGGAACGTTGACGGCACTTTTGGAAATTGCTTTCGGTATTCGGCTTCTTTAAAAGCTTCAACAAATTTAATTTTAAGCTCGTCAAGAGTTTTTGCCGATACGGATAAATTAAACCCGTGCCGACGATATCGCGCTTCGAAGCTGCAAGAGGTTGTGCTGCGTTTGCGTTTACGGTAGCTGATAGTCTGACCTTCCGCTCGGAAGGTTTTTTTAATTGATTTAGGCATTTTAGAAATCTCCTTATCGGTTAGCTTTAAAATACCGTAAATATCTCCGTTTTCCTGTTCTGAAAAGTAATCTTGTTGTGGAACCTCCTTTGTGCCCGGAAATGAAATAATTTCCGCACCATTTTTTTTAGTTCAGAATTACGCGTGTTGTCTACCACAATACGTAAATCGGGCAGTTCTTCGGAAAGCTCTCCGTAGAACAGAGTTAGTTCTTGAATAAATCCGAGAAGCTTATCCAAAATTTGTTGTGTTCTCATAAAAAATACTCCTTTCGGCAAATGTGCCTGCGGAGTACATTTTAATACAAAAAACGGCAAAAAACTTAATTACTTTTTAAGAATTAAAATAGTAATTAGGTTAAAATCTTGACAAATTGTAAATTATTATTCATCTATATAATTTATTTCACCTTTTTTATATTTCGCAAGTTTTATATCTAATGAAGTATCTACATCTTTCATATCTTTTTCATATGTACTGATTAGGGTTATTTTTTTCTCTTTATACTTTGGAATTTTATACTCTTTTCTTTTTGTATATTCTAAATTGCTTTCATCAAATCCCCAATGTTCAAGGTAAATATCTAATTCAGGCAAATAGAAATCAGGGTGAAATATTTCTGTATCAATTACTAAAGCCTTTTCATATGCATGAGCAATTTTGTGCTCGAAAAGATAGTTGTCAATATCGCGTTCCGATTTGGATTTAACAACGTGTCCATCTTTACATACATATAAGCCTTCGTATGATTCGTCAAGTAATTCTAATTGTTGGTCTTTTGCAACAGTTATTTTTAATAACAACGTTTTATTGCGGTATTTAGCAAAACAAGTCTTACAGAAAATAAATTCTCCGCTCTCGTTTTCACAAAGTAAGCATTTTTTTGAGTTTTGATTATCTGTAGGTTCTTTAATTTGATTTTCAATAACTATGGTTCTTTTGCATTCACATTGCTTATTAGTTTCGTGCCATTTACCGCAGTCAGAACATTGTTCTATTTCTTTATTGAAAAGCATTTGACTGTGCTTATAGCATAAACCGTCTTTGCGTGGATGCTTGCCATAAACTAAATAAGTAGATGTTCCGCAAATTGGACAATGCTTATCGTTTGTATTCATATTATCTCCTTAGCATTTATTGACAGATAGGCGTTAAGAGTATTTCTTCGCACTCGAGGAAGAGGACGAAGAATTTAAAGTATCAATAGTTTGTTTGACAAGTTTTTTGCCGGAAGGGTTGAGAGCCCGATAATTCTCAATGATTTGAAGCTCTTCGGCGGAAAGCTGAGGGGCTTCTTTTTCTATTATGACGTTTCCAAAGTCATCTTCAAGTCCGAGTAAATAATCAGTTGTAACACCGAAGTATTTTGAATAAACAATTAAAGTATGGCTTCCTGGTTCTCGTTTTCCAAGTTCTAAATGACCAATGGCAGCGGCTGTAATTCCTAATTTTTTACTTAATTCCATTTGTGATAGTCCGCTTTCATAACGCAATTCTTTTACGATTTTTGCAAAATTCATTTCAATTCCTTTTACTTTATTTAGATTTTATTAAAAAAAACTACTTCTGTTATTGACAACAACAACTGTATATGATAAAATTTTAAACAACAACAGAAGTAGTTGTAATAAAAAAAGGAGACAGACAAAAAGGAAATGGAAAACGACAGAAAAGGAATTACAGTTATGAAAACTTATTTATTGTATGTCAGGAGATTTTCTTTTTTATCTGGTTCCTATCAATTATACGTTTATAAAGTTACAACCGATAATGTTTATCGTATAATCGGGAAAATAGTTGTAACAAGTATGGAACATATAAAACGAATAGATTTTAACCTTTGGACTCCTGAACGCGAGGACTTTTGGGTTCAAAGAGGTTGTGAAATAAAAAATTATAAAGAGCCGATTTTAAGTGCAGAAAGAGATTAATTCTTTACAATATATGTCTGTAATCGGGGAAATCCGAGCGCAGGCTTATAAACCTCTAAGCCCCCGGGCCGCCGAATAGCGTACCGGGGTGTAAGAGGGTTTTATTGAACAAATAAGAGAGGTTTATAAAAATGAAGCAAATAGATGTAAGTTTGTGGGAGCTTAGATACGACGAAGTTTTGGCGTTGATTCCCGGGACACAGGTTTTACGAATGGACGTGGCGTTTAATCTTTATAAAGTTATAACGTTGGGAACGGACTTTATTTCGTCAAATATGCTGCGCTACAAATACTTTGCTTTTGACGAGCCAAACAAGGCGGTGAAGTAATGGAAGAGCTGTTAGATATAGTCCGTCGCGAGTTCAAATCCGCCAACAGGTATTTCAGTGAAGAGTTCGGCAGTTATATGGAGATGTCGGACGATATAGTTGAAGAGAAGTTCACCCGTTTCCAATACCTACATTCATATCTTTGGCAAGCGCAGCAGGGTGTGAAGCAAAATTTTATAGATATCGGTCGGTCGCTTTTTGAGTTGCGGTGCGACGAGATATACAAAGCTGTGTGTCAGGAAGCGCACGGCGGTGTGGGATACGGTAACTTTTATAAGTTCTGTCAGGACGTCTTCGGTTTTAAGAAAAAGACCGTGCAGCGGCTTTTAAAAGTTTTCGAGGAGTTCGGCAACAAGGAAAGCGGACTGTTGGACGTTGAGTATGTAAATTTTTCATTCAGACAACTTGTCGAGCTTGCCGGAATGGACAAGTACCGGGAGCGTGTGCCGGTAACGGCAAGTACTCGAGATATCAAAAGGCTTAAAGAGCTTTATAAGAATTATACGCCAAAGCCCGGACAGACTGTAGAGGACGATTTACGGGAATGGCAGACTCGCCATAAAGCGGAATTAGACGAAAAGAACTATAAAAAGAACTCGATAAGCTTTATACCGTCAAAAAAATCGGACGAGGTAGAGTTAAAAATCGAGGGGTCCGCGCGGACCCCTCGAGGGGAAGAGGAAGTTTCGGAGTCGGATTCGGAGGACGAGCGACTACTTAGTACACCCGAAGTGAAGTGCGATTTGAGTTTTGAGCAAATTCGGAATGGACTTTTAAGACAGTTGGAGCTATTGAGTGGCGTGTTGGGTTGGAATAGCGCGGCGGCCACGTTTATGGACGCGCTTAAGCAGAACCTTCCGGCACGAATTGCCAGGATAAAGGACGTTGTAAAAATAATATCCGAAAATGAAGAGCTTAAAAAGAAAGTTGCGGTAAATATTCCGGCAAACGGCGCAAGGCTGAATTTGAAAAATGAAAAAGCTCGTCGGGAATGGTTAGATAATTTTCGTTCTTGGGGAGTATGGCGCGAGCTGCCTGAAGTCAGCAAAACGTTTTATCGGTACGATTTTATAAACGGCTATTCAATAATCGTCGAGGTTGGTGTTGGTTATAACAATACATACGACTGTAAGGGTAGCGTTAGAGAATGCGAGCGTGTAAAATATGCGTTTTTGGACGGGAAGCACGCTAAATACAGTTCGGACGGAGAAAGCTATACGTATGCGATAAAGTGGCTTACGGAGTTCGGTAAAGAGATTTAGGGAAAAAGCCTGAAAAGGTTAAAAAATAATTTTGCAAGTCCTGATTGGCGTTCGAGCCGATTAGGCAAGGAGACAAGATGGAAAAGAAGGCAATTTTTTTAGGTGTTACTAATATTCACAGTAACAAGAAGAACGCGGATTATCGCAAGGTGGATTTTTATGTGCCACCTTATAAAAGTTCGCAGGGCTTTATGCGCGGTGGCGTAATGTCGACGTTTACAGCGTTAGACAGCAATCTCGGCAACGATATAAAGGTTGGTTCGATAGTTGTACCCAAGTACGATTATGACCCCTGTTCCGACCGTGCCGAGCTTGTGGGAATAACGCAAGTAATGGAGACCCCGTATAACACGTCGGATTTCGAATAGGGGGTGTTTAGAGAAGTGAGATAATAAAACGAGTTCCGAAGCGAGCAGAGGGACGGCTTGCTTTGGAACTCCCTTGATATTTATAGAAAGTACTCGTCCCAAAAAAAACTTGAAACGAAAAAATAGTCCCCGGGTAAAACTATGTCTGAAAACGTCAACGAAATTGAAATAGCAGAAAAAATTGAATTGACCGAGGACGAGTTTTTAAGTGTTTCGCGGCGTTGTCGGTACAATAAGTTTATCGCTGATTTTTATGATGATATGGCTGAAGAGTATTCGTATGCAATAGGCAATCAGTCAGACGGAAGTTTTATCTATGCGCCGGATGAGTCGTTTATTAAAAAAGCTCAAGCATTGCGAGAGTGCAGCAAGAATTGGAGTTTTGACTTATTTTCGAAAGCCGGTGTAAAGAATTTAATTCGTATAAATCGGTGTCGGGATAGATTTTGTTTAAACTGCCAAGCTCTTGCAGCCGACCAGAGGTTTGTGCAGTACAGTAAGGTCTTGGACAGTTACGCTTGTGATTATGACTTATACCATATAGTATTAACTGTTCCGAACGTCGACGCGATAAATTTAAGCGATACGATAACGTTGATGTTGGATAAATTCAGTTACTTTGTCAGGTTTTTTGACGGTCGTAAAAAAATACGAAATTTGGATTTTAAAAGATTTGGATATGTTGCAGCGGTCAGAGAATTGGAAATTACAATCAGTAAAAAGAACGGGACTTATCATCCGCATTTACATACGCTTTTTGTACTTAAAAAAAATTTGAATTTTGAGCCGGTGTATTGGAACAGGTTTTCTGAGGACAGGCGCGGTAAAAACCCGACACGGCTGTTTAGCTACTTCGAGCTTATGATTCAACGCATATGGTGTTTGTTGATAATGCAAGAGACCGTAACGAAATACAACATAGAGAACATCGGAGAGGTTCTTCCGCAGTATCCGGACGGGTTCAGTTGCATAGCGGATTTGAGTAACGGTGATTATCACGAAATTTTTAAGTACGCTATAAAAGGAACGTACAAAGAGGAAACGCTGTTTACGAAAGAGGCGTTTAAGACTATGTATCGGGCGTTATATCAGCGAAAAGTTTATGAAACATTCGGTGATTTGCGGCGGTTCGATTTCAATACATTTGACGAGAGTTTGGGTTTTAACAGTCCGGACGAAGCGTTTGAGTTGTTTCTTGCGAGATTACAAAGCGAGGAATTGCCGCAAAGAGTAGAAGAGCAATTGTCGGATATACTTAAAACAAAATTTTCGGACGAAGAGCGACAGTTTAAATACGTATCGAGGTCGACGTTTGTAAAACATTTTAAAGCTTTATCCGACGAGGACAAGCAGGACGAGCTTCAAAAGCTCCAAAAATTATTAAATTAAACTCCATTTTTTAATGGATTGGTAAAAGCGAGGTGAAGAATTATATGTTTGGAAAAAACAAAAGAATAAGGTTTGATTACGACGAGAAAATTAAAGCGGCAAAATATGAGCGGATATATCAAACTTTAAAAGATATTTTAAAGATAGAAGTAGCCGCACCTTTGCGTGAAGGTAAAACTGAAGTAGATTATGCAGCAACTTGCAGCGCGATAAAAACTAAGGTTCGGCTTGCAATAGACTTTGTAACCGACCTTGACAAGGACGGAGACGACGAAAAATAACAGCGAGGTAAATTAAAGTTATGAGAAACGAATTAAACCGCCATAAGCGCGGAGACAAAATCAAATGGATAATTACGGCAATTTGTATTGTTCTGTTAACCGTTATGGTTGCAGGGGTGTGTATGCAGTTGTTTGCAACAGACGACAAATTTAAACCGTCCGAGTGGTTTAAGCCTTCTATAAAATTTGTAGACGTTGAATTATCGGAGTACGATAAGGACGACGAAGGCAATCTGTTGGAAACGTTTACCGTACTTGAACCGGACGAAAAGGGACAGGTAACATTAACTTATGACTCTAATCGAAAGTTAGCTAAACCTATTGTTTCGGAATTAGATAAAGCAAAAATAGAATATACGATAAAAATAGAGTTTAAATCTCCTACTTCCGAAGAATTTACTGAAATAACGCTGGAAAGTTATTTAGAGGGTAATTCGGGTACATATACTTTTGTAATTATCTTTGCTAACGCAAATTGCGGTTACAAGCAATCTGAAACCTCGATTGTGCTTGTTATTGAAAAAAAGAAAGTTGATATAGATTGGGGTCCGGGTGGAAAAACAGGAACGGCTTTTGCCGTTCCTGAAACCATGTACGCAAAAACTGCTTCTACCGTCGATACGGGAATTATGCCCGTATATAATTTTAATATGACAGAAAGCGAGTTGAAAACTATAACGGGTAATAGTACTGCAACCTTTCTTTCGGAAAGTGAGCTTGCAGCATGGCAATCAATTCTTACTGTAAATAACAATATTACAAGCGAAACATTAAATAATTTTATTTTCTATTATGCCTATTTACCTGCGCCTTCTGTTTGTATTCTTTTTCAACGCAGTAATGTATTTGAAAGTTTATCAGATTTTACGCTTGATAAAGTTTTGGAATATAAAAACGGCTCAGGTGCTTTTACTTATGGTTGTAGCAATGAGTATTCAGATTATTTTTATATGATTTGCGGAACAGGCAGAACTCCTTCTACTTGTAACCCTGTTGTCAATAGCATAGTCCTTACTTATAAATATATAGACGACCGTGTTCCTGTTCCACTTCCTCCAGACCCCGTAAAGGAGGGACATACCTTTATTGGTTGGTATTATGACGAAGAGTTTTATATCCCTTATAACGGCGGCGCGATATTCGAGGAAACTAAACTTTATGCGAAATTTGAAATAAACACATATACGGTAAATTTTAATTCAGACGGCGGTTCTACGGTAGCAAGTCAAACGGTAAATTGGAATACTTCGGTAACACTTAGTGATGTTAGTCGCGACGGCTACATTTTTAAGGGGTGGTATATGTCAGACGGCACAAAGTATGAAAATCAGCCTATAAAAAACGATATAACATTAATCGCTCATTGGGAAGCTATGATGTGTACGGTTACGTTCTACGTCGGAGAAGAAGTTTATACAACAAAAACTGTTGAATACGGTACACCTTTAATAAAGGTTGTTGAAAGCGCAAAAGAATTGAATTTAATTGTAATGGCGGTTCGTTCAGCAAGCGGCAATATTGACAATGCAAATATGCCCAATGCAGTTGTAACGGACGATAGCCTTGAATTTGTTTCGGAAGTGTTTACGGGCGCGGACAAGATTATAAATACCGTTAAAAACAACAAATGGCAGATAGTCGGCGGTGTTGTTGGCGGAATTGCTTTAATAGCGATTATAGCGGCGGCTGTCGGTGGAATTAAACGCAAGAAGCGTTAAGTAGGTGCGTTATGAGAAAGTCAAACAAAATATTGACTGCAATTATGAGTATATTTATTGTGCTTTTATTGTTTTGTGGGGCTGCTTTTGCGTTTGCGTTTATCGGTAACGGACAGAAGAATTTTTATGTTCGCTACGGTAATGAAATCTTAATGTCGGAGACAAAAGATATCGTATTTGAAAAAGACGTATATACAGTATTAAATTGCGGAACTTTAACGGGACAGACGGTAGCATATGATGTAGCGGTTACTTTTAACGTAGAAGATTTCGAAACTTTTGTATTTTTTGTCGGCAGCGCTCCGGTTGATTTTAACCGTAATTTTATTGACTTTGATTGCTCTACATTATTTTATCTGGAAAAGAGTGACGATTATTTTATGTTATACATTTCGGAAAATATAACAGTTGAGCAAATAATTAAATTGAAATATCCAAACGAGGTGCTTACGGAAATTCCTGAAATTGAGTTTTGGGGGCGTGATAACTTTATCATAACGGTTAAAGATACAGTTGAACAAAGCTTAACGAGGATAGCTTTTCATTGAGGTGTTTTATGCGAAAGATGTGTAAATTAAAAAGTTCTGCATTATTAATTTTAATTTTAGCACTTTATTTTTTTGCTTATTTATGCGGTAACGTAATTATAGTTCGTGCGGATAATAAAATCGATATGCAAAATGCGTTTGAAGAGCGTAATGTTATGGACGATTTGAAAGGTAGTATGATAGACGGGAAAGCGTTTAATCTTAAAGATTATGGATTGAATAGTCGCGGTGCCTTGCGTGTATTTTCGTTCGTAGAGTTCGGCTATTCTTATGATTTTACCCGGCAAAATGATTATGGCCTATATGTCTATGTATATAATCCGCAAGCTGAAAAATTTGTTTATAATAGTGTGCAGAATAAAATAGAATTTGGTGTAGGCAGTTCCGCCGATAGTATAAGCACGTACAATAAGTATTCTTTAATGTTTTTAAATATGTGTATGGATACCGATTATGTGGGCGTGTTTTTAAAGTTTAAAGTTATAATGAGTAACGTTCAAAAACAAGCAATTTTGGACATTTTAAATTCATCTGAGCGCATTTATCGGGTAAGCGGAATAGAGTTATTACACCAAAACAGTTTAAATGCGCAAGAATATTCGGCAACGGGAGTGAAAGCAGACGGTTCAGAGGGGTCGATTTTATACAAATATAGCGGTTATTCCAAGGGCTACGGTGTGGACGTCGGAGCTGAAACTTTGAATGTAACACAAGAAGAGGGAGACGTTTTGCGTTTACAGGTTTATCATACTTCTTGGCGTGAAAAAGGCGTTACCAACGGCAAAGATATGTTTACGCAGGATAGCATAAACAGCGTGTATTTTGCCGTTCCGAAAGAGATTTCCCAAAAATACGGGTATCTTTCCGAAGTACACGCTGAATGGCTAAACGCGGTCACGGCTTGGGGATTAGTGACAGGCAATCGCGATGTTTACGAGCACTTATATAATTACGTTGGCAAGGATATTGGAAAAAAGAACGCCGACGTCGGTAAAATATTCTATGGCGCATATTCGAGTAAAATGGGTGAGGATATGGGGCACGGAATTAATTCAGGTTGGGGCAGTCAAATTGTGTACAATCCTTTTTCAAACTTAGAAAACTACTATGAAACCATTACGCAATTAAATTGGCTCTTTTCTGCCGGCAACGGAATTGACGTTGCGGACAAGACTGTTATCGACTCTGATACTCTGTTTAAATGGTATTCAGAGGACTTCTTAAAAATTGTCGGCAATAATTTTGACAGTGAAACCGTTGAATTAAAAGACGGTATTAAAATTTATAAAGCGCTCTTTGATGATATCGATACCGAAATTAAAGATTATCATATTAAAGCGGACGATAAACACAGTATAGTTTCTCAAAAATGGTCGCAAAGTTGGTGGGAAAAATACGTGTCAGGTGGTCATCATAAAGACGGGGATATTACTTTTACCGATGATATAGAGGCTATTCACGAAGTAAAAGACAGTGACTTTTTGGCTGATGAAGAACTTACTTGTAATAGCCTTTACGTTTCTCTATTAGATTATAGCGAATTTAAAAG
>CAJUMW010000003.1:0-4508 GCA_910587625.1 uncultured Christensenellaceae bacterium
CTTTAACCCTTTATAAGGCTCAAATGGCAACGGCTACTTTTACAAGCGCAATAAGCGGAGGATTTCTTGCGGTAATTGCGATAGTAATGTTGGCGTTCTATATAAAATTATATATAGATAAAAATTTGAATAAGCTTGGCATATTAAAGGCTATGGGGTATTCAAACTTGAAAATTGCCTCAAGCTTTTTAGTTTTTGGGTTCAGCGTGTTTTGGGGCGCGGCTTTGGGTTTTGGAATGGGGTTTGCTATTATGCCCGTCATATATGAAAGCATGTCAATTGGCGGATTGCCGGAAATAACAATAAATTTTCATTTTTGGCTGTTAATTGTTTTGGTTATAGTTCCCACCGAGTTGTTTGCTGTGTTTGCATTTTGCTATGCTTTGTTGGCTCTAAAAATTCCGGTCTGTCAAATGCTTAGAGGCAGGGCGGAAAAAGTGCGTAAATATGTTAACAAACAAGATAAAGAACACAGTTTTTTGTCTGAAATGTGTTATAAAACTATTGTTAGCAAAAAAACTATTGCTTTTTTTATTGCGTTCGCGTGTTTTTGTTTTTCGTCAATGGTACAAATGTCGGTATCTATGCTTGATTTAAGCTCTGAGCTTATGGGCGGCATTATTTTGGGCATAGGAATAGTGCTTGCGGTAACAACTATTTTTATGGCAGTGACAACGCTTATGAACGGCAATTTGAAAAATATTGCGATGATGAAAGCTTTCGGATACACTAATTTGGAAATTGCTTTAAGTATTCTCGGTGGATATCATATTTTTGCGTTAACAGGGTTTGCGCTTGGCACGGTTTATCAATACGGTATATTAAGCGTAATGGTAAATTTTGTATTCAAAGAGGTGGGAAGCGTTCCCGATTATTCTTTTGACGTAGTGGTGTTTTTTATTACTTTAGCCGTGTTTATTGCCTTTTATGAATGCGTGATGTTATTTTATTTTTTAAAAATGAATAAGGTTTCGATAAAATCGGTTATGATAGAAAATTAAGACAAAATAATATTAATTTTTGTAGTCGATTCTTCCGAGCAAGTAGTCAGGAGAAACTTTAAAAATTCAACACCATAAAAACAAGCGATTTAATAGGGGTTATAAAATTTGATAATATTTGACAAAATTGATAAGTTGTGGTAAACTGTAAATAATATTAAATATTGCAACAAATGGAGCAAATTAAAGTTTTTTGTAAGATTTTATATAATAATTTTTGGAGGTTGTACTCCAATGGGTATATTTATAAATTCAGCGAAACTCGGTGTTTCTTTGCTTTTTTTATTTAAAAATTAGAAGGAGAGTAAAATGAAAAACAAATTAAAATTTTCTAAATACTTAAAAAGTCGTCGAATTTTTATGACAATTACATACGTTATTACGATAATAATGATTTTAATATTTGCTATAATAATTGCGATAAAATTCCAAGATTTAAAAGAAGGGCTAAAAATATTTGGAGCAGCAGCTGTTTTTACGGTTATTTACTTGATTGGTTTGGCGGTATTTAATCATTTCATAACGAAGGCGGAAAAAGAAGAAAAAGAGGCGGAAGCAAAAGATGAAAGAATAAAAGAATTGGAAGAAGCTTTGAAAAGAGTAAATGACGATAATGCAGATTAAAAAATGCCGAGATAAAATCTCGGCATTTTGATTGTGGTACTCCCGACGGGAATCGAACCCATAACTAACCCTTAGGAGGGGTTTATTATATCCATTTAACTACGGAAGCAAAAGCCTTTTTAAAAAGGCGGTCAAATTATCATAATAAAAGCGAGCGCAAAATCGCTCGCTTAATCTTTTTACGCCATTGCGTTAAGCTTTTTCGCAAGACCCGACTTTTTATTGGCTGCGGTATTCTTTTTGAGAACGCCCTTGGATACTGCGCAGTCAATTGCAGAGCAGGTAGTGGGGAAAAGAGCCGTAGCAGCTTTCTTGTCTCCGCTTTCAACAACTGCGAGGAACTTTTTAATTTCGGTTCTTACTTCCGATTTAATAGCTTTGTTTCTTGCGGTCTTTTTAGCTGTTACAAGTACGCGCTTTTTAGCTGACTTTATATTAGGCATGTCCTATCTCCTTTGGATACGTTATAACTTTAATACTTTACATAGTCTATCACAAAAAATTCATCTTGTAAACTGATTTTTGCGGCTTTTTTGATTTTTTTTAATATATTTTGCATTTAAAAAATATTTATATAATGTGGAAGATTTTAAATCTATCGAAGTACCCACGGTATGTTTTTTCGATAGCGGTATAGGCGGTTTAAATTTATTGAAGCAAAGCATTCAAAGATTTCCGCAGTTAAAATATTTATATTTTGCAGACAATTATAATGTGCCTTACGGCTCGTTTAGCCATAGCGAGCTTTTAAGGCGTGTTGATGGCATTTTTTCGTCTATGGTGCAATACGGTCCGTCCGCTGCGGTTATTGCCTGTAATACCGTTACGGCGCACTGTGCCAAGTTTCTCAGAGATAAGTTTGCCTTCCCGATAATAGGTATCCAGCCGGCTGTTAAGCCTGCGGTTGAGTTGTTTGGTGGATGTCACGTTTTTGCTACTCCTTCAACGGCGGAAAGCGAAAGCTTAAATGAACTTGTTTTGCGTTGTGGCGGAGGTAAAACCGAGGTTGTGCCTTGTCCTGATTTAGCGTCGTACATAGAAAATAATATTTTTAATATAGATGATAAAATATTGCAAGAATTACTGCCTGAAATTGTGCCGCAAGCGCTTGTGCTCGGTTGTACGCACTATATATTTGTAAAGTCAAAAATTCAAAAACGCTATGCTTGTCCTGTATTCGACGGAGTAAACGGAACCATTAATCATCTTGCCGAAGTTTTAGGGATTTTTGACCACTTTTCGGGTAATTTATGTTGTTTAAGCGGAAACGTTAAATTTATCGGTGGAGACGAAGGGAAAAACCGCGCTGTTTTGCGCTATATTTTGTCGCAGTCGTAAAAAGTGTGGGGAAATTTTTCCCAAAAAATCCCTACTTTTTCCTTAAAAAGGGTTGACAATGGACGAAAAGGGTGGTATAGTGTATATATCAAGCTAAAAAGGGTGTTTTATGGTATATCTGACAGGTGAATATTTTCATCAAATGGATACTAAAAACAGAATAAGAATACCCAACAAGTTGAAGGGGGAGGAAAACAAGCTTCGTTTCGCTAAGGGTCCCAACAATTGTATCTACGTTTATTACGAAGAGGCGTTTCAGGATTTGATAAGAAAAATTCAGGAAAACACTAAACAAGGGGATGAAAAACAGCGCAAGGCAACAAGAGTTTTCGAGAAATCGGTTTATGTTGTAGACGGAGACGGACAGGGAAGAATGATACTTCCGCCAAACCTTAAAATTCACGCTAAAATTGACAGAGAAATCGTCATATGCGGCGCGGGTTCGCACATTGAAATTTGGGCAAAGGAAGTTTACGACGAGTACTTCTCTGACGAGGACGAAAACTTCGACGAGTTATTTGGAACACTCGGTATCTAAAAATGAACTTTTCACATATTCCCGTTATGCTTGAAGAGTGTATCGAGGGCTTGAAATTAAAAGACAACGGAATTTATTTCGACGGAACGATTGGCGGCGGAGGACATTCTTACGAAATTTTAAAAAGAACCGCGCCGAACGGCAGACTTATAGCAACCGATCTCGACGATGATGCAATAAACGCCGCAAACGAAAGACTTAAAGAGTTTGATAAAAGATTTAAAATTTATAAATCCAATTATAAGGACTTTGAGGAAGTGCTCAAAGCCGAGCAAATAGAAAGCCTTGACGGGGCAATTCTTGACTTCGGAGTGTCAAGCTACCAGCTTGACAATGCGGACAGAGGTTTCTCGTATATGAAGCCCGACGCACCTTTAGATATGAGAATGAACAGAAGTCAGGACTTTGACGCACAAACATTGATAAACGAATATTCCCAGAAAGAAATTGCCGATATATTGAAGCGGTACGGGGAAGAAAAATTTGCATCTACAATCGCCGCAAACATTGTTAAAGCGAGAACCCGAGAAGCAATAACAACCTGCGGTAAGCTTGTAAAAATAATCGAAGAAAGCATACCTAAAAAATTTCAACAGAACGGTCCTTGTGCAAGAAAAAGCTTTCAGGCAATAAGAATTGCGGTAAACGAGGAACTTGCAGGGCTTTACGAATGCGTTGTCGGGCTTGCGAAAAAGCTTAAAAAAGGCGGAAGGTTGGTTATATTGACGTTCCATTCCCTTGAGGACAGAATTGTAAAGCAAGCGTTCAGGTATCTTGAAACCGACTGCATATGCGATAAAAATATACCCGTGTGCGTATGCGGAAAAAAGCAAGAGATTGAGATTATAACGAAAAAACCAATAGTTGCAAGCTTAAATGAGATGACTATTAACTCGCGTTCTAAATGTGCAAAACTCAGAATAGCGGAAAAAATAATATAATTTTAAAAATGCGGTAGGGAGAAAAATTATGGCAGTCGCAATTTTAGAAAAAAGAACAGAAACTTT
>CAJUMW010000003.1:4518-6917 GCA_910587625.1 uncultured Christensenellaceae bacterium
TACCCGCCGCACCCCTGCTTTCAGAAAAATAGAAAGCTCGGAAAACGTTCAGTTCAGGAACGGTTATGTTGCGCGCGAAATTTCCGATGAACAGCATAACGCGCAGATAGGCGAAACGTATGCAAAATTAATTAATCCCAATGCCGGAATAGACGAAATTCTCGGCAGAACTCAAACTATGCACGTTGAAAATAAAGAGGTTGAGTCGGACGGGCTGTATCTTGTTGAAAACGCCCGTGCAGATGCCGAAATTTTCCGTGCAGACAGCCCCGTAAACCGTAGGGTAGTTGATGTTCAACCCGTTTATGCAGAGCAGACGGAAGAAGAGGAGGACGAAGAGCTTCGTCCCACACCGACTACTATGCAATATAAAACTTACGGTATTGCTTCTGCTTCCGAAGAGGGTAAAATAAATACGCGCGCTAGCTCCGAAAAGAGCAAAATTTTTTCCAAAAAGGAAAAAATTGCTATCGCGGTTGTTATAAGTGTAATAGTTGCGATGTTTGTTTTAATCATCGTTAACTCGGCTATATTGTCGGGTATAAGCTCGGATATGGGTTCGCTTCAAAGCTCGCTTACCGATATAAAAGCATCATACGCAAGCGTTAGCGACAAAGTGAACGAGTACTTGGCAAATGCGGTAAAAAATGCCGAACAGTTTGCTATTCTAAGTGGATTAATAAAATAAAAATTTATGGGGGTTTAAACCATAAACAAGTTTAATAAATCTGGATTTTCCATAACGGTTTTACAAAAGAGGTTATTGTCAGTCGGTCTGGCAATAGCCTTTATTTTTTGTCTGATTTTGGGCAGAATGTTTTTCGTACAGGTGGTATGGGGTGACAAACTGACTCTTAAAGCCTTCGACCAATGGAACAGAGAAATTCCCATAATTGCGGGCAGGGGTATAATTGCCGACAGAAACGGAGTTGTAATTGCAGGTAATCGAACAACTTACAGTGTGTTTTTACGGCCGCGCGCCGTAATAAACAAGGAATATACCGCTACGGTTTTGAGCGGCATTTTCGGGCGCGATCCTTCTGAATTAATTAAAAAAATCGAAGATGTAAAGGTGTCTGAAATAACCGTTGCCCGTCAAGTCGAGAGGGAAAGTGTCGAAAAATTAATTTCTTACGACCTACCCGGTGTATATTATTCTCGCGACAACACGCGAAGCTATACATATAACGACGCGCTTTGTCAGGTTCTCGGCTTCACGGCAAACGACGGAACGGGGCTGTCGGGTATTGAAAAGTTTTACGACAATGTTCTCGGCGGCGTAAACGGAGAAATTACTTACACTACGGATATTGTCGGCATCGAAACCGAAAATTCCGTCGCGGTATATCACGAAGCGAAGGACGGAGATGAAATAAGGCTGACAATAGATATGGATATCCAGCTTGCCACAGAGGATGCGATGAAGAGCGTCTATCGTTCAAGCAAAGCTAAAAAGGTTTCGTGTATCGTATTGAATCCGCAAAATTTCGATATTCTCGCGCTCGTCAATTATCCCTCATACGATTTAAACAACGTTCCGCGCGACGATCAGGAACTTTTAAACAGTTATTCGAGAAATTCGATAGTCAGCGATATTTATGAGCCGGGTTCGACTTTTAAGGTTGTAACGGCAGCCGCAGATATTGAGGAATACTTGCAGGGCAATTCCAAAGCATTCTCCACATCTTACGTTTTTAACGGCAGCAGAACGAGAACTGTCGACGGTACAAAGATAAAGTGCTGGTCTGACCATTCAAACGGAAAACATTCAAATCAAACGCTTGCCGAAGCGCTCAACAATAGCTGCAACCCCTGTTTTACGGATATGGCGCTCTCGCTCGGCAGTCAAACGTTTTATAACTATCTCAACGCCTTTGGCTTCGGTAACGTAACCGGGCTTGATTTCAACGGAGAAGCTTTGGGTATGCTTGTGCCTCAAACCGCTGTCAGGGATTGCGATTTGGCGCGCATAGGATTTGGACAGACAATTGCGGTTACGGGTATTCAACTTGCGTGTGCCATAGCGGCGGCTGTTAACGGTGGAAATTACTATGTCCCTCATCTTTTAAAATCAATTGTTACGTCGGACGGCAAAAACGTAAACGAAGTGGCGCCCGTTCTTAAAAACAAGGTTATAAGCGAAAAAGCTTCTTCGATTCTTGCTCAAATGCTTGAAGGCGTTGTAACCGAGGGAAGTGGTAAAAAAGCTTATATTGAAGGATACAGGGTGGGCGGCAAAACGGGTACGGCTCAAAAATACGAGGACGGACACGTTGCTCAAGGCAAGTACGTTTCCTCGTTTTGCGGTTTTTTTCCTGCAAACAATCCGGAATATCTTGCGCTAATCATAGTTGACGAACCGCAGGGGACATATTACGGCAGCGCTGTTGCTGCACCCG
>CAJUMW010000003.1:6927-11448 GCA_910587625.1 uncultured Christensenellaceae bacterium
AAGACATAATTCAAATAAAAAATATACAACGGTATGAATAATGAAATTGAGAGAAATTATTGAATATTTACAAGTGAAGGAAATTATCGGTGAAACAGATATAGAAATAAAAGGGCTCTGCACGGACAGCTCGCGCGTACAAAGCGGAGATTTGTTTTTTTGTTATAAAGGCAGAAACGTAGACTCTCATCAAAAGATTGACGAGGTTGTAACCGGCGGCGCTGTTGCCGTCATAACCGAAAAAAAGCTCGACTGCAATATTGCGCAAATAATTGTTGTCGACGGCAGAGCGCAAATTGCGCGCGCGGCAAGAGTATTTTACGGTTTTGCGGACAAAAAACTTAAAATAGTGGGGGTTACGGGAACTAACGGAAAGACCACAACTACATATATGCTTGCAAGCATTTTCAAAGCAAATGGCAACAGCGTGGGCACCATAGGCACTTTGGGTATAAGTTACGGAGATACGTTTATTGCTCCCGAGCTTACTACTCCCGACCCGGTATATCTCCATTCGGTCTTTGCCGATATGCTTAAATGCGGCGTAGAGTACGTATTTATGGAGGTTTCGGCACACGCTCTGTATTTCGATAAAATATACGGAATTACCTTTGAAGTCGGCATTTTGACTAACTGTACTCAGGACCACCTTGATTTTTTTAACACTATGCACGACTATTCCGAGTGTAAAAAGCTGCTGTTTAAAGACGGGCGCTGTAAGCGCGCAGTAATTAATTCCGACGATAGTTTGGGTATTGAACTGTTATCTTCGTTAAAAGGCACTCTGAGTTACGGTTTAAAAAATCCTGCCGACGTATTTGCTGTGGATATTACCGACGGGGTAGACGGCACTACTTTTGTGTTAAATCTTGCTGACGAGTTGTATGAAATAAAGCTGTCGTTGCCGGCTTTGCACAATGTCTATAATGCAATGGCAGCGGCGGCTTGCGCTCATATACTCGGTCTGAAAACATATATAATTGCAGCCGGTCTTAAAAATTTAAAGAGTGTATCGGGTAGGTTGGAAAAAGTTGCAAACTTTAACGGCGCGGATATATTCGTGGATTTTGCACATACACCCGACGGACTTGAAAAATCCTTGCGTTCCTTAAAAAATCTTTGCAAAGGTAAGTTATACTGTCTTTTCGGCTGCGGCGGCAACCGAGATAAAACCAAGCGCCCCATAATGGGCGAAATTGCAGCGACATGCGCGGATTTTTGTATAGTAACCTCTGATAATCCCAGATTTGAGGATCCGTACGATATTATTTCCGATATCGAAGTAGGTATAAAAAAGACGGGTAAAAAATATGTTACGGTAACAGAGCGTGAAATTGCCACCGAATACGCCATACGCCTACTTGAAAACGGGGATATTTTGCTTGTCGCGGGCAAGGGCGGAGAGGACTATCAGGAAATAATGGGTATAAAACATAGCTACAACGACAATACAGTAATAAAAAACATCATCGGTAATAAATGAAACAAATTTTTATAGGGCTATTCAGTTCGTTTTGCGCGGCGGCGCTATTAATTTTAATTTTACTGCCGCTGCTTCGCAGGCTCAAAGCCGGACAATATATTTTGGGATATGTCAAAGAACATATGAGTAAAGGCGGCACGCCTACTATGGGTGGGCTTGCCTTTATTTGTGCGATTATAATTGTTGGAATGTGCCTTCTCGGGTTTGACCGAGGAGAAGTAAATTTAACTTTGACTATAACCGCAAGTTTTATGCTTGTGGGCTTTCTCGACGACTTTTTAAAGATATATCACAAAGAAAACGAGGGGCTGAAACCCTATCAAAAGATAATATTTCAAACTGCAATTTCGCTTATTGCCGCGCTGTACTGTTATTTTAACGGATTGACTGTATTGAATATACCGTTTTGGGGCAAAGCGGTAAATATAGGCTGGGGTATAATTCCGCTTGTTATATTTGTTTTTGCCGCAACAGTAAATTGTGTAAATTTAACCGACGGACTTGACGGGCTTGCCGGAGGTACAAGCTGTGCTTATTTAATTATTCTCGGCATAATGCTTGCTATGAACAGCACCTCTTACGCGGTTCTTTGCTTTATCGGATTGGGTGCGGTCGCAGCATTTTTAATATTCAACACTAACAAAGCCGCGGTATTTATGGGGGATACTGGTTCTCTTTCTTTGGGCGGTTTTATAGCTTGTCTATCTGTTTTTTCGGGAAACACTCTATATATTCCAATCATCGGAATAATGTTCGTAATTTCGGGAATATCCGTCATTGTACAAGTCATATATTATAAACGGACAAGGAAGCGAGTGTTTCTTATGGCGCCCATACATCATCATTTTCAGATGAAAGGGTATTCGGAATGTAAAATTTCCTATGCGTATTTTGCGCTCACTTGCCTTGTCGGAATATTCTGTTTGATTTTTTGGTGAGGTAAAATGTATTTTAAAGGTCAAAAGTTTTTTGTAGCGGGTATGTCGGTTTCCGGTGAAAGCAGCGCCCGCTTTTTGCTTGAGCGCGGTGCGGAAGTTTATGTTTACGACGATGTCATAAGCGATAAAATTTCTTCTGTTATGAACGAACTCACACTTCTCGGCGCGCATGTCGTAAAGGTTGAGGACTGCGAAACAGCCGCACTCAAATGCGACGTGCTTGTATTGAGCCCCGGCATTCCCATAGATAATGCTCTGCCCGTTGCTTTTCGAAAGCAGGGAAAAGCTATAATCGGGGAAGAAGAACTAGCGGCAAATTATCTACGCGCAACCGGTGTAGCCGTAACAGGCACTAACGGTAAGACAACTACCGTAACTATGATAGACGAGGTGTTGAAAGCTAACGGAAAAAACAGTATTGCCTGCGGTAATTGCGGCAATCCGCTGATAAAAGAGGTTGAAAATCTTACGTTTAACGATTATGCGGTAATTGAAATTTCTTCGTTCCAGCTTGAAACTCTGTCAAATTTGCGTCCCCACGTTGCCGTGGTTACAAATATTTCCGAGGACCACTTAAACCGTCACTACAATATGGAGAACTATATTTTTCTAAAATCAAAAATACTTCGCAATCTCAAAGAAAGTGAATATGCGGTTTTGAATTATGACGACCCCGTTGTCAGAGAATTTGCTAAAAATACCCGTGCAAAAGTAATTTATTTTTCTATGCAGCAGCGCGTGGACGGGGCGTATTACGAAAACGGCGGAATATATTTCAACGGAGAAAAATTTTTCGACCTTATGAGTATGAAATTGAACGGTGTACATAATGTTTATAACGCGCTTGCCTGTGTTGCCGTAGCGGGAATTCTAAAGCTCGACAAAGAAAAAACAGGCGCGGCAATTTGTGCTTTTCAAGGCGTTAAACACAGGGTGGAAAAGGTACGCGAGGTAAACGGAGTTACATATGTGGACGACAGTAAGGGCACAAATGTAGACGCGGCGTTAAAAGCTGCGCAGACAATGACAAGCCCTACGGTTATATTACTTGGCGGCAAAGATAAGGGGGACGACTATACGCCTTTGTTTGAAGGGTTGGGCTCAACTCCCGTGGTACACGCAGTTATATATGGGGAAAATAGGTTTAAAATGTTAAATGCCGCAATTAAGGCTGGGTTTGTAGGCTTCTCAATGTGTTCCGAGTTCAGAACGGCGGTTAAAGTTGCGCAGTTTACCGCAAAACCCGGTCAATGCGTGCTGTTGAGCCCGGCAAGCTCGAGTTTTGACAGCTTCTTAAATTACGAAGAGCGCGGTGACGCTTTCAGGGAGATAGTAGAAAGCATAAATGAAGTCGAAAAATAATAAAAAATTCGGCGATATTCCTCTTTTAATCTGCGTTTTCGGAATGGCGTGCTTCGGCTGTATTATGATTTTTTCGGCAAGCTCATACACGGCCGAGGTGCAGTACGGCGATAGTCTTTATTTTGTGAAGAAACAATTAATAGGCGTCGTTTTGGGCACAGCGGCAATGATAGGTATAAGTTTTTTGCCGTATAAAAAGCTTGTTAAGGCGCAATATCCATTGGTTATAGTGGCAGTAATTTTGCTTGCGCTCGTCTTTGTTCCGGGATTAGGCGTAACAAATTATGGCGCCACGCGTTGGATAGGCTTCGGCGGAGTGACTATTCAGCCCTCTGAAATTGCAAAATATGCGTTTGCGCTATTTGCCGCCGCATATTTTGCAAAGCATCACGAAAAGGTTAAGACGGTAACTGGTATATTACCTGTGCTTGGCGTCGGCATACTGTTCTGTATTTTAATAATTATAGAGCCAAATATGTCGATTACTATGTGCGTGGGACTTTTAATGCTTGGCATAATATTTTTAAGCGGAACAAACTTAAAGACTTTTGCCATAATAATAATTCCGTTTATTGTTGCAATTCCCGTGCTTATAATTCTCGAACCTTATAGGCTGCAAAGACTGAGTGCATTTTTAGACCCGTGGGCTTCACCGCGCGACGAGGGGTATCAACTTATTCAATCGCTTTACGCATTGGGTAATGGCGGATTTTTTGGTACGGGACTGTTCAACTCGAC
>CAJUMW010000003.1:11458-22560 GCA_910587625.1 uncultured Christensenellaceae bacterium
GTTTGCAGAGAGCGACTTTATACTTGCTATTATGGGCGAGGAACTCGGATTTCTTGGTTTGTGTATCTTTTTTGCCGTCTGCGGGTTTATAATTTACAGGGGCATAAAAATAGCAAAAAATTGTAAGGATAAGTTTGGTTTTTTACTTGCCTCGGGCTTTACGCTTGTGTATGGAATACAGGTTGCCATAAACGCGCTTGTCGTAAGCGGAACTATTCCTCCGACGGGATTGCCGCTTCCTCTTATTTCAAGCGGAAATACTTCACTGATAATAACGATGGCGTCAATGGGAGTTCTTTATAACGTTTCTAAAAATTAAAACATACAATGTATTAGGGCAACAGCTATGTCGCGGATTTGCGGTGTTGCCCTATATTTACTACTCGGAGTCAATATGGAAAAATACATAATAAATGGAGGAAACAAGCTGTACGGCAGCGTCGATATTCAGGCTGCAAAAAATTCTGTGTTACCGATCCTTGCCGCAACCGTCTTAACTGACGATAAGGTCGCTATTTTAAAAATACCCGAAATATCCGACGTGAAGAACATGATAAAAATTCTTTCGCGTTTGGGTTGCAGGGCGGTATATGACGGGGAGAGCTTGACTGTTGACAGTTCATGCGCCGATTGCTTTGAGATACCAAGCGAACTAGCGCACGAATTGCGTTCGTCGGTGTTTTTGCTCGGTTCGGTAATATCGCGATTTCATATGGCAAAAATCGCATATCCCGGAGGCTGTGATATCGGACTCAGACCGGTAGATTTACATCTAACGGGGCTTAAACGGCTGGGTGTGCAGATAACCGAAGAAAACGGATACATAATTTGCAAATGCGAAAATTTGAAGGGCAACGAAATTATGCTCGACTGTCCGAGCGTAGGCGCAACCGAAAACATAATGCTTGCCGCAGTAAAGGCGGAAGGAATAACCGTAATTAAAAATGCGGCGCGCGAGCCCGAAATAGAGGATTTACAGCGACTTTTGAACTGTATGGGCGCAAAAGTCAGGGGTGCCGGTAGCAGTTCAATAACAATAGAGGGGGTAAAAAAGCTTCACGGTTGCGAATTTTTGCCTATCGCAGACAGAATAGAGGCGGGTACATTTCTCGTTGCTGCGGCTATGTGCGGCGGAGAAATCGAGCTAAATAAGGTCTGCGCGGAAAATATAAGTTCACTTTTACATAAATTACGGGAAAACGGTTGCAAAATCATAGTAAATAATGATAAAATAGTATTGGAAAATCACAGAAGGCTTACTTCGGTAAAAAGTGTTGAAACACAGCCGTATCCGGGATTCCCTACCGATTTGCAGGCGCAAATAACCGCGCTTTGCTGTATTTGCAGGGGGAATTCCATAATTACCGAAAATCTGTTTGAAACGCGGTTTAAATACGTCCCCGAACTGAGAAAAATGGGAGCGGATATAACCGTAATTAACCGAAACGCGTTTGTGCGCGGCGTCGACAGATTTAAAGGAGCTACGGTTTTGGCTCACGATTTACGCGGCGGCGCTGCGCTTGTGTGTGCGGCTCTCTCCGCCTACGGAAGAAGCGAAGTTCTGGATATTTCTCATATAGACAGGGGTTACGGCTCTTTTGAATATAAACTGAGGCAACTCGGGGGAGATATTGTAAGAGTGTCCGTTTGATTTACTTATGAAATTTGTGAGGAAGTTAACAGTTCTTATAATAACCGTCATCTTTATCGCGGCTTTTGCGATAGGGATAGGTGTTGTATTTTCTGTAAAAAACGTCAATGTAACGCTTTTGAGCTATGAATACGGAGAGTGTTCGGAGGAAGCTAATAGGCAAATTGCCGAGGTAAAGCAAAAAATTCTTGATTATTGCCGCGGCAACGTAATAGCTTTTGTTGACGAAGTCGAAGTAATAAATTGTGTTGACGGCAATGTTTATACGGTTGAGAGCTGTGAAAAAGTTTTGCCTTGTACGATAAACCTTACAATAAAGCAACGAACGGAAGTTTTTGTGCAGTCGCGCGGGGAATATTATGCTATTTTTGATGAAAACGGAAAGCTTTTGAGAGGTAGCGAAAATATTTTCAATTCTTTTGACAAAGCGCCTAACGTAATAGTAGACGGTGCTCATTCCGACGAAGATATTAAAATAGTAGCCGACGTTTGCTCTGTTTTTAAAGCGCGTTTCGGTTCGCTGAGATCAGTCATTGACAGTGTTGAGCTTGTAAAAGCGCAGACAGCTTTGACAGATGATAAATTTATTTTCAATTTCCGTTGCGGAATAAAAATAGAATTGCAGGATTATTCCGTTTATACTGCGGAAAAAATCGACGAAGCTTTCAGAGAATTTTCTTCGCTGACGGGTGAGCAGAAGCTTAAAGGCACTATTTACTGTTTTGAAGATTTGGACGGAATAGTACGTCGAACATATAATCCCGAAATATAAACTAATTAAAAAAAGCGGTTTGCAAACCGCTTTTTTGTTTAATTCAGTTGACAATAAAATCGGGCTATTATATAATAGATTATATAATAGAGAGTGGGGCTTTTTTTATGCGTTCAAATAGCGTCGCAGTGCTCGATATCCGTTCTTCGGAGATATGCGCGCTGGTCGGAGAAAGAGGCGTAAACAATACGTTCATAATTAAAAGTAAATATGTTTGCGCTTATGATGGCTATGCGGAAGAGGAACTTATTGACGTACGCAATTTTACCGAAGCTGTTTGTAACGCAGTCAAAAGCACTCTGTCGGCAATGAACGGCATTAAGACTTTTTACGTCGGTGTTCCGGGGGAGTTTTTAAAGCTTAGATGCTTGGATAAAGTATTGAGTTTTAAATCGGCAAAACGTATCTCATCTGCAGATTGTAGTTTGTTGTTGGATAGTTGCAGACCCGAAAAAAATGAAAAATGGATTACGGTAAAAAGCACTTGCGCCTATTATGTACTGTCGGACAAGCGTAAGGTAATTGATCCGATAGGTTCGGTAAGCGACAGCTTGCAGGGTAAATGTTGTTTTTTTGAATGCAAAACAGCCTTTGCGGATTGTGTTTTAAATGCGTTTAAAAACTTTAAAGAAATAACTTCTGTCAATCTTATTCCGTCAAACTATGCGGAAGGTATGTATCTTTTCGAACCCGATTGCCGCGACGAGTGCGTCGTTTTGTTCGATATGGGCTATATATCCTCAACGTACAGTGTAGTTTGCGGTAACGGACTTTTATACAGCGAATCTTTTTCTCTGGGTACCGGGCATATTGCGTTATACATTTCTTCTAAGCTTGATGTTCCGTTCGAAGTAGCATCTACATTTTTATCGCAAATAAATCTTAACGCAAAAGAAAAACTTACTTCGAATGAGGAATGTGTGTTCGAAGGGCAAACTTACACGTTTTCCACTGCAGAGTTAAGAGATATTATACGCGAGGGGCTTGACGGCATGTGCGAAACAATAGAAGAGTGTCGACGCAATTTCGTAGGTAGAAATATTGATTCTAAGCCGCTTTTTATAACGGGTGACGAGGTTAAAACCATAAGGGGAACTGCCGATCATATATCGAGCAGACTTGAAAAAACGGTAGAAATAATCGCGCCGAAAGTTCCGTATTACGATAAACCGCAGTTTTCTTCGGTTTTGAGCTTGTTAGACGCGGCATTGAGAGATATAAACAAATAACGGAGGAATAGTATGTTCAATGATTTACACGGAATAGGTTCAAATAATATTACGGGGCGCGCCAAAATAAAAGTTATAGGCGTGGGAGGTGCCGGCAATAACGCCGTAAACAGAATGCTTGATGCAGGCATAAACAGTGCGGAATACTATGTTGTTAATACCGACAGTCAGATATTAATGCTTTCGCCCTGTGAAAATAAAATTCAGATAGGCGGAGCTCTTACTAAGGGACTTGGTGCAGGCGCCGATCCTGAGGTTGGCAGAGCTGCGGCAGAAGAAACCAAAGACGCGCTTACAGAAGCAATTAAAGGAACTGACCTGTTATTTATAACTGCCGGAATGGGCGGCGGCACAGGTACGGGTGCGGCGCCCGTAATTGCAAAAATCGCAAGGGATATGAAAATCCTTACTATTGCCGTTGTTACCGAGCCGTTCAGTTTTGAAGGAAAAAAACGTATGGAGAATACGGCAAAGGGTTTGGACAACCTTAAAAAGTATGTCGATACTTTGATTGTTATTCCCAACGATAAAATTAAGACGGTAGTTGCGAAAAATACGCCCATGACAGAGGCGTTCAGAGTCGCAGACGAAATTTTAAAACAGAGTATAAAGGGACTTACCGAACTAATTGTCAACCCAGCGCTCATAAATCTTGACTTTGCGGACGTAAAAACAATCCTTAAAGATAAGGGAATTGCGCATCTCGGCGTCGGCGTTGCAAAGGGAGATAACAGAATCATCGAGGCGGTAAGGGTGGCGGTCAACTGTCCTCTGCTTGAAACGACTATCGAAGGCGCGCGCGGAGTTATTTTAAATATTGTCGGCGGTCAGGATTTAACTTTGGACGAAGTTACCGATGCGGCGGAGCTTGTTAAAAGCGTAGTCGACGCTTCCGCGAATATTATCTTCGGAGCGAGAATAGACCCCAACGTTCAGGACGAGGTTGAAATCACAGTAATTGCAACCAGTTTTCCCGGATACGATGAAAGACGCGACGACGGCAGGTTTAACAATAATAGGGGCGGTTCGGGTTACGGGTCGAATAACGGTATAAAAATGACTGTTAACGAGCCCTACTATAATAAACCTTTGGTGCCTACAATGCCCGATAGAAATTATGCTCAACCGTTTGGCATCACCCCGCCTGCACCTGTTCAGCCTCAACCTATTCAGCCGATACGGGCTACCGAGGTTCCTGAAATCGAGAGACCTAACGAGAAAAATGTCCCCAAGTTTGCTCAACTTTTAAAAAATTTCAATAAGAAACACGATGAATAATTAAATATTAAATACACAAAAAAGCACACGAAACGTGTGCTTTTTTGTGTTACTTAATCACATTGCTTAACAAGGAGAAAGAAGCCTCATTTGCTGAGTTCAGCATGATAAGCTGAAAGGATTGCTGTTTTAATCATATCTCGGGTCTCGGTGTTAAGTGGATGTGCAATATCCTTATATTCGCCATCGTTGGTCTTCCTGCTCGGCATCGCAATAAACGGACCGTCGGCAGAATCGATTATTTTAATGTCATGAATGACAAAGCATTCGTCAAAAGTAATCGAAGCTACCGCTTTGAGTTTATTGGTTTCCTTGCTAACTAATCTGATTCGTACATCTGAGATTTTCATATTTGACCTCCAAGATTATACTATCATAGTCATTGTACAATAAAAAAATAATAAATTCAATAGTTTATTTGAATTATTTTATAAAATTTTGCAAAATATTTTAAAAATCGTGATAAAATGCTTAATTTTTTAATAATATTTATTATGCAAGAATTTTTTTGGGATAATTTCGACAGTTTTTATTTTATAGGTATCGGCGGAGTAAGTATGAGCGCGTTGGCAAAATTTTTGCTTTCACGCGGAAAAACTGTTGCCGGAAGCGACAGTTTCAATAGCGTATATACGCAGGAATTGAAAGAACTTGGAATAAATGTCGATATCGGAGATGAAAGAGGGAAAATAGAAAGTCAAGTTGTAGTTTATACCGACGCGATAAACGAAAACGATTTTCAGCTTTCGGAAGCAAAAAATTCAGGTAAAAAAATGATTTCTCGCGGTAAACTGTTGTATGAAATAAGTCTTGCATTTAACAAAGTAATTGCCGTTTCAGGCTGTCACGGAAAGACCACGTGCTGTGCAATGCTTGCACACATATTTAGTTGTGCAAATAAAAATTTTTGTTCGCATATAGGTGGTAGGGACATTGAATTTTCAAACTTTTATTACAGAGGAAGTGAATATTTTATAACCGAAGCTTGTGAATATAAGAAAAATTTTTTATATTTAAAACCCTACGTTTCAGTTGTTTTAAATAGCGAACCCGACCATCTCGAATGCTATGGAAGTGCCGAAAATTTAAAAAACGCATATAAAAATTTTGCAAATTCAGCTCAAATAAGCGTGGCAATGTGCGGAGACGGAATAGATTGCACCGCCGATTTCGGCTATCAAAACACTGCTCAATTTTATGCAGCAGATATTAAATCAGACAAGGGATGTTACTCCTTTAACGTATTTAACAGAGATAAAAAACTCGGATATATTGAGCTTTCTGTTTACGGTAAACACAATATATTGAATGCGCTTGCTGCAATATCTGTCGCGGTGCATGAGGGTATAGACTTTGAAAATATCCACTGCGGACTTAAAAATTTTAAGGGTGTTGAACGCAGGTTCGAACAATTAGGGGAAGTAAACGAAGCTAAATGTATTGCCGACTATGCTCATCATCCAAACGAAATTAAGGCGGCAATTTCATCGGTTGAAAATATTTACGACGGTAGACTTTTTGTTGTTTTTCAACCGCACACATATTCGCGAACAAAAAATTTGTTTGAAGAGTTTGTTGAGGTGCTTTCGGGCTTAAATAATCTTTTAATTTATAAGACGTATTCAGCAAGGGAATATTTTGACGACTCAGGCAGCGCGCTCACGCTTTCACAGGCAATACATAAATCTAAATACGGAGACGACTTGCAGGATATTTTTGAGTTTATTTCGGGCGTGCAACGGGGGGATTTGGTGCTTTTTTTGGGCGCCGGAGATATATACGATATAGCAAAATCTATCATAAAAAAGTCAAATAGCATATAAATGAAAAATGGCTGTATTTTTTAGGAAATAAAGCCATTTTTACTTTTCATTTTGTTGTTATTTTTTTAAATAAATGATATAATAAGGAAAGAATAATTTCAGGCTTGTTTTTGGAGAATGAAAGTGAGCAAAAAAGAGAAAAAAAACAGCGGTAAAATTTCATATATATTTACTAGAGAAACTTTGGGAATGACGCTGATGCTATTTTCGGCAATAGTGCTTTTAATGCTTTGCAGCGGAAGCACGGTTTTTGCAGGGGTAGGTCAAGCTATTTGCACGTTATTGTACGGTACGTTTGGTTTCGGCAGCTTCTTTTTAGTTGCGCTTTTGGCATATTTGGGTTTTTGGCTGGTGTTTGAAAAATCTTTTCATATTTCGCTTAGAAAGTCGCTGACGGTTTCTTTTACGGTTTTTGCATTGTTTTTGCTTTTTCACGCCGTAACAACTCGCGACTATGTTCTTGAAAGTTACGGAAAATATATTTCAGACTGCTATTTTAATGCAGATAAAGGTTTTGTCGGATATACGTTCGGCGGTGTTGTTTCGGCTTTGTTGGTATATCCCGTAGCTAAAGTCGGCGGTTTTGTAACCGCTTTTGTATTGTTCTCTATTTTAGTGTTGCCACTCGGCTATTTGACGGTTTCGGCATTTATGCGCGAGGGCTTATTTAGTAGAAAGAGCATTAGTCAAGGGCAAACTGTCGAAGAGCAGCAGCCTCAGCCCGAGCCCGTTGCGCAGCAGCAGGAATATTATACAAGACAAGTGCCCGAAAACAATACGGTGCCTCAGCCCGAGCCTGTGCGCACACAACCTGTAACTAAGCAAAATGCTAAAATAAACGATGACGACAATAAGTTTTCAAAGGACAATTTGGGTAGAAAAATATTGTTTGAAAAAGGTGAATTTGCCGCAGAAAGCTATCGTCGTAATATGATTTTTAACGAGGATTCGTACTTTCATCATCCGACTACAAGCGAAGCGGATTATTTAAGCAGTTTTACTTCAAACGCTTCAAAAGAAAACAGGCCTCAACAAAAAACGTATTCCGAAAAGTATCAAGAGAGCGTTTATAACCAACAGCCTTCTATGCCTTCTAATTATGTTTATGGGGAAAAACCCGTCAGTGAACTAAAAGATTATACGGCGGCAAATACATATCCTAATAATTTTAGCGAGCAGCAAAATAATTGTTTCAATAATCAGGAAATTAACGTAACCAAGCCCGAGCCGGTCAATCCTTATCCTGTCGAAGAACGGTATCCGCGTGTGGAGGAAAATGTTGCCTCTCAACCTGAACCCGAAGTCGAACAGGATAAACCCCAATCTGTTTTTGAAAATTTACCCGAACACCGTGACTCTTTTGTAAGACCCGAAGAGCGAGGTTCGGTTGGTTTTACCGACACCCGGCCCGAAATTCCCGAAACCCGTAAAGATGACAATAAGAAGGAAAATGTATTCGACTTTTTAAATACGCAGCCTGTGGATAGGGCGGTAATAAGGCGTGAGCGCTCAAATTCAGAGCTGTTTGACGACGAAGAAATGAGTAAAGACGAGGATACCGTCGACGAAGATATTTTCGGTAGACGGCGTACTCCCATTCAGCCCGAGCCTCAGCCTGAGCGCCCCATTATAAGGAGAGAGCCGACAAAACCTGTTGAGCCTGTGGCAAAACAGCGAGAAGAGGTTAAACCCGACTGTGCAACAAGCGAAAATTCAGAGCAAAAGCCCAAACATATTTGGAAAAAGTATATAAGACCTTCGCTTGATTTGCTGGATAATTACCCCGATAACGCAAACGTTAATACTGCTGAAATTGAGGACAACAAGCAAATTATTGTTGAAACGCTTGCAAGGTTTAAAATTGCCAGCGAGGTTTCAAATGTTACGATAGGTCCCGCAATTACACGCTATGACGTTATAATTGAAGATAAAACTAATATAAAACGTTCGCTCGGTTATCGTGACGCAATTGCAATGGAACTGCGAAAGGACAATGTAAACGCATATTTGAACTATTCCAAAGGCGCTTTATCAATCGAAGTTCCCAACAACAATCGCGCTATAGTCGGCTTAAAAACTATGCTTGCAAGCCAGAAATTTATAAACAGCAAGTCAAGTTCGCTTACGTTTGCGCTGGGTAAAAACGTCGAGGGGGAAATTGTATGCCCCGACATAACTAAAATGCCGCACCTATTGGTTGCCGGCACTACGGGCAGCGGTAAAAGTATTTGTTTAAGCGCACTGCTTGTAAGCCTACTGTATAAATACGGCCCCGAGGATTTGAGGTTGATACTCGTCGACCCTAAACAGGTTGAATTTATTTCCTATGATAAGTTGCCGCATCTTATGATAAATGAAATTATCTACGATTGTGATAAGGCAATAAAAGCGCTTAACTGGGCTATAAAAGAAATGGAGCGGCGTTATTCACTTTTTAAAGAGATGACCGAAGCCGGAATAGCCACCAAAAACCTTGACGAGTACAATGAAAATATCACGGGTGACGAAGAAAAACTTGCAAAAATCGTAATTGTTTTGGACGAGTTTGGTGATTTGATGTTGCAGGCAAAAAAGGACATTGAAAGCAGAATAATCAAACTTGTGCAAAAAGCTCGTGCCTGCGGCATTCACCTTATTCTTGCAACTCAGCGCCCTTCGGTAGACTGTATTACAGGACTTATAAAATCCAACTTACCAACGCGTATAGGATTTAAAGTCAACTCGTTCGACGATGCGCGCACCATCTTCGATATCGGCGGTGCGGAAAAGCTTTTGGGCAAGGGAGATTCATATTTCCGCTCCGCCGAAAGTCCCGACCTTGCGCGTATTCAGTGTTGTTTTGTGGGTTCTAAAGAGGTGCAAAAGGTTACCGACTTTGTAAAAGCAAACAACGAAACTTATTTCGACCAAAGTGTTTCGGACTATATCAATACAGTTGAACAGGAAGAAAAAGCTACTTCGATTGTCGGAGGCGATGACGAAAACAACGAGACAAAGATCGATGATACGTTTATAAAAGCATTGAAATATTGTGTTACGTCAAATCAGGCGTCGGTTTCTATGCTACAGCGCAGATTCCCCGTCGGATATATAAAAGCTTGCAAAATAATCGATTGGATGGAAAATATGACCTATATCACTCCGTCCGAAGGTTCTAAACCGAGAAAAGTTTTGCTGTCAAAAGAAGAATTTTTCAATATTTACGGAGACGTAGATGATTGATTTTAAAACAAAGAAGTTTGGCTTAATTTCGCTCGGTTGCGACAAAAACCGTGTTGATTCCGAAAAACTTTTGTCAATAATAAAGTCAAACGGCTGTAATTTGACCGACGATATAACAAAAGCGCAAGTGCTTATTATAAACACCTGCGCATTTTTGGAGGAGTCAAGAAGAGAAGCAATTGAAACTATTATCGACGGGGCGGCGTATAAGAGCGAAAATTTGGAAAAGATAGTAGTAACGGGCTGTTTGCCGCAAAAATTTATCGGGGAAACTTTTGACGCGCTTACCGAGGCAGACGTGTTTTTGGGCACTGACGACTACGACAAATTTTTTGAAGCTCTGCAAGCTTCGTATAACGGAGATCGCATAAATTTTGTGGGGACAGGTACGGGAAATTTTTTGCCCGACAGGGTTATTACCACACCGGAGCATTACGCTTATTTGAAAATTGCAGACGGCTGCAATAACCACTGTACTTATTGCCTTATTCCCAAAATACGGGGCAAATATGTAAGCTATCCTATGGAGCAGCTAATAAATGAGGCGGAACACCTTGGAGATATAGCAGAGCTTATTTTGGTTGCGCAGGACGTTACGCGTTACGGTATAGATTTATACGGAGAAAAAAAATTAATAAAAATTTTGCAAAACCTGACAGCACTTGTCAACATTAATAGTGTAAGATTACTTTACTGTTATCCCGATATGATTGATGACGAGCTTATCGCCGAAATTCGCGACAATCCAAAGATAATTAAATATATCGATATTCCTCTGCAACACAGTCAGAATAGAATATTAAAGCTTATGAACCGCAAGGGCAGCAGAGAAGAATATCTTGCATTAATTAAAAATTTGAGGGAAAATATTCCCGATATTGCAATCCGTTCTACCTTTATTACGGGATTTCCCACTGAATCGGACGAGGATTTTGAAGGGCTTAAAAGTTTTATTCAAGAAGCGGAGCTCGATAATTGCGGATTTTTTGGCTATTCCAGAGAGCCTGACACGGCTGCTTATAAGTTAAAAGGACAAGTTCCTTGTTCGGTTAAGCGCAAGCGCGTTAAAGAGTTATATAAAGTTCAGCAACAAATTTCAAGGAGCAAGCTTAAAAAATATTTTGGTA
>CAJUMW010000003.1:22571-53929 GCA_910587625.1 uncultured Christensenellaceae bacterium
TGTTTGCGACGCAATCGACTATGATAAAAACTGCTTTGTCGGCAGGGCTTATTTTCAGGCGCCGGATATAGACGGCAAAGTTTATTTTAACGCCAACTATGCTGTTCAGGGCAAAAAATACCAAGTAATAATACATAAAACTGACAGTTATGATTTGTTTGGCTGTACGGAGGATTACGAATTTGGAAAATAAAAAAGTTGTTTTAAATTTACCCAATAAGCTTACTTTAAGTAGAATTATAATGATTCCTGTTTTTGTAGTTTTTTTCTACGTTCAGTTTACGGGGCACTATTTTGTTGCGTTGGCGGTCTTTCTTATTGCGTGCCTTACGGATTTGCTTGACGGAATGATTGCAAGAAAATACAATCTTGTAACTAATTTGGGTAAGTTTTTAGATCCGATAGCAGATAAAGTGCTTGTTTTGACTGCGCTTGTCATTTTTCTCACAATTCCCGACGTCGTAATTATGAATATAGGTTCTATAGGGCTTATTTTAATAGGTTGCGGAGTTGCGCTTATAATTGCTAGGGAAATTATAGTCAGCGGTTTTAGAATGATAGCGGCAAGTACGGGTACGGTAATCGCTGCGGACGTTTTCGGTAAGTATAAGACGGTTTTTCAGGATGTAGCAATAGTTATATTGCTTGTAGGTTTCGGCATAAACGAACTTACAGACAACCATGTCGGAATGATAGTTACAATTATGGGTTATTCCTGTCTTGCAATGGCGGTACTTTTGACTCTCATTTCGGGCATCAATTATATAGTAAAAAATATTAACGTGCTTAAAGATGACAGCAAATAATTGTTTATGCACCAAAAAGAATTGTTTTTTGGTTTTAAAGAATAAAAAAATTAATAACTTTGATATCTTTGAGAAAATAATAAAGCGCTTTGCGTCACACGGGTATTACTTTGATAAAACGGCTTTTGTTGCCTATGACAATTCGTTAGATATAATTTTTGCATTAAATGACGGCTTGGAAAATTACGAAAATATTTATATTTACTGTCCCGATTCAATGCAGAGCACTTTAAAAAATTACATTTGCGAGCATTTATCCGCGCAATTTGACGACTTGAATTTACTTAAAATCGAACAAAAACATGTATTTTTGTTGCTTGAAAGTAATGATTTATATAAGTGCGTAGACTATTTTTGCGGTAAACTTGACGAAAAGTACGGTTTAACGTATTCTAAGGCATTTGTTAAGACGGTAGGTGCGCCTATTTCCAAAATAAGCGCAGCGGTAACTCAGGCAAAGGAAATTTGCGAAGGACTAAGTATAAACGTCAGCGAAATTTATACAGACTGCACTATCGAGCTTGTGTATGACAACACGGTTTCTAAATCATTGTTCGACAGTGCGTACAGGCAGATTATTTCGGGGCTTCAAGAGTATCTTTATGCGGTGGAAGATGTAAGTCTTGCCGAAAGGTTTGTCGATTTATTGAAGCTAAGACGTATGAAAATAAGCCTTGCCGAATCGTTTACGGGCGGAGGAATAGCTAAGCGGCTTGTGGATATATCGGGCGTAAGCGAGGTGTATTTGGAAGGTTTAAATACTTACAGTAACCAAGCCAAAAGCAAGCGTTTGGGAGTTGAAGAATTTACTTTAAGAACTTACGGCGCAGTATCCAAGGAAACGGCATATGAAATGGCACGTGGACTGTTTGATAGCGGTAACTGTAACGTATGTATAGCGACTACGGGAATTGCCGGACCAAAATCGGATAACACCAAAAAGCCCGTTGGACTAGTCTATATCGCAGTTGGCGTTGACAGCGAAATAAAGGTATATGAATTTAATTTAAAGGGCTCGAGAAAGCAGATAACCGAGACGGCAATTAATCTTGCGCTGTTTCTGGCATTTAAAACTTTAAAATAATTTGAGGTAAATATAATGAATGAAGAAAAATTAAAGGCACTTAACTCAACCATAGCTATGATTGAAAAGCAGTACGGAAAGGGCGCTATTATGAAGCTTGGCGACACAAATGCAAGCACGGAAATCGAGGTAATACCTACGGGCTGTCTTTCGTTGGATCTTGCGCTGGGAATTGGCGGCGTACCTCGCGGAAGAATATTGGAGGTTTTCGGTCCCGAATCGTCAGGTAAAACTACCGTTGCACTTCATATTATTGCTGAAACGCAAAAAATGGGCGGAGTTGCGGCATTCATTGACGCAGAACATGCGCTTGATGCACAGTATGCCCGTGCTCTTGGCGTCAATACAAGCGAACTGTATCTTTCGCAGCCCGATACCGGTGAGCAGGCTCTCGATATTTGTGAGGCGTTGGTGCGTTCAAGCGCTATGGACATAATCGTTATTGACTCGGTCGCAGCACTTACACCTAAGTCGGAAATTGAAGGTGATATGGGGGATTCTCACGTCGGGCTTTTGGCAAGATTAATGTCGCAGGCGCTTCGTAAGCTTACCGCAATAACCAATCGTTCTAAGACTTGCGTCTTGTTTATCAACCAACTTCGTGAAAAGGTCGGCGTAATGTTCGGAAATCCTGAAACTACCCCCGGTGGTAAAGCTTTAAAATATTTTGCTTCGGTAAGGCTTGATATAAGAAAAGCCGACTCGCTTAAAGCCGACGGCGGAATAATCGGTAGCAGAACAAAATGTAAAGTTGTTAAAAATAAGTTGGCGCCTCCCTTCAAAGTTGCTGAGTTCGATATTATTTACGGTGAGGGTATCTCACAGGAAGGTTGCCTTATAGACCTTGCCGTCGAGTACGGAATATTTACAAAGAGCGGTTCCTGGTTTGCATATAACGACGATAAAATTGCGCAGGGAAGAGAGAAGCTGAGGGAACATTTAAAGGCTAATCCCGAATTAAAAACTGAAATTGAAGCAAAAATAAGAGAAGCTTTTAAGGCTTCGCAAAGCGATAAATAATTATAAAACAGAAGGCGTCAATGCAATACGGATTTATAAAAGTTTGCGCCGCAACTCCCGAAATCAGGGTTGCGGACGTTGAATTCAACAGAGATAAAATAATAGAAGCGATAAGGACGAGCTCAAAAAACGGCAGCAGGCTGACGGTATTTCCCGAACTTTGTGTCTGCGGCTATACCTGTGGGGATTTGTTTAATCAGACAGCGCTTATTAAGGCTTGTGAAGCTGCGCTAGTTGAAATCGCAAAGTCTACTTCAGGTAATAAAACGCTTGTCTTTGTCGGTGCGCCTATCGCAAATAGTGGCAAACTTTATAATTGCGCTGTTGCAATATACAACGGGGAGATTTTGGCGGCTATACCCAAAACATTTTTACCTAATTATAATGAATTTTACGAAAAGCGCTATTTTTCTACGCTTGATAGCAGTGATTTGACTGTCGCAATCGGCGATGTGGAAGTGCCGCTTGATAACCGCGTAATTTTTAGGTGTGCCAATAAGTCGGCGTTTACCGTTTGTGCGGAAATTTGCGAGGACTTGTGGGCGCCTTGTTCTCCTTCTATAAACCATACTCAAATAGGGGCAAACATAGTAGTAAATCTTTCTTGCAGCGACGAACTTGTCGGTAAAGCCGATTACAGAAGGAGTTTAGTCAAAGTTCAGTCTGGTAAGCTAATTTGCGGTTATGTATATTGCGATGCGGGAGAGGGCGAAAGTTCGACGGATATGACGTTTTCAGGTCACAATCTCATTTGTGAAAACGGCAATATTCTTTCAGAAAGCAAGCTGTTTGAAAACGGACTTTTATACGCAGAAATCGACGTGGAAATGCTTGAAAGCGAACGAGCGCGCCTCGCAAGCGGCTACTATTCAGCAGGCGCAGATAACGACTATTTAGAGTGCTATTTCGATACCTTTGAAGAGCAAGTCGAGCTTTCCCGAACATTTTCCAAGACCCCGTTTATCGCAGACAACGCCAATGATGACAGATGCGAGCTTATTTTGACTATTCAGTCAACGGGCTTAAAAAAGAGATATTTGCATACAGGCGTTAAAACTGCGGTTTTGGGCGTTTCCGGTGGGCTTGATTCTGCGCTTGCACTTTTAGTGACTTGCCGCACTTTTAAGGCTCTCGGCAAAGATTTAAAGGATATAGTTGCCGTTTCTATGCCCGGTTTCGGTACAACAAAAAAGACTAAAAACAGCGCATTAAAACTCATTCAGGCGCTGGGCGTGGCGTCTAAAACAATTCCCGTAACAGATTGCGTTAAGCGGCATTTTAAGGACATAGGTCACGATGAAGCTGATAAAAACGTGACATATGAAAATGCGCAGGCGCGCATGCGCACGCTTGTTTTAATGGACTTAGCCAATGATTTGAACGGGCTTGTAATAGGCACGGGGGATTTAAGCGAACTTGCGCTCGGCTGGGCAACTTATAACGGCGACCATATGTCAATGTACGGCGTTAATTGTTCTGTCCCTAAAACGCTTGTAAGGCATTTAATTGCTTACGAGGCGGAAAAATTGGGTGGAGATGTCAAAAAAATACTCACAGATATTCTCAATACTGAAATTTCCCCCGAATTATTGCCGCCCGATAGCAAAGGCAACATATCGCAAAAGACCGAAGATTTGGTTGGTCCGTATATTCTACACGATTTTTTCATTTACTATGCGATAAGATACGGTTTTGCTCCGGACAAAGTAAGACATTTGGCTTTGAAGACTTTTTCGGATATGTTTGATGAAAAAATTATAGATAAATGGCTTGAAAGCTTCTATAAAAGATTTTTTTCGCAACAGTTTAAGCGTTCTGCATTGCCTGACGGGGTAAAGATAGGTTCGGTATGTCTTTCTCCCAGGGCGGATTGGCGCATGCCGTCCGACGCTGTTTCAAGCGTATTTTTAAATAATTTTAAAAAAATATAAATTAAAAGCGGCAAACGCCGCTTTATTTATTTTATTACATTGACATTTATTAATAATAGGTGTAAAATAATAATTGGATATAAATTGCTTTTTATAAGCTTTGTATATACTAACTATCTAACCAGGAGGCTAAAATGGATTTATTAGCTAATAGCCGCCTGTTTCTGGCAAGCGATGCAGTCACGATAGTACTCGGGATTTTGCTTGGCATTGCTCTTTTACTTGCAATCGGTGCTTTTTTCTTGGGAGGGATTTTCAAAGAAAAGAGTATTGACAGAAAATTGGGAAGCGTTCAGGACAGAACCAAACGTATGATTGACGAGGCTGCGCTTGAATGTAAATCTTTGAAGAAAGAAGCAATATTGGAGGCTAAGGAACAGGAGCTGCAATTAAGAAACGATTTTGAGAAAGAGTGCAGAGAGAAGAAACAGGATTTGCAAAAACAAGAGCAAAGGCTTGTTCAAAAGGAAGAAATCTTAGACAAAAAAGAAGAATCGTTGCTTAAACAGAATAACACCTTGGAACAGCAGAAAAAGGAGCTTGTTAACAAGGAAAACGAACTTAAAAAGACCCAGGAAAAAGTAAATCATCAACATGAGTTAATGATTCAGGAACTTGAAAAAGTTGCTCAACTTACCAGAGAAGAGGCAAAAAAATTACTCTCTACCGAAATTCTCGACGAGGCGCGTCACGACGTTGCTTTGCAAGTGAGAAAGATTGAGCAGACGGCTACGGACGAAGCGGTTACTCAGGCTAAAAAAATTATTTCGCTTGCCGTTCAGCGGTGTGCTGCCGATCATGCGTCGGAAATAACGGTGTCGGTTGTACCTCTGCCCAATGACGACATGAAGGCAAGACTTATAGGCAGAGAGGGCAGAAATATCCGCGCCATTGAAAATGCTACGGGCATCGAACTTATAATCGACGACACACCTGAAGTGGTTATTTTGTCCGGTTTCGACCCTGTTAGGCGTGAAATTGCAAGATTGTCGCTTGAAAAGCTTATTACAGACGGAAGAATTCATCCTGCGAGGATCGAGGAAACGGTCGAAAAAGTTAAAAAAGAGATGGATCAGGAAATCAAACAGGCAGGAGAAAGCGCTATGTTTGAGGTCGGAATTTTCGGACTGCATCCAGAACTTATTAAACTTCTTGGTCGTTTAAAATACAGAACAAGCTACGGTCAAAATGTGTACAAGCATTCTATAGAAGTTGCTCAGCTTGCCGGACTTATGGCTCAGGAATTGGGGCTTGACGTAACGCTTGCAAAGCGTGCGGGACTGCTTCACGATATAGGTAAAGCTGTGGATCACGAGCAGGAAGGAACGCATATTCAGCTTGGTGCAGACCTCGCTAAAAAATACCGTGAAAGCAATAACGTAATTAACGCTATTATGGCTCACCACGGGGACGTAGAGCCTAAAACTATCGAAGCCGTATTAGTTGCCGCTGCCGATGCAATTTCGGGCGCAAGACCTGGTGCGCGCAGAGAGACGGGCACAAATTATGTCAAGAGATTGGAGAAACTTGAAGCCATAGCAAGCGATTTCAAGGGAGTTGACAAATGTTATGCAATCCAGGCAGGAAGAGAGGTTCGCGTAATAGTTAAACCCGACCAGGTAGACGACGCACAGACTCTGTTCCTTGCAAAGGATATTGCGAAAAAAATTGAAAGCGAGCTTGAATATCCCGGACAGATAAAAGTAAATGTTATAAGGGAATTCAGAGCTTCTGAATTTGCTAAATAATTAAATGAAAAAGTCGACAGATATTAGCTGTCGACTTTTTCATTACTTTGAAAATATGTAAAAGAGTGTTGCAAATATAGGTATATTCAATGCCACGAGGCTTGGAATAATTATTTTAGCAACTATGTCCCCTATTTCTGCAAAGTTTATATTTAGAAGTAGCGAAAATACAATAATTATTGCAATGCTTATTATTGCCATAATGATTGTAGCTGAAAGATAGGAGTGAGTAGTTGGCTTTCTTGAGCTTTTGCCAAACTCGGTAGTTGTAAGAATAAGGAATATTAGCAGTTGAGCAAAGGCAAGCGTTAGAATGACTATAGGATAGCTTATTGACACGTTCAACGCTGTTTTAAATGCAAGGCTAAGAGCAAACTCAACCAACATTATCACTGTGACAATAAGCGAGCATTTTACAAGCGTGTTGCCGCGATTATATCGAGCTTTGCGCTTACCCGTTATAACTTGCTCGGTTGAGTTAACGGTCAATCCGTCGCTTGTGGCTTTAACCGTGGCGTCGCTGTATGCTACGGGAGATTGTTCAACTAATTTAGAAGCTTGACGCGGCTCTGCCTGCACGGGCGGATTTATTGTGGGGTTGAACAACTTTTCCAAAAGGTTTTTATAGTCGCGCTCTGTTTCCGGTTTGTTGTTGTAAATTAATTTTTCTGTATTTATTCTGTCGGAGTAAGGCATTGTATTGTCGCTTACTTCGGCTACGGGCTCGGTTATTAGTCTTAAATAATTTTCGTGACGTATCCGCTCTTCATTCAACTGTTCCGCAGTACGCACGTTTACGGGCGCTGCTTGAGGTTGCTGTACCGGCTGTTGATAGATAGGTTGTTGATAGACAGGTTGTACGGGTTGTACGGGAATTTGCTGATACACAATTTGCTCGGTTTGTATTTGTTCGGGAGCTTGCGCGTACGCAGGCTGAACAGGTTCAACGGGATTAGTTGGTTGCTGTTGAACGGGTGCTTCCTGAACGGGTGCGGCAGGTTGCTGTATAGGTTCCACTTGTTCATTATTTTCAGTTGTTTGAGTATTAATAGCCGATTGCTCAGAAACTTGTTCGTTAGGTCGACTTTTTTCTTCGACGTCTTTTACCGTAGGAACGCGAGTCGTAGACGATTTCAAAATTTTGAAATCGACGGGAGTGGGGGCAGGTTGGTTAAAATCAAAATTTCTGTCGGAAATCAAGCTGTCAATAACGGTTCTCGAGTATTCCCACTCGTTTTGATTTCTTTCTGTAATTTCTCTGCCGCTCTCGGTCAAAGTATAATACTTTCTACGTCCGCCGTTTGACACTTCGTCCGTTTTCCAATAAGCGTTTATGTAGCCTTGACTTTCAAGTCTTTTAAGCGCACTGTATAGAGTCGGCTGTTTAAGGGAGTATTGACCGTGGCTTTTTGCCTCAATTTCATCCATAATTTCATAGCCGTATTTGTCGCGGTCGTAGAGAGTACGCAATATTATTGTGTTTATGTGTCCGCGAATAAGGTCTGCACTTATTGCGCTTTTGTTTTCTTCTTGCTCTTTTCCCTCAATGTCTTCGGATTTTTTCAATTCCTCGTCCAATGTCGTCACCTCCGTAACTTTATAATATTTTACCATAAATTGCCTTATAAGTCAATAGTTTGAAGAAAATATACAGTACTATGTCACACATAATTGCATATTTTTTTAAATTTTGTTAGACATTTTGACATTTGCTTGATATAATTTAATGAAAAAGGAATGAGTTGCTTATGTATAAAAATATAAAGAAATATGAGTTGAGATATACCGACGTAGATGCATACGATAATTTAAAACTTTCGTCTTTGCTTTCTTTTTTGGAGGAATCGGCATGTCTTTCCGCTGACGAGCTTGGGTTCGGTTATAAGGACGTTGCTCCCCGCAATATAGGATTTGTGCTTATAAATATTTATGTTAAACTTGAAAAAAATATAAGACTCGGGGATAATTTGGAAATTCACACCTGGCCTTTAAAGCCGAAGTTCGGGATTTTTTTGAGGGATTTTGAAATATATTGCGGCAGTGAAAAGGTCGGTGTTGCGGTTACAAGGTGGTGTATGATTGACGTAAATACGTTTAAAATTTTACCTGCCACCGCATTTTTCGCCGACTGTGCTTTTGAGAATTATAACACTCAGCGCGTTTCCGATTTCAAGGATTGGAAGATTGCACCTTTAGATGAAGAAGTTGAGAAGCTGTATTCGAAGGCAGTAACTTTTTCGGATTACGACCATTATTTTCATGTAAATAATACAAAGTATGCCGACTATTTTCTCGATTTATTTTCTGTGGATGAGCTTAAAAATGTGCTGTTTTCTCCCTTGCAGATAACATATTGCAAGCAGTGCAAGATTGGTGAAGTTGTAGATTTTTACCGAAGGAATTATGACGGTTATATTATTGTGGAAGGAAGAGTCGCAAACGAGCTTAGGGTTCAGTTTAAGGTTATAAAGCGTGAAATATAACTACAATTTAGTGTATTCAAAAAGGCGCAGCATTTCGGCAAGTGTTTCTGTTGACAATGTAATTACTGTCAGATGTCCTATTGGATATCCAAAGGAGAAAGTTGACGAATTTTTGGCAAGAAAACGCGACTGGTTCGATAAAATAATTGAAAAAAACAGTCAAAGCATGTCAGTAAATGCAGATATAATTTCATTAAAAAAAGCCTATGTTCAGGGTAATGTTTTGCCTGTAATCATATCGAATAAAACAACGGGAATTTGCAGCGATGGTATATATTTAAGCTCGCGCTCTATTTATCCTTACATATATTGCGAAAGATTTGACGCAAGATTTATTAATAGAGTAATGTACTTGGCAGAGCAAACATCTCTAAAACCGCAAAGTGTTAAAATACGCGATTACCGTTCGCGTTGGGGAAGCTGTAATGTGAGGGGGAATATTACTTTCAATTACAAAATACATATGCTTGCCCAAGATTTGCAGGACTATATAATAATCCACGAGTTGTGCCATTTACAACAAATGAATCATTCTGCAAAATTTTGGCGGCGTGTTGAAACATATATGCCCGATTATAAGCAACTAAAAAAGCGCTTAAAAAATTTTGATTTTCTTACAAGACTGTATTGACATTTGCTTGACTTGTTTATTACATTTTAATATAATTAAAAAGATATAAGAGAACGGCTATGAGAAATTTGACTTTTCAAACAACATCGGTCAATAGATTTCTAAATAACGGCGGTATTGATAATTCCGTCGAAGATATTCGTTTTTATAATTTTCGTTTATTTGACTCATTTATTTTTTAAATGGGTCTTTATTTTAATCTTTTGAGGAATTTTACAATGAAGAACGATAAAGTTTATTTAACTTTACAAAACGGTAAGCAGTTTGTCGGCACAAGATTTGGCGCCGACGGAGATATAATCGGTGAACTTGTATTTACTACGGGAATGACAGGTTATATCGAAACGCTTACCGACCCGAGCTACTACGGTCAGATTGTAACTCAAACATTTCCGCTTATCGGTAACTACGGAATAATCAAATCCGATTGTGAAAGCAGAAAACCTTGGGTTTCCGCATATATTGTGCGCGAAAAATGCGATACTCCGTCAAATTTCAGATGTGAAGAAACGCTTGACGAGTACTTAAAAGAAAATAATATAGTTGGTATTTACGGAATCGACACTCGCGAGTTGACCAAAATTGTTCGAGAAGCTGGAGTTATGAACGCTGCAATTACCTCAAAGCCAAAAGTTGACTTGCAAGCTGTTGCAAATTATACCATTAGAGATGCAGTAAAAACCGTTACTTCAAACGAAGTTATATATAGCGGAAATCCCGAGCATTACAGGGTGGTTTTGTGGGATTTCGGCGCAAAGGACAATATTTCGCGCGAGCTTGTAAAGAGGGGGTGTTATTGTATTAAAGTACCTTCATATTATACAGCTGAACAAATTTTATCTTTTAATCCGGACGGGCTTATGCTTGCAAACGGACCGGGGGACCCTGCTGAAAATGTTGAGATAATTGAAAATATCAAAAAACTTGCCGGCAAGCTTCCTATCTTCGGTATTTGTCTCGGTCATCAACTTTTCGCGCTTGCAATGGGGGGCAAGACAAAGAAAATGAAGTACGGGCACAGGGGCGCTAATCAGCCCGTGAAAAACTTAAAGTCTGGTAGAATTTATATTTCAAGTCAAAATCACGGGTATGAAGTAATTTCATCTTCACTTGAAGGCGTAGGTGAACTTAGCTTTATAAATGTCAACGACAACACTTGTGAAGGTGTGGATTATCCCGATATGAACGCGTTTACCGTACAGTTTCACCCTGAAGCTTGTTGCGGACCTCAGGATGCCGATAAACTTTTCGATAAATTCCTGAATAACATTAAGGAGAAAAAGTTCAATGCCTAAGAGAGAAGACATAAAAAAAGTACTTGTAATCGGCTCAGGTCCGATAGTTATAGGCCAGGCTGCCGAGTTTGATTATGCCGGAGCGCAGGCATGCAGGGTTTTAAAGGACGCAGGTGTAAACGTCGTTCTTTGCAATTCAAACCCTGCTACAATCATGACGGATAAGGCACTGGCGGATGAAATTTATCTCGAGCCCTTGACTATCAATACGTTAAAAAGAATTATAATAAAGGAAAAGCCTGACAGTCTTTTGGCTTCGCTTGGCGGACAGACGGGATTAAACCTTGGTTGTCAGCTTGCAAAGAGCGGATTTTTAGCCGAACACGGCGTAAAGCTTATCGGCGTAAATCTTGAATCGATAGACAGAGCCGAGGATAGGGAACTGTTCAAAGAAACAATGCAGAAAATTAATCAACCCGTAGTGCCCTCAGACATTGCATATACGGTTGACGACTGCATAAAAATTGCCGACAAAATAGGATATCCCGTAATAGTTCGTCCTGCATATACGCTTGGCGGCGCGGGCGGCGGCGTTGCAAACGACGAAGAAGAGTTAAGACTCATTTCGCATAACGGACTTATGCTTTCACCCATTACTCAGGTGTTAATCGAGAAATACATAGGCGGTTGGAAAGAGATCGAGTTCGAGGTTTTGCGCGACGGTGCAGGCAACGTGCTTACCGTTTGCTCTATGGAAAACTTTGACCCTGTCGGTATTCATACAGGCGACTCGATAGTAGTAGCTCCTGCTGTTACGCTTTCCGACAAAGAATACCAGATGTTGCGTACGGCTTCGCTTGAAATCATTACCGAGCTTAAAATTGAGGGTGGTTGCAACTGTCAGTTTGCATTAAATCCAAATTCGTTTGAATATGCTGTTATTGAAGTAAATCCGAGAGTTTCGCGTTCTTCGGCGCTCGCTTCTAAGGCAACAGGATACCCCATAGCTAAAGTTTCTACAAAAATAGCTTTGGGTTATACGCTTGACGAAATACGCAACGACGTTACGGGCAAAACCTATGCTTGTTTCGAGCCAACTATCGACTATATAGTAGTCAAACTTCCCAAATGGCCGTTTGATAAATTTTTATATGCGCAGAGAACTTTGGGTACAAGAATGAAAGCCACGGGAGAGGTTATGTCAATTGGCACAAGCTTCGAAATGGCTATTATGAAAGCGGTAAGGGGCGCTGAAATTTCCTGTGATACGCTTGATATGCCAAAACTTGCCGCTCTTGACGATAATACTATCTATGAAAAATTACACGAGCTGACAGACGAAAGACTGTTTGTGGTTTACCAGGCAATAAAGCGAGGTGTGCCTTGTGACGATATTTTCAATATTACAAAAATAGACCGCTGGTTTTTAAATAAACTCAGAAATTTAGCTGCGTTTGAAAGTGAAATTTCTAATCAAACAATTTCCAAAGAGCTGTATTTGAGGGGGAAAAAGTTAGGATATCCCGATAAAGCGTTAGAGAGAATTTCAGGCAATAAATTGCCTGCGCACATTAATTGCGTTTACAAAATGGTAGATACCTGTGCTGCGGAATTTGCCGCGCAGACGCCTTATTTCTATTCAACTTACGACGAGAAAGAGCATGACGAGGCAAAGCCGTTTGTTCTAAATTCGACTAAAAAGAGAATAATTGTTATCGGTTCCGGACCTATACGCATAGGTCAGGGTATCGAGTTTGATTATTCTTCCGTTCATTGCGTATGGGCGCTTAAAAAGTTGGGATATGAGGTTGTAATTATAAATAACAATCCCGAAACTGTTTCAACAGACTTTGATACTGCGGATAGGCTGTATTTTGAGGCGTTGACTACCGAGGATGTTCAAAACGTTATCGATATCGAAAAACCGTACGGAGTTGTAATAACCTTCGGCGGGCAGACGGCAATTAAGCTTTGCAGTTATCTTGATAAAAAGGGCATACGCATCCTCGGTACGCCTGCCGACAGTGTAGATTTAGCGGAGGACAGAGAGCGTTTTGACGCGCTTTTGGAGCAATTCGGTATTGCACGTCCCAAGGGACTTACCGTAATGAACAAGCAGGACGCAGTGAAAGCTGCTGAAACTTTGGGCTATCCCGTGTTGCTTCGTCCGTCATATGTAATCGGCGGTCAGAATATGACCATTGCGTTTACTCAAAACGATATCGAGCGCTATATGGACGTAATACTTGCGCAAAAAATAGAAAATCCCGTGCTGTGCGATAAATATCTTATGGGTACGGAGCTTGAAGTTGACGCAATTTCCGACGGTGTTGACGTGCTTATCCCCGGAATTATGCAGCATATCGAGCGCGCCGGCGTTCACAGCGGTGACTCTATCGCGGTATATCCTCCCTATAATTTAAGCGACGCTATGCTTAAAAAAGTAGTGGATATATCTACAAAGCTTGCAATTTCTTTAAAGACCAAGGGCCTTATCAATATTCAGTACCTCATTTATCAAAACGAACTATATGTTATTGAAGTAAATCCGAGGGCTTCGAGAACAATACCTTATATTTCAAAGGTTACGGGCGTCCCTATGGTAGATTTGGCAACGAAAATTCTAATGGGGGCAAAGCTTAAAAAGCTTGGTTTCGGAACAGGTCTGTTTCCCAATTCTCCCTATGTGGCGGTTAAAGTACCCGTATTCTCGTTTGAAAAGCTCAATGACGTAAATTCACAGCTCGGTCCCGAAATGAAATCTACGGGCGAAGTACTCGGTATTGGCAAGACAATCGAAGAAGCGTTGTTTAAGGGGCTTGTTTCGGCAGGGTTCAATATGAAGCATCCGACAAAACATAAGCCTGCCGGTATCTATTTTACAATCAACGATCAAGACAAATTTGAAATTATAAATATAGTCAAAAAGTTTGCCGACCTCGGATTGAATTTCTATGCAACTAAGGGTACGGCGGATGTTATCAGAAGCCTTGGAATAGAATGTACCGACGTTGCAAGACTTTCTTCCAACGAAGAAATTTTCAAGCTTATGGACGACGGCAAGGTCGACTATATTGTATATACGGGTAAGACCGATATCGAGTCGATATCAAACTATATAAGCTTGCACCATCACGCAATTTTAAAGGGTATAACCGTTTTAACTTCGCTTGATACCACAAACGCGCTTGCAGACGTTATTGCCGGCAGATACAACGAGTTTAATACCGAACTTGTCGATATAAATGCGCTGAGAACAAGTAAACTCAAGCTCAATTTCAGCAAAATGCACAGTTGCGGAAATGATTATATCTTCTTTGATAATTTTTCCGGTAATATAACCTGCCCCGAATCGCTTGCAATCAACTTTTCGGACAGGCACAATGCAATAGGCGCAGACGGTGTTGTGTTGATTGAAAAATCGGAAGTTGCGGACGCCAAAGTTCGTATTTTTAACAGTGACGGCAGTGACGGCGGTATGGCGGCAAATCCTTTAAGATGCGTTGCAAAATATCTCTTTGACAGAAAGCTTGTCGGTGAAAACATAACACTTGAAACATGTTGCGGCGTAAAAAATCTTTCAGTAAATTCATTTAACGAGAAGGCAAGCTCTGTTTGCGTCAATTTGGGAGAGCCCAAAGTTGAGGTAATTAAAAAACTTGAGCTTTTAGGCTGTGAATATTGCGCAACATTTGTTGATGTCGGTAATCCTCATCTGGTTATTTTGAGCGATAAAATAGAGGAAATCGATTTGGATGCACTCGGACAGGCGGTAATCGATACGGGACTTTTCCCCGTGGGTACATACGTTGAATGCGTGAGAATTGTCAATAAAGTTGCTGTAAGGATGCGTGTATGGGGTAAAACCAACGGAGAAATTAGGTCTTGCGCTACAGGTGCGGCGGCATCGGCAATAGCCTCGGTAGTCAACGGTTACGGAGCGCTCGGCGAAGTTATTACCGTTAAACAAAACGGCGGAGACTTGTTTGTTAAGTATGAAAATGGCACGGTTGAGCTTGACGGCACGGTAAAACAGTCGTTTGAAGGAACTATTGAAATTTAATGATTTATCTTGACAATGCGGCTACAACAAAGCCAGACAAAGAATGTCTTAAAGCCGCGGAAAAATATTTATACGAAGATTATTTTAACCCGTCCTCATTATATAAGGACGGGTATAAACTCCAAGCAGAAATAAGAGCGGCAAAGACCAATATTTTGTCTTTGATTGCAAGCAACGAAAATTTTGATTTGACTTTTACCTCCGGCGGTACCGAGGCTGACAATCAAGCAATATTTTGCGGCGGAAAGCGAGGAAATATTGTTGTTAGTTCCGGGGAGCATTCTGCCGTGTTTGCGTCTGCAAACGAAGCAAAGCAGCGTGGTTTAGAGGTAAGATTTGCCAAAATTAACAGTGACGGCAGTGTTGACGTTGAAAATTTGCTTAGCCTTATCGATGATAAAACTTCACTTGTTTCTGTTATTCACGTCAATAATGAGACGGGTGCCGTTAACGATATTTTAGATATTGCAAAAAGAGTTAAATTAAAAAATAAATATGCGCTTTTTCATTCCGACGGAGTTCAGGCTTTCGGAAAAATAGCATTTAAACTGACAAGTAATATTGATTTATATTCGATTAGCGCACATAAAATAGGCGGAGTAAAGGGTTGCGGAGCCTTAATAAGAAAAAGAAGCGCGATAATTAAGCCGTATATTTACGGCGGAGGACAAGAGCAAGGGCTTAGAAGCGGTACGGAAAATATCTTTGCAGTTAAAGATTTCGAGTTTGCCGCAGTGAAAAAGTATTTGACAATAAAGAATAATTATCAGCTTGTACTCAAGTTACAGGAAAAGCTTTGGGAAAAGCTTGATAAACAGCTATTTACAAGAATATCCGCGTCAACCTGTTCCCCATATATTTTGAGTGTGAGCGCCGATGGAGTAAGAGGGGAAACTATTTTACACGAAGCCGACGATTTGGGGCTGCTTATCGGTACGGGTTCAGCTTGTTCATCGAACGAGAAAAAGAGATTTTCAAGAACTATAATTGCCTGCGGCTACCCTGAAAGCGTTGCGGACGGAGTGTTGAGGCTTAGTTTGTCATCTGAAACAACATTAGACGAAATATTTAAAGCTGCGGAAATATTAAATAAAATTGTATCAAACAGAAGGGCGATAATGGCTTAATTATGGAAAAAGTTATAATAGTTCGGTATTCCGAAATACATTTGAAAGGTAAAAATAGAGGATATTTCGAGCGGGTTTTAATAATAAATATGGAAAAAGCTTTAAAAGGCTTTAAGCACGAGATTAAAAGACAAAGCGGACGATACCTTGTTGAAGCATTTGAGGAGGAGGAAACCGAAAATTTAGTTTCCCGCTTGCAAAAGGTTTTCGGGATTCATTCTCTTAGTATTGCTTTAAAAGTGCAAACTCAAATGGATGCAATTTTTAATGCGGCAAAAAGCGTTTGTTCGGATAGCGGAAAGTTTAAAGTGTCGACGCATCGTGCCGACAAAAGCTTTGAGCTTGACTCGATGCAAATTAATGCGGAAATAGGCGGTCGGCTTTTAAGTCAAAACTTAAATCTTTCCGTTGACGTGCATAATCCGCAATTTGTTATAAATATCGATGTGCGCGAAAACGGAACTACGCTTGTTTTCAACGAGTTTTTTAAGGGAGCAGGCGGTATGCCTGTTGGAACTTCCGGAAAAGGTCTTTTGCTTATATCGGGAGGTATTGACAGTCCCGTTGCCGGTCATATGATTGCAAAGCGCGGTATGCACGTCGACTGTATTCATTTTCACAGTTATCCTTACACAAATATGCAGGCTAAGGACAAGGTTTGCGCGCTTGCAAACGTGCTTTCAAAGTATGCTTGCGGATTGAGGCTTAATATAGTTTCTGTGACGCGTATTCAAGAAGAAATTCATAAAAAGTGTAACGGAGAATATATGGTTACACTTTTACGAAGATTTATGATGCGTATTGCCGAGCGCGTTGCAAAAAAATGCGGAGCGCAGTGTCTGATTACGGGGGAAAGTTTGGGGCAGGTTGCAAGTCAGACTGTTGAGGGTATGACTTCTTCAAACAGCGTTATAGAAACTCTTCCTGTTTTAAGGCCGCTGTGCGGATTTGATAAAGACGAAATAATAGAGCGCAGCAGAGCTATGGGTGCATATGAAATATCCATTCAGCCCTATGAAGATTGTTGCACGGTTTTTTTACCCAAGCACCCGATTATTAAACCGACGCTTGAAAGTGTTTTGGCGGAGGAGAGCAAGCTTGACGTTGAGGCGCTAATCGAAGAATCGCTGTCGACTCTTGAAGTTATGGATTTATAAATTAGTCCAATCCTTATTTACAATATCCGGAATTTTTATATCTAAAGAAGATTTCGAATTATTTACACTTACAGTCGGCAGGGATATTTCCTTGCCGAAAATTTTTTCTTCCCCGTTTATATAATAGGGGGTAACGGTGTAGGTGTAGTATCCGTTATTTGGTTCGTCTAAAATGCTTTCTTTCCATTTACCGTCGTATATGACCTCAAATTTGTCGTTAAAATAACGTTTTACTAAATATGCGTAGTACTTTGTCTGACATAATGATATAGTTACTGTATTGTTTTTGACTGAAATTGACGGTAATTTTATAGTTGGTGATGAAAATCTGCTTGATTTTTCCTTTGGCTCGTTGCCGAGTAAAACCTTAACTTTTAACTTATTTAATGTAGGGGACAGTGTGTCGGCAATTATAATTTTGTTGTTCGTGTAATATTCTTCGGCGTCAATTTCAACTGTTGACGTACCGCTTACGGTATTAAGAGCAGGCGGAACTTCTTTGTCGTATAACTTTTCTAATACTTCTTTTGCAAGCGCACAGCAATTTCCGCCGCTGGTAATTTTAAGCTTTTTGTTGTCCTTGTCTCCCAACCAAATTCCTACGCAATGGTTTGAAGTATAGCTAATTGAATATGCGTCGGTATTTCCCTCTTCTGTTCCGCAAGTGCCCGTTTTGCTGGCAACGTCGTATTTCAAGTCGGACAATTTTTTTGCCGTGCCGGTTTTTGAGGTTTCGAGAAGCATTTCGTTCATAAGCGAGCAAGTGCCTTCGGAAAATACTCTGCTTTGCGATTGTTCGTTTAAATAAATTTTTTCACCGTTTTTTGTTACTATTTCTTTTATGAACCGCGACGGCATATAAATTCCGCTATTTGCAAAGGTAGAGTACCTATCTGCAATATCTTTTAGACTTATGCCGTATTTCATACCACCGAGCGCAAGCGAAAGATTTTTTTCATCTTCTTCTAATGCGATATTCATTCTCGTCAGATATTTTTCGGCTGTTTTAATCGTCAACATATTAAGCGTTTTTACGGCAGGGACGTTGTAGCTGTTTTTAATACTTTCTGTCACGGTTACAAAACCGTGATATTTTTTATCGAAGTTTTCCGGTGAATAGCCGTTATAGTTGATTTTTTCGTCTAAAATGCCCGTGAACGGACTTATAATTTTTTCTTCAATCGCCGGAGCATATACGAGTAGGGGCTTTATGGTTGAGCCCGGTTGGCGTTTTACTCCGTTTATAGTTGATTTATAAGCATTTACTCCGCCGCAATTTGAAGTAATAATAACCGAATTGTCACAATCGTATGAGTGATTTTCTATAAAAGACTGTAACTCTGCATTCAGATAGGTTTTTATAATACAGCCGTCCGTCAAGTCGTATGCGTTAAGTCCAAGTTCTTCAAGTTCGTCGAAAACTGCGTGTAAATAGTCGTAATTTTTGCCCTTAACGCTGTTTTGAACGGCGTCTAACGGCATTTTTATACTGTTTTGATAGGTATTTTCGTCAATAAAATTGCATTCAAGCATACATTTCAACACAGTATTTCGCTTTTTCAAGCTTTTTTCGGGATTTTTAAATGGGGAATAATTATTTGGTGAGGAAAGCAGTCCTACCAAAGTTGCGCTCTCGCATAGATCGAGATTTTCTGCCTTTTTATCAAAATAGAATTCAGCCGCGCTTTGAAGCCCGTAGCAATTGTGTCCGAAATAGATGGTGTTGAGATACATTTCAAGAATTTCGTTCTTTGAATAAGCGCGTTCTAGCTGCTTTGTCAGTCTTATTTCATTGAGTTTACGCTTAATTGTTTTATCCTGTGAAAGATGAGTGTTTTTAATTAATTGTTGGCTAATTGTTGACGCGCCCTCTTTGAACGAGCGTGAAATCATATTTTTATACGCCGCTTTTATCATTCTTCTGTAATTAAGACCGTTATGCGAATAAAAAGTTCTATCCTCAGAGGCAATGAAGGCATTTATACAGTCATCGCTTAAATTTTCGATTTTAACGCTCTTTTTCTTACCGGCCACCGATGCGCTTATCAGCTCGTTGCCTTCGTCGTCGTATATAATTACGCTTTGATTGGGGTTAATTAACTTACTTTCATCTAAGACAGCGTCTTTGGTTATTATAAAGTAGGCGCTTATAAGCGCGCCTATAATTATTAAAATACTTAAAAAAACTATTAACAATATCTTTAAAAACTTAGTCATCGTAAATAGTATTTATAAAATTAAATTATTGTTGCAAATTTTATTGAAAAATTTTGTAAAAAAATATATAATTATATGGAATATGAGTAAGTATTATCACATTACAACATACGGTTGTCAGATGAATGTACACGAGTCCGAGAAGATTGCCGGCATTCTTTCCTCGCTCGGGTATGAGAGCTGCGACAATATCGAGGACGCAGATATAGCTGTTTTCAATACCTGTTGCATCAGAGAAAACGCCGAAAATCATGCTTTCGGCAATATCGGCATGCTTAAAAAGCTTAAAGCGAAGAAAAAAGGAATGATTATTGCCGTAGGCGGTTGCCTTACGCAACAAATAGGTAAGGCGAATACTTTGCACGATAAGTTCCCTTATGTCGATATAATTTTCGGCACGCACAATTTGGGTAAACTCAAAGAATATGTAATAAAAAAACAGTCGCAGAAAAAATCTGTTATTGAAGTATTCGAAAGCGAAGGGGAGATATCGGAAAATGAAAAACCTCTTAGGACAAGCTACCCCAACGCTTGGATAAACATAACGTACGGTTGCAATAATTTTTGTACCTATTGCATAGTGCCATATGTTCGAGGAAGAGAGCGAAGCAGAAAATCCGAAGATATTATTAATGAGGCAAAAGAGCTTATTTCTCTCGGCTATAAAGAGCTTACGCTGCTAGGTCAGAATGTAAATTCTTACGCCAACGGAACAAACGACATTAATTTCCCCGAGCTTTTGCAAAAAATTGCCAACCTTGACGGAAAATTTCGTTTGAGATTTATGACAAGTCATCCGAAAGATTTTTCCGAAGAGCTTGCAAAAGTTATTGCTGAAAATTCAAAAATATGCAATGCCGTACATTTGCCCGTACAAAGCGGTTCGGATAGAATTTTAAAGGCTATGAACAGGCGTTATACTTCGGCCGACTATCTAAAAAAGGTGGAAATTTTAAAAAAATATGTTCCCGACTGCACAATAACTACCGATTTAATAGTCGGTTTTCCTACCGAGAGCGATGAAGATTTTAACGATACGCTATCGCTTGTTAAAGAGGTTGGGTTTTCGTCGGCGTTTACATTTGTTTATTCAAAGCGCGAAGGTACGGTTGCGGCTAAAATGGACGGACAAATTCCTGAAGAGGTTTCAAAAAAGCGAATAATGCAGCTGATTTCTCTTGTCAATTCACAGACAAGAGATCAATCGGCGGAATACGTAGGCAAAACGATAGAAATACTTTGTGAAGGGTACGACGATAAAAAGCAGATGTATCTCGGTAGAGATGAATACGGCCGAATGGCGTATTTTCATGGCGACACTGACGTTATAGGAGAGTTCTTGAAAGTTAAAATCGAGAGCGCAAGCGGCATTTCGTTGACGGGTACATTGGTTTAAGGGATTTATATGGCACTTTCTACTATGATGAAACACTATTTTTCCGTCAAGGAAAAATATAAAGATTGCATTATTTTTTATCGACTCGGTGATTTTTACGAGATGTTTTTTGATGATGCAATAAAAGCTTCTGAACTTTTGGATTTGACGCTTACAGGCAGGGATTGCGGACTTGAAAAGCGCGCGCCTATGTGCGGAATACCTCACCATGCCGCAGAGGGGTATATTACAAAGCTTGTTTCACTTGGGGAAAAGGTGGCGGTTTGCGAGCAACTTGAAGAGGCTTCACAGGCAAAGGGGATTGTTGCGCGCGACGTGGTTCGCGTAGTGACTGCCGGTACGTTGACCGGTGACGCTTTAAATGAAAAAAACAATAATTTTATCTGTTCGGTATTTAAACACGGCAATACGGTGGCGTTTGCATGGTCGGATATTTCCACCGGTGAATTTTTTGCGACTGAATTTTTCGGCGCGGAAAGCGTAAAAAAATGTATCGCGAATATGACTGTACTTGATGTAAAAGAGGTAATAAGCAATGACGAAATGTTATTTGCCGTAAGAGATTTACCCGAAGTTAATCGTGGAATTGTGCCTCATTTTTCAAGTTATCCCGAGTGGGCTTTCGGTTTCGCCGCCGCTGAAAGAACGCTATTGGAGCAGTTCCACGTTCAAACTCTTTCAGCTTTCTCGATAATCGGTCACAGCGACGCTATATGCGCTTCAGGTGCGCTTGTTGAATACTTGAAAGAAACGCAAAAACATGCGCTTAAAAATATAGACGGAATAAAATATCTTTCGAACGAAAAGTATATGCAGCTTGACGCAACGGCGTTCAAGAACCTTGAAATAGTCAAAAATATGAGCAACGGCAGTAAATACGGCAGTTTGCTTTGGGTCTTGGATAAAACAAAGACGCCTATGGGTGCAAGGTTTATTGCTTCGAATATTTTGTATCCTTTTTATGACAGAGCCGAAATCGAAAAACGTCTTGACGGTGTGCAGGAGCTTTACGATTCTACCGTCATAAGGTTGAAAATTTCCGATATGTTGAAAGAAATTAAAGATATCGAGCGTATAGCGGGAAAAATAAGTAATAATACTGTCAAAGTTAAAGATTGCAATAATTTATCAAGCTCTTTGAAAGTTATTCCTTCGCTGAAATTCTGTCTTTCGGGGTTTACTTCTGATGTTATTAACGAGATAAACGAGAGGTTGTATGACCTTGACGAGGTTTATAATTTAATCGATAAGGCAATCAACACTAATAATTCCGATGATGCTACTATTATAAAGAAGGGTTTTAACGAAAAGCTTGACGAACAAAGGGAAATTGTAGAAAACGGTGCTAAATATATAACCAAATTGGAGGCTAACGAGCGTGACAAAACCGGTATAAGAAACCTGAAAATCGGATACAACAGGGTTTTTGGATATTATATTGAAGTCAACAAGTCCTTTTCGGACAAAGTGCCGCTCAATTACCAGCGTAGACAGACTGTTGCAAATGCCGAAAGATATATAACCGAAGAGTTGAAAGCTTTGGAAGAAAAAATTTTGACGGGCAATGAACTTTGCGAAAAGCTTGAAACTCAAATTTACAGTCAAATTAAAGAATATTTGAGCGAGTTTATAGACAGATTTAAGATAATTGCCTCATCGGTTGCTTATTTAGATATGCTTGTTTCCTTTGCCGAAGTTGCAAAGACGAATAAGTATGTGCGTCCGCAGATAGTAGAAAGCGATACGCTTATGATTAGCGAAGGTAGACATCCTGTTGTTGAAGTAATTACAAAGGAAAGGTTTATCCCCAACGACACGCTTCTCGACGAGGGGGAAAACCGTACTATGATATTGACGGGGCCGAATATGGCAGGTAAGAGCACTTATATGCGCCAGACGGCTATTATAACGGTAATGGCGCATCTCGGCTGCTTTGTTCCTGCAAAGTCGGCGCAAATTCCGCTTATCGACAGAATTTTTACCCGTGTCGGGGCAAGCGATAACTTGATTTCGGACCAAAGTACGTTTATGGTTGAGATGATAGAGGTCGCCGCAATTTTGCAAAACGCTACAAAAAACAGTCTGCTTATTTTGGACGAAGTTGGAAGAGGTACTTCTACATATGACGGTTTGAGCATTGCCTGGGCGGTAATCGAGCACATAACCCAGCATATCGGAGCGCGAACAATGTTTGCAACGCATTATCACGAGCTTACAGAGCTTGAGGATAAATTAGAGGGAATTAAAAATTATAAAATTTCCGTCAAAGAAATTAACGGTACGGTAGTTTTTTTGCGTAAAATTATGCGCGGCGGCGCAAACCGCAGTTTCGGTATCGAAGTTGCGGCTCTTGCGGGCGTGCCTAAAAGCGTTACGGACAGAGCAAAAAAGATTTTGAAAGTTGTCGAAAGTGGGGACAGAAAGGTTGTTGAAAGCGCGGAAGAAGCTATAACCGAAGTTTCGGAAGTAGAAAAAATTTTAAGCGAAGTCGATATGAATAATCTTTCCCCGATGCAGGCGTTTTTGCTTGTGGGGGACCTCGTTGAAAAGGTGAAAAAATGAAAAAGATAAACGTTCTCAGCAAAAACGTATATAACAGAATTGCCGCTGGTGAAGTTATCGACAGGCCTTATTCTGCCGTTAAAGAGTTAATTGAAAACAGCCTTGACGCTCACTCGACCGAAATTGAAATTTATATAGAGAACGGCGGAAAACAGCTTATTAAAATTATTGATAACGGGTCGGGTATCGAGCGCGACGACCTTTGCGACGCGTTTACTCCGCACGCAACAAGTAAAATTTCAAAAGCGGAGGATTTGGATAAGATTACTACGCTCGGGTTCAGAGGAGAAGCTCTTGCAAGTATTTCTGTAATTTCAAAAGTTGAGCTAATTTCTATAACCGAGGGAAATTCTGCTTATAAAATTTGCTGCGAGGACGGAGTTGTCGGAGATATTACGCCTGCCGCGCTGGAACAAGGTACTCAGATTACAGTCAGGGATTTATTCTATAACACGCCTGCAAGGGCAAAGTTTTTAAAGACAGATAAAAAGGAAGAGGCGGATATTACAAACTTTGTTACACGCTATATTTTAGGGAATCCTAACGTTGCTTTTAAATATTTTGTCGACGGTAAATTGATTTTACAGAGCTTCGGCGGAGGTCTTGACGAGGCTGTGGCTCAGGTTTACGGTGCAAAAACGCTTTCACAGTGCTATAAAATCGAAGCGCAGAAGGGTGACTTTAAAATTAGCGGCTTTATCGGAAATCAAAACTTTTTTAAAGCCAATAAAACTTATCAAAGTATATTTTTAAACGGCAGATATATTATCAACAATACCATTTCAACTGCTATAAATAACGCTTACATAAACTATATGATGAAGCGGCAATACCCGTTTTACGTCTTAAACGTTGAAGTCCCGTGCGATTTCGTGGACGTTAATGTTCATCCCAATAAAGCCGACGTGCGGTTTGTAGATAACAGAACTGTTTATTCTGCAATTTATTCTGTAATTGCGCCCGTTCTCGACGGTACGGCTAAGGCTACGGAATTTGTTATTTCGGAAACTCGTATTCCCGAAATTAAGTCGACTTCGGAAACAGTCGATAACTTAAACAAAGTCTATTCTCAGCCTTTGACAAACGAGAATAAGTATGAAAAATTTTCTCCCAAATTGGACAATATTCTTCCTACGGTTAAGGTGATTGAAAACGGAAATTCAGATTTTTTGCCGACGGCATTAAAGCATAGTGTAAAAGAAAATAAAATGTCTGTTACCGACGACACTATGTTGCCGAATCTCGACAATTTTAAAGCATATGAGATTCAAAAAGAGTATTTTGGCAGAAAAAAGGACGAGCAACAGAAAATCGACTATAAAGCTTTCAAATACAGGACAAGCCTATTTGACACGTATTTAATGTATGAGGTTGAGGACAGCATTTATATAATAGACCAGCACGCGGCGCACGAGCGGTTGATTTACGATAAACTTTGCAAGGATTTAAAAAACCGTGAAATTATAAAACAACCGATGCTGTTTCCGTATATTTTTACGGTCAATTCAGTAGAATCGCAGTTTTTGGACTCGAATATAAAGATATTAAGGGCAATAGGTTTGGGTATTGCGCCGTTTGGTTACGGTTCGTACAGGGTTGACGAAGTGCCCGTTGATTTACAAAACATCAATATAAAAAACTTTTTTGAAGAGATTTTATCGCAAATCAACAGTTTGAAAAACATTGACGTTGAAGATGTATTGAAGGACAGGCTCGCCATGACGGCTTGTAAGCATGCAATAAAGGGCGGCATGAGGTTGACCGAACAAGAAGTTGATAAACTTTTTGAAATGCTTGACGGAAATTTGGGGTTGAAATGTCCGCACGGCAGACCCGTGTGTGTTAAATTGACCAAAAAAGATATCGAGAAAATGTTTAAAAGGATAGTTTGATTTTGAAAAAGGTTCTCGTTATCTGTGGCGCTACGGCTTCCGGTAAAACTTCGCTTGCTGTAGAGTGTGCCGAAAAATTTAACAGCGAAATTATTTCCGCAGATTCACAGCTCATTTATAAGGGCTTAAATATTGGTACAGCTAAACCGACAGTTGAGGAGATGCGTGGAGTAAAGCACCATATGATTGATGTTGTTGACCCCAAATCGTCGTTCAGTGTGTCGGATTATTGTAGTTTGGCTAAGCCAATATTAAAAAATTTATTTACTTGCGGTAAAACGCCCGTTATTTGCGGCGGTACAGGATTTTATGTAAATTCGCTGCTTTTTGAATTTAGTTACGGCAATACGGCGGCTAACAGTGAGATAAGGAAAAAATATACAAAATTTTTAAATGAACGTGGAAAGGAAGAGCTATTTAAGATATTACAAAAAGTAGATAGTCAAAGCGCTCAAAAATTACATGTCAACGATACAAAGCGAATAATAAGGGCGCTTGAGATATATGAAACAAGCGGAAAAAAGAAATCTGACCAAAACGACAAACTTCTACCTAATTATGATTATCTTGCAATAGCGATTGATTTTCCGAGAGAGCAACTCTATGATAGAATTAATTTGCGCGTAGATAAAATGTTGTCCGACGGCTTAGTTGAAGAGGTTGAGGGGTTACTTAGAAGCGGAATTGACGAAAATTGTCAATGCATGCAGGCAATCGGCTACAAAGAAGTTGTTGAATATTTAAAAAATAACATTTTATATAGTACTATGTGTGATATAATTAAGCAAAATACACGTCATTATGCTAAAAGACAGTTGACTTTTTTTAAAAAATTGCCTAATTTAGTTTGGTTAAAGCCCAGCGAAGCTACGGCAGACAGAATTGCGGAGTTAATGAACGAATGAATTTTATTGAAGAATGCGAGCAAAAGCTTACAAATAAATTTAAAGATATTGACGAAATTTCATATTTTAATCAGGTTAAGGTGCTTAACGCGTTCAATAAGCATCGTGTTGCTTCGCGTCATTTTAACGGTTCTACGGGTTACGGATATGACGACGAGGGACGCGACTGCATCGGCACGCTTTATGCCGAAGCGTTTGGCGCGGAGTCGGGAATAGTTTCCCCGCATTTGTTGTCGGGTACTCATGCTTTGACGGTAGCGCTTTTCGGCTTATTGCGCCCTAATGATACGTTGTTTTGTGTAAGCGGAATGCCGTATGATACTTTGAGAGGGGTAATTTTCGGTGAAAATAACGGCTCTTTAAAGGATTTTGGGATAAATTTTGATTATTGTGAGCTTATTGACGGTCATTTTGATTTCAACGGCATTAAAAATAAATTAAATAAAAGTGTTAAAGTTGTCTATATTCAGCGTTCTCGAGGTTACGAGTTGAGGGACGCGCTTTCCTGTGATGAGATAGGCAAAGTATGCAAATTTGTTCGTGAACTTGGTTTTGCGGGCTGTATTTTCGTTGATAACTGCTACGGTGAGTTTGTAGAAAAAAAAGAACCGACGGAAGTCGGGGCAGACATTATTGTCGGGTCGCTTATAAAGAATGCCGGCGGCGGACTTGCGCAGACGGGCGGATATATTTGCGGCAAACAAAGATATGTTGATTTGATTGGAAAAAGACTTACTGCGCCGTCGATTGGGCTTGAAGTCGGGTCGTTTGCTTCCGGATATCAATATTATTATCAAGGATTGTTTCTTGCACCGCACACTGTTGCGCAGGCTTTAAAAACGAGCTTATTAATTGGTCAGGCTATGTGGGAGCTTGGATATAAGAATTATCCTTCTCTCGATAAAACGCCCTATGATATAACTCGTGCAATAGAGTTTGACAGTGCTGACAAAATGGTAAACTTTATTCGTGAAGTACAGTACGCTTCACCTGTTGACAGCTACGTTACCTGCGAACCTTGGGATATGCCCGGTTATGACGATAAAGTAATTATGGCTGCAGGCACGTTTGTTTCGGGGTCTTCTATTGAGCTTTCTGCCGACGGCCCTGTAAAACCGCCTTATATTGTATATTTTCAGGGCGGTTTGACTTATGAACACGGTAAATATGCTTTGGAGCGCATTTTGAGTAAGTTGAAGGGGTAAAATATGGTTTGTAAAATTCGTGAATGGAAAGTTGATGATGCCGAAGAGCTTTCAGTCCTTTTAAACAATAAAAGTATTCTTGATAATCTTAGAGACGGATTGCCGTTTCCCTATACTCAAGATGATGCTAAAATTTTTATTCAATCTATGCTTAATTGCGACAAAAACAGCGTTTTTGCGTTTGCAATCGAGTATAGCGGTAAGTTGGTCGGCAGTATCGGAGTATTCAGACAAACGAATATTCATTTTAGAACTGCAGAGCTTGGCTACTACATAGGCGAAAATTTTTGGAATAAAGGAATAGCGACTTCGGCAATTTCACAGGTTTGTGACTATGTTTTTATTAATACGGATATTATAAGGATATATGCAGAGCCGTTTGTAAGAAATAAGGCTTCTTGCCCCGTGCTTGAAAAGTGCGGCTTTATGTGTGAGGGCACTTTGATTGCAAACGCATTGAAAAACGGCGTTGTTGAAGATATGAAAATTTATGCAAAAGTAAAAGAGCAGAAGCTTTGAAGCTTCCGCTCTTTTAACTTTTTAATACATACCGCCCATATCGGGATTTCCGCCCATAGGAGGTGAGGGAGGAGTGGGTATGTCAGTTACAATACTTTCGGTTGTAAGAAGTGTTGCGGCAACCGACGCGGCGTTTTGAAGAACCGAACGCGAAACCTTAGTGGGGTCGATAATTCCGCTTGCCACCATATCGGTGTATTCATTTTTGAGTGCGTCGAAACCGTAGTTGGGTTTTTTAGCCGTCAAAATTTTGTTTACAACTACGGAACCGTCGTAACCTGCATTTTTTGCGATTTGACGGACAGGTTCTTCGATAGCTTTCATAACTATTGCAGCGCCCGTTTTTTCATCTCCGTGCAAGCCTGCAACAAGTTTTTTAAGCTCGGGAATTGTAGAGAGAAGCGCAACTCCGCCGCCGGGGACTATACCTTCTTCAACTGCAGCTCTCGTTGCCGCCAAAGCGTCCTCGATGCGCAATTTCTTTTCTTTCATTTCAACTTCGGTAGCCGCGCCGACGCTTATTACCGCAACTCCGCCGGCAAGCTTTGCAAGGCGTTCCTGCAATTTTTCTCTGTCGTAGTCGGAGGTTGTTTCTGATATCTGCGACTTTATCGAACCTACACGAGCTTTGATTGCGTCCGCTTCACCTGCTCCGTCAACAATAGTGGTGTTGTCTTTATCGACTTTAACTTGTGAAGCTCTGCCGAGCATATCCAATGTTACGTCCTTAAATTCATAACCTAAATCGCTGGAAATTACCGTGCCGCCCGTAAGAATTGCAATATCTTCAAGCATTGCCTTTCTTCTGTCTCCGAAACCGGGAGCTTTAACTGCAACACAGTTTAAAACGCCTTTTAGCTTATTTACTATAAGTGCGGCAAGCGCGTCACCCTCAACGTCCTCGGCAATAATCAAAAGTCTTGCGCCCTGTTGAGCAATAGGCTCGATAACGGGAAGAATTTCTTGAAGTGAAGAAATCTTTTTATCTGTAATAAGAATATAGGGATTATCGAGAACGGCTTCCATTTTGTCGGTATTTGTAACCATATAAGCGGAGGCATAGCCGCGATCGAACTGCATGCCTTCAACCGTGGAAAGTTCGGTGTTCATAGTTTTGCCTTCTTCAACGGTAATAACGCCGTCTTTGCCGACAATTTCCATAGCGTTGGCAATAAGTTCACCTATTTTTTCATCTCCTGCGGATATGGAGGCAACCTGTGAAATGGCAAGTTTGTTTTCGACGGGCTTTGATATCGACTGAATTTTTGCAACGGCCGTTTCAACTGCAGAGGAGATACCTCTTTTTAAAATCATAGGATTTGCGCCTGCAGCAAGGTTTTTAAGCCCTTCGTGCACAATAGCCTGAGCAAGCACAACGGCGGTGGTTGTTCCGTCACCGGCAACGTCGTTGGTCTTTGTTGAAACTTCCTTTACAAGCTGTGCGCCCATATTTTCAAACGGGTCCTCGAGTTCTATTTCTTTAGCGATAGTTACACCGTCGTTAGTGATAAGAGGCGCTCCGAATTTTTTATCGAGAACTACGTTTCTGCCTTTGGGGCCAAGTGTAATTTTTACCGTGTCAGCAACAACGTTGACGCCTGTTTCTAAAAGTTTTCTGGCTTCGTCGCCATATTTTATTTGTTTAGCCATTTTAATCTCCTTAATAATTACTCAACAATTGCCAAAATATCGCTTTGGCGGATTATTGTATATTCTTTATCATCAACTTTAACTTCGGTTCCGCTGTATTTTGCAAGCAGAACTTTATCACCGACTTTAACTTGCATTTTAACTTCTTTTCCGTCAACAAGTCCGCCTGGACCTACGGCTACGACAAGGCAGGTTGCCGGTTTTTCCTGTGAGGCAGGCGTCAAAAGTATTCCGCTTTTTGTCTTTTCCTCGGCCTTAAGGTTCTCAACAACCACTTTATCAAATAAAGGTTTGATTGTCATAATTAAATTCCTCCGAATTTTCTTTTTTGTTACAACTATTTTATAAACTTGACAAAATAAAGTTAAACATTTTAAAGTAAAAAATTGCAATTTATTGAAATTAATGGTAGAATTATAATATGGATAAATGGGACAAAAGATTTATGGAGCTGACCGAGCTTATCGGAACTTGGTCGAGCTGTTTTCAAGAGAACAGGCACGTCGGGGCGGTTATAGTCAGAAATAAGCGAATTATTGCCACTGGCTATAACGGCGCGCCGCAAGGTATTGAAAATTGCGTTGATAAAAAGGAGTGTATGCGAAAGACGCTTAACATTGCAAGCGGTACAATGCACGAGCTTTGTTACGCTGTTCACGCCGAGCAAAATGCTATTATTCAGGCGGCGCGTGTTGGGTGTAGCGTAGAGGGCTGTACGCTGTACTGTACTCATCAGCCCTGCGTTATTTGTGCAAAAATTATAATTAATTCCGGCATTTCACGCGTTGTTTATAAAGAAGGCTATCCCGATGATTTTTCACTTCGTCTTTTTGCCGAAGCGGGAGTTTTAATACAAAAATTTGACGATTTAAAATAAGGAGATTATATGCAGAACCCCATAGTTACTATACAAATGCAGGGTGGTAAGCTTATAAAAGCCGAGCTTTACCCCGAAAAAGCGCCGAATACGGTAAATAATTTTATTACACTTGTCAAAAACGGATTTTACGACGGGTTGATATTTCATAGGGTTATTTCCGGCTTTATGATTCAGGGAGGAGACCCTCTCGGTGAGGGGACGGGTGGTCCCGGCTATAAAATCAAGGGTGAGTTTAAAATTAACGGCTATATGAAAAACGACATAAAGCACGAGCGCGGCGTTCTTTCTATGGCGCGCTCGATGATGTATGATTCTGCCGGCTCACAATTCTTTATTATGCACCAAAACGCTTCCCATCTCGACGGACAATACGCGGCTTTCGGTAAAGTTATCGAGGGTATCGAGGTTGTGGACGATATTGCAAATGTTAAATGCGATTGGCATGATAAACCTCAAACACCGCAGGTTATGGAAAAAATGACTGTAGAAACATTCGGTATTGAGTATGCTGCACCCGAAAAAATTTAATTAATTGGAGAAATATTGAGATATGGACAACAGTATTTATCAAAATCCGTTGATTTCAAGATATGCAAGCCGCGCTATGAGTGAAAATTTTTCCGATGATAAGCGGTTTAAACTTTGGCGCAAGCTGTGGATTGCGCTTGCCGAGGCTGAAATGGAGCTTGGGCTTAATATTTCCCTTTCGCAAGTCGATGAAATGAAAAAATATGCCGATGACATAAACTTCGAACAAGCGGAAAAGTATGAAAGAGAGGTGCGTCACGATGTTATGGCGCACGTTCACGCTTTCGGTGATCAGGCTAAATCCGCAATGCCTATAATT
>CAJUMW010000003.1:53949-67319 GCA_910587625.1 uncultured Christensenellaceae bacterium
CTCGGTGCAACAAGCTGTTATGTCGATTGCAACTCGGAACTGATTATTTTGTGGGACGCGTTGGAAATAATTAAAACTAAGCTTGTGAATGTTATCGATAAACTGTCGCGCTTTGCTCTTAAATACAGACATTTACCCACGCTTGGATTCACACATTTGCAGCCGGCGCAATTGACTACTGTGGGTAAACGTGCTACGCTTTGGTTGCAAGATTTAACTATGGATTATAATAATCTTGTCAACTTGCAAAATTCTTTTAAATTGCGCGGAGTCAAAGGTACTACGGGTACGCAGGCAAGCTTCATGGAGCTGTTTTGCGGTGATGAAAGCAAAGTAAAGGAACTTGAAAAAAGAGTCGTTGCAAAACTTGGATTTGACAAGGTATACGGTGTTACGGGGCAGACGTATCCGAGAAAGTTTGATTACAATGTTTTGTGTGTTCTGTCACAGATTGCACAGAGCGCTTACAAATTTTCTAACGACATTCGTATCTTGCAAAATATGAAGGAAATCGAAGAGCCATTTGAAAAATCGCAGATTGGTTCCTCGGCTATGGCTTATAAACGCAACCCAATGAGAAGCGAAAGAATAGGTTCGTTGGCGCGTTTTGTTATTTCTTTGCCTATGAATAGCGCAATTACCGCTTCAACACAGTGGTTTGAAAGAACTTTGGATGATTCCGCAAACAGAAGAATAGTTAATGCTCAGGCGTTTTTAGCTTTGGACGGCATTTTAAATATTTATATGAACGTCTGCGAAAACCTTGTCGTATATGATAAGATAATCGCAAAGCATGTTGCTGCAGAGCTTCCGTTTATGGCTACCGAAAATATAATGATGGAGTGCGTTAAAGCCGGAGGCAACAGGCAGGAGCTGCACGAGAAGATTAGGGTACTGTCAATGCAGGCCGGCAAAAATGTGAAAGAACTTGGCAAAGAAAATAATTTAATCGAATTAATCAAGGCAGACAGCGCTTTTGCGCCCGTTCATGACAAACTCGATGAAATACTCGACGCTAAAAAGTTTACGGGAAGAGCGGCTTCGCAAACTGAAGAGTTTATTGCAAATGAGGTTGAGCCCATATTAAAGCAAAATGGTGAACTTTTAGGGCAAAAAGGTGACGTAAGGGTATAAATTGATGTTTTGCATAGTACTATGTTAAGCATAATATATAGATAAAAGACAGCTATGTGTGAGTCGCTGTCTTTTTTATTGATTAAAAACTTATAACATAGTTAAAAATATATAAAAAATTTAAGGGGATTATATGTGTACTGCTGTAACTTATAAAACTAAAGATTTTTACTTTGGGCGAACTTTGGATTATGATTTTTCATATGTTGAAGAAATTACTGTAACACCACGAAATTTTGTTCTGGATTTTCGTGAAGCGGAGAAAATGACAGAACACTATGCTATGATAGGAATGGCGTATGTAAGAGATAATTATCCGCTTTATTATGACGCAGTCAACGAAAAGGGACTTTGTATGGCTGGCTTGAATTTTGTGGGAAACGCCTATTACGCAAAACTGCAGCGTAATAAAATCAATCTTGCTCAATTTGAATTAATTCCTTATATATTGGGAAAGTGTTCATCGGTAAAGCAAGCTGTCAGCGAGCTCAAAAAAATAAATTTGGCGGATATTAGATACAGCAATGATTTGCCTTCCGCCGAGCTACACTGGATAATTGCGGACAGAGAAAAGGCGGTTACCGTTGAGTATGTTAAAGACGGATTGAAAATTTATGATAATAAGGCAGGAGTATTGACAAATAATCCGACGTTTGATAAGCAAATATTTAATCTTAATAATTATATCGGGTTATCTTCAAGAGATCCCAAGAACAACTTTTCAAAGAAGCTTGGTTTAAAAACTTATACTCGCGGCATGGGCGGTTTAGGGTTGCCGGGTGATTATACGTCGCAATCTCGCTTTGTAAAAGCGACTTTTATAAAGCTTAATTCTATTTCAGGTAGTTCCGAAGAAGAGAGCGTAAATCAATTTTTTCATATTCTCGGTTCGGTTGCTAATCCGAGAGGGGCTTGTATAGTTGGTAATGGCAGCTATGAAATTACGGTATATGCTTCTTGCTGTAACGCGGACAAAGGGATTTATTATTATACGACATATGAAAATCATCGCATAACTGCTGTTGAAATGCGTAAACATAACCTAAATGGAGATAAACTAAGCAAATACTTGCTTGGACGTAAAGAAGATATCTTTTATCAAAACAAATAACAATTGACTTTTTTTAAAAACTTTGGTAAAATTTATTCAATAAAAAATTCTTATAATAAAAACCTGCTCTTGTTTAGAACAGGTTTTGGCAGGGGAGACACGATTCGAACATGCAACCGACGGTTTTGGAGACCGCGACTCTACCGTTGAGCTACTCCCCTATGCGTGTAGTATTATATAATAACTAAAAATTTTAGTCAACTGTTTTCGGAGGAAATTTAATGAAAAAACAATTCAAATTGGGGATTATCGGTTGTGGATTTATTGCTACAACGATACTTAGAGGAGTGGTTTTATCTGATTTTTTGCGTGAAAAGAAAATAATCGTCAGTGATATAAATGAAGATAAACTAAACAGTGTCGACTATCTTGGAGTTAATACATGTCAGGACAACAGATTTGTAGCCGAAAACAGTGAATATCTTATAATTGCAGTAAAATCAAAAAATTTTGATGAAGTTGCTAAAAGTATTGAAGGGATTCGTCCGGAAAAAGTCATTTCCGTTATGATGGGCATCACTAAAAATTATATCAAAAATGCGCTCGGCGTCGGACTAATAAAGGTTGCTCGCTGCGTACCTAATATGCCGTGTTCCATAGGTAGCGGAGCAATTGGTATAGATATGGCGGATTTTAACAAATCTAATGCCGATACCGATTTCATTAGTAATATATTCAATAGGCTTGGAACAGTTGTCAGTATGGAAGAAAGTAAACTCGACGCCGTCACTGCGCTTAATTGCAATGTTTCGCACGCGCTTATGTTTATAGACAGTTTACTTGATGCCGGTGTTAAACTCGGATTATCTAAAAACGAGGCAAAAATTTTTGCGGCACAATCTGTTTTCGGTATAACGGAAATGGTCTTGATGGAAGAAAAATCAATTGACGAGCTTGTTGCGCAAAATTGTGAGGGTGGCACGTTCGCTTTGGAGACGGTAAAGGCATTAGATGAATGCAATTTCCGTAAAGAAATTTTTCAAGCGGTGGAAGCAAGCTATCGTCGCTTAAGCGAGCAAAAATGAAGAGAGTGACATTATATACAGACGGCGCTTGTTCCGGCAATCCGGGAATAGGCGGTTGGGGCGCAGTTCTTATGTTCAAAGGCGCGGAAAAACAAATTTCGGGTGCTGAAGAGTCGACGACTAATAACAGAATGGAGCTGACTGCCGTAATCGAAGGACTGAAGTGTTTAAAAGAGCCCTGTCAGGTAGACGTTTATAGTGATTCGGCATACACAGTAAACGCGTTTAATAACGGCTGGATTTACGCGTGGAAAAAAAACGGATATAAGAAAGCTGACAATAAGCCCGTTTTAAACGTTGATTTGTGGGAAATTTTATTGGAGCTTACTCAAAAGCATAGTGTAACTTTTATAAAAGTCAAGGGTCACGCAGACAACGAGTATAACAATCTTTGCGACAAGCTTGCGACTGACGCGGTTAAAAATTTGAAAAGTAATTTATAAATTTTAATTAATTACTATATAATAATAGTATTAATGAACCGCGTTGAAATTTTAAAACATATTCTCAATATTTTAGCGGTTGTGCTAATGAGTGCAATCGCGTTTATTTTTATTGCCTACGGATTATTATACAAAAACGTAGATTTTTTCATAGTATATTTTAATCTGTTGATATCTATAACCGGCATTTTATCTACTCTATTTATGGTTTTAGGCATAATTTTTTACGGGCTTAATAAAACGTCGCTTTATCGGTTGACGGTTTGCTTGCTTGTGTTTGTGGATATATGTGCAGTTGTGTTTTATGCTCTTTGCGCAAGTAATTTAATAACCAAAATTAACAGCGTTGATGCACTTAGGGAATATATCGGGAATGCCGGAAGTATGGCTGCGTTTATATATGTGCTTTTTTGTTTCTTACAGGTAATATTATTGCCCGTGCCGGGTTCTATTGCGGTCGGTGTTGGCGTAGCTATGTTCGGTCCGCTCAAATGTGCACTTTTCAGCCTTATTGGTATATTACTCGGTTCAATTGCGGCTTTTGCAATAGGAAGGTGGATAGGTTATAAGGCGGTATGCTGGATTGTCGGCAAAGAAAGCATCGATAAATGGCTTAAAAAATTGAAGGGCAGGGACTATTTAATACTGTCGCTGATGTTTTTGTTGCCCCTCTTTCCTGACGACGTTCTATGCTTTGTAGCCGGGCTCTCTTCGATGACTTGGGGCTTTTTTATAGTTATGATTACGGTTACAAGGGTCATTTCTATATTTTCCACGGCATATTCATTCGAGTTGATACCGTTTACTACCTGGTGGGGGATACTCATTTGGGTCACATTGCTCGCGCTGGTGGTTTTGGCGTTTTGGCTTGTATGTAAATACTATGAACGCATAGATAAGTTTTTAAAATCAAAATTTAAATTTATTCGAAAGAAAAGATGACGTTAAAGTCATCTTTTTTTAATATTTAGATAAAATGATAACTAATTTAGTTTGCATTTGAAAAAATTTATGATAAAATGTATTTGTAGAAAGTTGGCATTCTATATTTTTGGAGTAATTATATGGATAAAATTGTGTTATTGCAGAAGCGTAAAAAACAGCTTCTCGATGCCGGAAAAGGAATAAGAGCGGATATAAATTCGCTAATCGACGAGGATAGTTTTGTCGAACTGTCGTGTTTCAGCTTTTCCAAAAACGAGTTCTACGGTGAAAATGCCGAGGGCGAAGGGGTTGTAACAGGGTTCGGTACGATAAACGACTATCCTTTTTATATTGTCGCACAGAATAGTGAAGTGTTGAGCGGCGGTGTGAGTAAGGCAAATTGTGAAAAAATCGAAAAATGCCTTAACCAGGCTGAAAAGACCTCAACGGCTGTAATTTGGTTATTGTCGACGCTTGGCGTGCAGGTCGGAGAAGGCGTAAACGTCTTAGAAGGGCTTGCAAGCTTGATTTTGAAGGCTTCGCAGATGAAGGGAAGTATTCCTCAATACCTCATTGTAAACGGAGAAGTTTACGGTCAAATTGCGGTTTTGGCAGGTATATGCGACTTTACTTATATAATCGATAATAAAAGCGTGTTATGCGTTGCAAGTCCGCTTGTGCTTTCGGCAAAATCGGGCAAAAATCTTTCAAAGTTTAAAGTTGGTGGGGTTGAGGGGCTCGTCAATGCGCATTTACCTACGTTCACAGTCAAAAATTTTGAAGAAATCAAAAAGTCGATTATTTCAATTAACGAAATAATTGCTAAGCCTGTAATCGACAGCGAAGAAATGAACGTAGCTTTGTCTGCACTCGACAAAAAAGCCGACGCTAAAGCTATTTTAAGTATTTTTGACAAGAATTCTCAAATCGAGCTAGGCAAGAGTTACTGTCCGGAAGTCAAATGTTTTCTTGCGCGCGTCGGAGGAATAGCCGTTGCGGCAGTAGTATTTGACGCAATTAACGGAGTTGAATTGACGGCTGAAAACGTAAGAAAAATAAAAGATTTTGCGGAATTTGCTTGTTGTTACGGTTTGCCTTATGTAACGTTTGTAAATACGCTCGGTATTAAAAACGATCTTTCGGTAAACGGCAGTCTTGTTTTGAAAGAGCTCGGAGAGTATGTTTGCATGCTCGATTGTATTGACTCGGCAAAAGTTTCTGTTGTCTACGGAAAGGCAATAGGTCTGGGATATACTATTTTTGCGGCAAAATCAATGGGATACGATTACTGCTACGCGTTTGCAAATTCAAAAATCGCACTTTTTGACAGCTTGCAGGGAGCTGAAATTGAGTTTAGCGGCACGGATAAGCAAATTGATGCAAGTAAGCTTGCCGCCAAATATTCCGATGAAAATTCAGACCCTATCAATGCGGCACAGGGCGGATATATCGACAATATTATTCAGCCTTCGTTTATTAAGCAGTACCTTACAGCATCGTTACAGATGCTTTTAAAGTGAGGAAGAAATGTTAAATAATTTATTGGAATTCATCCCGGGTACGGGGAATAATGCCGGCAATTGGTATTTCGGTAATTTCGGTGAAGCGTGTGTATACGCATTAATAGGTTTTTTAATTGTATTTTTGGGTATAGTGCTTATTATTTTCATAATCTGGCTTATAGGCTTGATTATGAGAAAGACCGATAACCTTGCTTTTTTGCATAATTGGAAACAAAAAATAAAGGGTAAAAAAATTGCCGTGCGGCAGGAAACGGTTTCCGAGAATAACGATGACAGTGATGATATTCCGGACGAGGTTAAAGCTGCTATAATGGCAGCCATTATGGCTTATTACAGTCGGCAATCGCCCAAGTGCGAATTTAAAGTTAAGAGAATAAAGAGGATTTAAGGAGTATTATATATGCGTAATTTTGTTGTGACAATAAACGGTAAAAGCTATTCTGTAGGCGTAGAGGAAGTCGGAGAAAGCGAAAATACGGCGCCTGTTTTAAAAACTATTTCGGAAATACCCAAGGAAGCGCCTGTAAGCAACGTTTCGGCAAAGGGTGAAAAGGTTTTATCTCCGTTCCCCGGACTTATCAAAAATATTCTTGTTGCCGACGGCGCTACGGTAAAAAAAGACCAGCCCATAATAGTGCTTGAAGCAATGAAAATGGATAACGAAGTTACCGCACCTTGCGACGGTAAAGTGACTTTGTGTGTGACGAAGGGCGCTAATGTGGAAACTAACGCGCAACTTGCTGTAATCGGCTAAGCGGAGGAAATATGTTGCAAAGCGGAATAGACTTTGGCAAGATATTTGAAAATTTGTACGAGTCAATGGGGTTTGTTCAGGGTAACTGGCAAAACTACGTTATGTTATTGATATCGTTCGTGCTTATGTATCTCGCTATAGTCAAAAATTTTGAGCCGATGCTGTTGCTTCCGATTGCCTTCGGTATGTTTTTAATAAATATTCCAGGTGCGGAAAAAGTACTTTGGGGTACACATCCCGAAGGAGATAATTCGTATGAGGCAGTCACAAACAGAGGGCTTTTATGGTATCTGTATTTCGGTGTAGATAAAGTTATTTATCCGCCGTTGATTTTCCTCGGTATAGGCGCGATGACGGATTTCGGACCGTTGATTGCCAATCCCAAAAGTATGCTTATCGGTGCGGGCGCTCAACTTGGAATATTTGTTGCGTTTATACTTGCTGCGGCAATGGGGCTTTCGGTTGCTGCGGCTGCGGCAATTGCAATAATAGGCGGAGCGGACGGGCCGACCGCGATTATGGTTACGTCAAAGCTGGCTCCCGATCTGATACCGACAATAGCCATTGCTGCGTATTCGTATATGGCGTTGATACCTATAATACAAAAACCTTTAATGAAATTGCTCACTACCGAAAAAGAACGTAAAATACGCATGAAGCCGTTGCGGCAGGTAAGTAAGCTTGAAAAAATATTGTTTCCGATAATAGTAACGCTGGTAGTTGGCATTATTTTGCCTGATTCAATAACTTTGCTTGGAATGTTGATGCTCGGCAACTTGTTTAAAGAGTCGGGAGTTGTTGACAGGCTTTCCACACAGGCTCAGAACGGTTTAATGAATACAATAACTATTTTTCTTGGCATATCGGTTGGAAGTAAGGCCAAGGGTGAAATATTTTTGAGTGTTACAACCCTGCAAATTATTGCAATAGGATTATTTGCGTTTGTAATCGGAACTATCGGCGGTTTACTTGTTGCTAAAATTATGTGTAAAGCGACAAAGGGTAAAATTAATCCCTTAATTGGTTCCGCCGGCGTTTCCGCTGTGCCTATGGCTGCAAGAATTTCAGAGGATATGGGACGGAAATACGACCCACAGAACCACTTGCTTATGCACGCAATGGGGCCCAATGTTGCAGGTGTTATAGGTTCGGCTATTGCAGCCGGCGTATTGCTAGCATGCTTTGGCGGATATGCCGACGGCAGTGCGCCCGAGGCGTTTGTTAATATAGTCAATACAATTATGGCGTAAGGACGAGATAACTTTATGGATACGAAAAAACTTTTAATTACCGATACAATTTTACGCGATGCTCATCAATCCCACGCGGCAACGCGTATGCGCTTTGATGAAATGGAACCTATGCTTTCGCTTTTAGACGACGTCGGTTACTATTCTCTTGAAGCTTGGGGCGGCGCAACATTTGACAGTTGTCTTAGGTTTTTGAATGAGGATCCTTGGGACAGATTGAGAAATCTCAAAAAATATTTAAAAAAGACGCCCATTCAGATGCTTTTAAGGGGGCAAAATCTTTTGGGGTATCGTCATTATGCCGATGACGTTGTTGAAAAATTTGTAGAGAAATCTATAGAAAACGGAATAGGCGTAATAAGATTATTTGACGCGTTGAACGACCCGAGAAATCTTGAAGCATCGGTAAAATCAATTAAAAAATACGGCACAGGCGGAAAGTGCGTATGTGAATGCGCAATTTCTTATACTACAAGTCCCGTACATACCACAGAATATTTTGTAAAACTTGCAAAACAGTTCGAAGATATGGGCGCCGATAATATTTGTATAAAGGATATGGCAAATTTATTGTTGCCATTTACCGCGTACGAACTTGTTAAAGAGCTTAAAGCAGAACTTCGTCCCGAAACAAAAGTGCATTTACACACTCACAACACTACGGGAACGGGAGATATGATTTATCTTATGGCTATTCAAGCCGGTGTCGATATTGTAGACTGTGCGCTTTCTCCGTTAGGTAACGGTACGTCTAACCCTGCGACAGAGCCGCTTATTGCTACATTGAAAGATACTCGATATGACACAGGTATCGACATACAAAAACTTCTTCCTGCAGTAACTCATTTCAATAAGGTTGCCGAAAGGCTTGAAAAGGACGGATTCCTTAATCCGAAAGTCAGACGCGTTGATATAAATACGCTTTTATATCAAGTGCCGGGCGGTATGCTTTCTAACCTTATGAACCAATTAAAACAGGCCGGTAAGGAAGAAAAATTGTTGGATTGTCTTGCCGAAGTACCCAAAGTAAGGGCGGACAGTGGCTATCCTCCGCTTGTTACTCCGTCAAGCCAAATTGTCGGTACTCAGGCGGTTTGGAATGTATTGCTAGGCAGATATAAAACTATTACGGCTCAGTTCAAAGATATGATTTTAGGTAAATACGGCGCCGTTTTGGGAGAGAAAAACGCAGACGTAGTTAAATTGTGTCAAAAAGACGGAGAAAAAATTATTGAATGCCGTCCTGCCGACTTAATTTCTAATGAATTGAATGCATTAACACGAAAAGTTAAAAGCGACGGTTTTTATACCCGGGAAGAAGACGTTTTGTCGTATGCATTATTCCCCGAAGTTTCCACAAATTTCTTTAAATGGAGAAAGGCGAAAGATACAGGCGTCGACACCGATTTAGCTTCAAATCCCAATAAGGTTTATCCCGTGTAAATAATTGCAGTGCAGACTTGAACGGGCTGTGCTGCATTTATTTTTATAAATAAATTTAAGGAAAGAATATGCAAAATGTAGCTGTTATAGGTGCAGGCGCTTCGGGACTTGTTGCCGCATATTTTGCGGCATTAAATAACAACCTAGTTACCGTATTTGAAAAAAACGAAAAAAGCGGCAAAAAAATTTATATAACGGGTAAAGGGCGGTGCAATGTAACGCACAACTGCTCTCCCGAAGAGTTTTTAAATAACGTAGTAAATAACTCAAAATTTCTTACGGGAGCAATATATGCGTTTTCTCCAGAACGCTGCGTACAGTTTTTCGAAAACGGCGGACTTCCGCTTAAAGAAGAGCGCGGGGCAAGATATTTCCCTGTTTCCGACAAGGCAAGCGACGTAACTAAATGTCTTGAAAAATATTGCAAAAATCTTGGCGTGAATTTTAATTTTTGCGAGCAAGTCGAGAAAATTACGGTTTTACATAGTACTATGTCAGGCATAATAACAAATAAAGGTTCATATTCGTTCGATAAAGTTATTGTCTGTACAGGTGGTATAAGTTATCCGTCGACAGGTTCGACAGGTGACGGATATAAGTTTGCCGAAAGTGTGGGACACAGCGTTATAGATTTAAAGCCTGCGCTTTGCGGATTAAACTTAAAGGGTAGTTACTATAAAAATTTGCAGGGGCTTAGCCTTAAAAACGTTAAGCTGTACGTTTTTAACGATAATAAGTTATTAAATGAGTTTTTCGGAGAAATGCTGTTTACCCATTTCGGAGTTTCCGGTCCCATAGTTTTATCTGCGTCGAGCATTATAAATAGGTTGGATTTGAATAAAATAAAACTTGTTTTGGATTTAAAACCTGCACTTTCGGTCGAACAGCTTAATAAAAGAATTTTAAGAGATTTTGAACAATATAAAAATAAAAGTATCTATAATTGTTTAAAAGAATTATTGCCTTTCGCAATTATCGAAGAAGTGTTGAAAAGAAGTAATATTTTGCCCGAAATTCAGGTCAATTCTGTTACAAGAAATCAAAGGCAGAGTTTATTGACAACAATTAAAAATTTTGATATGATTGTTGCGTCATTGAGGGACTTTTCCGAAGCGATTGTTACCTCAGGCGGTGTAAACGTCAAGGAAGTTAACCCTAAAACTATGGAAAGTAAGCTTATAAAGGGGCTTTATTTTTGCGGAGAAGTTCTTGACTTAGACGCATTTACAGGCGGTTATAATTTACAGATAGCTTTTTCGACGGGATACGCCGCCGGTAGCAGTATAAAAAATTGATTATATAATTTTATTAAGGGAAATAATATATGAAAGCAATAAGAGGAGCAACTACTGTTTCTTGCGACAGCGCCGAAGAAATTAAAGAAAAAGTAAATGAGCTGCTGTCTGAAATTACCCGTCAGAATTGCCTACAAGAGCAAGATATTATATGTATAATGTTTTCCAATACATCGGATTTGCACGCATTTTATCCTGCAAAAGCGGCAAGAGAATGCGGTTTTGTCAACTGCGCGCTGTTTTCTTCACTCGAACCCGAAATTGACGGCGCGCTGAAAATGTGTATAAGGGTAATGCTTCTTATAGAAAAAGATATTTTGCCCAAACATATATATTTAAACGAGGCAATAAACTTGCGTAAAGATATTTCACAGTTATTGAATATTGCAATCGACGGACCTGCCGGCAGCGGTAAAAGCACCGTAGCTAGAGCAATAGCAAAAAAGCTTAATATTTTATGCCTTGATACGGGAGCAATGTACAGAGCGTGCGCATTAAAATGCGTAAATTGCGGTGTAAGCGTTACCGATGAAAATAAAGTTGCAAAAATTATTGAAAATATAAATTTGTCTGTGCAATATAAAGACGGCTCACAGGTTACTTTATTGGACGGAAAGGACGTATCTGAAGATATCAGAAAGCCCGAGATTTCTATGCTTGCCTCAACCGTTTCCGCAATTAATTGCGTAAGAACAAAGATGGTGGAATTGCAAAGAGAAATTGCAAATAAAAATTCTTGCATTCTCGATGGCAGAGATATCGGAACCAACGTGTTACCGAACGCGACTTTTAAATTTTATTTGACGGCAAGTTGTGACGAGCGGGCAAAGAGAAGATATAGAGAATATATACAGAAGGGAAAAACCGTTGACTTTGACGAAATAAAGCGCGATATCGAGAAACGCGACGTTCAGGATACGAATAGAAAAATAGCGCCTTTAAAGCAGGCGCACGATGCAATTTATATCGATACTTCGGATATGGAAATCAATGAGGTTATCGATTTTATAATTAAAAAAATACAGGAAACAATATAATGGCCGAAAAATTAAGTAAAGAGGAAAAAAAAGCTATTAAAAAACAGCGTAAATTTGAAAGATGGTTTAAATTTATGCGGTTTATTCATTTTTGTTTTATTTTACCCTTTTATCCTTATAAGCGATACGGAATGAAAAAACGGTACAACGACACGCCTTTTATAATAGTTGGCAATCATTTGAGCGTACTTGACGTAATACCTGCGGCAATGACCACGAATAAGCCTATTCACTATATGGCAAAAAAAGAGTTGTTTGTAAAGGGTGTAAGTAAATGGTTTACTAAAAAATGCGAGTGTATTCCGGTATCCCGTGACGGCTCGGACGTAAGAGCTATGATGCAGGCAATGAAATATCTTAAAAACGACGGAGTTGTGTGTATTTTTCCCGAGGGAACGAGGAACAAGACCGACGATTTATTTTTGCCTTTTAAAAGCGGTGCAGCCGCGCTTTCAATTAAAACCAAAACTCCGATTTTGCCCGTGGTTCAAATTACAAAAATAAAGGCGTTTAAAAAGTCGCATATATATTTTGGGGAACCGTTTGAGTTTACCGAGTTCTATGATAAAAAACTTACGCAAGAAGATATCGAGCGTGCAGACCAAATGCTTAGGGATAAGTTTGAAGAGCTCTATTATATAATGCGGGATTTGCGTAAAAGTAAGAAGAAAAAATAATGCAGATAATTTTAGCAAAACACAACGGTTTTTGTATGGGCGTCAAACACGCGGTAGATACAGCTATGTCGCTTGAATCGGATAATGCCTTTGTGCTTGGGGAAATAATTCATAATCCGGATGTTGTTCGTGCAATAGAGAATAAAGGCTTAAAAACAGTGAACAGCTTAAAAGAATTGCCCGACGGATGTACTGTTATTTTTCGCTCGCACGGAGTTCCCGAAAGCTATTACGGGGAGTGCGCGGCAAGAAATATTACAATTATAGACTGCACTTGCGGATTTGTGCGCCGCACGCAAAAAATTGTTAAAGAACAATACTCCTTAAAAAAAGATATAGTAATTATCGGTGAACGCAACCATCCCGAAGTAATAGGGCTGTTGGGCTGGTGTGAGAATAATGCTACTGTAATAAGCGGTTTTGAGGACGTAAATGAAGATTTGGCGCAAAAAAACTTGTGTGTTGTGTGTCAAACCACCTTTTCAGAGCAGAAATTTGAAAAAATTATTAAAAATATTAGAAAAGTTTGTGAAAAAACAGTTGCTGTTTTTAAGACGATTTGCTATACTACTATAGAAAGGCAGGAAGAAGTAGAAAAACTGTCCGAACAGTGCGAGGCAATGCTTGTTGTCGGCGGACTGAACAGCAGCAACACGAACAAGCTTTACGAGCTTGCAAAGCTACATTGTAAAAATGTATTCAGGCTTTCCAATGCGGAAAGTTTAGATATTACAAAAATTAAAAATTTTAAAAG
>CAJUMW010000003.1:67329-76104 GCA_910587625.1 uncultured Christensenellaceae bacterium
CTCCGAATGAGCAAACCCGGGAGGTTCTTTTAAAGATGGCAGAAAACACAGAAGTTAAGGCAACAAATCTTATGGACGAGGCTGTTGCTAAAATTAGCGAATCAAAGTTTAAGAGGGGTCAGACCGTTCAGGCTACCATTTCGCAGGCAACAAACGACGGTTTGGAAGTTCTTCTTCCCAGCGCAAAAAAGGAAGTTGCGCTCAGCAAAGACGAACTCGATTGCGAAGTTTATAACGTAGCCGACTACCTTGTCAAAATCGGAGAAACTATTGATTTGCTTGTTGTAGGACTTAATCCACTCAGATTATCGCAGAAAATGATTAAGACCTTGCAGCAGGAAGAAGCCTTAACCGCAGAGATTGAAGGCGGCAAGGAATTTACTGTTGAATGTACCGGTTCGAATAAAGGCGGACTTACGGCTCAGTTCGGCACATATTCTGTATTTGTTCCCGCAAAGGAAATCCGTCCCGGATTTGTAAAAGACCTGGCAAAATATGTCGGCAAAAATTTAAGACTTCGTGCTCTTGAAATCAAGAGGTCGGGTTCAAGAAAAGAAATTATCGCTTCTCAGCGTGTAATTTTACAGGAAGAGCGTGATGCAAGAGACGCTGCAAGAGCCGTTAAGGAAGACGAGTTCTTTGCAAGCATTGCTGTCGGAAATATAGTTGAAGGTAAAGTTGAACGTGTAACTAGTTTCGGAGCATTTGTTTCTGTAAACGGTTTCGACTGTTTGGCGCATATTTCGGATTTATCTTGGACGGGTGCTGCGTCTGTTACCGACGTGCTTGAAATAGGTAAAACCTATGAATTTATTATTTTAAAAATCGACAGAGAAAACAAGAAGGTTTCTATCGGATATAAACAGCTTCAGCCTCAACCTTGGGAGCTTGCCGAAGGTAAGTATAATGTTGACGACGTTGTTCACGGCAAGGTTGTAAGAATTGTTCCATTCGGCGCATTTATCGAGGTGGAGAAAGGTATTGACGGGCTTGTTCACGTTTCGCAGATAACACACGAGAGAATCGAAACCCCTGCAACTGTTCTTAATGTAGGAGATGAAGTCGACGCAAAAATTATTGCAATCGATACCGAAGCTAGAAAAATGAACCTTTCTATTAAGGCGCTTTTGCCCGAAGTTGAAAGGAAAAAGAATAATGAAACCGAAGGTGAAGAGGGTGCGCCCAAAAAAGGCCGTTCATCCAGAAAGAGCACTTCTAATGAAAACTCGGATGAGCTTTCAAATTGGAGCGAGGGAAGCATAGGCGGTACGTCCATTGGTGACTTGCTCGCAAGCGCAAAGAAAAATAAATAATCATTTTAATCCGCTCTTTAAGAGCGGATTTTTTTGTTTAAGAACAAAATATAGTGTTTATAAAATAACTATAAAAATCTGTAACTTCGAGGTAACTTATGAAAAGAGAAGGCAATATAAAAATTTCAAGCGAAAATATGATGCCGATTATAAAGAAATGGCTGTATTCGGACAAAGATATTTTTCTCCGTGAAATTGTAGCCAACGGCGTCGATGCTATAACAAAATATAAAAAATTGGTCAATATGGGGGAAACTACTGAAAACAGCGAGGAATATTGCGTTAAGATTTACGTCGACAAAAAAGCTAAAACGCTTACCGTTGAAGACAACGGACTTGGTATGACTGCCGACGAAGTTGAAAACTATATTACACAAATAGCTTTTTCGGGTGCGTCCGACTTTCTCAAAAAATATGAAAATGCCGGCGGAGAGGGCATAATCGGTCATTTCGGGTTAGGCTTTTACTCTGTATATATGGTTTCTGAGAACGTCGAAATATTTACAAAGTCATACAAGAACGAGCCTGCCGTGCATTGGGAATCCGACGGAAATGCAACATACAGTATAGAAGAATGTGAAAAGGACGGGCGCGGCACCAAAATTGTTTTACACATTTCCGACGATGAAAAAGAGTTTCTTGAAGAAAATACAATAAAGAGCCTTGTAAGAAAATATTGCTCGTTTATGCCCTATAATGTTTATGTAAACTATAAGGGTGACGGCAAGGATGAACCCTTAAACTCGACTATGCCCCTATACGCAAAAAATCCCAAAGATTGTAGCGATGAGGAATATAAAAAGTTCTATACAGATACTTTTATGGATTACAATGACCCAATATTTTGGGTACATCTTAATATGGACTATCCTTTCCGATTAAAGGGAATATTATATTTCCCCAAAGTGAGAAATAAACTTGAATTAGAGCGCGGGAAGGTCAAACTCTACTGTAATCAAGTGTTTATTGCAGACAACATTAAAGAAGTCATTCCTGAGTTTTTGATGCTTTTGAACGGCGTCATAGACTGCCCTGATATTCCTTTGAACGTTTCGAGAAGCTTTTTACAGAACGATAAACAAGTTCAGAAAATAAGCAAACATATCACTAAAAAAGTTGCCGATAAGCTTACTTCATTGTTTAATACCGACAGGAAAAAATTTGAACAGTGTTGGGAGGACGTTGCCAATTTTGTAAAATTCGGCTGTATAAAAGATAATGATTTTTATGAAAAAGTAAAGGATATAATAATATATAAGGATATTAACGGTAAATTTTCTAATTTTGCCGAGCTGTTGAGCAAAGACGACCAACAGGCTACTGACACTCAAGACACGTCCAAACCTCAAACAATTTATTATGTTTCGGACGAACAGCAACAGGCGCAGTATATAAAGCTTTTCAAAGACCAAGGGCTTAACGCTATTTTGTGCGATAACTTTATCGACCCTCATTTTTTGAGCTATATCGAGTATAAGACACCGGATAAATTAAAGTTTATGCGCATTGATGCCGACATAGACAGCGCGTTAAAGAGCGAGGACGCCGTAGAGGACAGCGTAATAATAGACATATTTAAAACAGTTGTTTCGGACGATAAATTGACGGTTAAAACAGATAAACTCAAAAACACCGAAATTCCTGCAATGATTGTAATGGATGAATATATGCGCCGTTACAGCGAGATGGGGCAGTTGTATGGAATGAGCGAAAGTGATTTAAACAAGACAATAATAATCAACACCGCAAACCCCATTATCGAACAGTTGAAAAAACTCGATTTGGAAAAGCAAAAATTTACGGCAAACTATGTATATTATCTCGCGTTGTCGTCCTTTAAAAAGCTTTCTGTTGACGAACAAGATATTTTCCAAAAAAATTGTATCGAACTTTTAAATAATTATATTAAATAGTTTAATTACCTCCGATAAAACGGAGGTAATTTACATTTTTAGTTAATTGGAAAAATAATGAAATTTCTACATATTTTTTTAAAAAGTATATTGAAATGTTTAATATAATGTGGTATTATATATAAGGTATGGATATAGCCCAAACGACAAGTTATAAGTTGAAAAATTTTCATAACGGCAACGAGTATAAGGCATATGAATTTTTCGGCTGTCATAATATTGACAATAACAGTTTTGTTTTCCGGGTTTGGGCTCCGCGTGCAGATTGTGTTTTTCTCGAAATTGACGGCAGACGGTTAGAAATGTGTAGGCTTGACGATAACGAAAGTTTTGAAGTAACGACAACTGCGAAAGAGGGAGATACCTATAATTTCGTAATTAAAACAAAGGACGGGCGAGAACTTTTTAAATGCGACCCGTACGCGTTTAGGTCTGATTTCCCAAATTCTTTTAAATCAGTTGTAAGTCAATTGCCTAAGCGTTCTAATTATAGTGCGATTTTTAATTTTCAAGATAAAAACCAACCTGTAAATATCTATGAAGTCAATCTTTTATCCTGGAAAAGGCATAAGGACAATTCTTACTATACATTTTCCGATTTGACGAAAGAACTTGTACCTTACGTCAAGGAAATGGGCTATACGCATATTGAATTTATGCCTATTACAGAGTATCCTTTCGACGGGTCTTGGGGATATCAGGTGACGGGTTACTTTTCGGTTGTTTCAAGGCTGGGTTCGTTGCAGGACTTTAAAAATCTGATAGATGCATTTCACAGCCAGGGTATTAAAGTTATAATCGATTGGGTGCCTGCGCACTTTCCCAAAGACGACTGGGCATTGTACGAGTTTGACGGAAGTCCTCTATATGAAAGTCCGTTGTGGGACAGAATGGAACACAAGGGCTGGGGAACGAGACGGTTTGATTTCGGGAGAGGAGAAGTTGACAGTTTTTTAATTTCAAGCGCTAACTTTTTCTTTGATATCTATGGAATCGACGGATTAAGAGTAGACGCCGTGGCGTCTATGATTTATCTCGACTATGACAGGGCTGAAGGAGATTATACCCCAAATATCTATGGAGATAACAGAAATTTAGAGGGAATTGAATTTTTGAAAAAATTCAATCGCATAATAAAAAGCAATTACCCGGGCGCGATAACGGTTGCCGAAGAATCTACGGCATTCCCAAATGTGACTAAGCACGTTGAAGAGGGCGGACTTGGGTTTGATTATAAATGGAATATGGGTTGGATGAACGACGTATTATTTTATTGCCGACAGGACCCCTATTTTCGCAGTTATCATCATCAAAAGCTCACGTTTTCACTCGTGTATGCCTTTTCAGAAAACTTTATTTTGCCACTTTCGCACGATGAGGTGGTTCACGTTAAAGGTTCTATTGTCAATAAAATGTCAGGTGAATATGCGGATAAGTTTTGTGGGGAAAGATTGCTTCTCGCATATATGTATGCTCATCCGGGTAAAAAGCTTAATTTTATGGGCTATGAAATTGCCCAGTTCAGCGAATGGAATTATAATTCTTCAATTGAATATTTTCTTAAAGACGAGTATGAATTACACGGCAAAATTCATAAATTTGTCAAAGATTTAAATAATCTATATATTTCTTATAAACCGCTATATGAAATCGACGATAGTTGGGACGGTTTTAAATGGCTGGTTGTTGACGACAGCTATAATAATTTAGTGGCGTTTTCAAGATATTCTAAATCAGGTCAAACACTTGTCGCTGTGTTCAATTTTTCCGGCATAGATATTAAAGGATATAATGTTGAGGTTGATAAAGGCAAATATCGATGTATTTTTAATACAGATAATGATATTTACGGCGGCTCTGGGAAAATAAAAAAGAAACTTTACAGTTCAGTAAATCAGACAGGCATAGAGGATAAGCATTTTTTAAATTTGAATATTCCTCGACTGACTTGTATGTATTTTATAAAAGAAAAATAATATTGAGGGGGATTTTTAGCAATGCTAAAAAAGAAAGAATGTGTTGCTATGCTGCTTGCCGGCGGTCAGGGTTCAAGACTTTACGCTTTAACAAGCAATATAGCTAAACCTGCTGTAGCTTTTGGCGCAAAGTACAGAATCATTGACTTTCCGCTTTCAAACTGCATCAATTCGGGAATAGATACGGTTGGCGTACTTACACAGTATCAGCCGCTCGTTTTAAACGAGTACGTCGGTAACGGTCAGCCTTGGGATTTGGACAGAACATTTGGTGGTGTACATATACTTTCGCCTTACGAAGCGAAGACTGATACGTCTTGGTATAAGGGTACCGCAAACGCAATATATCAAAACATAAGATTTATGCAGATGTATGAACCTGAATATATTTTGATACTTTCAGGTGACCATATTTATAAAATGGATTACGACAAAATGCTTACCGCGCACAAACAATCGAAGGCGGATTGCACTATTGCATGTATGCAGGTGCCTTTAAAAGAAGCGTCAAGATTTGGTATTTTAAATACTAATCCGGACGGCACTATATACGAGTTTGAAGAAAAACCGGCAAATCCCAAGAGTGACCTTGCTTCAATGGGCATATATATTTTTACTGCTTCGAAACTTTTTAAATATTTAGAGCTTGATAACAAAGACCCTAATTCCGAAAATGATTTTGGCAAAAATATTCTTCCTACAATGCTCAACGCAGGGGAAAAAATGTATTCGTATCGTTTTGAAGGTTATTGGAAGGATGTCGGCACTATAAGTTCGCTTTGGGAGGCAAATATGGATTTGCTTGGCGTAGTTCCCAATTTTGAGCTCGACGACAGAAACAGAGTAATTCATTCTAAAAGTCCTTTGGCGCCGCCTGCATATATACAGGGTGAAGTGCTCAATTCGCTTGTCGCAACCGGCGGAGAAATCGAAGGCAGAGTAGTAAATTCCGTTATAGGTACCGATTGCGTTATCGAAAAAGGCGCAGAAGTTATCGACAGCGTGCTAATGGGTAAAACGGTTGTCAAATCAGGCGCTAAGGTAAACTATTCAATAATCGACGAGGACGTGGTCATAGGAGAAAAGGCAGTTATCGGCGCACCTATAAACGAGGCGTTGAAGGTGGGCGGTAAAACTGCAGGTATCGCAGTACTCGGCAGAGGCGTCAATGTCAAAAAGAACGGCGTTGTTCCTGCGGGAGAAATAGTCGATAAAAACGTATAAGGGGGAAAAGGATAATGGCTTCAACAGTTGGTGTAATATATTCAAGTATGAACGAAGAAAATATACCGGAGCTCACAAGAGTCAGGTCTATGGGTTCAGTGCCAATAGGCGGCAGATACCGTGTGGTTGATTTTGCTCTTTCAAATATGGTAAACTCCGGAATAACGACCGTAGGACTTATAACTAAAAGTAACTATCAGTCGCTTATGGATCACCTCGGCACGGGAAAATATTGGGATTTGGCAAGAAAGGACGGCGGACTTATACTTTTACCGCCCTACAGTGACGAAACGGAAACATTGTATAAAAACCGCCTCGAAGCGTTAAAGGGCGCTACTGCATTTCTTAAAAAATGTAATGAAGATTTTGTTGTGCTTGCGGACAGCGATTCGGTATATAAACTCGATTACAGTAAAGTAATTGATTACCATATTGAAAAAAACGCAGATATAACAATGGTATATCATGAGCATGAGGTTGTTAAATCTCACTATTATATGACGTTTGAAACCGAAAAGGACGGCAGAGTTAAAGAAATACAAATTAATCCCGCTGTCGGCAGCGTAAAAAAGAACTATATAAACGTTATGGTTGCGCGTACGTCGTTTATTTTAAGACTCATTCAAGACGCAATACAGCACGGTTATAAGAGCTTCGGCAGGGATATTTTGAGTCCCGGTGTTTCAACGTACAATATTTACGGTTATAAGCTTGACGGCTATTTTGCAAATATCTCATCATTGAGCAAATATTTTGAAATTAATTTTGACCTATTAAATAAAGAAATTCGCAACGAAATATTTGGAAACAGGGACGTCTATACGAAGGTAAACGACAGTTCTCCTGCAAAATTTGCAGATACGGCTTGCGTAAAAAATTCGCTTATTTCCGACGGCTGTCTTATCGAAGGAACTGTAGAAAACTGTATCCTTTTCCGCGGAGTTAAAATCGGCAGAGGAGCAGTTATTAAAAATTGTATTATTATGGCAGACAATATTATTGGGGAAAATTGCAACCTTCAATATGTTGTCAGCGATAAAAATTCAGTTATTCGTGACAACAGAGTGCTTGCCGGGTGTGAAATTCAGCCTTATTTTATAGGTAAAGGCGTATTAATTTAAAACAATAGGGGGAAATTATGGCTACTAAATCATCTGATACAAAAAAAACAACTACTAAGACGACCAGGTCGACTACAACAAAGAAAGCTTCAACAGCAAAGACAACTAAAAAGGTAACAGAAAAAAATCAAACCGTTGCCGTCAAAGTTGAGGGAAAGAAAAAGATATTGTTTGTCGCTTCAGAGTCGACGCCATTCATTGCCACAGGAGGATTAGCCGAGGTAATAGGTTCGCTTTCCAAGGCTCTTGCGGCAACGGGAAATTATGACGTAAGAGTAATTATTCCGCTTTATTCCGATATAAAGAGAGAATACAGGGAAAAGTTTAATTACATAGGCAATTTTTACGTTCATCTTGCCTGGAGAAACCAATATTGCGGAATTTTTTCATATGAACAGGACGGAGTAACATTCTATTTCATTGATAATGAATTTTACTTTAAACGCCCAGGCTGCTATGGATATTATGACGACGGAGAAAGGTTTGCATTTTTTTCGAGAAGCGTTCTCGAAGTTATGCCGTTTATAAATTTTTATCCGGACGTTATGCACTGTCATGATTGGCAGGCGGCACTTGCGGCTATTTATTTAAAAACAAATTATTGTTTCAGACCCGAATATCAGTTTATACGCGCATTGTTTACAATTCACAATATCGAATATCAGGGGCAGTATTCACTTGATTTGCTCTGTGATTTATTTGATATTTACGGCAGTTATCAACACATTGTTGAGTACAATAACGCGATAAATCTTATGAAAGGTGCAATCGAATGTTGTGAAAGATTTTCTACTGTAAGTCCGAGATATGCCGACGAAATAAAGGACGCATATTATGCTCACGGACTTGATCAAATTGTAAGAAATAACGCTTTTAAGCTTAGGGGTATTCTCAACGGTATTGACGTTGACGGTTATAACAGCGCAACGGATTCACACTTGTATGCAAACTTTACGCCCGACGATTTTTCAAATAAGTCATTATGTAAAAAGGGACTTCAAAGATTGTTAGGTTTACCTCAAAAGTCGGATACACCGATAATTTCAATGGTTTCAAGGTTAGTTTCGCATAAGGGACTTGACCTAGTTACAAATATTATTGAAGAATTACTGCAAGATGACGTTCAGATTGTTATACTCGGTACAGGTGACGCACACTTTGAGGGCTTTTTCCGCAGTTTAGCAAATCGGTATCCCGAAAAGCTGAGTGCAAACATTGTTTTCAACAG
>CAJUMW010000003.1:76114-85812 GCA_910587625.1 uncultured Christensenellaceae bacterium
AAATTTATTCAGGCTCGGATATTTTCCTCATGCCGTCAAAATCAGAGCCCTGCGGCTTATCTCAGATGATTGCGTGCCGCTACGGCACTGTTCCAATAGTAAGAGAAACGGGCGGTCTTTATGACAGCATTAAACCGCTTGAAAACGGATATACATTCACAAATTATAACGCACACGATATGCTATATGTTATAAGGGAAGCTGTTTCTGCTTATAAAAATAAAGAAGAGTGGACAAAACTTATGTACCGCGCGGCAACTACCGATTTCAGTTGGGGACACTCGGCAAAAGAATACGAAGCTCTTTATTTTGATATGCTTAAATAATTTACTATATAATAACAAAACAGGAGAACAAAATGAGCAATACTGCTATTACCGAAAAGGAAGTTAAGGAGCTTGTAAAGGGAAAACTTTCAAGAAAAGGAAGCTAAAGACTTAATTAAAGGCAAGTTATCGAGATATTTCGGCGTTGCGCCTACCGAGGCTTCCAAAGACCAAGTGTATAAAGCTGTCGTTATGGTTGTCCGTGATATTTTATTGGAGAAAAGACAGCAGTTCCATAAAAAAACTAAGTCCAAACGCGCAAAAAAAGTTTACTATCTATGTATGGAATTTTTAATGGGGCGTTCGCTTAAAAACAGCCTGTATAATTTAGGAACGACATCGGTTTTTGAAAAAGCCGTTGCTCCTTATGGACTTAAGCTTGAAGATTTATACGAGTTGGAACCTGACGCAGGTTTAGGTAACGGCGGTCTGGGCAGGCTTGCGGCTTGCTTTATGGATGCTTTAGCTACGGGTAATTATCCGGCAATGGGCTATTCACTGCGTTATGAATACGGCTTGTTTAAGCAAAAGATTGTTGACGGTTGGCAGATTGAATTGCCTGACGTGTGGCTTCCCGGTGGGGAAGCGTGGCTTACGCAAAGAACGGATAAAAATTTTATTGTTAGATTTAACGGACAGATTGAAGAAAAGTGGACAGAAAATGGTCTTGAAACCAATTACATCAATTGTAACGAGGTTCAGGCTGTCGCTTATGATATGATGGTATCAGGTAAAAACAGCGATGCCGTATCAGTTTTAAGGCTTTGGAAAGCAAGACCCGTTCAAGATTTCAACATGAAGCTTTTCTCGCAGGGCGAATATTATCAGGCAATGACCGAGGATAATGACGCCGATTTGCTGACAAAAGTTTTGTATCCTGCCGATAACCACAATGCCGGAAAATCTTTAAGATTAAAGCAGCAATATTTTCTTTGTTCTGCGTCAATCCAGAATATTGTCGAGGATCACAGACACCGTTACGGCAATTTAAGCGATTTACCTAAGCTTGCGGCAATTCATCTAAACGATACTCATCCGGCAATGGCAATTCCCGAGCTTATGCGTATTCTTGTCGATGAATATTTCTATGATTGGGACAGAGCTTGGGCAATCACAACAGCGACATGCGCATATACAAACCACACGGTGCTTGCCGAAGCGCTTGAAACTTGGTCGGAGGACTTAATTGCAAGAACAATTCCAAGAATACACTCAATAATTAAGGAAATTAACAGGCGGTTTTGCGAAGAACTTTGGAACAAGTTCCCCGGTGAATGGGCAAAAATTTCAAGAATGTCTATAATTGAACACGACAGAATAAAAATGGCAAATTTGTCTGTTTACGGCGGACATAGCGTTAACGGCGTTTCGGCGTTGCACAGCGAAATTATTAAATCATCTGTATTTAAAGATTTTTACGATTTTGCGCCTGAAAAGTTTACAAATGTAACTAACGGAATTGCGCATAGACGTTGGCTTAATCAATCGAACCCCGAGCTTGCAGAGCTTCTAAATGAATGTATCGGTAACGGATATGAGCTTGACGGCTCGCAGCTTGCAAACTTTAAAAAATTTGAGGATGATAAAAACGTATTGGATAAACTTGAAAAAATCAAGTTTACCAAGAAGGTTCAATTTGCAGACTATGCAAAGAGAAAACAAGGGTTAATTATCGACCCTAATACAATGTTTGACGTACAGGCAAAAAGGCTTCATGAATACAAGCGTCAACTTTTGAATGTACTCAATATAATTGACACATATCTTGATTTGCAGGAAAGACCCGACGCAGTCATTGTTCCAAAGACATATATATTTGGTGCAAAGGCAGCGCCTGGCTATGATATGGCAAAGAAAATTATTAAACTTATCAATTTCCTCGCTGACGAAATAAGACAAAATCGTCAAATTAAAGAAAAACTCAACGTCGTCTATATGGAAGACTATAATGTCACAATGTCTGAAAAGCTTATGCCGGCTTCGGAAGTTTCAGAGCAGATTTCGCTTGCCGGAAAAGAAGCAAGTGGCACAGGCAATATGAAGTTTATGATAAACGGTGCGCTTACAATAGGTACGCTTGACGGTGCAAACGTTGAAATGGCTCAAGCTGTCGGAAACGATAATATTTTCATATTTGGATTTAAGTCCGACGAAGTAGACGAAATTTGGCGCAACGGTTACAGCTCAAGCAAATATTATAACGAGTCTCCCAGATTAAGGCGTATTATCGAAGCGTTGATTATCGGTTTCAACGGAGAATCTTTTGCAGATATTGCAAATTATCTTTTAACAGATACTCCGGTGTCTGATCCGTATATGTGTATGGCGGATTTTGCCGCATACAGTAACACGCAGCAAAGTATTTCGGATTTATACTTGAATAATAAAACAAAATGGAATCAAATGTCGTTAAGAAATATTGCGGCATCAGGTATATTTGCAGCAGACAGAGCAATTTCGGATTACGCTAATAATATTTGGAATCTCAAAAGCATAAATTCAAATAAATAACGGTAAAAACAATCGAGGTAAATTTTGCCTCGATTGTTTTGTACTATGTGTGACATAATATCTTATTCAGACCTTTTATAATTTAAAAATTTTTAAATTTTTCATATAAAAAATTACTTGACAGCTATTTTACTATTTGTTATACTGAAATTACTCCCAACCCTTCGTAAAAGCTGTGTTTTGCGAATAGTTTAACTTATTCTTTTTCTTCTAAAAATTTAAAGATAGCGTATATCCCTTTCATCCGTTCGGCACAATCGCGATAATTCTTTGAACTGAAATATAAAAAGAAGTCGTGTTTATCATTGAAATAAATTACCCTGTAACACCGCTTAGAAGTTCTTACAACAAGAAACTCGTCAATTAAAGTACGCTTGTTGTATCGAGCAAACCTGTAATTATGAAAGCGTTTACAATAACGTAGATTGTAAGCTTTTAAAAACGTGCCGGCAAGCTCTAAGCGCAGCCAATGAACAGTTAAGCCCTTGGGCGCGCCTACCTTTGAATTTAACATTTTATGAACCTCTCTTCTTCTTTAACTTTTTATCTTTAAAATTCAGCTCTTCGGTAAACAAATCGGGGTTTTCTGTCTTGTAACGGTTTAAGTCTTTTAAACATTGTCGGTAAGCGATAGAAACACTCGCAAATTGTGAAAACGGAGTTCTAAGAATTATATACACCTCTTCCAAAGTTCGATTATCAAAAACTAATTCTTTTATTCGCTCATATGGAGATAAACAGCATTTAAAACGATAAAATACAGCTTGCTGTATATCGGACTTAAAATCTCCAATGTAAATATGCTTATCCGAAACGATATTAACTAACTCACGCTCTAATCCTTTGTAGTTTAAATAGTCGTTATCGTGAATGCCATATAAATAAGCATCTACCCACTTACTACCACAACGCGGACGGATAGCTATTGAATTTTGATTTCCATCTTCGTCTAATTCTATGAAAAACTCTTTGAGGGTATTTGTATCCTCTATTGTCTTTGCAGGTTCTACCCAACAATGAAAATGGTCTTTTTCTGTACCTAAGCTTTCGTGAAACCAACAAGCACAGCGAGAAAATAAACCACCGTCAACTAAGGACTGTAATGTAGCTTTTAAAAAATCATAACTATTGTATGATATAAAACCGATTGAGTTATAAGTTTTCATCTTAATTCTTACAACCATTTTTAAGACAATAAGGAATTAATACAGCAAGAATAAATTTAGATACAGTTAAAGAATATTTATCCGCACATTTTTTAATTAAATCATATTCTCTATCCGAAATTCGTATATGTAATTGTGAATTTTTCACAAAAATACCTCACTTTTTATTAATTTGTGTACACAAAAACCTCTGAAAAAAATTTCGTCCTTATATTCGTAGTAAGGACGAAATTTTGTTAGTTTGTAACATTTTACATTTTACCTTACAGATATAAAGTTGCACACCCGAGGGGGCGCCCGTGAACGGGTCCCCCCTTTCGGGTGTTCGCTGATACACGCACAGCTAAGGAAAAAATTATTGAACTGCTCCGAGGCACGCGCGCGCCCTCGCTTCGCTCTATCACGCACGCGGCGAATCGCTAACACTCATTGTTCTTGCATTGCTACCTACGCACTAAACCCAAGTTTGGCGTTCGCTTACGCTCCGTGCAAGTAATATAGCCTACCGATACAGAACGCTCTTACGGCGTTCAGAAGCCTTGCAAGACAACACACCGTACCAGAGGGGAGCTATTAGATGGAAGTCAACAGTTATCCTGCCTTTTCGCTTTATATGAGCGTCACAGGGGAACAAACCATTTTATAACGCACCAACCCATATAAAAAATAAATCCGCCCGACAACAACAAAGTAATTAAATTTGTTGAACCTATCGGAAATGAAATTATATCCGCAAAAGTTTTACCCATTGAGGACAAAGAAGAACCCAAATTGTAAAGAAAAAATATATCTTCTCCGCCTATAATTACTGAACCAATTACAGGTGGTATATAATTAACGGGAATAAAATTATCAGGTAGTTTAACTAAACCGTTATAACGTATAGAACCAGCAGAATTTACAACAGTATAAGACGAGTAAGGCACAGAACCATAATTAATAACACTTTCATCAACGGATAAAATTTCATACGGTATATGTAAATCATCTGTAACGCCATAACGAACACTTATAGCGTAAATATACGCTTGTTTAATAATCTTAGAAGCTCCGCCATAATGCTCATATGAAGGTAACGGATAAGTTTCTTTTAAATAATCTAATGCAGAGCCGACAGTTTCATAATCACTATCAACGGTATGCAACATAAAACCCAATTCACCTTGATTATTTATACTTTCAAGAAAATATGTTTTCTTACTATTAGCAACATTATCTGGAAAAATAGTATCTTTATAAAATTGATACTCTTTATCATCATAAGTAAAAGTAACAATTTCGCGTTCTTCTGCATAAGTTTCGTTAAAACGAAGCTCCAAATATTCAACTATTTGAGTATTTACAAACATATTATCCCCCTGCGAACATTTTAATAAAGATTGTTGCAACGAACACAAACATAACGATATTAAAGATTGTGCCGAGTGAAACAACGCCGAAAAGCTTTATATTAAGGAAATCGGAAACAGGCTTTAACATAAAATTTACGGGGTTTGAAAGTTGAGTAGATTGACCGAGATTAACTCCGTCTTTGTGACCTTCGTCATAACCTGTATTGTAACCCTCTTGAATACCGTCTTGCTTACCGTCGTTATATCCCTCGACGCGTCCTTGCGCTTCTCCTTGCGTTATTCCCTCTTGTTTTCCTGTATCGTAACCCTCATTATATCCCTCTTCTCGTCCTTGCTCTAATCCGTCTTGTAAGCCCTCTTTATGACCCGTATTATAACCATTGGAATAACCCTCGTCACGTCCTTGTTCTAAGCCGTCTTGTTTACCTGTATTATAACCGTTTTCATAGCCTTGGGTTGAACCCTCTATAATACCGTCTTGTTTGCCTGTATTGTAACCGTCGTTATAGCCTTGACCGAAACCATCTTGTTTGCCTGTATTATAACCATTTTCATAACCCTGTTGTATTCCATTTTGCTTACCTTCTTCAAAACCCATTTCATAACCGAATTTAGCTCCGTCGGAATAGTTGCTATTGGGATATAATGAAGAATGTTCTAAAAGCCATTGACGGGCATCATCTGTTTGAACGTTAGCGACAAACAACAAATTTACTTTTTCATACTGCCAACCATTTTCATAAGCTACTAATTGTGTATGATTTTGGAAAGTATATGTAATTGTAAGTTTATTGCCGGCAGTAGAAAACGTAATTAAGCGTATAGGATAAGAATTTAAAGTACCGGATAAAAATACCCCTTGTATTTGATTTAAAGTAAAATCACTCCCAACAAAATTACTATCCAAAACTATTACTGAAAAGTCATCTAAGCTTTCAGTTGTATTTGTATCGGATAAAACCGAACTGTCAGCAGAAACAACAGAAGTATTATTACTAAGGCTCGTAAACACAAAGCCGAGTATTAAACCAACAGAGAATAAAACCGCCGTAATTATGCAAATTATGCGCTTTATTAAAGCTTTACGCTTCGTAATCTTTGCAATTGTTTTCAAGTATCTTTTTAAACCTCCTACTATCGTATTTATAAGGCAGCATACAAAGGAATGAAATCTTTTGTATTTTGCCGTGTGAAATTTCAAAATTGTAACGTGCTTCTTTACCCGTCTTACCTATACCGAACCGAGGCGAAATTATACCGTTCTCGCAAGCCTCACGTTGACTATATACATAAGCACATAGATAACAAAACTTACCGAAAAAAACCTTTGAGCGGTGCATACGAATAAATATGTCACTCTGCTCCCTTATTTTATCCCAAACACGGGGCATATTTTGAACGTTACAATGCACGCTACAATCTCCCAACTGTCGGCTCAATGCTTGAAACATTGGCGCAGACTTATAACGTTTACATAATTCTCCTTGATACTGTGCAGGAAAATATATACCTGAGTCCGATATATACCAATCTATATTATCGGGATACGGATATACATATTGATTGACTTCCCCCGATACTAAGTCGGTATAATCATTACCCGCAAGCTCCCATACTTTAAAATCCGCCTCGAAGTGCTGATACTTCTTTCGCGGAGAGCTATAACAAACGTTTGATATATAATTGCGTTTACGGGCATTTATTACAATACAAAACAGTAAGTCTTTTCCCCTACCTTTCATACCGCTTACTATTACATTACCGTGTTCAAACAATGAAACAATACGACGTTTATTTATCTTTGAAAAGATAATCACTACCGCAAGTATTACTATTAAAACTATTGCTAATATATTTAAAATCATATAAACACCTATATAAACCGCTTAATTATGCGCCATATTATTATAAATGGAAGACACAGCAACACCGCACAAAACAACGTTGCGAAGCCCTCACAGAAGAATTGACCGTACATTGAACTTGCTGGCGTGCCATTGTAAATCGAATTTGAAATCAATTCATAAATTGATTGATATATATTTGATAAAATTTTTTTGTACCTCACTTTTTAAAAATTTAACGGGCAATCTTTTTGACTGCCCGTTACTGCTTTAATTAACCGCGGAAATGCAAGAAATTCTGTACGATATTCATCAAAAGCAAAAATACCGAAACAGCAAGTCCACAAACCGCGAGAACGCCGAGAAACGTAAGTCCGCTTGCAGGGTCGTAAAATACTTTGGTTATTGTTGGAAGTGTCTCCGCAATCCAAGTGCCTATTGCTGAAAATATATCAGTTATTGCACCGACAACGGTCACAGTTGTTGAACCTTCTATATTTATTTACCTCCTTAATTATTATCCGTAGTTGAGTTATCTTTTTCGCGCGCATATTCGATAAGCTCAACTTGAATGTCGTTAAATTTTGTAAGTAATAGCTTGGGGTGTGTTACAAGCATTGTACGAACTTTATCATACCTGCCATTATCTATTAGTTCCTTGCAACGTGTTATAAGTTTTTCGTATGTCATTTTATTTGATAACCTCAATTTAAGAATATCCACAAAAAAGTAAAACGCTATGAATAATACTACAACGAGTATTAAAAACAAATATTCCATTATACCCCCTTATTTTTTGTCGTTGCTGTTTGGTGACGATAATAGAAATTTAAGCAAATCTTTGCTTTCAGTCTTGGGAACAAACTTTACCGTTGCTTTACCTATTGTAGCTACACAATCATAGTAAGCTATCTTATCCCCTTTATCCGTTACAAACTCTTTTTCTTCAATTGTCATTTCGACTTTCATAAATATATCTCCTTTGCCGTCTTTCCGTGCTGTCTTATTTTTTATTATTTTATATCAAGTCTTTTATGAAATCGGGTACTAAACCTAATTTTTTCATAATGTTTTGCTCCTTTGCGGTGTTCCGCGACGCCTTGCGGCGTTTCGTCGTAATTTTCAACGAATCATCGGGCGGACTGTTGGACGGTTTTAATATTGTTTTGTCGGCATACCGTCGCAATAACGAGATAACGCCCGCTTTGCGCACATAACAGATTTGTATTTTTTGTTTACATCAAGATTGTTATTTGCATTGTTTCGGCATTTAAGCGTTGCTGTTCCGTCATCGTGTTCCGTTATACTATACGATCCGCAATAGTCTTTATAAAAAGTTTTCATCTTATCACCTCAATTTTTATTTTTGGGCGGATATGCCGTCTTTCCGTGCTGTCTTATTTTTTATTATTTTATATAAAATCTTTTATGAAATCGGGTACTAAACCTAATTTTTTCATAAAGTCAGGCATATTTTATATCCACATTTATGTAGAACAATAACAATATACACCACATATTTGTGGAAGTCAAGCAAAATCAACATATTTGTGGTAAAATTTTTTAAAAAAGCAAAAAAGAGGTAAAAACAATGAAAAATTATGGAGAGTTATTAAAAGAACACAGGAAAACAAAAGGAAAAAGCCTTTTAGAAGTAGAAAAAGCAACAGGAATTTCAAACCAAAATTTAAGCCGTTGGGAACAAGGAAAAGTAATACCAAGCATAGCATTTTGTGAAATTTTAGCCGATTATTATGAAGTAACGTTAGATGAATTAGTTGACCACGACAGCTCAAAGAAAATAAACATAAGCAACAGCTTCAACAATAATTCGGGGAATATGAATATTAAATTTTAGGAGATAAAAAAATGAAATTTACTTTAAAACTTGCTACAAGCGTACTTATAATCACAGGAATTATAATGATTATTGTTGGTATGACTAACAAAGTTGAAACTAATATACCTGGACTATACAACAAAGCCGAAACAGTAATTATAACTGAATATGTAGCCATCGGAGTTCTTCTGTTAGCTTTGGGCGTTGCAGGGTTCATTGCCTCAACAGCTATCGGACAACCCAAAGAATTAAATACAAGTTATGCAGACCAACCGATAGAAAAGGAAACCAAAACCGAAGAAGAAAAAAAGAGCATATCCGAAGATACGCTCTAATTTGCAATTCAACGGGCTTTTTAAGCCCCCCTACACTTCTATTTTTACAGGGTATTTATTTGACACGCTTAATCTATAATGCTGTGTTTTACGAAGGGTTGGATATATATTAAAATTGAATAGGAGAGAGAAACTTAGCCCTCTTTAAAATAAAATTATGTCAAATTATTACATGCAGAGAAACAATAAAAATATAGAAACAATCGAAAAATTGTTGAACGAAGTTTTGCCATCTTTTTGTTACGACTATTTTTTAGCGATTGATAGCCAGACATCTACACTGACTAGACTTAACTATGCGCACGATTTGAAAATCTTTTTTTA
>CAJUMW010000003.1:85822-87515 GCA_910587625.1 uncultured Christensenellaceae bacterium
AAAAAAAAAAAAAAAAATTCAGAGGTAAAAAAAGTATTTTGGAGTTTACGTTAAACGACCTTGAAGAAGTGACAAGCAGCGATATAGAGTATTTCTTGGGCTTCCTCTCACACTACTCATACAACGGCAAAATACATACCTGCAACGAACGAGCAAAAGCAAGAAAGCTTTCCTCCGTTCGAGCTATGTTCAAATATTTTTTTAATAAAAATATGCTTAGTGTTGATAATGCCGCAAAAGTTTCAACGCCGAAGTTGCATGAAAAACCCATTATTCGACTTGATAATAATGAAATATTTAACATTATTGACGTCGTTGAAAGCGGTGACGGCTTAACTGCGCACCAGCGCGCCTATCACGAAAAAAATAAAGTTCGGGACGCCGCTATTTTAATGCTTTTTCTCGGCACGGGAATTCGTATAAGCGAGCTTGTGGGTCTAAATAATGAAAATCTCAATTTTAAGGATAATTCTTTTATTGTTACGCGCAAGGGCGGCAACAAGGCTATATTATATTTTGACAACGATGTTTCGGCCGTATTACAGCGCTATATTGACTATAAGCAATTGAATGAATTTTCTACTGCACCCTCCGCTCCCCTTTTCATTTCAAATAAAAACAACAGAATTACCGTCCGCGCAGTAGAAAATCTCGTTGAAAAGTACGCAAAAATAGTTTCTCCGCTTAAAAAAATTTCCCCACATAAGCTTCGCTCTACATACGGCACGCAGCTCTATCGAGCTACCGGAGACATTTATATTGTAGCCGATGTACTCGGGCACAAGGACGTAAATACTACAAGAAAGCATTATGCCGCAATAAGTGACGATAATCGGCGCAGTGTTGTGGGAAAAGTAAAATTATCCCGTAGTGACACCGACGAAGAAACCGATAATTAATAATTCAAAACCGAGGACAAATCAATCAACGTCCTCGGTTATAATTTTATCTATTTTTATGACGGCGTCATCGCGAATATCTAAACATTTACCGCAATTATTACAGATTTTCATAGGGTCCAAATCACAGATATCACACTCTCCGCAGTCAACACACTCCCTATCATATAAAACACATTCTTTTTTTAATGATTTCATAAACTTTACCTTATATATATTTTAATACTAATTTAATAAAAGTTCAAGTAAAAATTAGCAAACTTTTGTTTGATTTTTATAAAAATTTCTGTTATAATACTTTTAAGAGGTAAAAATATGGGAAATTCAGCAAGAGCAATCGCAAAAACTAAAAACGAAGAAGCTGTTTTTAATTACATACAGCAATTTATATCGGAAAACGGTTTTCCTCCTTGCGTTCGTGAAGTTTGTAGCGCATGCAACATAAAATCCACAGCTACTGTATTCAATATAATCAACCGTCTTAAAGAACGCGGTCTTCTTGAAAAATCCGACGTGAAGCGTCGTGCTATTTCACTTACAAATAAATCGGTATCCGTTCCCATTGTCGGTAATGTGGCCGCAGGCGAACCTATATTTGCTACCGAAAGTTACGAAGGCTATGTTTCGCTCCCTGAAAACTTTTTTTCAGGAGATGATTTATTTATGCTAAACGTTCAAGGCAATTCAATGATAAAAATTGGTATGTATAATGGAGATAAAGTTGTTGTGAGAAAGCAAAATACCGCCGATAACGGTGATATTGTCGTCGCTCTTGTAGACGATAGCGCCACGGT
>CAJUMW010000003.1:87525-108167 GCA_910587625.1 uncultured Christensenellaceae bacterium
GCTTTTATAAACGCGACGGAAAATTCATTCTTCACCCCGAAAACGACGATATGGAAGATTTCATTTTTGATAACGTTGAAGTTTTAGGAAAAGTTGTAGGACTTATAAGAAATATGTAAAAATTCCGCTCAATGCGGAACTTTTAATCAAACGGATTTACATGAACTGTTATATGTTTAACGAGAGGAAACTTTTCCTCTATTCCCTTGTGCACATCTTCGGCAATTTTGTGCGATTCAATTAGGCTCAATTCTCCGTCGCATGCAATTTCCACAATCACATAAATTCTGTTACCGAACATACGAGTCATAAGCTCGTCTATCCTCTTTACTCCTTCGAACGATTGTATAAATTCACGGATTTCACTTTCTGTTTTTTCATCACAAGCTTCGTCAGTCATCTTTTTTATTGCACCGATAAAAATTTGTACAGCCGCAATAATAATCATAAGACAAATTACCAGACAGGCTATCGAGTCAAGAATGGGCACTCCGCACATTGCACCGATGACGCCTATAAGGCTACCTATTGACGAAAGTGCGTCGCTTCTGTGATGCCATGCGTCTGCCTTTAAAGCGTCGGAATTGACCTTTTTAGCCGCAAGCCAGGTGTACCAAAACATAAGCTCTTTTACCACAATAGATACTCCTGCTGCTATAAGCGCGATAATCTTTGGAATTTCGAAATTTTTATATTCACCGCTAATAATATTTGTCAAGCCGGCATAACCGATTGCCACTCCCGTTGCACAAAGTACTACCGCAAGAAGAATAGCCGCCACGCACTCGAATCGTTCATGTCCAAACGGGTGCTTTTTATCTGCTTTTTTTGCCGAAATTTTAACACCGATAATGACTATAACTGTTGAAAACACATCAGAAGCCGAGTGAACGGCATCAGAAATCAATGCTATTGAAGCTCCAAAAATACCGGCTAACAATTTAAACAATGCCAACAAAGCATTAATAATAATTGTAACTATCGAAGTTTTGACGGCTGTCTTTTCAAGATTTGATTTTTGCATTGTTTCCTCGTTTTTTTATAAAATGTACTTAAAATAAATTGACAATACAATTATTTTAAAATATAATATTCAGGTAAACTATTTTTTGCTGCTATGGCTCAGCAGGTAGAGCACGTCCTTGGTAAGGACGAGGTCACCGGTTCAAGTCCGGTTAGCAGCTCCAAGAAAACCACCATATTGGGTGGTTTTTTCTTTTACTATAATGCGCAATAAAAGCTATTAATAAAAAACGACACTCATTTACCAAAGTGTCATTTATTATACTTTTTTAATGAATGCGTTTTATACGCGCGATTCTTATTAATTTTTGGGGTTGTTGTTCAAGTTGTACGTTATTCTGACTATCAACTTCTTGAACATTATCTATTTTTTCGTCGTTGTTTTGATTTTCAATTTTTATTTCAGGACTTAGATTATTGCACATATTAATTCTCCTTAATCACAATTATATAGCAAAATTACATAAATTTCAAGTGTTTTTTTAAATTTCTTTTACCGTAAGTGCATTTAAAATTTCTTCATATTTAGTTTTAAGAAAAGCTATACTGTACGGGGATGTCACAGAAGCTGTTCCGGCAGCTACGCCTGCTTTCAAAATGTCCTCAAGCGGCGCTCCCTTTACAAGCGCACTTGTAGCGGCTGCAACCATACTGTCACCTGCGCCAACGGTAGAATTCATTGCAACATTTATACTTTTACAATAAAAATTCTTTGTGCCGTCCGTAATTACAGCGCCGCGCTTTCCAAGCGACAAAAGAACGCGCTTTGCACCTTTATCCAAAATTTTATAGCAACCATTCAGCATATCCGTCTTATCTTTGAATTTAGTTTCTAAGGTTCTTTCAAGTTCTCCCAAATTGGGTTTTACTAAATCCATACCCTCGTTTAAAGCATAATTCAAACGCTCTCCCTCAGTATCTACTACTTTTATTATTTCTTTGCGCAATGAGGCAAAAATTTTTCCGTAATAGTCGGGAGTCATTCCTCTCGTTAATCCTCCTGAAACAACTATTGCACTACAAGTAGATGATACTTCGGATATAAGCTCTAAAAGCTTATTTTGGCTTTCTTCTCCTACTTCCGGACTTATATCGTCAACTTCAGTAAGCATAGATTTCTGGTCAATAAACTTATAGTTTTCTCTGACTCTTCCCTTATTCCAAATAAACTTGTAGGGAACACCCTCACGGTGAAGCTCCTGCTCAAACTGATTGCCGTTGATTTCATACATAAAACCGGTTGAAAAGGCTTCTTCTTGCAATCTTGCAATGCCAATGGCCACGTTTATTGCTTTGCCTGTAAAAAATACTCTTTTATTTATTATTTTATGGCTCATTCCGACGCTTAAAGATTCAACCTCGATATTTACGTCGATACACGGGCTCAAACAAACTGTTAAAATCATCAAATACCCCTTTGCTTTACAGATAAAAAGCCGCTTCGAAGCGGCTTATAATTACATTGAAATCATCTGTAACGTTTCATAGAGTTCGTAATTAAACTTTTTCTTCATACTTACAGCTTCTATGATATCCATATCGATTATTTCATTCTTATGAATACCGACAACTCTGTTGCCAATTCCTTCGTTCAAAAGTCTTACAGCCTTATTTCCGAACTGTGCAGCCAACATTCTGTCTGCCATTGTGGGAGACCCTCCGCGCTGTATGTGACCGATTGCTGTAGGACGCACTGAATAAGTTGTTACAGATTGAAGCTGTTTTGCAAACTCATCTGCCGTACAAACGCCCTCGGCAACAACGACAATATTTGAATGTTTGCCGTTTGCTCTAGAACGATTGATTTTCATAACTATATCGTCAAGGTCAAAAACAACTTCGGGAACAACTATTATTTCGGCTCCGCTTGCTATACCGGCAAAAAGCGCAATGTCACCGCAACGTCTGCCCATAACTTCAACTACTGATATTCTTTCATGAGAGGTCATTGTATCACGAAGTTTATTTATAACGTCTATACAAGTATTTACTGCCGTATCGAAACCGAGAGTATAATCTGTATATTCAAGGTCGTTATCAATCGTGCCGGGAATACCTATTGTTGGTACGCCGTAATCTTCCGAAAGACACTTAGCGCCTCTGAACGAGCCATCTCCGCCTATTACGACAAGACCGTCAATACCCCTTGCTTCCAAAGTTTTGACAGCTCTTTTCTGTCCCTCCTTGGTAAGCATTTCAAGACAGCGCGCTGTTCTGAGTTTGGTGCCGCCGCGTTGAACTATATCGGATACAGAACGCATCTCCATCGCAACCATCTCGTCGTCGATTAAACCTTGATAACCACGTTCGATACCGTAAACTTCCATACCGAAATAAATTGCGGTGCGCACAACTGCACGAATACATGCATTCATACCGGGAGCGTCGCCACCGCTGGTCAGCAAGCCTATTCTTTTCATTGAAGAAAACCTCCGAATTTGAACTAAATTCCGTACGAAGCACAAAGCTTGCCCCCATTACGTACAGAACAACTCATCATCTTATATCATTATAACAAATCGAAATACAAAATACAAGACTTTTTTTAAAAAATTTATAAATTAATCAACATATTTGATGTCACTTTGCTCCAAAATGGAATATAATTCCGCCAAAAGTCCGCGACAATAATTTATTCCGGTAGAAAGTTTAAGTTTTTTACTGCCCTTCACTATTTTGCAGACTACATTTCCATCGTAATTAGCTAAAATTCCCAAAAGCTCGTCAAATGTTTCGTCATCAAGGCGAGAAGCATTAATCCAGAGAACGTCACTTTCGACATGTTTTTCCTGCATCTTACTTGATGCTTGTTCTGTCGGCGCGGTTATTTCCGCTATTTCATCGACAATGCAACTTATTCCTTTTTCGTTTATATCAATTTTCCCGGCAATCTTGACAATTTTATCATTTGCAATCAATGATTTAAACTTTTCATAGACCTGAGGAAAACATACGCATTCGATTGTTCCGTAAACGTCTTCAAGTTCAACAAACGCCATAGACGCGCCTGTTCTCTTCGTCGACAAACGCTTGTAATCACCTATTATGCCACACATAGTAATACGCATACCGTCATTTATTCGAGCATATGTGCGCATTCCGTCATCATCTTCCATATAATCGTTTAAATATGAACAGTCAAATGTGCAGTCAGGAAAAGAGTTTTGAAATTTTTCAAACGGGTGACCGCTTACATATACGCCGATAACTTCCTTTTCTTTTGCAAGCTTTTCGTTAATATCAAGCTCGGGAATGTTGGGATACTTGACTTCGGGTTCTTCTTCCTCAATAAAATCTCCGAATAAATTCATTTGCATACTGTTCTTTTGTTTGCTTATTACCTTAGCTCTACTGCAAAGCCCGTCATAAACTTCCGCAAGCTGAGAGCGAGGAACTCCGAATTCATCAAAGGCACCGGCATAAATTAAGCCCTCGACAAGTCTTGTATTTAAGTCGTCTATACAGCGCGAGATAAAGTCGGGGAAGCTTTTAAAGTATCCGTTTGTTTCTCTTTCCTTAATTATGTTGTCAATTACAACCTGTCCTGCGCCTTTTAAGGCTGATAATCCGAATCGCACGCCGTCCTTTTCAACCTTAAATACTGCACGGCTCTTATTGATATCGGGCGGAAGCACCTTCATTTTTTTATCTTTGAGATACAGAACGTATTTTGTTATCTCGTCTATTTTATTCAATCTATTGTTTAAAAGTGCGCAAATAAACTCTTTACAATAATATTTTTTAAGGTATGCAGTCTGGTATGCCAACGTAGCGTAAGCGGCAGCATGAGATTTGTTAAAGGCATATGAAGCAAAGCCTTCCATATCCCCGAAAATCTTATTTGCGACCTCTTCGGATATTCCGTTATCTTTGCAGCCTACAATTTTTGACCCGTTTGTATCGCTTATGCCGCCGTTTATAAATTTATCTTTTTGCGCCATAAGCGTTTTTTTGTCTTTTTTACCCATAGCGCGACGAACAAGGTCTGCTTCACCAAGAGAAAAGCCCGCTAAATCCTGAAAAATCTGCATAACCTGTTCCTGATATACAGGAATTCCGTATGTTACTTTTAGAATTTTTTCTTCTTGCGGACAGTCGTACACAATTTTTTCCTGTCCGTGTTTTCGCGCACAGAACGAGTCAATAAATTTCATAGGCCCGGGACGGTACAGTGAAACGCCCGCTATCAAATCCTCAAGACAGTCGGGTTTTAAGGTTTTCATAAACCTTTTCATTCCGCCGGCTTCGAGCTGGAACACCCCGTCGGTATCTCCCTCCGAAACAAGCGCGTAAGCCCCCGCATCTTCATAGCCGATTTTATCGAAATCAATTATCTTACCGTGATTTTCCTTTATATAATCGACGCATTTTTTTATATCCGTCAGGGTAACAAGCGCAAGAAAGTCCATTTTCAACATTCCCAGCGCTTCGATTTCCTTTGCGACAAACTGAGTGGTTATATCTTCACCATTTCTTGAAAGAGGAACATTATCCGCTATCCTCTTTTGACAGATAACCACACCGGCTGCATGCATACCCGTTTGCCTTGGCATTCCTTCTATATTAAGCGCCATATCTATAACGCGACGCAACGACTCGTCCGATTCGTAAATTTCGCAAAACTCACTATTGCGAGCAGCGCGTAATTCGTTATATTTTCCCTCTAATTCCGCCTTTTTATCCTCGTCGCTTTCACTTTCATACTTTTTCTTTGCGGCTTCAATTCTACGTCCGAGTAAATCTCCTATCGAGGTTTTTCCATCCATTATTTTCGTCAATTTGTCGGTTTCGGAATATGGTACTCGCATAACTCTGCCAACGTCTTTTATAGAGTTTTTTGCCGCCATGGTGCCAAAAGTTACAATTTGACATACATTTTCCTTGCCGTATTTTTCTCGAACATAATCTATTGTTTCCTCTCGTCTGTCTGTACAGAAGTCAATATCGAAGTCGGGCATCGACACACGGTCGGGGTTTAAAAAACGCTCAAAAAGCAAATCGTACTGTAAAGGTTCGACATCGGTTATACCAATTGCATACGCAACAATCGAACTTACACCGGAACCTCGTCCCGGTCCTACGGGTATCCCCTGTTCTTTGGACCAATTGATAAAATCCCAAACTACTAGGTAATAATCGGCATAACCCATACCGCAAATAATTCCGAGTTCGTACTGCGCACGGTCAAGCTCTCGCTGTGACAAATTATTGCCGTATCTTCGGTCTAAGCCCTCGCTCGTCAACTTTCTTAGATATTCCTCGGCTGAGCTGCCGTCCTCGGGAACATACAAGGGAATAAGCGATTTATCCTTTATAGGATAGCCTTTTTTATCTAGATTGAATGCCGGTTCGTAAACTTTATCCGCTATGACGCACGTATTCGAAATTGCTTGCGGCAAATTAGGAAAAAGCGCAAGCATTTCATCCCCCGTCTTAAAATAAAATTCGTTGGTTGCAAACTTCATTCTTTTCGGGTCGTCAAGCTGCTTTTTCATCTGTATACACATAAGGACGTCCTGCATTTCCGAGTCCTCTTTTTTAAGGTAGTGCACATCGTTTGTAGCAACAAGCTCCACGCCTATTTCATTGGCAAGCTTAACCAGCAGAGGCAAAATTCTTTTTTCTTCCTCTATTCCGTGGTCTTGAATTTCAATATAGAAATCTTCTCCGAAAATATCCTTTAAATAGAGTGCAAGTGACTTTGCTTCTTCAAAGTTTCCGTTTAAAAGTCGACGGGGAATGCCGCCGGCAAGACAAGCGGAAAGACAAATTACCCCTTCGGAATGTTCTTTGAGCGAGGCGTAATCAATTTTAGGTTTTTGATAAAACCCGTCGACAAACGCCATAGAGTCGAGTTGGACAAGGTTTTTATAGCCGATTTTATTCTTGGCAAGTAAAATTAGATGCTCGGACGACCTGTCTTTCCTCTCATACATATCTTGCGTCAAGTAAAATTCACAGCCGATTATGTATTTAATGCCTGCTTGAAAAGCTTTTTCGGCAAACTGTAAGGTTCCGTACATATTTCCATGGTCGGTTATACATACGGTATCGATCCCGTTATCTTTACAGTGCTTAATTAAATTATCAATCTTACAAGCACCGTCAAGTAAAGAATATTCGGTGTGCAAATGTAAGTGTACAAAATCCGTCATTGGTGGCTCCTATTCAGCAAGCGACTTTGCGAGGTCGCTTATTTTCCTCATTCTGTGGTTAAGACAACTTTTTGAAATGTTAAGGCGTGCGGCAAGTTCCTGCATAGATGCATTTTTGTCTGCAAGTCGACACTCGGCCACGTCGAATAGGTGCTTATCCAGGCTTTGCAAACCTATCGTCTGCGCGATTATTTCAATACATTTAACTTGATTTACCGAAGCGGTAACTGTTTTATCGATATTTGAAACCGAGCAATTATTTATTCTGTTCGCATTGTTTTGCCTGTCTTTATATTCAACTACCCTGTTGAGCTTTTTAAGACATTGATTACAGTCTATTAAATGCAGAATGTCCGAAATTACCGCTTTGCTTTTTATATAGACAACAGCCTTATCTTTACGCGAAACAAGTTTTGCAAGTATCTCGAAGTCGCACAGCAATTCACAAAAATCACCTGCGGTAACTTTATTTGAAAATACTATTTCAAAGTGATAACCTGTTCTGCTGAACAATTCCTCATCAGGCAATGTACAGCTGCCTCCACCGAGAAATGCACCTTTTATATAGCCGATTTTACTTTTTTTACTTTGAAAAATTTTGTCGTCAATATTAAAAGTTAGCAAATTTACATCGGTATCCTGCTTGATTATTCCTATATTTTTTAATAAATCATCTGTTTTATTGTCAATGCATTCAAACGAAAGCTTGTCCTTACCGCTCATAACGTCAAACTTCGCGCCGGAAACAGTGAGAGACAGTCCGTAATTTTCTTCAAGCATATTTAATATAAATTCGGCTGTACCCTCGTTTTCGGTAGTTATTTCAAATCCAAATAATCCGTTTTTTGAAATGATACTTCCGTTTGTGCGAATAAATGCGGAAAGTAAAGATTTTCGCATTCCTTCATCGGTTACTGCCAACGAGGTTATTTCATTTTTAATCTCTTCGGTAAAGTTTTGCATTATAAATTTTTGACCTTATATTCTTTAAATCTAAAATTTGGAAGTCTGCCGTCGATATTGTCAATTTGCTCTAACGGAATTTTTGCGCTAGCAAGCAACTCCTCTGCAATTTTAGTATCTGCTACTCTGTCCTCGGAATGTGCGTCGGAATCAATTACAAATTTAACACCCGTTGCCGCCATCATATTTAGTTCTTCGGCAGAAATATGCCGTTTTTTTGTATTGATTTCAATATAAGTTCCATAATCGGCGCAACACTTTGCGACTTCTTCCAAATTACAATAACATTTGTAATTAATATGCGTAATAATATCAATGGGGTTGTTTTTTATTGCGTTTATATATGCTTTTGTTGTAGTATCAATAACTTTTTGCGCAGGTACCCTACCAAGCTTGTACGCGATATAATTTTTAATCATAATATTTCGCATATCTGAAAAGGTTTTATATTTTAAAACTTCGTGAATGCCGCATAAATATATATCGAAATACTGTAAATCCTCTTTTCGCATATCGGTATCCCCATCAACAGAAATGAGGTTGCTTTCCATTCCCATAAGTACGTTTACACCCGTTAATTTTTCCGCTTCGATAATTTCATTGCGCAAATCTGTGAGATTTTTACGTTTTAAACCAAAAAGTAAGTGGTTAAATCCGTGGTCGGTAATTGCAATTTGCTTCAAATTATTTCGTTTTGCCGCCTTTGCATTTTCAAGAACAGTATTTTTTCCGTGTGAGTACGGTGTATGAGTATGATAATCAGCTGTCAAAATCATTAAATTCACCTATGTAAACGACTTCCTCTTCAAGTAAAACACCGAATTTTTCAAAAACTTTGTGCTTAACTTGCTTTATAAGCGTATAAATATCCTGTGCTCGGTTTCCGTAATTTATAATAAAATTAGCATGATTTGTGCTAATTTTTGCGCAGCCGAAGCTGTATCCCTTTAACCCCGCTTCGTCAATAAGTTTGCCTGCGCTAAATCCTACAGGATTTTTAAACACACAACCGCAGCTTTTACCTTCAGGCTGCGTTATTCTGGATTGACGAAACTTTTCAATGCTCTGTTTAACTTCGTCCGACGTCGAGTAATTAATTTTCAATAAAATACTTGTTACTACAGCATTTATGTTACGCATAGTACTATGCTTATTTGAGAAATTGCAATTTTCGTTTGATAAATCAATAAAATTGCCGTCATAAAGGCGAACAGATTCAACATTGTTTTCAAGATGAAAAGAATTTACGCCACCGTTCATACAAGTAAGACCGCCAATTGTTGCCGGAATCCCGACAAGATATTCAAGTCCCCCAAAACCATACTTTAAACAAAAACTTAAAATCGAAGCCGACGACGTGCCGCTAAGACAGCGAATATTATTGCCCTCTGCGTAAATGCCGCACATATATTTTGTACATATTACAGCTCCGTCAAACATATTATCTGAAGCTAAAATATTTGATCCGTTGCCTAATATAATATATTTTTCAAAATTTGATTTAACAAAATCAAATACAACGGCTGCTTCTTCTTCGGTTTTCGGGAAATAGGCTATCTTTGCCGAACCGCCAAGCCCGTATGTTGTGTGATTTGAAAATTTGAAGTTGCTTTGACTTTGTATGTTCTCAATTGCTGTTTTATTCGAGTACAAACTTTACCTCTTATATAATACCATTTTTTTTTATTTTTTACAATTATTTAAGTAATTTTTTCAGTTTATTTTCGTCACAATTTATTAATGCGCTACTTATTTCGTTTTTTATACTCTCGGAAATCGGACTGATAAGCTTGTATTCATATGTTATACTTTCCATTATACTCATTTCGTCACTATAAAGCTTACTGCTGCCCGAAAATAATCCTATCTTACTCAAGTTGTCCTTGTTGTCTATCAAATAATCGATAAATTCATTTGCAATTTTTTTCTTTTTAGCGCTTTTGCAAATTACGGAAATATTTTGGTACAAATCGTTAAAAATAGTTATCGGCTTTACGGAAAACACCTCTTCTCTTGTTTTTAAACGCATTATGTCACGCTGTGTCCCTAATAAATATTTGAATTTTCCGCTAATTAATTTTACATACGCACCTGTGGGTTTATCTACTGTTGCGCCGTTTAAGCCACAAAAAAGTGTAGCTGCCTGAACAAAATTGTCAATTCCTGCGTTAATAATAGTATTATCCTTTGAAACATCTGAAAAGTCCGCATTTTCACCCAATGTCAACAGACAGTAGCCTCCGTTGCACCATGTCTTATATCCGTCTATTAAATTTTCAATGCCGTAAAACCCTGCTCCGTATGAAATTAGGTCGGGAACCTTTCCGTCGCATATATTTAGTCTTGCCGCGTTTGCATTTAATGATATAACTGTAATTATGCAGTTTTCGTTTCTTGAAAACTTGTTAGCAATATTTTGCAAATATGTGGCGCGAGAGCCTTTGCCTCCTTCAAAGCTGTCAATCTGCCAAAGTGTAAAAACTTCCTTTTCTCCTTCGGCTGACGCGCTTTTATTTAGATTAAGCGCAAAAATCGGCGCAGATATAAGTACGCATGCGCAAACTATAAAAAAGAATATCCGTTTTATGAAATTTTTTATTTTAATCATATAATATTGTATTTATGTAAACGCCCGAAAATACATTGGGGAGTACTCATATTTTGAATACTCCCCACGTTCACTCTATAAAACGCTCCGAAAGCGTTCTAAAAAGTGAACAATATATATAAAGCGCTGCGCTTGTAAAAATATGTTGTGCCTATTTCAAATTTTTATACAAAAAAGACGGCTAATTTTTAAGCCGTCTTTTTTAATTATTCTTCTTCGTCGGGTAATTCAACGTTATGGTAAATATCCTGAACATCGTCTAGCTCGTTAAGTTTATCAAGCATTTTGTTAAATGTTTCAAGTTTTTCCGAGTCGAGCGTAATATAATTTTGAGGTATCATCTTTATTTCCGCTTCAAGGAAGGTTAAATTCTTATCCTCAAAATATTTTCTTGCCTGCGACCATTTTTCAGGGGTTGTGAAAACCTCGTAAACGTCGTCGCTGACAACATAATCTTCTGCTTCCGCTTCAAGACAGTATTCCATTATAGTGTCCTCGTCAAGCGCCGCCGTTCTTTCTATAACAAACACGCCTTTATTGTCAAACATATAGGACACGCAACCCGTATTGCCCATCTGACCGCCGTTTTTACCCATAGTTGAACGGATATCTCCGGCAGTTCTGTTCACGTTATCGGTGAGCGTTTTGATAATTACCGCCGAACCGCCAATGCCGTAGCCTTCATAGGTAAGCTCTTTATAGTCCTTGTCCCCCAACTCGCCCGCTGCTTTCGCTATGCAGCGCTTGATATTGTCGTTGGGCATATTTGCCGCCTTTGCCTTTGCAATGACGTCAGCTAGCTTAGAGTTCGTATCAGGGTTGGGATTGCCCTTAGCGGCAACGGCAAGCTCTCTGCCTATTTTAGTAAATACTGCTGCACGAGCAGCGTCCGTCTTACCCTTTTTTGCCTGTATATTGTGCCATTTTGAATGTCCTGACATACTTTATAACCTCTTTAAACCGTATTTTAATTGATACATAGCGATTCCTGCCGAAACAGCCGCATTCAAGCTTTCGCAACTGCTCTGCATGGGAATTCTAATTTTATATTCAGCCAAATCCAATAATTCATCAGCAATACCACCGCCCTCGTTGCCTATACAAAGACAATATTTATCAGGCGGTGTAAAATTGAAAATATCGTTTCCGTCCATATCTGCGCAAACAATGGGAACTCCGCCTAAAACAGATAAAATTTCCTCGCGTGTACCTGTATATATTTTTACAAAGAAAATTCCGCTCATACTTGCCCTGACCGCCTTGGGTGAGTAGGGGTCGGTACAGTTTATAAGATAAATTTCGCTATATCCCGCTGCATTTGCAGTGCGTATTATAGTTCCCAAATTGCCCGGATCTTGCAGACAATCCAACAGAATACAGCTATTTTCCGGCGATTTAAGCTTAAAATTTGGAATTTTTACTACAGCAAGCGCGCCTTGCGGCGTTTTTTCTGTAGAAAGACTTTCAAATACGCTTTCAGAAACGACTATCGGGTTATTAAACTCATTTTCAAACCTTTCTATGCAGACGATAAACTGTATTTCACAGCCTGCCCGAATACATTCCTTTACAGGCTTGATGCCGTCGACAATGTATAAGCCCGAAATTTTTCTATACTTTTTGTCGTTGAGTTTTGAAATTTCCTTTATAGTAGGATTTGATTTTGACGTAATTACCATATAAAAAATTAAGCCTTTATTCAAGGCTTAAAATTTGATTATAATGCTTTTTTAGCCTGTTCTGCAAGCGATGCAAAAGCCGTAGCGTCGTTAACCGCTATGTCTGCAAGTACCTTTCTGTTGAGATTGATACCGGCAACTTTAAGACCGTGCATAAACTTGGAATAGGAAAGTCCGTTGATTCTTGCCGCTGCGTTGATACGAGCAATCCAAAGGCTGCGCATATCGCGCTTTCTAAGCTTTCTGCCGATATAAGCGTAGTTCAACGACTTCATTACAGCTTCGCGAGCGATTCTGTAAGACTTTGATTTATTGCCAAAATAGCCCTTTGCAAGGCGGAAAATCTTTCTGCGTTTCTTTAACGCGTTTACTGTTCTTTTAATACGCATTTATATGTCCTCCCGTTAAGCCTTATAGGGAATCATTGATTTAACTGTTGATTCCTGTGTAGTCGAAACAAGCGTATTCTGACGCAAATTTCTCTTTCTCTTTCTGTTTTTAGTTTCAGCCTTATGGTTTTTACCGCCGTGAGGTCTCTTTACCTTACCGCTCGAAGTAAGCCAAAAACGCTTTTTAGTGCCGCTGTGTGATTTCTGCTTGGGCATAAGTTTATCCTCCAAATTGAATTTTAATTTTTATCTGCCTTTATGGGCGAAAGCATCATTATAATCATTCTGCCTTCGGTCGAGGGTTTTTTATCAAGCACGGCTTTACCGCCAAGCCCGTCAAAAAAGTCCTGCATAACCTTGACGCCCTGATAGGCACGGGCATTTTCACGCCCTTTCATTCTTATTGAAACCTTGACTTTGTTGCCTGATTCCAAGAACTTTAAACATTGTTTGGTTTTGACCGCTATATCTCCGACATCAATTGTCATTGAAAGCCTGATTTCTTTCAACTCCACGACCGTCTGATTTTTGCGGTTCTCCTTTTCGCGCTTTGACTGCTCGTACTTAAATTTGGAATAGTCCATAATTTTACAAACGGGCGGAATTGCGTTCGGAGAAATTTTAACAAGGTCAAGCTCGGCTTCGTTTGCGAGTCGCTGCGCCTGAATGCTTGACATTACGCCGAGCATTGCGCCGTCTGCACCGATAACTCTTACTTCCTTATCGCGAATAGCTTCATTGACGGAATATAAGTCTTTTATAATCATTTACCTCTCAAATTAATTGACAAAAAATCGGGTTACGCAAAGTAACCCGATATATGCAAGATTAAAATCTAACAATACATTATCTGCCGAACAAACACTTTCGTGCGGCGAAAGGGGGTAACCTTTGCTTAACAATAAATATATTATCAAACAATGAATTTTTTGTCAAACGTTTTTAATTAAAAAATAGTCTTTTGCGCGTTTTCTTTGACAACTTTTTTTACAAAGCTATCAAGCTTAACTGTGTCTTTGGCTTCAACACCGCGCTTATTAACATTTACTGTGCCGTCTTCCGCCTCTTTATCTCCGACAACAAGCACATAAGGCACTTTTTCCATTTTAGCTTCGCGAATTTTATAACCGATTTTTTCGTTACGTTTATCTATTTCACATCTTATTCCGTAATTAGTAAGTTTTTCGGCAACCTTTTCCGCATAATCGAGCGTTCTGTCGGTTATTGGCAAAATTTTAACCTGCGTAGGACACATCCAAAGAGGGAATGCGCCTGCATATTTTTCAATCAAAAGAGCAAGAGTTCTTTCATAACAGCCGATGGAACTGCGATGAATAACATAAGGATGACGTTTTGCACCGTCTACGTCAACATACTGCATATCGAAGCTTTCTCCTGCGGCAAAGTCAATTTGAATTGTAATCATTGTATCTTCTTTACCGTAGACGTTCTTTGCCTGAATATCGAGCTTAGGGCCGTAGAACGCCGCTTCATCGTCGGCTTCAACATAGTCAAGCCCCAAATCGTCAAGTATAAATTTCATCATAGCTTCGGTGTTATTCCAAGCCTCGTCGTCATCTATATATTTGTCTGATTTTGCTTTGCCTCGCTTTGAAAAACGGAATGTAACATCGTTTCTCATACCCAATGCATCGAGAAGGAAATACGATAAATCAAGACAGCGTTTAAATTCTTCCTCAACCTGCTCTTTAGTGCAAATGATATGTCCGTCAGAGAGCGTAAACTGTCTTACCCTTATAAGACCATGCATTTCTCCCGAAGCTTCTTTTCTGAACTCTGTCGCGGTTTCAGAATATCTGCAAGGCAAATCCCTGTATGACTTTAAGCCGTTTTTAAATATCTGATATTGGAACGGGCAGGTCATTGGACGAAGCGCCATAATTTCTTCACCTTTTTCCGACTCACCGTATTCGTCTATTTCTCCCAAAATAAACATTTTGTCGCGGTAGTGCGCCCAGTGTCCGGAAATTTTGTAAAGATCGGATTTTGCCATATTTGGCGTTTTTGTAATCATAAATCCGCGCTTTTGCTCTTCATCTTCAACAAAACGCTGTAAAATCTGCAATATTTTTGCGCCTTTGGGCATCAAAATGGGCAAGCCCTGCCCTACTACGTCGCTGGTCATAAATATACCGAGATCGCGCCCAAGCTTATTATGATCGCGCTTTTTAGCCTCCTCAACGGCTACAAGATACTCTTCAAGCTGTGCTTTTTTTTCGAACGCAGTGCCGTAAATACGCGTAAGCATCTTGTTTTTTTCATTTCCGCGCCAATAAGCGCCCGTAAGAGAAGTCAGCTTAAACGCCTTAATTTTGCCCGTATTGGACAGATGAGGTCCCCTGCAAAGGTCGGTAAAAGTGCCCTGTTTATAGAATGAGATGACGGCGTCCTCGGGCAAGTCGTTGATAAGTTCGATTTTATATTTTTCGTCGTACTTATCCATAAGCTTTAACGCCTCGGCACGCGGCAGTTCAAAGCGCTCGATAGCTGTCTTCGAGTTTATTATTCTCTGCATTTCCGACTCAATCTTTTCAAAATCGTCCTGCGTTATGGGTGTATTGAAGTCGATATCATAGTAAAAACCGCTGTCAATAACGGGGCCTATTGCAAGTTTGCAAGTCGGATATATGTTTTTCAACGCCTGAGCCAGAATATGCGCGCAGGTGTGGCGGTAGACTTCAAGACCTTCTTTGTCCTTTAAGGTTACAATTTCAAGCAAATCTCCGTCTTTAAGCTTACTCGAAAGGTCGCAAAGCTCCCCGTTTATTTTTGCCGCAACTGCCGCCCTTGCAAGCCCCTCGCTTATTGCCGTAGCGGCGTTTGCACAATTAGCGCTGTTTTCCACCTGAATTTTGTCACCGTTTTTAAGAATGATTTCCATAATAAAGCCTCCAAAAAATAAAAAATCCTTAAACGAAAAATAATCGTTTAAGGACGCAATTACAAATTTTGCGCGGTTCCACCTTAATTGTCTTTAAAAAGACCGCTTTAAAGTTACCCGAAATTAAAAAAGTGGTTTCCCGTTCTCCTTGGTAATTATGCGGCTCTCAGCTTCCCACACTCTCTGTGAATCCCTCAGCGGTACTTGTCTTTATTCGAGTGATTATATTGTAGTACAAGTTTTTTTGATTGTCAACAAGTTTAGAATACTTTCCGTCTAAAAATATTTGCCATTTTTTAAATAAAATTGTATAATCATTGTAACATTGAAATTTGAGGAAACAAATGGCTTACACAAATTTTAGCGAAGTAGAAAAAAAGTGGATTAAGTATTGGGACGAGAACAAAACTTTTCATACCGATTTACACGATTTTTCAAAGCCTAAATACTATATTTTGGATATGTTCCCCTATCCTTCGGGCGCAGGTCTGCACGTCGGACACCCCGAGGGTTATACCGCAACCGATATTCTGGCAAGAATGAAAAGAATGCAGGGCTTTAACGTGTTGCACCCCATAGGCTTCGACAGTTTCGGACTCCCTGCGGAACAGTTCGCGATAAAGACGGGCAACAATCCCGACGCGTTCACTCAAAAAAACATTAATACTTTTACCGAACAGCTTAAAATGCTTGGTCTATCCTACGATTGGGATCAGACTATTTCCACATGCGACCCTTCTTACTATAAATGGACCCAGTGGATATTTAAACAGCTCTATAACGAAGGCTTGGCGCGCTATATCGAAACACCCGTCAATTGGTGTGAAGAACTCGGCACCGTACTTGCAAACGACGAAATTATCGACGGAAAAAGCGAACGTGGCGGCTACCCCGTTGTGCGCAAGAATATGAAGCAGTGGGTTATAGATATTCAAAAATATTCCGAACGGCTTTTGAAGGGCTTGGACGAACTCGATTGGTGGGATTCCTCTAAAACCGCACAAAGAAATTGGATTGGTAAATCGGTTGGAGCAAACGTTGATTTCAAGATCGACGGCACAAATCAAACATTCACTGTTTTTACAACTCGCTGTGACACACTTTTCGGCGTAACCTATTGCGTTTTAGCGCCCGAGCATAAACTTGTAGACGTAATAACTACCGATAAACAGCGCGAAACAGTCAAAGAATACAAGCGAATATGCGCAAATAAATCCGACTTGGAGAGAACAGAACTCAACAAGGAAAAAACGGGTGCATTTACGGGTGCATACGCCATAAACCCCGTAAACGGGAAAAAGATACCTATTTATATTTCAGATTATGTACTGACTTCTTACGGTACGGGCGCGATTATGGCTGTGCCTGCACACGACACGCGCGATTATGAGTTTGCAAAAAAATTCGATATCCCTATTATTCCCGTTCTCGAAGGCGGCAACATTGAAAAAGAGGCGTTTACGGGAGACGGCATACACATTAATTCAGACTTCTTGGACGGACTTGACAAGCAGCAAGCAATTGACAAAATGGCTGAATGGCTTGCAGAGCATAAATGCGGCAAAAAGACGGTCAGTTATAAACTGCGCGAGTGGATATTCGGACGTCAAAGATATTGGGGAGAACCTATCCCGGTAATTCATCTTGACGACGGAGAAATTGCCGTACTCAGCGACGACGAACTTCCCCTAACTTTGCCCGAAATGCAGGATTATAAAGCGCACGGCGGCAATGCTCCGCTTGAAAACGCGCAAAGTTGGGTCAACGTTAAATACTACGACAAGCTCGGTAAGCGAGAAACAACAACTATGCCGGGTTCAGCCGGATCAAGCTGGTACTTTTTGAGATACTGCGACCCTCACAACAATGAGGAATTTGCAAATTACGACCTTTTAAAACATTGGATGCCCGTTGACTTTTATATGGGCGGCAAGGAACACCTTGTCGGGCACCTGCTCTACTCTCGTTTCTGGACAAATTTCTTATTCGATAAAGGACTTGTGCCCTATAAAGAACCGTTTAAAAAGCTTTATCATCAAGGACTTATACTCGGTGAGGACGGAAATAAAATGTCCAAGAGCCTAGGCAACGTAATTAACCCCAACGACATTGTCGACGAGTTCAGTGCAGACGTTTTGAGAATGTACGAAATGTTTATGGGCCCTGTTGTCGATTCAAAACCCTGGTCAACTGCAAATATCGAGGGCGTCAAAAAGTTTGTAGACAGAATTTACAGGGTTTATTGCGAGCTTGACGTAATTTCGGATAAGCCCAATAAAAACCTTGAAAAGATTTACCACCAAACGGTAAAAAAAGTTACCGACGACTATGAAAATATGAAAATCAACACCGCAATATCGCAGATGATGATTTTCTTGAATGCTATTTATAAAGAGATTTCAGACGGCAATAAACTGCCTAAGCAATACGCAGAAGGACTAATTAAGCTTTTAAACCCCATTATTCCCTTTATTACCGAAGAAATTTGGAACACGGTTTTGGGACACAGCGGCACTATTGCTTACGAGCAATGGCCAGTTTACGACGAGGCAAAATGCGCCGAGGCTGGATTTGAATACGCGGTGCAGGTAAACAGTAAAATTAAGACTAAAATTACCGTACCTGCGGATATGAGCGCCGAAGATATTGAAAAGCTTGTAAAAGCCGATAAAGATATTGCGCCGCTTATCGATGGAAAACAGGTAAAGAAATTTATTTTAGTCCCCAAAAGATTGATAAATATTATAGTTTAAGGAGCTATTTATGAAAACGTTTACCCCCCCCCCCCCCCGAAAAAATCTTTTAATTAAAGCATTTGCTTTGGTATTTGCTTCCGCTTTAAGCCTTACTTGCTTTTTCGGCTGTAACTTCGGTGGCGGCAATTTAGACAATCCGCCTGACAACGGCAATAACAACGGTGACAACACGCAACCCTCGAAATACAGCAAAATTTTAGAAAGTATTCTAACCGACGAAAACTACAACAGCATAATTAAAGAAGCAAAAGAAGATTTCAATTTTTATAGGTCCGCAAGCTTCGACCCACATCCTTATGCCTTTTTAAAGAAAAAAGGTCATAATATAGATGCCGTTAAATCGGGTGATTTGGAATGCAGAACTGTATCTTATGTATTAGATGAAGAGCCCAACAATCTGTATATTATGACATATGTTGAGAATGCTTCGTCAGACCCTTATTACACAGAATATACTCTTAAATACACTCTCAGTGAGCAAGAGATGAAAGATTATAAGTTCTTGCATAAAGATGGCTCATACTACTACGTTCAAGCAGTGTTTATGAACGACGCTATATCTAAAACTAAGAAAGAAACGATAGTTAGCGAAACTAAAATGAACGTCAAAGCTCATAAGGAGATGAGGGATAGTATTGCAAAAACTACTACGGTAAAAAATAAATACAATAGCACAAAAATTAATTTTGTAATAAAAAGTTTTAATGAATCTAATCAAACATTTGATATCAGAGTTTATCCTATGTATTCAAATAATACCTCTATGATTCTTAACAATAAAATGCTGGAATTATACATGACGCGTGGTACTCAAAAATTAAATATTGTTAATGGTATTTATTATGCGCCAACTCTAGGTGGAAATTTTGAAATTTTGTCAAACGAAACAAAAGAACACGTTGCAACATATTACCATTCTCAAGATACTATTTTAGGCAACATATATACTAAAGATTTAAACGACCAAACTTAAACTCAATACGAATATTATTAAAAACATAAAAAATCCCCTAACGGTTAAGCCGTTAGGGGGTTTTTAAAAATTAAAGAGATTCAAGCATTTTTACAACATCGCCAACCGTCTTTAATTCGGAAACCTGTTCTTCGGGAATGGATTTCCCCGTTTCGTCTTCCAAAGTCATTAAAAGTTCGACAACGTCAAGAGAATCGGCACCGAGGTCCTTTACAATTTCACTGTTTTCAGTAATGTTTGCAACATTGACGTTCAACTGCTTGGCAAGCAAGTTTGCTACCTTTTCAAACATAATTTATTCCTCCTGATTAAAATTTTAACAAACAAGACTTTATATGTCAAGTTTAATTTGCTTTTTTATTTGATACCTGTTTTAAAGACAGACCTATGCGCTGTTTTTTCTTGTCAAGCGCAATAATTACCGCTTTTACCTGCTGACCGACTTTTAATACGTCGGACGGGTGTTTAATATATCTGTCGGTAATTTCGGAAATATGCACAAGTCCGTCTTGATGCACCCCTATATCCACAAACGCGCCAAAGTCAATTACGTTTCTTACCGTGCCGTCAACTACCATACCGACGGACAAATCTTCAATACTGAGTATATCGCGCCTCAACTGTCTTTGAGGCAGGCTGTCACGGATATCTCTGCCGGGCTTTATAAGCTCGTTTATAATATCCTTCATTGTTGCCTTATCAAGCTCGCAGTATTCCGCAGCTTTATCTTCCCCATAAGTTTTGACTTTTTGCGGCAATTCCCTTAATTTTCCCTCTCTTACGTCGCTGTCGTTATAGCCGAACAGTTCAAGTAATTTTTCTGCTTTTTTGTAGGACTCGGGATGCACCGCAGTGTTATCCATAATATTTTTACCGTCAGTAATACGAAGGAAACCGGCACACTGCTCATATGCCTTAGCTCCCAGCTTGGAAACCTTTAAAAGCTGCGAGCGCTCGGTAAACTTACCGTTTTCTTCGCGGTACGCCACAATATTTTTAGCTATTCCGGCATTGAGTCCGGCAACGTATTTTAACAGAGAAACGCTCGCCGTATTTAAATCGACGCCTACGTTGTTTACACAATCTTCCAAAACGCCGCCAAGCACGCTGTCGAGCCGCTTTTTATCCATATCGTGTTGATACTGACCTACGCCAATGGATTTGGGGTCGATTTTAATTAATTCCGCAAGGGGG
>CAJUMW010000003.1:108177-109916 GCA_910587625.1 uncultured Christensenellaceae bacterium
CCTCGACGGCAAGCTTGCTTGCAGAATATACGCTGGCGCCGGCCTCGTTTACAACCGCATAAGTCACGCCGCTTACTTCCTTTAAAAGCTCGGCTACAAAAATTTCAGTTTCCTTGCTTGCGGTGCCGTTGCCGATAGAAATTATATCCACGTTATGCTTTTTAATTAGATCTTTCATTATGACCTTTGCACCCTCTGTATCGTTTTTGGGGGGCACGGGATAAATAACGCCAACGTCTAAAACCTTGCCGGTTTCGTCAACAACGGCAACCTTGCAGCCTGTTCTGTATGCAGGGTCCAATCCGAGCGTAACTTTTCCCTTTACGGGCGGCTGCAAAAGCAAGGGACGAAGATTTACTTCGAACATTTTTATTGCCTGTTCGCTTGCTCTGTCCGTCAAAATAGCCCTGACCTCGCGTTCAATCGAGGGTTGAATAAGCCTGTCGTAGCCGTCGTCCGCCGCCTCTTCTATCAGTTTGGCGCAAGCTTGATTTCCGTCCATTTTTATGTATTTAACACAGCAAACTCGCTTAGCAATATCGGGATTGAAATAAATTTTTGCCTTTAAAAATTCTTCCTTTTCTCCGCGGTTTATTGCAAGTATTCTGTGGTTCTTAATTTCGGGAAGAATTTCAGAATAATCGGCGTACATTGAATAAGTACCCTTTTCGTCATCCTTAACCATTTTAACCTGCATTTCTCCGTGATTTTCCAAGAGAGTGCGCAGCTTTTTACGGAGGTCTGCATTGTCGGAAATAATTTCGGCAATTATGTCCTTTGCGCCTACTATGGCTTCGTCGACGGAATTAACTTCCAATTCGGCGGAAATATAGTTTTCGGCTTCCTTATACGGGTCTGCCTCCTGCGCAAGTATAAATTCGGCAAGGGGCTGCAAACCTTTTGCAATGGCAACAGAAGCCCTCGTCTTTTTCTTTTGTTTAAAGGGACGATAGATATCCTCGACTTCCGTCATTGTCTGCGCGGCTGCTATGGCTGACTGAATCTCTTCCGTCATTTTTTCCTGCTCGATAATTGCAGAAGCCACTTCTTCCTTGCGCTTTTGAAGATTTTTCAAATACTCGTATCTGTCGTTGAGTTCACGGAGAACCTGATCGTCGATAGCGCCCGTCATTTCCTTGCGATAGCGCGCAATGAAGGGGATTGTATTGCCCTCATCCAAAAGTTTTAAGATGTTCTCGACATGGTCGGGACGGAGCTTAAATTCTTCCGTCAGCTGCTGTGAAATTTCCATACTACCTCTTTATCTGTTTTAAATATGTTTTTTGTTCGGCGGAAAGTCTGTAACTTTCACACGCCTTTTGAATTGCTTTATTGTGGGTTTTTTTATCCGGCGGCGTTTGCAATAAAAAGTTCACCGTGTTTTGATAATCTTTTACAAGCATTTCCGCAACAAGCCATGCAGCAGCCATATGTACATAATAATAGTCTGTGTCTGCACGCTTAATGCTGTCAAATATGTAATCGGCGTACTCCGCTCCGCAATAATAGTGCAAAAGCGTTGTAAGCGCAAATCTTTGATAAAACTCGCTGTCGACTTTGAGATACCTTTCAATATAAGGCAAAAATTCTTCTCTATGAAGCTTTATACATTTTGGAGTAAAACAGTCGCAAGTTGCCCAATTGTCTATAAGCTTTACACAGTCATCAACATAGCAAATAAATTTTTCCCATTTAAGATAAGAAACCGCCGCAAGCTTTATAAAAGTAACGTCATAATA
>CAJUMW010000003.1:109926-134949 GCA_910587625.1 uncultured Christensenellaceae bacterium
CATTTTCATCACATGCGCCTGGAAATTTTTCTGGAAAAGTTAAAATATTGTCAATTTCCCCGACATATTTTTTTGCAATCTTCCGCATTTGAGGAATTCTCACGCCCAAAACGTTTAAACTGTCATTCTTCAAAAGCTTTTTATGAAAATCACGATACCCTGCGTCGGCGTATTCAGACAGTTCAGCCAAAAGCTCGCGATAAGTAATCATACCAAATCTCCTTTGTAAATCGGGTATTTGCCGGACTTGTCGACGGTAACTTTACATACGGTACGCCGATGTCTGAAAAGTTTTTTTCAAAAATCGAAAAAGCCTTACCGCCGTTAACTATTATAAAACTTATTTTGGAATTTTGCAATACCTTTTTTATATCGGCTACCTTAAAATTTTTAATAGTATCGTCTTTTGAGCCTTCTATTTCACATTCGGTAACTATATCCCAAAGCGCAATGCGGCGTTTCTTTAAAAATTCTTTCTTTTCTTCAACGGTCTGCGGCACTTCGTCACCGAAAAAACCGCTTATTGTTTTCCAAAACCTATTTTGTTTATTGCCGTAATAAAATTGTACTTGCCTGCTCTTTACCGACGGAAAACTACCCAATATAAGTAACTTGCTGTTATCGTCATAGCAGGGCTCGAAACCGCGCTTAATCTCCGACATAATTATATAGGCTTGTCCACCACGCCTACAAGCGAGGCAGCCTTTTTATCTTCGCTGAAATTGAACTCGATTGCCGCCAACACGTCGTTTAACGTAACCGCTTCAATCTTTTTGACCCTGTCCTCGAAATCATATACCCGACCGCTGTACAAAAGTTCTTTACCGAACAAAAGCATCTGCGAGCTTGTACTCTCCTGAGCAAAAATCGAAGATGAAATAAGCTGTTCTTTGCCCCTTAAAAACTCCTCTTCAGTTACCTTTTGCGTCTTTATTGCCTTAATGCAATTGTAAATTGCTTCAACGGACTGCAAGTATTTTTTTGCATTTACGCCTGCATAAATAGACAGCGCCCCCGTTTCGGCGTATGTGGAAACGTATGAGTAGACCGTGTACGCAAGCCCGAGCTCTTCTCTTACCGTCTGAAACAATCTCGATGAAACGCCGCCGCCGAAAATTACGTTCATAATCTGCGTTGCGTCATAAAGCTCGTCGTATCTTTTTACCGTGGGAAAAGCAAGCCCGATATGCACCTGTTCAATCTCTTTACGCTTTAAAAGCGAACCGCCTAGAAGATTGACATCTATTTTGCCGCGTTTACAGCATCTGTTTTCAATCTTTGAAAAGTACTTGTCCACAAGCTCTTCGGCAAGCTTGACGTCTATGTTTCCCGCCATAGAAATTACTATATTGTCGGGAACATAGTGCTTTGACATATAATTGCTGACGTCGCTTTTCGTAAATCCCGAAACATTGGCTTTGGAGCCTAAAATATTCCTGCCGTAGCCGCGCTCACCGTAGAAAGCGCGCGACAACAAGTCGAGGCACAAATCATCGGGAGTATCCTCATTCATATTGATTTCTTCTATTATAACGCCCTTTTCCTTGGCCATTTCCTCTTCGGGGAAAGTACTTTCAAGAAAAATATCGGCAAGTATTTCAAAAGCTTCCGCCGCATGATTTGTCGTCGATTTGGCGTAATAGCAAGTAAGGTCTTTACCTGTAAAAGCGTTCATTTGCGCACCTATTCTATCCATTTCGTCCGAAATTTGAAAAGAAGTGCGTTTTTTTGTGCCTTTGAACATCATATGTTCTATAAAATGCGAAATGCCGTCCTCTTTATCGGTTTCTACGGAAGCACCCGTGTGTACGAGTATTCCCATAGTAACCGACAAAAGACCGGTCATTGGGTTGACTACAAGCTGTAAACCGTTCGATAGTTTTTTATAGTGTATCATTGTTCTCCTAAAATTTGGGAAATAACGGCGGTTTTTAGTCCGTTTTCTCCTATGTATTTTAATATTTCGGGCAAAGCATCAACTGTCTGCGCCTTGGGGTGCATCAGTATAAATTCTCCCGATTTTAAATTTTTAGTTGCTCGCTGAATTAAAACGTTTACGTCATTATCTCTCCAGTCAATGGTGTCGCGCGACCACATAATTACTTTCATTCCAAGTGAAGCGCAAGCTGCCAAAGTGTTGTCGTTATACGCTCCCGACGGCGGCGCAAACAACTCTACTTTTTTACCGCAAATCATTTCCAACAGCTTTACGCTGGGGCGAATTTCCTCTAAATTTGCGTCATATGACATCTTCGAATGGTCCTTATGAAAATAACCGTGACTGCCGATTTCGTGACCGCGATTATAAATCTCGCGCACGCAGTCAACATTGTCGTCAGCCCAGCTACCACCAATAAAAAACGTGGCTTTTGCCTCGTATTCATCGAGAATATCGAGTATTTTTAATACGTTTTCACTGCTTTCGTAGATATTAAACGTTAATCCCACTTCGTCGTTTTCATCGTTGCCGCTCGCAAACAAATTGGGATTTTCGTAGATTACTGCTGTTGCGTTGCCGCTGTAATAGCCTACAATCGATACTGCAAGTACTACAACCATCAACGCCAAGTTAGTTAAAATTGTAAAAAGTTTGCTTTTCAATTAGTTTACCCCAAAATAATATTACTATTAATATAATATTACGTTGATACGACTAACTTGACTATCTTAACTTTATAAATGTAACGCCCGTTTCTCCTTCGCCGTATTTTCCGAGTCTGAAACTTTCCACACGCCTGTGCCGTTTCAAATGTTCGGCAATAGCCGTTCTCAACTTACCCGTTCCCACGCCATGTATAACTTTTATCTCTTCAAGATTGTCCATTACCGCCTTGTCGATAAAATTATCCACTTCGATTATAGCCTCCGGCACGGTCAGTCCCAAAATATTAATTTCAAGCACAGGCAAAGATTTTGGCATTTGCTTAACAACTTTTATTTTCTTTGGCGCGGAGCTTTCGTTGCCGACTATCAACAAGTCGCTTAATTTTAAGTGCATTTTTAAGCTTCCGCACACAACTTCCGCCTCACTCTTTTTCTCGTTAAACGCAGTGACCGTTCCCTTGCTTTCCATCGGCTTTATAAAAACTGTTATTCCGACTTTTATATTGCTCTGCGTTGCCTCGCAATAATCCACAACCTTTTTTTTATCGCCATCTTCGTCGAAGGCGCTTTGCTCAAGCTTATTTTTAAGCGTGCGCGCGGCAATAAGGTCAGCTTCTGTTAGCTCTTCTTTTTTAAAAAGCTGTTCTATTTCAGCAAGCATCTTCTCAGCTTTTTCCGTTCTGTCGGCAATTATGCGTCTGCTTTCGGTGCGAGCGGAACGGTTGATTTTTTCCTTTTCTCTATTAAGCTCGTTAATTTGCGCATTTACTTTGTCAAGCTTTACCTTCCATTCACGCTCGATTTGCGAAATTTCGGCAAGCTTACTTTCCGCTTCTATCCTACTTTCTTCTGCGCGCCGTACCACATTTTCGAAACTGCGCGCCCCGTCTGAAAGATACAGATCGGCTTGTTCGAGTATATCACTGCTCATACCCAGTCTCCGCGCTATCGCGAGGGCGCAGCTTGCGCCGGGTAAACCTATTTTTATGCGGTAAAGCGGCTTTAACGTATCGGAATCAAACTCCATACTCGCATTTTCAATCCCTCCGACAGTATAGGCAAACTCTTTAAGCGATGTAAAATGAGTTGTAACAATACCCTTAGAGCCGCAATCAATTAAATGTTTTACGACAGCTTTTGCAAGAGCCTGCCCCTCGTCGGGGTTTGTTCCGCCACCAAGCTCGTCAATTAAAATAAGGCAATTTTTTGCGGCACGGTTACAAATATCTATTATATTTGTAATATGTGACGAAAACGTAGACAAGCTTTCCTCTATGCTTTGGCTGTCACCGATATTGCAGAATATTCCGTCAAACACTGCTACCGAGCTCCCCTCCGCGGCACAAATAAATAGTCCGCACGCCGCCATAAGGCAGAACAACCCCGTCATTTTAAGCGTTACCGTTTTACCGCCGGTATTCGCTCCGCTCAGAAGCAAATAATTATAAGATGAGCCAAGCTCTAATGAAACGGGAACAACTTTTTCACGAACTATTAACGGGTGCCTACCTTTGATGATATTGATATAGCCCCTATCGTTTACCTTCGGCATCGAGCATTTATGCACATATCCGTACTCTGCACAGGCAAATAAACTGTCGATATACGCGAGCTTTTGCGTGTTTATTGTTAACTGCTCGCACATATCTCCGACGCGCTTTGAAAGTGATTTTAAAATTGCCTCAACCTCTTCGCGTTCGTCTATATAGAGTGCAATCAGTTCGTTGTTGAGTTCAAGAATATATTCAGGCTCTATAAAAAAAGTTGCGCCCGTCTTTGAACGGTCGTGAACAAAGCCCTTGACGTGATTTTTATGTTCGGCTTTGACGGGTATAACGTACCTGTCGTTTCGCATAGTGACCACGCCGTCTTGCAAAAACTCGCTGTCTTTACCGGACGAGTACTCCGAAAGTTTTTCTCTAATCCTTGAATTTAAGTTCTTAATTCTTGTACGGATACTAAAAAGTTTGTCGCTTGCATAATCGCTTAACGCATCGACCGAAATAATTTTATCGACTATGTCGCGTTCCAAATTTTCGTCAAAATAGATATCCTTAACCAAAGAACGCATTAAAACAAGTTCTTCGTCGTCGATTTTCGTTATCGAAATATAGATATTTCTCGACGACCTTAAAAGCGCGGCTATATCCAACAACTCGGCGCAGGTTAAAACCGAACCCTTATTAGCTCGCACAAGCTCGTTATCAACATTCCCGAAATTTTCAACCTTATTTATTCCGTAATTGTACAATAACTTGTCGCACTCTTTTGTAAAATTAAGTCGTTGCCTTACTTCTTTTAAGTCTTTTGAAGGTTGGCAACCCAAAATTAGCGCCTTTCCGCTATCCAACGAGCAATATTCGGAAACCGCCGACAAAATTTTATTGAGTTCAAGCTTTTCAAGACTTCTTTTATCCATACTTTGATTTTAAACGACAGGAGACGTGCCGTGCCCCTTTGTATAATTTTTTAAAACAGCTCGCAAATCGTTTGACGATTTGCAAATTGTAGTTATAGTTTTGCCGTCAAGCAATGTGCAGTCGCACAATATTCCAGTGCCGCACTCTCCGTTGACCAAATCAGCACAGTTAAACACTTCAAAACGACATTCTCCAAAAGAATATCTGTGCAGTGGAAATTTTCTGCCGTTTTCGTCGGTCAAAACATATTTTCTACGTTTATCGCAAGTTTTACACTTTTTACCGAACGGACAGTATATTAAATCCATAACCTTAATATTACCGCTGCTCAAATAAAAAGTTTTTTCTGTTTTTAAAATTTTAATTTCGGTTTCCGTCAACTCTTTGGAAAGACAAATATAGTTCGCTTGACAGTAATTTAAGTCGACTCGGTTAGAAATATTTAAGCCCGTACCAACAAAAAGACGGGTATGCAATTTCTCTGCAAGCTCAAACCCGTATATCCCCTCGCAAAATATACCGTCAAATTTCTTGATTAAAGGAATAAGTTTTTCTATTTCCAGACCTGTCAAATAAGGCGGCAAATATAGATATTTTTCTCCGTTAAAATTTTCAGTTAGCGCCGAAATATCTTCGTCTAAGCTTTCGAGCTTTAAAATAGCAATATCACAGGCAATTCCGTTAAAAGTTGTACAAATTGCTGCAAATTTTTCGTTTTTTTGCTCGCATACTTGCGGCAAAGTATAAGTCGGCTTGTAGCTTTTGTTGTGGTTTTGCGAAATATTCAGCCAATAATCATTATAAATACTGCGGCGCAGGGCATTGAGTTCGGATACGGGAACAAAGACTCCATCCGTTTCAAATTGCGTAAATTCAACGGAAAACGGGTATTTATCTACTTTTTTAAAACAATTTTCGTAATCGTTTTCGCTCAACGGTCTGTTTAAGGATGCGGAAAGCTCGGTTGTTCCAAAGTAAATTTTTCCGTTTACTGTAACTTGTGCCTTTTTACCCACCATAAACCGCGCCGAAACCGTCAATGAAATTAACCTTTTTTCGTTCAACAGACGAGCATTTAAAACCGTATCGGTCGTCACGAAAAGTTTATCCCCGTTTTTTAAACGTGCTGTTGAAGAAACAACGATATTCGACCCGATTTTATTTAAATATTTCGCCCCCCCGACTTCTTTTCCGTCGCGCAAAACCTTAAAGTAGTCCCCGACAACAAAATTTTGATTACTTTCACATATATATTTGCCGTTTTCAACCTTGACGGTGCCGACATATTCCCCTATATGTCCTTGAACTGCGGAAGATAAAAAGCTTTTATCCTGTCCCCAGGCAAGCCCCTTTGTATAATTTCCGCGATTATAAGTGCGCTTTAAGTCGCTCAAATCGTTTCTTTCAGGTTTATCGTCTAAAATACCGCGGTAATATTTTACCGCCGCGGATACATATTCCGCGCGGCGCATTCTGCCCTCGATTTTGAATGAAACAACACCACAACCCAGCAATTCCTCAATATTTTGCCCGATACATAAATCGGAAAGCGATAATTTATATGATAAATCCTCAAATCCCTCTCTGTCTATAGAATAACGCTTTCTACACGGCTGTTTACACCTGCCTCTATTACCGCTATTACCGCCGCCAAATGACGACATATAACATTGCCCCGAAAAACAGGTGCAAAGCGCGCCCTGTACAAAAACTTCGGTCTCGATTATTTCCGCAATAGCCTTTATATCCGAAATATTAGTTTCCCGAGCCAAAATTACGCGCGAAAAACCCATTTTCTTCGCAAATTTTGCTCCATAAACGTTACAAATACCAGCCTGCGTAGATAAATGGAGAACTATTTCGGGATAATTATCTTTAATAAATTTACCCAAAAAAACGTCTGAAACAATCAGCGCGTCCGCGCCCAAATTCCAAGCCGAAAGGGCGGTCTGCAAAAACTCGTCTACTTCGACGTCTTTTACAAGCGTATTCATCGCTACATAAACTTTAACGCCGAAAGCATGACAGTATGATGTTGCCTCAGAAAGACTTTCGTAGTCAAAATTTTCGGCAGAGTTTCTTGCAGAATATAGTTTAAGTCCCAAATAAACGGCATCCGCACCGGCATTTACAGCCGCAACCAAACTGTTTTTATCTCCGACAGGGGCTAATATTTCAGACATAGTACTGCGTAAAACCATATTTTTTTATAATTAGAGCTATTGCACCGTCATTGTTTGTGTCTGTAATTAAGTGCGCCTGCTCTTTTAACTGCTCGTCTGCGTTGCCTACGGCAACACCAAGACCTGCAACTTTAATCATAGATAAATCGTTTAAATTGTCCCCCACAGCAATACAATGTTTAACAGAAACACCAAAATGCTTACAAAGGAATTTTACCGCTTCTCCTTTTGTTTCGTTTATAGGTGAAACTTCAACAAGAACCTTTGCACTGCAAGTTATATCAAAGCGAGAACCAAGCCTATTTATTAGTTCTGAATATAGCTTGTTACGCTCGTTTGGAGCAACAAGGCAGCTTACCTTATGACAGTCAAGCGAATTATTTAAAACAAACTGCGAAATTTTACCTTCAACAAAAGTTGTTTGTACGCCTATAATGCGCTCATATACCTGCAAGTACTCGTTATCTTTGGGAATGTCCGTATATATCTTATCCCCGCAATATATATTAATGTATCGACCGAGTTCCTCAATATTTCTACATATTTCATAGGCATCCGTATAGCTAAGCGATATATCTTTTATTATTTTGCCGCTCTCGATATCTGCAATAACGCAACCCTGATTTGCAATTACCAGCCCTTTTAAGCCCAACTCACGAACACGCGGCAATATCGAACAAAGCATTCTTCCCGTACAGACGGCAAAAATGCCTCCGCATTCTACATATTCATTTATTGCTTCGACAACCTTTTGCGGTATGCATTGATTGTCGTCGATCAAAGTTCCGTCAAAGTCCGAAACGATAAGCTTATAGTTTATTTCTTTCATAAGTTTTCCTGTAAATAGGTCTTAATTTTAGCGGCAAGCGCAAGAGATATTCCGTCTATTTCGGCAATAGCATTTATGTCGGCGTTCATAATTCCGTCAAGCGTGCCAAATTTATCGAGCAGTGCCATTCTTCTTATCTTGCCTATACCGTCTATTTCGGACAGCACACTGCTTAAATTGCGTTTTGAATGAATGTTTCTAAAATAAGTTATAGCAAACCTATGCGCCTCGTCACGTATCCTTTGAACCATTTTTAAAGAATAATCGCGATGAGGTATTTTGACGCTTTCGCTTGAATTTAATGTAAAAATTTCTTCTTCTCTTTTAGCAAGCGACACCAGTTCAATGTCTGTAACGCCCTTCTCTTGAAAAATTTTCTCAACCGAAGAAAGTTGACCTTTTCCACCGTCAATGATAATCAAATCGGGCTTAGGAAACTTTTCTTCCTCTGTTTTAAGTTTATCAAGCCTTCTTGTCAATACTTCCTGCAACGAAGCAAAATCATTTGCGCCTTCGACCGTTTTTATTCTGAACCTGCGGTAGCTGCTACGATCGGCTTCGCCGTCTATAAATACAACCATCGAACCGACCTTATCAACCCCGCTAATATTAGAAATATCATAGCACTCGATTCTGCGCGGATAAGCCTTCAAAGACAACAGATCTTGCAAATGTTTACAAGCATTAATGGTCATATCGTCCTTATGTTTAATTTTATCGACAGACTTTTCCAAAAACTCCTGAGCGTTTCTTCGCGCCATTAATAGAAGTTTGAGCTTGTCCCCCTGTTTGGTCGCGGTAATTTCAACATTTTTATCAAATCTTTCTTTAAAATAGTTTTGCAACAATTCCTTTTCGCAAAATTCTTCAAGAATAATTTCGGCAGGGATTTCGTGATTTTGATAGTACTGCGTAATAAAGCTTGTTAAAGCCTCACTGTCGCTCATATGCGCTTCGTCGAGCGCAAAGCTGTTTCCGCCCTGCATTATTCCCTTTCTCGTAACTAGTATGTTTACGGCTGAATACAAATTATTTGAAGCATACGCTATAATGTCGGCGTCAATATCGCGATTTAATGCCGTAATACGCTTAGCTTCAAGCTTTGTAAGCATTTCAAGCTTGGTTTTATAGTCGAGAGCAAGTTCGAAATTTTCGTTTTCCGCCGCGTCAAGCATTTTATTTTTCAGCAACGTTTCCGCCTCTTTATAATTGCCATCGAGAAAGCTTATCGCTTTTTTAACCCTTGATACATACTCCTCGCGGTTTGTTTTACCTGCGCAGGGCGCAAGACATCTGCCTATATGGTAATTCAAACATTCGCGTTTATTACCTGTAATTTTAGTGTGGCACAGCCTTATACAAAAGGTAAGCTGTAAGGTATCGAGTATATCCTTACAATTAATCCCACCCATATAAGGCCCGAAGTATTTACAACCGTCTTTCCTTATCTTTCGCGTAATACTGAAATTGGGATACTCCTCGCGCATATCTATTTTGATATACGGATAAGTTTTGTCATCCTTCAATAAAATGTTATATTTGGGTTTATATTTTTTTATTAAATTATTTTCAAGTGCAAGCGCATCAATTTCGGAATTAGTTATTATATAGTTGAAGTCACATATATTTTCAACCATTTTCATAACTTTTTCGGGTTTCGGCGTATTGTGAAAATACTGCCTGACCCTGTTTTTAAGCACACGCGCTTTGCCGACATATATGACGTTGCCATACTTGTCAAGCATAATATAGACCCCGGGATTATCGGGTAAAAGTTTTAATTTTTCCTTTATTACGTCCATACAACTGTTTTTAATTATAACATATTAACGTATTATTTGCAATCTTAAAAATAAAAATCTTGCCAATAGCGGCAAGATTTTTTCTAACAACCCAAAAATTCAACACCTTTTAACATAACGTCGTTTACGGTATCGTTTACCAAACTGTAAAAAATTATTTTTCCCTGTCGTTCGCTCTTTACAATTCCCAAATTTTTTAACAGCCGCAATTGGTGTGAAATAGTAGTCTGGTTAATTTCAAGTACGCGCGATAAATCCGTAACGCACATTTCCGAGATTGCAAGAGCAGACAACATTCTCACCCTCGTCGGGTCTGCAAAAATAGAAAAAAAGCAAACTATACTGTCAAGAACATCGCCCTCAGGCACATATTCCAAAACCAAATCTTTTGTTCGTCTGTCTAAAAGCATTGTATCAGTCATCACGCTACCTCCGTAATAATTATAAAGCCCCGTATGCTGATATGTCAATGCGTTACAATAATGTATATTGTCACAAAATGTCTTTGTTTGTCACTTTGCTTCTATAGACACAACTTTATAGCCTGCATCGGTTATAAGCGCCTTAATTTCGTCGTCATTGACCTCTTCACGGCTCCTGATAACCGCAATATTTTTTTTGAGTTTTACGTCAACGGATATAACGTTTTGCGCCGTAGCAAGCTTATCTTCAACTCGTTTAGCGCAATGTGCACAGCACATTCCCTCGATATTTACAGTCTTTTTCATTAATATATCTCCCTTTATAAGTTTTTTATTTTTATACAGTAACAGCCTCAATGCGTTGCCGACTACAAACAGTGACGACAAACTCATACAAGCTGCGGCTATCATTGGATTAAACACAAAATTCAACGCAGTAAATGCACCGGCAGCTACAGGTATCATTATTACGTTATAGAAAAACGCCCAAAATAAGTTTTCTTTTATGTTTAAAACCGTTACTCTGCTTAAATCAAACATAGTGTCGAGCGTTCTCAAATCTTCGCTCACAAGCACAATATCCGCCGAGTCAATAGCAACGTCGGTACCGTTACCCATTGCCACACCGACGTCGGCTTGCTTTAACGCAGGGGAATCGTTTATTCCGTCACCTACCATAGCAACCTTTCCTCCCACCGCCTGAACGTTTTGAACGGCTTTTAGCTTATCCTCCGGCATAACTTCCGCAACAAATTCTTGAATACCTACAAGATTTGCAACGGCTTGGGCGGTCTTACTTTCATCTCCTGTCAGCATTGCAAGCCTGATATTGCGAGCTTTTAATAAACGAATTGCCTCTGCGCTGCCTTCCTTTAAAGTATCGGCAATCGCAATCAAACAAAGCACAGCATTGTCGGACGCAAGATATATTACTGTTTTACCGCTTTCAGAAAAACTTGCTGCCAAATTTTTTACGTTATCGGGAATTTTTATACCGCCTAAAAGCTTTACGTTGCCTAAATAATACTTTGCACCTTCATATTGCGCAACTGCGCCTTTACCTACTATATATTCAAATCCGCTAACTGCAAACCCGTCTCGAACGTATTCAACTACGCATTTTGCAAGCGGATGATTTGAATTCTGTTCAATGCCGCAGGCAAGCTTTAACGCCCAATCCCTATCGCAATCGAATGTTTCGACGTCGGTAACTTTGGGTTTTCCCTCGGTTATAGTAGCCGTTTTATCAAGAAGAACCGAGTTTAAGTCGCATACTTTTTGCAAGCTTTCGGCATCTTTATATAAAATTCCGAGCGAAGCGCCCTTGCCTGTTGCCGTCATTATGGCAACAGGTGTTGCAAGCCCCAACGCGCACGGACAAGAAACAACAAGCACGCTTATGGCGTAAGTTACGCAATGCTCGGGCTTGAAGCCGCCGTCAACAGCCAACCAAATTAAAAACGTGGCTATTGCAATAATTACTACAATGGGCACAAATATTCCTGCAACTTTATCCGCAAATTTTTGAATGGGCGCTTTGCTTGCACCCGCCTCTTTTACCATTTTTATTATTTTGGAGAGAGTAGTTTCCGCACCGACACGCTCGGCACGCATCTTTATAACTCCGCTCTTAACAACCGCAGCGGTAGTGACAAAATCACCTGTCGAAACCTCTACGGGTAAGCTCTCTCCCGTAACGGCGCATTTATCAACAAATGAGCTTCCGTCTGTAATTACGCCGTCCACAGGGATATATTCTCCCTGTTTTACAACAAGAATATCTCCGACTCTCACATCTTTAACAGAAATTTGTTTTTGCACGCCGTCAATTTCAACAGTTACGGTATCGGGCGCTAACTTTAATAGCTTTTCAATTTCAGAACCCGTCTTTTTTTTCGACTTTTCTTCCAGCCATTTCCCTACGGTTACAAGCGCTAAAATCATAGCCGCCGACTCGAAATGCAAGTTCATAGCATTTTGAACTTCGTCCATGCCGACGAATATAAATCCAGTCAAAACTATTGAATATATGAACGAAACCCCTGAACCGAGCGCAACGAGCGTATCCATATTAGGAACGCGCTTGAAAACCGCTATTACCCCGTTTCTAAAAAAAGAATAATTTACGCCTATAATTACTGCCGCCAATATTGCCTGATAAAGTGCAAACCACCTTGAATTTCCCTCGTGAGGATTGAGAAAAGGCGGTACGGGCGCTCCGAACATATGCCCCATTGAAACGTACATCAGGGGAACAAGCAAACAGACAGATATAATAAAGCGAATAAATAATTGCCTATCCTTGCTCTTTTCCTCTGCTATCGGCTTCTCACCCTCGTTAAAAATTCCGTAGCCGAGCGACTTAACCGCGTCAAAAATTGTTTGTTCGGATACGAGCGTTTCGTCAAATTCAACGGACATACTCTTAGCCATAAGGCTGACTTCGCAATAAGTAATTCCCTCTATCTTTGAAAGCACCCTTTCGATACCCGAAGAACAAGCCGAACAAGTCATTCCCGTTATTTCATATGTTTTATTCAATATTTACCTCTGATATATTATTGATAACATTATAAAACCTAATTCCCATTAAGTCAATAGGAATTAGGTAATTTCAAAAAAATTAATGAAGTTTTTCAAAAAAATGATTTTTCGCAAGCTCTTCTTCAACGCTCATACCCGAGCCAAGCGCAAGCAAAACCTTTGTAGTTGCCATTTCAAAGCTTATATCGTAAGCCGTAATACATTTTTCGACAAGGCCGAGCGCGCTTCCGTAAGTTCGCGCACTGCTATCGACGGGAGCAATTACAACCTCTATGCCCAAGCTCTTGCAATATTCGAGAAAGTTATTGAAATTTGCCTCTTTGCCCTTAGTACAAACCGTTCCGCTGTGGTATAGCTGTACCATAACTGCCTTGGGTTTAATTTCCGTAAATCGATAAAAATCAAAATTGAGCAACGAGTGCGCCTGAATTGTTACCATATCCATACAGAGTTTTTGCGCCGCACACGGCTCTCTGTTTTGTCTCAACTGTTCGGGCGTGGGATTGTAATCGTTTACATTATAAATAAACTTTCCGTCCACAATCTCCCCATAGTGTACACCCATTATGCTTTCGTAATTTCCTTCTATTTGCGTTGCCGAAATCAACCTGCTTGCAAGATGAATTTTGCAGTTTTCTCCGTGATTTTCAAAGCTGATAAAAACGCCGCCATAATCAACGCTGTAAATGAAATTAATTGCGTTGGCAAAATTTTCGACGCCTCTGCTTCGACTGTCGTCAAGCGGAAAAAGCGCGGATACAAATACAATGGGAATTTTAACGTCACAGAAAAGCTGGCTGAATAAATTTGCAGTAAACGAAAGTGTATCCGTACCGTGAGTAACAATTATACCGTCATAAGCTTGCTTGTCGACTCCGCGAACACAGTCGGCCATTTTTTCAAGGTCGGAAGGCTGAACGTTTTCACTTAGTATATTCAAAGGGCGCAATTCATCGAAAACAACGTTTGAATTATATCTTTTACGGTATAATTCAATTAAATAACTTTTTTCTTCCTGCCTTAAATCGACGGTATCTCCGCTAATCTTCGAACCGATAGTTCCGCCCGTAAAAATTACACAAATTTTGTTTTTCATAGAGTAAAACCCACAAAATTAAAGGCTGCCTACTGTGCGAGGATAAAGCAACGTATCTCTTATGTTTGAAACGCCGGTAACGTACATTAAAATGCGCTCGAACCCAAGCCCGAAACCGCTGTGAGGCACACTGCCGAATTTGCGTGTATCGAGATATTCGGTATAAGCTTCAAGCGGCATGTTGCGCTTTGTCATAGCTTCTTTAAGCTTGTTTAAGTCAGCTTCACGCTCGCTGCAACCGATAATCTCCCCTACGCCAGGAACTAGTAAATCCGTGGCAGCAACAGTCTTGCCGTCCGAATTTTGCTTCATATAGAAGGACTTTATATCCTTGGGATAATCGGTAACGAACACGGGCTTTTTGTAATACTCTTCGGTAAGATATTTTTCATGTTCGGTCTGCAAGTCGCTGCCCCATTCAACGGGGAAATTGAACTGCTTACCCGATTTTTTAAGAATTTCAACCGCATCGGTATAAGTAACTTTTACAAAATCATTGGATATAACCGTCTGCAGTTTTTCTATAAGTCCCTTTTCAGCCCTTTCATTGAAGAAAGCAAGCTCTTCAGGGCAGTTTTCAAGCACTTCGCCGATAATAAACTTTATAAAGTCCTCGGCAATATCTATTATTTCATTTAAATCACAGAAGCATACTTCCGGCTCGATGTGCCAAAACTCTGCTGCATGACGGGGCGTATTGCTGTGCTCGGCACGGAATGTAGGTCCGAAAGTATAAATTTTGCCAAGCCCCATTGCGGCAATTTCACCCTCCAATTGACCCGATACGGTAAGAGAAGCCTTTGCACCGAAAAAGTCGTTTGCATAATACTCCTCTTCTGTCTTAAACGCAGTATTCCAAGGGTGTGTGGTTACACGGAACATTTCTCCTGCGCCCTCGCAATCGCTTCCCGTAAGAATGGGCGTTTGCACATATTTGTAGCCGTGCTTGTGGAAATACTTATGAATTGCGAACGCGAGCTCGTTTCTAACGGCAAATACCGCCTCAAAATAGCGCGTGCGCGGTCTTAAATGCGGAATAGTTCTCAAAAATTCAAGCGTATGATGCTTTTTCTGTAACGGGAAATCCACAGGGCACTCGCCAAGCACGGTTATCTCCCTTACGCTTATCTCAAATCCGTTTCTCTCGGACGGAATAAATATACCGGTTATCTGCAACGCCGTGCCGACGGCAAGCGCAGGCTTAACCGAAGCTTCGTCAACAATATTCTTTTCGATTACAAGTTGTACGTTTCTAAGACAGGTACCGTCGTTGAGTTCGATAAAAGAAATACTCTTCGAGTCGCGCCATGTTCTTACCCAGCCGCAGACGGTAACGCTTTTATCCCTGAATTTTTCTGAATCAGAAAATAAAATTTTTATATCGGTATGTTTCATTATAACCTCCGCATTATAAAATTACGGACTGCCGCGAGGCAGTCCGTGTGTTTGTTAGTTAGCTTTCTTTTCTTCGTGCGATATTACTTCGACTTTATCGTAGTATCCGCAATTTCCGCAAACCTTATGAGCCTCTTTCAATTCGTGACAATGAGGACACTCTACAAGTGTAGGAGCCGTTGCCTTGTAGTTTGCAAATCTCTTATTAGTTCTGCTTTTAGACTGTTTTCCCTTAGGTACTGCCATTTCTTTACACCTCTTCTTTTTTTATTTAGGAATGTCAATACCTTTACAGCCCTCTTTGCAGAGCAAAATGCTCGGTTGACCGATAAGTATTGCATCATCAACGGCGGATTTCAAATTTATTTTAATTCCGTCGTAATAGTAATTTTCATCGTCCTCTTCAGGTACGAAAAGTAATTCCGAAGTAAAAGTTATATCTTTTTCAGCGTCGTTTAAACAATACGAACACTTTCCGACAAGCTTGTATGCGATATTTAAAATTACTTCAACGCTGTCATCATCATAAATCTCGTAATTGCCGAATACTTTTACACTGCCGTCGATATTGCTCAAAGGTACTAAACTCAAATCAGAGTCGGGCAAATAGTCAAATTCAAAACTACCCGTGTACTTTTTTAGAGCGTTTAACTTTTTTACTTCTATTTCCATATTTCAGTTGACTATAAAATTATAGTATAAGCCAAAATCTTTGTCAACTTATTTTTACAGACGATAAAATAAATTTTTATAAAAGTTCGGCTGTTTCTCGCGCAATTACAAGCTCTTCGTTTGTCGGGATAATAAGAACCTTAACTTTTGAATTGCCCTTTGATATTTCGCGGATTGAACCGTCGTTTTTTGCCTTGTTTGCCTTGCTGCTGAATTTCACGCCGAGAAATTCAAGTCCCTTACAAACGTCCTCGCGCACACAAGGGGTATTTTCTCCTATACCTGCGGTAAACACTATGCAGTCAAGCCCGCCCATTACCGCGGCATAGCTTCCTACAAATCTTTTTACCTGATATGCAAACATATCGAGCGCAAGCTGACACCTTACATTGCCTTTCTTTGCGCCTGCGCACAAATCCCTGAAATCGCTTGAAACACCCGAAATACCCGCAACGCCGCAATTCTTATTGAGGTACGTTACCATATCCGAGTGATTAAGCCCCTTCTTGCGTGCAAGAAACTCAACCGCCGAGGCGTCTATATCTCCAGAACGCGTCCCCATAAGCACGCCCGCAAGCGGAGTAAAGCCCATAGACGTGTCTACGCAAACTCCTCCGTCAACTGCGCTGATAGATGAACCGTTGCCGAGGTGGCAAGTAACAATTTTAAGATCTTCGGGATTTTTGCCGAGATATTTAGCGGCCTCGGCAGCAACAAACTTATGGCTTGTGCCGTGCGCACCGTACTTTCTTACGCCAAACTCCTTATAATCGTTGTAATCTATTCCGTAAAGATAAGCTTTTTCAGGCATTGTGGAATGGAAAGAAGTATCAAACACCAACGCCATAGGCGTATTGGGCATAACTTCTATGCAAGCCTTCAAACCCGTAGCCGCCGCTGGATTATGAAGAGGCGCAAGCTCGAACGTTTTTTCCAAAGTAGTTATTACTTCGGGAGTAACAAGGGTTGTTTTTTTGAAATACTCTCCGCTTGCAACTATTCTGTGTCCAACTGCGTCAATCTCGTCCATAGACTTAATTACGCCGATTTCTTCGTCTAAAAGTGCGTCAAGCACCAGCTCGATTGCAACCTTGTGGTTGGGCATATTCTCTTTAAAAACTTTTTCTCCGCCGTTACCTTTGGCCTTCAAAAGCGAGCCTCTTATACCTATTCTCTCGCAACCGCCTTTTGCAAGAACTTTTTCGGTTTCCATATCAATAAGTTGGTATTTAAGCGAAGAACTGCCTGCATTTACAACTAAAATTTTCATTTTTATATCCTCTTATAATTTAATCTGCCTGTAAAGCCGTTACTGCGACTGTTGCCACTATGTCATCTACATTACAACCCCTCGAAAGATCGTTTAAAGGTTTAGCAAAGCCCTGACATACGGGGCCTATAGCCATATATCCGCCGAAACGCTGCGCGATTTTATAACCGATATTGCCTGCGTTTATATTGGGAAACACGAAAACATTTGCACAACCTGCAACTTTTGAACCGGGAGCTTTAAGCTGACCGACTTCGGGCGCAACCGCCGCGTCAAATTGAAATTCTCCGTCAATCGCAAGATAAGGCGCCGCAGCTTTCGCAAGCTCGGTTGCCCTTTGAACCTTTGGAACGCTTTGAGTAAACTTGTCGTCGTTGCCGCTGCCCTTGGTCGAGAACGAAAGCATTGCAACCTTGGGAACTATTCCTGCGATGTCCTGAGCCGTCTTAGCGGAAGTTACCGCAATGTCGGCAAGCTGTTCCGCAGTAGGTTCGATGTTTATAGCACAGTCGGCAAATATTGCTACGCCGTCGGGATTATATTCATTATTTCCGTCGGGAGCAATCATTATAAAACAGCTCGATACGGTCTTGATTCCGGGTGCAGTCTTTACGACCTGTAACCCGGGACGAAGTGTGTTTGCCGTTGAATGGCACGCGCCCGAAACATATCCGTCAACATCCCCCGCTTTAAGCATTAATGCGCCGAACATGGTTCTGTCTTTTGCCTGCTCGTTTGCCTCCTCCCGAGTCATACCCTTGGCTTTTCTTGCCTCATAAAGCATATTTGCGTATTCCGCAGTTTTTTCGGACGTAAGAGGGTCAATAAGCGTAATCCCTGTCAAATCAACTTCGGGAGCAACCTTTTTACATTCTTCGGCATTACCAATAAGGACTATTTTTGCAATTCCCTCCTTGGTAATCTGCGCGGCGGCTTCGATAACGCGCTTGTCCTCTCCCTCACACAAAACTATGGTTTTATTGCGTTTTGACGCTTTTTCTTTAATTTCACGCAACAGCGACGGTGTGCCGTTTACCGCGTCGATTAACTCGTTTCCGGCTTTTTTAAGTTTATCAAGCAATGACATATTAATTTCTCCTAAAACGCTTTATTTTTTTTTATAACCGTTATATAATGGTTATGTTGACTAAAACGTTACCATTATATACCAATTTTTTTAGATTGTAAAGGCAAAATGAGAATTTGTGGAATTATTTGCGAATTTAATCCCTTTCATAACGGACATAAGTATCTTTTGGACCGTGCTCGCGAAATTTCGGGTTGCGATTTTTTGATATGCGTTATGAGCGGCAGTTTTACGCAACGCGGAGAAATGTGTATTTTAGATAAATACACACGCGCAAAACACGCGATATTGGGCGGTGCAGACTGCGTAATTGAACTACCGTCCGCTTTTTCGACTGCGCCTGCGGAAATATTTGCAAAGGGCGCAATAAAAATACTTTCGGCTATTCCTGATTTTTGTGCGTTAACTTTCGGCTGCGAAACCGCCGATAAAATTATTTTAACAGACGCCGCTAAGATATTAATAGAAGAACCTCCTCCTTTTAAAGAAATTTTAACAAAAAACATTAAAGAAGGGCAAAGTTATATAAAGAGCATAAACGCTGCGTTTGAAGGCGTCGGCGGACATCACGATTTGCTCGACAAACCAAACAATATTCTTGCAATCGAATATTGTAAAGCAATTTTTAAGCTGAATAAGAATATTGAAATTTTTCCTATAAACAGGCTCGGTTCGGCTTTCAATAGCAAAGATATGAAAAACAACTTTTCGTCCTCGAGCGCGATAAGGGAAAATTTGAGTGACGAAAGAATAATAGCCAATGTACCCGACTACGTTTACAAAGATTTGCAAGATTTCAAACCGCAGACGGAACTTTTTAAAACAATTTCAAGAATAGTGCTGTCACGCGCTCCGCGCGAGGATTTGAAAAAAGTTTACGGCTGTTCAGAGGGGCTTGAAAACGCTATTAAAAGCGATGAAAGCAATTCCTTTGACGAAATTGTAGAAAATATGACCTCAAAAAGATATCCGGCTTCAAGAATTACCCGCATTTTGTGCGCTAATTTTTTAAGAATCTATTCCTCAGACTGCGAAAGCTACCTTAAAAGCGACCTGTATTTAAAGCCGCTTGCCGTAAAACAATCGTGCATAAACAAAATTATGAGCCAACTGTCATACTCGCAATATCCTGTTATAACGAGCGGCAGCGATATGATGAAATTAAACAAAGTTGCTAAAAATTGTAAAGAATTGGACGATTTTGCATTTGAACAGCGAAGTATAATTACAGGTAAGAGAACGCCAGACAAACTTTTGATTATATAAAAACCGCCGTTTTGCGGCGGTTTTTATGATTGTTTATAATAATTTAAGATACTCAAGCTCACGCGGCGTAAGCTTTCTATAAGCGCCTCTGTCAAGTCCGCTAAGTCCTATTTCGCCTATTTTAATGCGTTTTAAAAGCATAACTTCCCTTCCGATAGCCGCAAACATCTTTCTTATTTCACGGTTTTTACCTTCGGTAACGGTTATATGAATTTTAGTATAAGCCTTATTTGTTTCTACAATATGCGCCTTACATTTTTTAGTAATGTATCCCTCGATTTCGATTCCGCTACGTATAGGATTTAAGTCGTTTTCGGTAACAACGCCTTCAATTTTAACAAGGTAAGTTTTGGAAACCTCGTTTGACGGGTGCATAAGCTTTTGCGCAAGTTCCCCGTCCGTGGTCATAATCAAAAGCCCCTCACTATCGTAATCTAGCCTACCTACAGGGTAAATTCTTCCTACATTCTGCGGCATAAGGTCCATAACGGTTTTTCTGCCCTTGTCGTCAGACACCGAACAAATATACCCTTTGGGCTTATTCAAAATATAATATTCGTTCTTTTTTAATACGACTTTATTGCCGTTTACAAAGACCTCGTCATCGGATTTTATTTCAAGCCCCAAGCCGGCAACTTTTCCGTTTACGGTAACACAGCCGCTTTGAATAAGCTTGTCGCACTCTCTCCTCGACGCGACTCCCGACGCGGCAAGATATTTGTTTATTCTCATAAGATACCTATTTTTAAGTTAATTAAGTATCTATTATACTATACAAATTTTCACAAAAAAGCAAGCCGTTTTCATCAAAAATTTCAAGCTCCCCGATATAATCACCGACTTTTATCTTTTTATTAAAATTTTTTGTCACTACTCTGAAATCAATGTTTTTGTCGCATTTTATAACATATCTTTTAGATTCTTTGATTTTACATGGTACTATGTCAGACATAAATACGTTATTTTCGTCTAAATAAAACAATTTATACTCGTCAAAACTATAATCTAAAAGTTTTGTGCTGCGCTCATACATATCGGGACAATTTAAAACTACGCACACTACGTCCATTCCGTCGCGCTCGGCAGAGCTTACAAGGCATCTGCCTGCTTTCATTGTATAACCCGTTTTAACGCCGTTTGCCCCATCGTATCTACTAAGCATTTTGTTTTTATTTATATATGAACGGTATTTGCCTGAATAGCTTTTTGATCCAACAATCTTTTTAAAAGTTTCGTTTGCCATAGCGTGACAGGCAATTTTACACAGATCGCGCGCCGTTGTATAGTGGTTATCATCAGGCAAGCCGCTTGGATTGGTAAAATTTGAATTAGTTGCCCCATAGTCTTTAGCGCGTTGACACATTACTTCGGCAAACTTCTCTATACTACCGCTGTGATGAATCGCAAGAGCTGTCGCGCTATCGTTGCCGGAGCGCAACATTAATCCGTACAAAAGGTCAATTATATTTATTTCTTCATCCTTTTTGAGATAAATACTTGACCCTTCCACACCGACAGCTTTATCGTCTACAGTAATTACCTCGTCAAGTTTGCAGTCCTCGATGATAATTATCGCAGTCATTATTTTTGTCGTGCTTGCCATTGGAAGCACTTGGTCCGCGTTGCTTTGCGAAAGAACAGTCTGAGTCGACTGTTCCATAACTATTTCGGAAACAGCCGAAGCATTGGCAGTCAACTTTATTGTATTATTGAATAAAGTTAGCATCAACAAGGCAGACGCACAAAATAAAAGTAATTTTTTACTACGCATTGTCTGTAATTTTATGAACCAACTCCCCTGTTTTATCGATAAGCATATCAAGCGGAGTGTCGTCCATTTTAAGAAGTCTGCACCCCTTGCCGTCGTCAATTATAAATCCCTTAGGCTTTACGGTAATTACTGTCCCGTTTCCACCGGCAAGCTGAAATCCATCTGCTGCTTTGAATGTTTTTATGTCTCCATACTCTCCGCCGCCGCTTAAATTTACGACGGTTACCGAAGAAAGCGGAATAATTTCTATACCGCTTACAGTTACAATCGATTTTCCGATGACAGTATCCGCGCCGGCAAGCTTTTCAATAGAAAGCGGCGGCGTATCAAATTCTTTTTCCTTGTTTTTCCTAAGCTTTGCGTTCATGTAATTTCTCCATTAAAATTATTAATAAAATTTTTGCTATAACTATGCCGTTAATTATAGTGACGGCTTTAGCGTAGTAACGTATTTCGGAATGTTCTTCATTTATTATTGTGTAATTTCTCAATTTACAGTAATTGCCGTTTATCTGAATAAATTTATAAATCATCGTAGAAAAGGCGTTTTGAGCAAGCGCGACATAGGCGTTATGCTCTTTACCCATTCCGTAATCGGCAAGTTGAACTATTTTATACAGGCATAGACAGTTAAAAATTTTATAAATGACACTTAATTTGAACTTTTTGGCGTCAATTTTTTTATTTTTGCCGTTTACCTGCATTTCGTAAGGCTTATCTTCAACGGTGTTTGCGTTAAAAAAACGTAACTTATATATTCCGGCGTTTACGCTTGCATACCTGTTTTCTGTGTTTAGATAAATGTAATTAAAAACGTGAACGGGAAATATCGAAATTAAAAAACCAACTGCCGCAAGATATACGAGTACGGTACTCATACGCTTATTATTTGTAATGTTAAACAAAATATACAAAAAAAGGACGGCAACCCGTCCTTTTAAAAGTGTAATCAATCAATTTTTATAACGTCATCGTCATCGTCCATAAAATCGGGAAGTTCGAAACCGTCCTCGTCAACTTTCGGCGCAGACTTTTCGGTTTTAACCGACTTTTCCTTTGCTTCTCCCTTTTGCTCCTCAACATATTCGTCCTTTTTATAAAGATAATTTGCGTCCTCTTCGTCATCGGTAAGAACGGTGTTGTTAAGCTCGGCAATCTGCTGCATCAAATCATCGTAATCGGGCAGCTCGTCTATTGAATTTAGTTTAAATCTTTTTAAAAACGTGTCGGTTGTCGCATAAAGTATAGGTTTACCCACTGCATCCTTTCTGCCGCAGGCAACTATCATATCGAGGCTCAATAAAGTCTGAACGGCATAATCGCAATTAACCTGCCTGATTTCTTCGAGTTCCGGCTTTGTAATCGGCTGTTTATAGGCAATTATTGCTGCGCACTCCAAAATAGTCCTTGTAAGCTCTTTTTCTTTAATGGGAATAAGTACTTCGGATATTTGTTGTTTATATTTCGGGTTGGAAGCAAACTGTAATTTACCGTTGAAAACAAGCAACTGTATACCGCTTTTATCGTTGAATTTTTCCTTTAATTCATCAATACTTTTATTGACCTGTTTTATAGTTACACCAAGCTTTTCAACAATAAATTTGACGGGAACAGGTTCTCCCGAAGCAAAAGTTATTGCCTCAATTATATTCGTCAAATTGTCCACTTGTCACTTCCTTTAAATCCCAATTGGGGTTAAGCAAAATTTTAATCGAGCCGAATGAGCATTCCTGCTGTACGGTAATAAATTGGTGTTTGAGCATTTCCAAAAGCGCCTGAAAGGTTGTTACAACCTCGTTTATGGAAAAAACTGTAAAAAGTTTTTCAAATAAAACTTCTTTTTCCGCAACAAGCCGTTCTTTTATATATGTAACTTTCTCTTCAACGGTGTAAACGTCCTTTGGAATTTCCCTTATTTTCTCTTTTTCACGTTGCAAGCTCTCGTTTTTTATAAGCATCTTTGCAAACGCTTCCAAAAGAGCGTTTACCGTAAACGAGTCCTCGCTGTAAACAATACGTACGGTATCAAGCGCTTTATCTGGCTCCTTAAAGATATAGCCTATTGTTTCCATATCTTTTAATTTCGGGGTTTCTCCTTTGATAAGCTCGTATTCCCGCTGTTTAAGCTGTTCGATTAGCGCCTTTTTCTCTTCCTCGTCGTCCCCGACAAGTTCTCCGGCAACCTCGACGACAGGCACCATACTTTTTGACTTTATATAAATTATCTGCGCGGCAAGCGCGAGATACTCGCTCTCTTTATCTACATCGCGGTGCGGCTGAGTTTTCATAAACTCGATATATTCCAAAAACTGTTCCGTTACCCTTGAAACAAACACATCCTCGATTTTAATTTTCGCAATGTTTATCAAATGCAACAATAAATCGAGCGGCCCCTCAAAATCGTCTAATACAGTGTTATAGTCTACAACCGATTCAAAATTATCATAATTTTCAGCCATTTAACTTACACCCCGAAAATTAGTCCCCAAAATGCCGTTATCGGAAACCCTATAATATTTTGCGCAAACCAGCCTACCCAACCCAAAATATTGAAATATTGCATTACGTCGAGTCCTGCATTACGCACAAGCATATTGCACAAAAAGCTCTCCAATACAAGTATTAACAGAATATATCTGCCGTAGGTTTCCAAAAACCTGCGCACGGGATTGACTTCACGCGTGAATGCCTCGACAATCCTGAACCCGTCCAATGGAAACAGCGGCAAGAGATTGAAAACAAAAACGCTCATTCCGTACGCATAGATAAAGAAAAACGACAAATACAACACTTCCACAACTCCGCTTAAAAAAGGATTGTTATAAAAAAACGTAAAATTCTGCATATACAGGTATTTAAAAATAACCAAATACATAGGATAAGCAAAAAAAGCGATAATGTAATTTGTTACAACGCCTGCTATAGCAGTAAAAAACATACCCTTGCGGTAGTTTCTGAAATTATAGGGATTAATAGGCACGGGTTTTGCCCAGCCGAAGCCCGTAACCGCACACAAAACAAACCCGACGGGGTCTAAATGCTTTACGGGGTTGAGCGTAAGTCTGCCGTACATCTTCGCTGTGGCGTCTCCGCTCTTATATGCCGCGAACGCATGCGCAAACTCGTGCGGAGCAAAAATAAAAATTACCGCTATAAGTCCCGCTAATATTTCAATTATTTGATCCATTCTTCAACCTTTGGGGAATTACGTCGTTCCTTGTCAAATCCTCATAAGACTGGGGTTTGACTATGTATTCCGCTTGACCGTCTTTTACAAGTACCGAAGGCGGAATAAAATTTCTGTTATAATTGCTTGCCATAGAATAGTTATATGCACCGGTAGTGAATACAGCCAATATATCTCCTGAGTGTGCCTCGGGTAAAGGAACGTCGACAGCTATAATATCTCCGCTTTCGCAACATTTACCGGCAATAGTAACCTTCTCGGTACACTCTTCGTTAGCTCTGTTAGCAAGAATAACGCTGTATTTTGATTGATAGAGCGCGTATCTGGGGTTGTCGAACATACCTCCGTCAACTGCAACATACTTCTTTATTCCCACTATATCTTTAATTGCGCCGACTGTGTAAAGCGTTACGCCGGCTTCTCCTATTATGGAACGCCCCGGCTCGATTATGAGAAAAGGCAAGTCAAGTTTATG
>CAJUMW010000003.1:134959-140777 GCA_910587625.1 uncultured Christensenellaceae bacterium
GCTCTTCCGCCTTTTGTTTTACTGCTTGAATTAGCGCCTTTAAATAATCCGAATAATCGGATAGTTTAAGCCGAGGGTCTTCATCGTTGTACCAAACCCCGAAGCCGCCGCCGATATTTAATTCTTTTGTCAGATAACCAAATTTTTGCCTGATATTTACTATGAAATCCATAACTTTTTGCGCAGCCAGCACAAAAGACTGCTTTTCGAAAATCTGCGACCCGATATGGCAATGAAATCCGCGAAGTTCAAGGTTTTGCTTTGATAAAACGTGCTTTACCATACTCTCCGCAGCACCGTCCGAAGTAGAAAAACCAAACTTACTGTCAGTGCGTGCAGTCTGAACAAACGCGTGGGTGTGAGCCTCGACACCCGGATTAATGCGAATAAGCACCTTTTGCTTTACACCCCTTGTCCCTGCAAGTTCGTCCAATATATCCGCCTCGGCAAAGCTATCGACTACAATATTGCCTACACCGCAGTCGAGCGCAAACTCAAGCTCTCTTTTAAGCTTATTGTTGCCGTGCATATAAACTTTAGACATCGGGAAATGCGCTTTCATAGCAGTATAAAGCTCACCGCCTGATACTACGTCAACGCCTATACCCTCTTGGTTAGCTATTTCATAAATTGCAGTACAGGCAAATGCCTTTGAAGCGTAAAGCACAAGCCCGTTACCTCTATATTCTCTGTCAATTGTATTTTTATATACACGCATCATATTGCGTATATGCGCCTCATCAAATACATAAAGCGGAGTTTGGAATTTTTCAGCCAACTCCAAAGCGTCCGCTCCGCCTATCTCCAAATGCCCTCTATCGTTTATTTTTAACGTTTCACGAAAATTCATTATATATCTCCACGTTTAATTTTAACAGAACAATTACAAATAGTCAAATAAATGAAATAAGGGAATTGGATACTCGATTATAAAAAAATTGACGTATGCTTAAAGCATACGTCAATTTTAAATTCATATTTTAAATAGCCCATTCTTCGGCAGTTCGCTTAAAATAGTCGACGAAGCTTGCCCTTTCAACACTTTCGGCAGCAACTACATTGACACTGTCAACGAGAACGCCGTCCTTAAAAATTTCAATTTGTCCAACTACGCTGTTCTCCGCAACGGGGGCTTTTACATCGTAAACAATTAGATTATTAGTAATTTCGGGGGTCTTGTCCACACCTGAAAAAACATAGCAATTTCTTTCGGGACGTACTAAAATACTATTCTTTTTGCCGCCGCGAACTTCGATTTCATCGTTGAGTGTAACCGATTTATCTAAAATTATTTTGTTTTTATAATTAGCAAAACCATAATCGAACATTCTGATTGTAGAATTAAATCTGTCATCGCTTGACGAAGCGCCCAAAACGACGCTTACAAGGCGCAAATTGTTCTTTTTAGCGGTAGAGGCGAGGCAGAAACCTGCTTCATTTGTAAACCCTGTCTTGCCGCCGTCACAGAACGAGTACTTGCGTATAAGCTTATTTGTATTAGTCATAGAAGTTGTTCTGTTGTCGGGATGATTGAAGTCTTCAAGCCAAATTTTACTATATCTAAAATACTCTTCATTTTTTATTAAATTTGCAAACATCAAAGCAACGTCTTTTGCGCAAGAATACTGTGTTTCGCGAGGCAAACCCGTGCAATTTGCAAACAAGGTATCTGTACAACCCAAAGATTCGGCTTTCTTGTTCATACGCGCCACAAATTCTTCTTCTCCGCCGGCAACAGTTTCGGACAGAGCTACACAGCTATCGTTAGCCGAGCATACAACTATACTTTTTATCAATTGGTCTACGCTGTATTCACAGCCCTTGTCTAAAAACACTTGTGAGCCGCCCATACTCGACGCACGTTCGCTGACCGTAATTTTATCCTCGAAAGACAGATGTCCGTCGTTTATAGCGTCAAACACAAGCGTCAACGTCATTACTTTGCATACGCTTGCAATCGGCATACGCGCAGTTTCATTTTCCTTATAGACACATTCTCCGGAATCGTAATCCATAAGATACGCCGACTTGCAGTTAGATACAAGCGCTTTATTTGAATTCTCTAATTTAAAACCTGTAAACGCCGTGCAAGACGTCGCTATGCATGACGTTAAAACAATAGCACATAACTTTTTCATAACCATAGTATGAGAAAAAGAAATTAAATTATACTATAATAATTATCACTCTGAACACAACATTTATCAAAAAAATCAGAATAAGTCCATCTATTAGCGCAAGAACTGCCGGAACGAAAAACACTATTTTTTTATCGATACACCGACAAAAATCACTAATAAAAAAACAAACGGCAACAGATATTAGCGTGGACGGAATGAAAACAATTACGGCAACAAGTATTCCGCCTACCGAGCTTACAACAATTAAAATTGAAACGTAAATACCGAAAAACAGACCTCTGATATATAAAAATACAAGAGTTAAGTATTTGAACCGAGTAAAATAGCACAGAAAAAAGAAAATGTAAAAATATAAAATGTCACTTAAAAAGTGAGAAAGAAATATTGACGAGTTATCAAAGTTAAATACATTAAATACATACTCCTCGGCAAAATCAATAAAATAAAAGTTAACAGTAACGGGTTTAAATAGTACTATGCCACATATAATCGAACAGACTAATGTAATTAAAAACGCTATTAAGAACTTTTTATCCCATTTTTCCTTTTTAAACGACAAAATCCTCATATATTAACATATGAGGATTTTATATTTTATATGAACTTGCTGTTTATCAAAATCAATATGCGTTCATCATTTTTTCAATTCCTATTCCATAACCGCGCGTTGGATCATTAATGAACACATGAGTTACCGCGCCAATTAGTTTACCATTTTGAACTATTGGACTTCCGCTCATTCCCTGAACTATTCCGCCCGTTTTATTCAAAAGCTCTTTATCGTCAACTTTTATTACAAAGTTTCTGTTATCTTTGTTGTGCTTATCAACTTTTACGATAGAAATTTTATAAGTTTTAACGTCTTTGCCGTAGACTGTCGAATAAATGTATGCGGTACCTATACTTACTTCTTCCATTGGTGCCGTGGATATTTTTGTAAGCTTTGAACAGTTATAACCGTCGGCAAGCTTTCCGAATACACCGCAGTGACAGTTTACCTCAGCTTTACCTATCTGCGAACTTTCAAATACGCCGCGAAGTTCGCCGGGAGTACCTCTTACTCCGCATTTAATATCATAAATAAGTCCGTTATATACCGTTCCACCGTTGATTTTTATTAAGTTACCGTTATTTTCTGTAACAGGGTGACCAAGCGATGCAAACTTGCCGTTAGTCTTATCAATATAAGTTACCGTTCCTAATCCGCTTATACTGTCCTTGACAAGCACGCCTATTCTATCTCCGCCCGAAGTACGTTCTTTGACGGGATTTACCTCTAAAAGCAGCTCTTCTCCGCCTCTTATAATCGTAAATTCAAATTTTTTGTAATCGCGCGCTATAAACTCGTTTATATCCGCAGATTTTGTTACGTTTTCACCATTTATTTTAGCTATAATATCTCCGGCTTTGATTCCGGCGTCACGCGCAGGGGAACAAGTTCCTTTTGTCGTCAAAACTTCACAAATACCTACAACCTCTACTTTGGTAGTATCGAGCACAAATCCCGCAGGAAATCCGCCGAGATAAAGTCCGTCTCCGCCCTCGGCATATGCGTTGAACGTAGACATACTCAATGCGCAAATAATAGTCGCTAATATTAAAATAAGTGTTCTGAATACTTTCTTTCCGTAAAACATAACAGTATTTTGTGCAACGCATTTTCAAATATACAAAAAAAGACGGTTTGCCCGTCTTATTTTTTAAATTGTTTTATAAGTTCTATTGCGTGCTGCCTTGCGGCATCTGAATCGATGCTGCCCGTAAGTCTTACAATTTCTTCGATTTTACTTTCCTCGGATAACCTTTTGACCCTTGTGATGGTCTTACCATTTTCTTCTTCCTTATAAATAAGAAATTGCGCGTCACTCGCAGCGCATACCTGAGGAAGATGCGACACCGCAAGTATCTGTGTTTCGTTGGATATTTTTATAAACTTTTCCGCAACTGTCTTTGCCGTAAAACCGCTTATTCCTGCATCGATTTCATCAAATATGTAGGTAGAGATGCCGTTTACGTCCTTGAGCCGAGTTTTTACCGCCAACATAAACCTCGACATTTCTCCGCCGCTTATAACTTTATTCAGCGGCTTTAACGGTTCTCCCTTATTTGCCGAAAACTCGAAAGAAATGCTATCCGCACCGTTACTCGTAGCTAAATCAACACAACTCTCGTCATAATCGTTAAAAGCGACAGAGAATTTGGCGTCAGGGATATTTAAGGATTTAAGCTCGGCAATTACAGAACTGCAAAACTTTTGCGCACAATCTTTCCTTATTGCCGTAAGCTCTTTACAAGCCGCAAATATTTTTTTGTTGAATTCGTTGATTTTTTTATTACATTTTTCAATAAAACTTGCACTGTTTATTAGTTGCTCGGCTTTACTTTTAGCTTTCTCGCAAAATTCTATAATTTCGCGTTCGTCTGCACCGTATTTCTTTTTTAAGGATTTAATAAACGTAATGCGCTCGTCAATCTCCTGCGCTTCGTGACCGTCGAAGGAAAGCTCGTCCATTAAATCGGCAATAGTTTCCGATAAGTCCGACGCTTCTACCGACAACGCCTCAATTCTGTCATATAGTTGAGAATAGGCGTCGGAAATCCCCGCAATCGAGCTTAAATTATGTTTTGCCGTTGATATTCCGTCTATACAGCCGCCGTCGTCACTCAAAACCGAACGCGACAAAGACAGTGCTTCAAGAATTTTTTCAGTATTGGAAATTAAATATTGTCTTTCCCTAAGTTCGTCATACTCTCCTATTTTCAAGTTTGCGCCGTCAATTTCATTTATTTGGTAATTGAGTAAATCAAGCTGTCTTTCTCGCTCGGCTTCATTGCCGCCAAGCTCGGAAATTTGACTTTTAAGTTCTCTTTTTTCTGAAATTAACTGTTTTAATTGGCATTTGACGCGTTGTATGCTGTCTGCGGAAATGCTATCAAGAACACGAAGCTGGTTATCCTCGCTCAGCAAGAAAAAATGCTCGCTTTGTCCATGTACATCCACAAGGTGCTTTGTTACGGTTTTAAGCATTGCAGCCGTCACAGTATTTCCGTTAAGCTTAATCGACCCTTTTCCTTCAAGGTTAATTTTTCGCGTAATAATAATGTTGCCGTCTGTTTCGATATCAAGCTCGTCTAAAACTTTTAACGCCTCGCTATTCTCACTTACGACAAATTCGGCGCGCACGGATAACTCCGACTCGCCGTATCTAATCATAGATTTGTCCGCCTTTGAGCCAAGCACAAAGTTGATTGAATCAAGTATTACCGATTTACCGGAACCCGTTTCTCCGGACAAAATATTAAGTTTTTCGTCAAAAACTATATCTGCTTCGGATATAAGCGCAGCGTTTTTTATGTATAGTCTGTGTAACATCAGCTCAAATAGTCTTTAAGTATATCAAGAACTCCCTGTGTGTGCTCGTTACTGTCGACAATTATTAAAAGCGTATCATCTCCCGCAACGCTGCCAAGTATCTCGTCAATATTCAACGAGTCGATAAATACGCCTACGGTAGAACCGTTACCGCGCATTGTCTTTATTAGTATAAGGTTATTTGCCGACCTAATACCTATAACGCAGCCTTTAAACAGGTTTGTCATTCTGTTTGTAACGCTGTCAACATAACTGTCAAAGCTTGCATATTTATATTTTTTTGTCGTGCCGGCAACCTTATACA
>CAJUMW010000003.1:140787-141662 GCA_910587625.1 uncultured Christensenellaceae bacterium
TTTAAATCTTTAACATCGCGCGAAATTGTTGCCTGCGTAACATTGAAATTTGCCTTTATTAACTCGTCACAAAGCTCTTCCTGAGTATCAATTTCCTTTGATGCAATTATTTCCAAAATTTTTTGTTGTCTGAGTGATCTTTGCATTATTTACTCCAAATATTAAGCTTAATTAAAAGTTTCTTAAAAAAGTTTTTATCGTCTTTTGTTATAAAATCTACTGTAAATTGAGATTTATTTACTATTATATTTTGGCTATTTGACATAGTTCCCACTGCTTTGCCGTCTACAATTAGTTCTAACGGCGCGCCTCTATCGATAGGACTTATTAAAAGCGTGGACTTATTTCCGAAAACTATCGGTCGAGAATGCAGCGAATGCGCGCAAATGGGCGTCAATATAAATGCCTCTATATCCGGCGTCAATACCGAACCTCCTGCGGAAAGAGAATATGCCGTAGAGCCCGTCGGCGTACTGACAATAATACCGTCAGAAGAAAAATTATCGACGATAGAGCCGTCTATCTCCGCCCTCAAATTTACCGTATTGCGAAAATTTTCTCCACTTGTACTTCGTTGAACAACCAAATCGTTTAACGCGTAATATGTACTGCCGCCACAGTTAATTTCAAGCATATTTTCCGCTTTTGACAAGCGCAATAGCTTCGTCGGTCTTTTCCGGTTCAAACTCCGCCAAAAAACCCATATGCCCATAGTTTACACCTATAATTTTAACGCCGCTTTTCGCACATTCAGCAGCTAACCCGAGTATAGTGCCGTCCCCACCGAGAACAAACAAAACCTCTAAACCTTGAAGGTCTGACGCGTCAACAACAACCCTGCAAGAACAATCTGAAAATTCTTTGCATATTTTTTC
>CAJUMW010000004.1:0-43793 GCA_910587625.1 uncultured Christensenellaceae bacterium
AGGTAATTTCCAGAGTTCTCGATTGCGCAAAAAAATTTGCCGATGAAATTGTAATAGTCGATACGGGTTCCACCGATAAAACCGTTGAAATTGCCGAGCAATATACTCAAAAAATTTACTTTTGCGAGTGGAACGACAATTTTTCCGATGTTCGCAATTTTGCTTTTAACAAGGCGGAGTGCGACTATTTAATGTGGCTTGACGCCGACGACGTAATTACCGACGATAACTGCAAAAAAATAAAAGAATTAGTCGGTAATGGCGGCTTCGATACTGCATATTTGAAGTATGTCGCGGCGTTTGACGGAGATAATCCTACGTTTATTTACTATCGAGAGCGTATTTTCAGTCGTTCTACCAATCCTCGATTCACAGGTGCGGTGCATGAAACTTGTTCGGTAAAAGGTAAAGTCGTCTATTCCGACGCGGAAATACATCACAGAAAATTAAAAAGCGGCGACCCGTTTCGCAATCTTAAAATATACCAAAAGCTTATTGCAAGCGGTGAAAAGCTTGACGAACGTTCGCAATTTTATTATGCGCGCGAGCTGTTTTATTGTGGTATGTACAGGGAGAGTGCGGCGGTTTTCGAGCATTATCTGACCCGTAACGGTTGGGTTGAAAATAAAATAGAAGCCTGCCAAAATCTATATTTAGTTTATAGCGCGTTGGGAGATACCGAACGCGCTGAATCGAGCCTTTTAAAATCATTGCTTTACGCTCCGCCCAAAAGCTATACTTGCTGTATGTTAGGGGAACGTTTTTTGCAAAAAAACGAGCTTAATTCGGCTATATATTGGTATGAACACGCTTTGGCGACTAATGACGACGTACAGAGCGGAGCGTTTGTCAATCTCGATTACGGCGGATTTATTCCCTGCATACAACTGTGTGTGATATACGATAAGTTGGGAGATTTTGAGCGCGCAAACGCTTACAACGAGGAGGCAGGGCGCTTGAAACCGCAAAACCAAAGCTATCTTAGCAACAAACAATATTTCGAACGAAAATTTAATGAAGAGGTAAAGACCGATGATAAATCTTAACTTGTTTTTCTCATGCGACAACGGCTGGAATAACGGCTGCAATCCTTGTAGCAATCATACTTGCGGTTCGGGCGTGAGAAGAATATATATAAATACTCTTACCGGTATTACGGGTCCTACGGGCGCGACTGGTGCAACAGGCCCTGCAGGTACTCCCGGTGCAACAGGCTCTACGGGCGCGACGGGAGCTACAGGTCTTGATGGTGTTCTCGGTCCCATAGGCCCCACAGGCGCAACAGGTCCGACAGGCCCCACAGGCGCAACAGGTCCGACAGGTCCCACGGGCGCAACGGGAGCTACAGGTCTTGACGGCGTTACGGGTCCGACGGGTGTAACAGGTCCGACGGGACCCACAGGCGCAGACGGAGAGGACGGCTTAGCAGCTTCGGTTGTTGTCGGCACTACCGATACGGGTGAACCCGATACGGCGGCAATAGTTACAAACAGCGGTACTGCACAAAACGCTGTACTTGACTTTGTAATTCCTCGCGGTGCAACGGGAGCTACCGGCGTTACGGGTCCGACGGGTGTAACAGGTCCGACGGGTACGGCAGACTTAAACGCTTACGGTGGGTTGTACAATACAACTCCGCAAACTCTAAACTTGACGGTTGGGGGAACAACGCAGTTGCCGCTTCCTACCGCAATGCCGTTGAAAAACGTGACGTCTACGCCTGCCAACAGCCTTACTATCGAAACTACAGGTGTGTATGAAATAAACTATTACTCAAACGTGTCGGCAGCTCTCGGTACAACCGTTACAATGTCGGTACGCATAAACGGAACTGCAATTCCTCAGGCTTCGATATCGCGTGTTTTGGCTGTCGGTGTCGGTTCGCTTTATAACGGAAGCATAATTATCTCGTTGAATGCGGGGGACGTTATCGATATGGCTCTGTCGGCATTGCTCGCTGTGGGTATCACTTTGGGCGGCGGAGTAAACACGACTTTAACGGTAAAACAAATAAGCGTATAAGGGAATTTCAAAAAACAATTGAAAACTTGATGTTTTGGTTCGGCGTTTAATAACGCCGGATTTTTTTGCCGTAAATAAAAACAGAAACAACAGTAAAGCGCACTTCCCATACATTCGGATTTAACCGATAATGACTTTCAAAACATTATTGCAAATGCTCTTTATGCACCTTCAGAGATTTTTTCCGCAAACAAAGAAAAACCCTATTACCATTTTGCAAAAGTAATAGAGGTCAATTCAAAAGGTAAACCTGAAATAGGACTTGTTTTATTAGACGTTGACGAGAATAAAGAAAATTTTGAAATTGTTCACGCCCATTTTGTTCGTAATCGGGGTTTTAATGCAATTAAAAGAAAATAAAAAACACTTACGGATGGACTGCCGTTCCCATCATCGAACTTAATCGGCAGGCGTGACAGATTTTCTGCGGTTCGTAAGTGTTTTTGGTTTTAAGCGTTGCCTCCCGTGTCCGAGTGCCCCACTCCGGTGGACACACCTCGGCAGGGTAAAAAGCAACGCTTCTATTTATATTATACACCAAAACTATTAAAAGTCAACATAAAGAGGTAAAAAATAATGCACAACAATAGAAATAAACCGTATTCAGACGATTATTTGTTTTTTAATGAAGAAACGCGGCATTATCAGCTAACGGCGTTTATAGGCGGTGTTATAGTAGACCTTGTACCAAGTCTTGTAGTTGACGTTGCGCTGTCCCCGGGCGTTATCGAGTATAACGAAACCGAAAACAAATATTACGTTTATTGCATTACAAACAAAGCCTGTATTTTTACTGTACCAGATAACGTCGAGATAGTAAAGGCAGCAAATTAGAGGTAGGTAACAATATGGCAAATCCCTTATTTATAAAAATAGAGTTTCCGAGCGCAGACAATAAAAAAAGCGCCGTAGCAGGCGATAAAACAGGCAGTACGGGCAAAAATCAATCATCTTCGGACGAAAGCTCAGGCAATGGCGCAACGTTTGCTTCGTTCAAGGAGTACGCGATTGTAAACATTTTAAAACAGGTACTCGGTTCGGATTATCAGGTGCCGCCATTGCCGGTATGATATGCGGATATAAACTAACCGCAGAAAAAGAAGTAGCAGAGTTGACTCGAAAAGCCGCAGAACAAAAGAATTTTATTAATTGGTGCGAAAATAAAACAGCGCTTTAAATTGCGCTGTTGTTAAAATATTGTGTTTAAGATACAAAATCATCGACACTTTTAATAATTATTTTTTTGGGGTACAGTTCAAAAATCGGTTAAAATAAGGCAAAAACGGATAGTTTTTAATCAAAACTACCCGTTTTTGTGGTTGAGGCGACGGGATTTGAACCCACGACCTTATGGTCCCGAACCATACGCGCTACCAACTGCGCTACGCCTCAATATCCTTAATATTATATATTGAAATTCTAATTTAAGTCAATTATTTTTAAGCTTAAAATAAAATTTTGCAGGTTAAATAGATTTTTTGCCTTATAACCGCGTAAATTTATTCGCAGGGATATTTTAAGCCGAGCTGTCTGCGGCATTCGTCGAGTAGAGCCATGGTTTCAAGCGTACTTTCAAACGGACAAAATTTGCTCTCTTTTAATCCGTTTTTTATTTCTTTTGCTGTGTTTTTCAATTGCAGACCATATAAAAGATTTGAGATCTTAAATCTTTCGCTGCACTTTCCTGTAAGCTTAGCTGATTTTGCCTTGTGGTAGAGGGGGACGCATATTTTTCCGTCGCTGCCTTCGATAACGAGCTTTTCTCCTTTGAGCCGTTTCATAGATACAAATATTTCCGCATTAAAATTGTCATATTTAAAGATAATTTTTTCCTCGTAATCCACACCGCCAGAAACAACTCCGCGGCATTCCACCGATTTGGGTTTTCCCAAAAGTTCCAAAGCGTACCTGACGGGGTAAATGCCTATGTCAAGCAGCGCGCCGCCGATAAGGTCGGGGGTGGTAAGTCTGGGGTTTTTTATAAACTGCACCATGGGCACGGCAAAGGACGCATAAAATCTTTTAATTTCCCCTATCTTGTTTTGAGTAATCCATTCTTTGACTTTCAGCGAAACGGGGTTGTGCCAAGTCCACATAGCTTCCGCAAAATAAACGCCCTTTTCTTTTGCAAAATTTATTACTTCTTGTGCCTGTTTATGGTTTACGGTAACGGGCTTTTCGCAAAGAACGGGTATGCCGAATTGTATAGCAAGCTTCGAATAGTACAAGTGCCTGTCGTGTGTGGTTGCAATATATGCGCAGTCAGCGTCGCCCAATTTCAAAGCTTCTTCGGCGGTATTAAAAACCTTGCCGCCGTACTTTTTTGCAAATTGCTCCGCACGCTGTTTGGTTCTGTTCCAAACCGCGCAAATTTCAAATTCTTCGTATTTTACAAGCTCGCTCGCAACTTTGTTTGCGATACTTCCGCAACCGATTATCACCCAGCGAAATTTTTCCATAACACACCTCTTATAAATTATAGCACGCAGCGCGGCATTTTCACAATACCTTTACACAAAAAAATTGACTTAAAAGACGGTATAATGTATAATAATTAAAAACATACGGAGAAGATATATGAGCAGAGCGGACGAAATATTTATTTCGAATATGACAGACATAATGCAAAGCGGCGTGTGGGATACGCATTTGGACGTTCGTCCCAAGTGGAGTGACGGCACGCCTGCGCACACCGTAAAAAAATTCGGAATTGTCAACCGCTATAATTTGAAGGAAGAGTTTCCGATACTCACGATAAGGCGCACGGCTTTTAAGTCCTGCGTGGACGAATTGCTTTGGATTTGGCAAAAAAAGAGCAACAACGTTGCCGACCTCAACTCTCACATATGGGACCAATGGGCAGACGCAAGCGGCTCGATAGGCAAGGCTTACGGCTATCAGCTTGGCGTAAAGCATAAGTACAGAGAGGGAGAGTTCGACCAGGTTGACAGGGTTCTGTTCGACCTTAAAAACAACCCGTCCAGCCGCCGCATATTGACCAATATCTACAATTTTGCCGACCTTAACGAAATGAATTTATACCCTTGCGCGTATTCAATGACCTTTAACGTATCGGGAAATACGCTCAACGGCATTTTGAACCAGCGCTCAAACGATATGCTCACGGCAAACAATTGGAACGTGGTGCAGTACGCAGTACTTCTTATAATGTTCGCGCAGGTTTCCAATCTCGAAGTAGGAGAACTTGTGCACGTTATAGCAGATGCGCATATATACGACAGGCATATTCCCATAGTCGAAGAGATAATAAAAATGCCGCGCCTTGCCGCGCCCAAACTCGAAGTGGATAAGTCGATAAAGAATTTTTACGATTTTACCGTGGATAGCTTCAAGCTTACCGACTATAAATTCAACGAAAAAAAATACTCGATTCCCGTAGCGGAGTAAGGAGAACTTATGAAAGCAATACTGCATGCCGATAAAAATTGGGGCATAGGCGCAGGCAACGCGCTTATGTTTTCCATACCTGCGGATATGAAGTTTTTTAAAAACACCACAACGGGCAACGTCGTCGTTATGGGCAGCAACACGTTAAAATCTTTTCCCGGCGGCAAGCCTTTAAAGGACAGGCATAATATCGTGCTTTATCCCGACGGAGAGGACAGGGACGACTGCAAGATAGTGCGCTCGCTCGACGAACTTTTTGCCGAAATTCGTAAGTATCCCTCCGATAAGGTGTTTGTAATCGGCGGACAGATGATGTACAAAACTCTGCTTTCCTACTGTGACGAGGTGCTTGTGACAAAGGTTGACGCCGAGGGCGCGGCTGACGCATTTTTTGAAAATCTCGATAAAAACCCGCATTTTAAGCTTGTCTATGAGAGTGAGCCCGAGCAAACCAACGGCTATACCATCCGCTTTACCACGTATAAAAATTTAAACGTAAAGGCGTATTGATTACATATGCAATTTAAGGGAAAATTGACGGTACTTATAATAAATATTCTTCTGTGCTTGACAATCGCGCTTTTGACGGGGTTTTTAATGGCAAGCTGGGGCGTATTTATGCGTGCCGTCTTTTTTTGCACCGCGGGAATAGGCGTTGTTGCGACTGTAATTTGCTTCTTTCTCGACAAACAGGCTGTTTTAAAGAGCGCCTTTATATTAATACTTCTCGCCGCTATAGTACAGGCTTCGTTTATAGCGGTCGGTGAGATAGGGGATTTGAAAAAATATAATACCGATGCCGAAAAAATTTTGGCTCTGGCTAAGATGATAGAGAATACGGGCGCCTGGGGAATGGCAGTGTTTGTGCTTTTACAGATACTTCAAATAGTAATTTTGCCCTTGCCGGCTGCGCTTTGCTATATTCCCGGCGTGCAAATATGGGGGGAGCTTGTCGCAACCTTGCTTGCTTCGGCAGGTGTGCTTATAGGCTCGGTAATCGCTTATTTTATAGGTAAAATCTGGGGCAGAAAAGCCGTAGTTTGGATAGCGGGGGAGGAAACTACTCAAAAATACGCCTCGTACTTCGGTAAAAAAGGAAAGACGATATTTGTGCTTATGCAAATTTTGCCCTTTTTCCCCGACGATATTCTGTGTATGGTGGCAGGGCTTACGTCTATGAATTTCGCGTTCTTTTTTGTCACTATGTTGGTGGTGCGGCCGCTTATAATCGCTGCGTATTGCTATCTGGGCAGCGGTGAAATTATTCCGTTTACAGGCTGGGGAATAGCGGTGTGGATATGCATTTTTGCGGTGTGTATAGTGCTTGCTGTGCTGTCCTGGAAGTATCAGGAAAAGTTTGAAAATTGGCTTGTTTCGAAGTTTTCCAAAAAGAAGGACGACAACTCATAAATTTTTAACCAAATTTAACCAAAAGTTTATAAAATTTCATTCAAATACTTGAAATTATAAAAAAAATGAGTTAAAATGTATAGGATAAATAAAAACTTATTTGGAGGGAACAAATAATGGCAAATAAATATTGCTACCTTTTCAGTGAAGGTAATGCAAATATGAGAGAGCTTTTGGGCGGTAAGGGCGCAAACCTTGCGGAGATGACCAAAATCGGTCTTCCCGTACCTCAGGGTTTCACTATTTCGACCGAGGCTTGCACTCAGTACTATGAAGACGGTCGCAAAATCAACGACGGCATTCAGGCTGAGATTTTAAGTTACATTGAAAAAATGGAGCAGGTCTGCGGCAAAAAGTTCGGCGATAAGGTAAACCCCTTGCTTGTTTCCGTACGTTCGGGTGCAAGAGCTTCGATGCCCGGTATGATGGACACAATTCTCAACCTCGGACTTAACGAGGACGTTGTTAATACCATAGCTGCAAAATCAAACAATCCCCGTTGGGCTTGGGACTGTTACAGGCGTTTCATTCAGATGTTCTCCGACGTCGTTATGGAAGTAGGTAAAAAGTACTTTGAAAAGCTCATCGACGAAATGAAAGAAAAGAAGGGTATCGAGTACGACGTCGACCTTACCGCCGACGACTTGAAGGAACTCGCTTACCAGTTCAAGGCAGAGTATAAAAATCAGCTCGGCAAGGATTTCCCCGACGATCCCAAAGAGCAGCTTTTCGAGGCTGTTAAGGCTGTATTCCGTTCGTGGGACAACCCCCGTGCAAACATCTACCGTATGGATCACGACATCCCCTATAGCTGGGGTACCGCAGTAAACGTTCAGATGATGGCGTTCGGTAACCTTGGCAACACTTCGGGTACGGGCGTTGCATTTACGCGTAACCCCGCAACGGGCGAAAAGGGACTCATGGGCGAATTCCTTGTAAACGCACAGGGAGAGGACGTTGTTGCCGGCGTACGTACACCTATGCCCATCGACCAGATGAAGGACGTATTCCCCGAAGCTTACGCACAGTTCCAGAAGGTATGCGCAACTCTTGAAGACCATTACCGCGATATGCAGGATATGGAGTTTACCATCGAGGATAAAAAGCTCTATATGTTGCAGACCCGTAATGGTAAGCGTACCGCAGCGGCGGCTATCAAAATTGCTTGCGACTTGATCGACGAGGGTATGATTACCGAAGAACAGGCTCTTATGCAAATCGACGCTAAGTCGCTCGATATGCTTTTGCACCCTCAGTTCGACCCCAAGGCTTTGAAAGAGGCTGATAAAAACAACTTAGTCGGCAAGGGTATAGCGGCTTCCCCCGGTGCGGCTGCAGGTTCTATCGTGTTCACGGCAGAGGACGCAGTTGTCGAAGGTAAGAAGGGCAAGAAAGTCGTGCTTGTACGTTTGGAAACTTCTCCCGAAGATATCGAGGGTATGAAGTACTCGCAGGGTATTTTGACCGTTCGCGGCGGACAGACCTCTCACGCAGCGGTTGTTGCTCGCGGTATGGGTACCTGCTGCGTATCCGGTTGCGGAGATATAAAGATGGACGAGGAGAACAAGCAGTTCACCCTCGCAGGAAAAGTATATAGAGAGGGAGACGGAATTTCCCTCGACGGTTCGACGGGTAATATTTACGATTGCCTTATTCCCACCGTACCTGCCGACCCCAATTCAGGCTACTTCGGCAGAATTATGGAGCTTGCCGACAAGTATAAGGCGCTTGGCGTAAGAACGAACGCAGATACTCCCAACGACGCTAAGCAGGCTGCTGCTTTCGGCGCTCAGGGTATCGGTCTTTGCCGTACCGAGCATATGTTCTTCGACCCTGCAAGAATAGGCGCGTTCAGAGAAATGATTTGCGCAGACACGGTTGAAGAGAGAGAGGCTGCGCTCGCTAAGATAGAGCCTATGCAGCAGTCCGACTTCGAAGGCTTGATGGAAGCTTTGGAAGGACAGCCCGTTACAATCCGTTTCCTTGATCCCCCTCTTCACGAGTTTGTTCCCACAGACGAGGCTGACATCGAAGCGCTTGCAAAGGCACAGGGCAAGACCGTCGCTCAAATTAAACAGATTATTTCAGACCTCCACGAGTTCAACCCCATGATGGGTCACCGCGGCTGCCGTCTTACGGTAACGTATCCCGAAATCGCAGTTATGCAGACAAAAGCTGTTATCAAAGCGGCTATCGCTGTTCAGAATAGACATAAGAAGTGGAAAGTCGTTCCCGAAATTATGATTCCCCTTGTAGGAGAAGTAAAAGAGCTTAAATACGTCAAGGACGTAGTTGTAAAGACCGCCGACGAAGTTATTGCGGCCGCAGGCTCCAAGCTCAAGTACGAAGTAGGTACCATGATTGAGATTCCCCGTGCCGCACTTACCGCCGACGATATCGCTAAAGAAGCTGATTTCTTCTGCTTCGGTACTAACGACTTAACTCAGATGACGTTCGGCTTCAGCCGTGACGACGCAGGCAAATTCCTTCCTTCGTACTATGCAAACAAGATTTATGAAAGCGACCCGTTCGCTCGTCTTGACACAATAGGCGTAGGTAAGCTTATGGATACGGCTGTCAAGCTCGGCAAAAAGAGCAACAAAAAGCTCCACGTCGGCATTTGCGGCGAACACGGCGGCGATCCTTCGTCAATCGAGTTCTGCCACAAGATAGGTCTTAACTATGTTTCATGTTCTCCTTACCGCGTGCCTATCGCTCGTCTTGCGGCAGCACAGGCAGCTATTAAACAAGGCAAGGGGAACAAATAAGAAGCCTTTTTGGACGTTTACCATAGGTTTTGAAGAGGCTAAACGGTTTCATTTGGAACATAGCGGCGTAAATACTCATAAATCCAAATGGAACGATATAGTTGTCGAAGTTTATATTTAATGAAACTGCCATAGTTACCTATGGCAGTTTCTTATATAAGCAGAGATATTGACTTAAAAAAAATTTATGTTATAATTAAAAGAATTATTAAAAAGGAGTTGCTTATGTATTATTATATTGAAGATAAAGAAGTAAGGACGGAATTGCGGATTGCTTGTGAAGAAATTATATTGAATGTGCAGAAGAGTTTTTTGCGAGACTATTTCACATTTGAATTTAAGTTAATAGGTAGTGGAGAAACAAGGCTTATAACTCAGAATGGTGATACTGGCGAGTTTGATTTAGATTATAATTTTATTCTTCAAAAAGATAAGCGTGGATTAATATCCAAACCGCAAAGAATTAAAGAATTATTTATTCAAGCTTTTAATGAGGTTAATCCGAAATTGGGTTTTAAACCTGCGAACAACTCCAAATCAGTAATTACTTCACGTTTAGTACGCAATAACAGACTTTATTTTTCTTTCGATGTAGCGATTTTATGTGAAGGCAATAATGGTAATTATTTTAAAATTATATACGATAAACAATCAGGTATATATTTGTGGAATGAAGTGAAAAGTTCACGAGGATATCAAGAGAAAATGGCTGTGCTTAAACAAAAAGGAAAGTGGTTGGAAATAAAAGAAGTTTATCTGAAAAAGAAGAATATGTATCTTCGTAATCATGATGAAAGAAGTTCGTTTTCGATTTTGTTGGAGACATTAAATGAGCTCTGTGATAGGTATGGCATTCGTGTATGAACTATGATGCTTTTTTTGATAAGGTCATTATTGAAGAGATAGATAAAGCGAAAGCAATCTATTATCTCAATTCTCGTGGAATTTGTGAGCATATCTTTGTAGCCGATTATTTACAGAGTTTAAAAGCTGACAAAGTGACATATGATGAGGTTGCAACAGCATTTAGATATGATAAAAGGATTAGACGTATAATTTATAAGTTTATCGGTTTTTTAGAAGAATATCTGAGAGCATATATAACTAATCATTTTAATACAAATGTAAATCAACTTGAAACTACAAACGTTTTATTAGAACTTCTTAATAAATATCATGATTTATATCTTGCGGTTAGTCAATTAACTTTTGGCAACTTGATTTCTCAAGTAAAGAAGTTGCCATTAAGTCATCGTAATAATATTTTTAATATTGATACAAAGAACAAAAATTTGGATGCACTTGTAGGACTCAGAAATGAAGTAAATCATAACAGATTTTTGCTACATAATAAATCGTTACGAAGTTGTACTGTTGGCAAAAATAGTGGTAGATCATTGTGGGCAAATATAATGAATCTATCAAATCATTTGCCTGAGAATACAAAGAAAGGCTTAATAGAAGAAATTGAAATTGCAAAAGTGGAAGGCAAAATAAATTTTGATAGCCAAGTTAAATGGGATTTGCTAACAGAAATAATACTAGATATCAATTTTTAATTACTAATTTAATTGAGATTTATTGTCAATATAGTGACAATCTTATTTGATTTTTTTTCAAAAACTATTGCATTAATAAAACTGTTGTGCTATAATTAGCACAAAGGAGATAATAGATGGCTTTAGCAAATTCAGAAAATATTTTACGATTACTTTTTTCTTATAATCCTTGGTGGCAAACAGGGAATATACAGAAAGAATTTAATAAACCGATGAAGAGGTTTGCTTATCAAGAAGCAATTAATACATTAAAGCGCAAAGATATTAGGCGATTGGTTGTTTTATGCGGAGCAAGAAGAACCGGTAAAACGACTATTATGTATCAGATAATATCTTCTTTGCTTGAAGGCGGAACAAATCCTAAAAATATTCTATTTTTGTCATTTGACCATCCACTTTTGAAATTATGTTCTATTGATCAGATTTTAGAAGTTTACAGAACGAATATTTCGGTAGATGAAGAAATCTATTGTTTCTTTGATGAAATACAGTATGCAGAAAACTGGAATAGCTGGCTTAAAATACTTTATGATACTAATCCGAATATAAGTTTAGTGGCAACTGGTTCAGCAAGTCCTATTTTAATGGACAAGGTATCAGAGAGCGGTTTGGGAAGATGGAAGGTTATCCATATTCCTACTTTGTCTTTCTTTGAGTATTGCCAACTTTTGAACATTGAGGTGCCGAATCTTCCTGAAGATATTAAACCTACGCAAATTTATCTTAAACCTTTACAAGAACAAACGGAAATATTTAATAAACTTTCGTGTTTGCAAGTACATTTTATAAGATACTTGCAAGTAGGAGGCTTTCCGGAACTTGCTTTAAGTTTTGACGATTTATATGCGCAAAGGGTTTTGCGAGAAGATATAGTAGATAAAGCATTAAAACGTGATTTGCCGTCCATTTACGGAATAAGAAACATTAGTGATATTGAAAAGATATTCTTGTATCTGTGCTATACTTCGTCTAATATTATAAATCTTAATGCTCTTACAAAGGAATTGGAAGGAGTAAGTAGGAACACAATTGAAAAATATATAGGGTATTTAGAAAGTGCAAATTTGATTTATATCAGTCCGCTTGTGAACGTAAGCGGTAAGCAAATTTTAAAATCGCAAGATAAAATTTATATCGCAGATGCAGCAATGAGAAACGCTGTTTTAATGAGAGACGATATTACAAATGATCCTACTGAACTTGGGATTATAGCCGAAACAGCCGTATACAAGCATATTAAGGCATTCTATTTTAAAGATGCGGCAACTGTAGGTTATTTCAGGGGAGATAAGAAAGATAAAGAAATTGACATAGTTGTTAAATCGGAACGATTCCGTCCAATAATGATTGAGGTAAAATATAGAGATCAGGCTAAAATTGCTGAAGACGATGAGATTGTAATTCAGGCTAACGAACAGTTTCCCAACTTGGTAATAACAAAACGCGCAAATGATTTTGGGGAATGTTTGTATGGTGATAAAAAAATTTATCGTATGCCCGCACCTGCATTTTTATATTTATTGGGGTTGGTAGAAGGAATAGATATTAATAGGAGAAAAATATGAAAAAATTACAGTTAAAAAACTTTAGATCTATTAGAGATAGTGGGGAGATAGAAATTAAGCCCATAACAGTATTGCTGGGGAAAAATAGTTGCGGGAAAAGTTCTTTTATTCGAATGTTTCCTTTAATAAAACAATCTTTAGAGAAAAATCGCCAAGATCCTTTATTGTGGTTTGGAGATTATGTGGATTTCGGTAGCTTTGAAGAAGTATTACCCAAGGGGCAAACAGAAGAGAAGGACTTAACTATAGCCTTTGACATGGACTTGTTAAAAAATGATGAAGATGTAAGATACTATCGTAATCTAGGAACTTTTAAATATTTTAAACATCTTAATTTGCAAAAAACAGAAAATATGTCTGTTCATGTAATAATTCATTTTAAACAAAAACATATTTCTTCTTATACTGTGAAGTTTTTAAATCAAGAAGTGTCAGTAAAAATCAATAATAATGAAATTGAACAATGTGTCATTAATGATGATTATAATTTAAATCTTGATTGTTATACACTACATGATAGCAGTAAATACTTGTTGCCTAATATTTTATATGTAAGAAAAGGAAAGGATGAGTTCGTAAGATATTTTGATGCACAAGAAGATGAGCTAAAACCAATAAAGAATATTTTTATGAGAGAACTAGGGGTAAAATTAAAGGAAGAAACATTTGATACATATATTGGAAAACTTATTAAGATTCAATCCCAAAAAACATTGCTCGATAATTTGAAAAAATTATCCGGCTGTGCTGCTGTCAAAAAGTATTTTGCCGATAAAAATTGTGATAATCCATTATTCAAGGAAATCAACAATCTTATTGTTCTAATTATTGTATCGTCCATTATAGATCAAATAAACATACAGATAGAAGATGAATTTTGTAATACTTTTTATTTGAAGCCACTCAGAGCACAAGCAAACAGATATTATAGAGTACAAGGAATAAGTGTTAAAAGTGTCGATGCTGATGGAAGCAATCTTCCGATGGTATTATATAATATGACTGGGGACCAACGAAAAAGTTTTTCCGATTGGTGCAATGAAAAGTTGGGATTGTGTTTTTCAATAAAAAAACAGGAAGGGCATGTTTCATTAATGGTTAAAGTAGGGGATGATTGCGAAATAAATTTGGCTGATACTGGATATGGTTATTCGCAAGTCCTTCCAATCATTTTGCAATTATGGCTAGTAATTGAGAGAAACAAATTAGATGTCAAGGAGAAAATGCACAATAATTATACAATTGTGATTGAACAGCCTGAGTTGCATTTGCATCCGGCTTTTCAGTCGAAGTTGATGGAAGTTTTTGTTGCTTTAGTGGATTTAGCTAAAGATAGTGGTAATTCTATAAAAATAATATTTGAAACTCATAGCGAACACATGGTGAATGGGTTGGGAAGATTAATATCTGCTAAAAAAATTAAAAAAGATGATATTAATATTGTATTGGTGAGCAAAGAGAACAATATATCCAATTTTAAGCAAACGTGTTTTGATGAGAATGGATTTATAGAGGAATGGCCTATAGGGTTTATGTCTCCAGAGGATTAATATGGTCATTGAATTTACAAATGAGTTTATTGATACATTGATAAATTCTTCTTCCGAAGATGAAAAGATTAGAGGTTGGTCACTTATTAATGATGCATTGCATAGTGTTCTGCATTATCATCATATTGTTTATACTACAATTCAAAGTATAGATATTTTATTGAAACACGGTAAAACAGATAATAGCAATAAACACATTCTTCGTTGGATGAAAAATTATATTCAGAATTTGAATAGCATAAAAAATAAAGTTCAAATTATTATAGAACCAACGTTTAATATTTCTTGTATTAAAGATAAAGCGGATAATTCAAAGCCTACAAAATTTGTGATTAATATAATGGATTTAGATGAATTCAAAGAATCAGTATTAATATCTGAAAATGCAACTGATTTTGAATTTTATAAATATATTTATCATTGGTTTAACGGTAATAGTTTTTATGATTTATCTATTTCAAACATCCCAAGTAATGGGGCTAATGCAGATGCTATTATTATTTCATGCAATCAAGAAAAAAAATTTTCATTATGCATAGTTGATAGCGATAAAGATTTTGAAAAGGGTCCATTTGGTAATACCTATCATAATGCTGCAGACGGGGATAGAAAGAGAGCTAATCAAAATATTCCGTTTCATTTGCATCCTTTGAAAGTAAGAGAAAAGGAAAATTTATTTCCTTTTAATGAATATCTTAAAGTAGAAAACATGGAGAAGAAAACTCAAAAACTAGTTTCGCTATTAGCAAGTGAGCAAAATCAAGAGTTGTTACGTTATTATGACATGAAAGATGGCATTAAAAAGAAGAAAATGAATAGCAAAAAGCTTGATGCCCGATGGGGAACATTGTATATGCCATTTATTGAAAAATGCAAAGTTAAAGGCTTATGTGAAGAAGATAATCCTTGTGTGGATTGTGAGATTGAAAGTTGTAAAGGTTGCAAAAATGAAGATAGTAAATATATTTGGGGGATTGGTGATAAACTTTTGGCGGCTGCATCAGAGGACTTTTTTAAACGATATCCTAAAAAGATAAATAATATGACAGAAATTGATAATATTTTTAATAATCAAAAATTTATAATTGATATGTGGGATGAAATAGCAAAGCTTCTATTTTCTTTCGGCTGCAGTATTTCAAGGAGTATAAAATTTATTAGCTAAAATGATCAGTGAAGAGCGATTAGTTGGTTCCATCTTAATAAGTATTGAAAATGGTATTCAACTACAGCCTATGATATTATTAAAAAGCTTAGATGGGGAAGAATATTTAGTAACCATTTCTAATGACCACCACTTTATTATTTCAAAAAATATTTCTGAAACAATTGAGTAAGAAAGATATTGTTTAGTTATATGGCAGCACAGGCGAATATCCGCAATCCGAGGGCGACCAAATAATGGTCGATTAAAATTCAAATACAATATATAGTGGTTTTGGACTTGTTTCTTATAGGAACAAGTCCAAATTTTTTGCTTAAAATGCCCCGAAAAACGAACCAACAGATAGGACTTGAATATAAAAGAGCGGTTTAGAATTGTTTTAAATTGGTAGCGGAAAGTGGTATAATTTGAAATTGGAGAGTAAAACAAATGAAAAATTATATCTTAAAAATATCACTTGACGATTCGGATTTATGGCGTAGAGTAAGTTAAACGTTATATTTAAATATGATAACGTTTATTCTTTGGTAAAAAAAACAATGTTAATCAAGCTGAAACAATAGATTAATTCGGTTTGCGTGAGTTTGCTTATAAAGCGGGAAATCTTTTGCTGAATCCTCAAAATCAAATTTGTAAAGATCTTTTAAGTAATTCTTTAAATAATTCTTTACAGCTTTTTGACTGTACCCAAATGGGAAATAAAATTCTTGAAAAATATAAATTCGGCGTAACTTTCGTTGACGCCGAATGGATAGGAGATTACAATTTAACTTTGGGTAGCAATTTCTCTGCAAAGAGCCAGCATGATGATGACGGTATAGAGGAAATTTACGAATGTATGTCAAGCGAGATAACTTATGATACCAGATTCAAGCAAAAACTTAAGGGCAGAGAAGTTGTAGAGATTGCTTCAAATTGAAGCGGTAATATCTACAATAACATATGGCATAAGGCCGCTGTCTGGTAAAGGAAAGCCTATAAGATAAGTTGTTACTGCATTAAATATCTTTAAAGATAGGGAATAAGTTTCATTTTTGACTAAAATTTTATCAGAGTAACTAAGAATACTAGAGCGACCATCTGATTCAATTGCTTTAACTCTGATGTATTCACTAATTTTTGAACCGATCATATTCAAATTTGTAATTTCAATATGATTTTTATCTTTAAATGTCAAACTAAAATAATCAATGCCTTGATATGTGTATTTAAAAGTTTCACCTACTTTGTATATCTTTGGTTGAGTAGAAGTAGCACTTTGCAAACTTTCAATAAGTTTCTTTTGCGCTTCAATCTGCTGTTGCAGTTTATCAATTTCGGCAAGATTATTCTCGTTGTTGGTTTTAAGATTTTCAAGCTGCTGTTCAAGTTTAGCTATCTCAGCCAAGTTGCTGCCGTTTTGAGTTTTAAGAGTTTCAATTTGCTGTTGTAACTTTTCTATCTCTTCGGTGTAATCCGTGCCGCCGGGTGTAATATTGGAAATCTGGTCTTTTAAAGAACTATTTTCGTTTTTTAAATTATCTATTTCTTGTTGCAGCTTAGCAAAATCTTCGGAATAATCTTTGCCCTCATTGCACGCAGTCATTGAAAAAACCGAAACAGTGCAGCAAGTTGCAAGTATTGTGGCAGGTAAAATTCTTTTAAAAAACTTATTCATAACAAACCTCAATCAATTATTTGATTGACTATATTTTATTCTAATTTCATTCAAAAGTCAACAATAATAGTAATTACAGGGTTGAAATCATCGTATAGGTCGTTTGTTTGTTATCCGCGTTGCCGGCAACGTGATAGACAACCATCAAATGGGCAGTATAGAATATGCGGTGGAGCATCTCGGCTGTAAATTGGTTGTCGTGCTCGGACAGTATATTAAACGTCAAACAAAGCGTTTGCAAGATACGGCAAAGTATTGTCGAGGTTGACGGCTTGCGCGTTGAAGGCGCGCTATATCATACCGACAGCGGCAAAGTTGAGTTTGATTTGAATATATAAAATAAAAAGAACTTCGTAGCAGTGAAGTTCTTTTTGTATTTATTTTAAACAGCCTCGAATTTCATAATAAGCGGTATTGTTAAAATGTTTTTATAAATAGTAAAGCGACCCTTTTCGATAGTTGTCTTTTCCTTGAAAGTCATGCCGAAAATGCCTATTTCCCCCGAAAACTCGCGTGTTTCCGGGTTGACGCTGTACGCGCCTTTAAACGCCTTTTTTTCTCCCTTTTTGGGTTTGAAGCTAACTTCGAGCTCGTCCTTGTCTAAAAGCGTAATTTTAATGAAGTCGTATTTCTCCAATAAATTTTGGTTGCCGAGCCTTGCTTCAACGCATTCATAGGTTGTTATATAGGGTTTAGTCAGCGACTTAACCGAGCCTTTTGCGATTTCGGGGTCGCAAGCGCATAAAAACGTCAAAACCAAAACGCACAAAAGTAAGAGTAACGATATTTTCCTTTTCATACAAACAGAGTATGTCCGTATTTTTAAAATTCATACAAAAAAATCCCTCTCACCGCAGGGTAAGAGGGGGGATTAAAAATATATTACGCTTTGCCGATACTTCCGAAAATTTCCATTTTCTCTTTTACGGTATCTCTTATAGCCTGGCAACCGGGGGCAAGCAACTTTCTGGGGTCAAAGCCTTTGCCGACCAAGTCTTTGCCTTCTTCGATATACTTTCTCGTAGCTTCCTGGAAGGAGAGCTGGCACTCTGTATTGACGTTGATTTTAGCAACGCCGAGCGAAATTGCCTTTTTAATCATATCTGTGGGGATACCCGTACCGCCGTGAAGCACAAGGGGCATTTCTCCGACCTTTTCGTTAACTGCGGCAAGCGTTTCAAAGCTTAGACCTGCCCAATCCGCAGGGTATTTACCGTGAATATTGCCTATACCCGCGGCAAGCATAGTGACGCCCAAATCCGCAATTTTTTTGCACTCTTCGGGGTCTGCGCACTCACCCTTGCCTACAACGCCGTCCTCTTCGCCGCCGATAGCGCCGACTTCGGCTTCGAGGCTAAGTCCCTTTTTGTTGCAAACTTCTACAAGTTCTTTTGTCTTTGCTATATTTTCCTCGATGGGGAAGTGCGAGCCGTCGAACATAATTGAAGAGAAACCTGCCTCTATACATTTATAGCAGCCCTCGTAGGTGCCGTGGTCGAGATGAAGCGCAACGGGAACCGTAATTTTAAGCTCGTCTATCATAGCCGAAACCATAGCCGCAACCGTCTTAAATCCCGTCATATATTTGCCGGCGCCCTCTGAAACACCCAAAATAACGGGGGAATTCAGTTCTTGCGCCGTAAGTAAAATGGATTTTGTCCATTCAAGGTTATTGATATTGAACTGACCAACCGCATATTTACCTGCTCTTGCTTTTTCAAGCATGTCTTTTGCCGAAACTAATGCCATAAAAACCTCCAAATAGTTTTATTACCATATATAAGTATAAATGATAATACGGTAAATTTCAAGTCAATTTTAAAAATTTTTTTAAAAAAGTATTGCGTTTATGCAATTAATGGGTTATAATACTAAGGATGGGTTTTGACAAATCCGTATATTTAAAAATTGTTGACTTAAACAAAGTTATTTGATATAATAATTTTGCTTTAAAAAAATATAAATAAAAATTCGGAGGAATTTAATTTTATGGCAAATGTAAAAGTTGCAATCAACGGATTCGGACGTATCGGCCGTCTTGCTTTCAGACAGATGTTTGATGCAGAGGGCTATGAAATCGTAGCTATCAACGATTTGACAAGCCCCAAGATGCTTGCTCATCTTTTGAAGTACGACTCGGCTCAGGGCAAGTATAAGTATGCCGATTCTGTTGTGGCAGGTGAAGATTGCATAACCGTAAACGGTAAAACAATCAAAATTTACGCAGAGAAAGACGCTGCAAACCTTCCTTGGAAGCAGCACGACGTTGACGTCGTATTAGAGTGCACGGGCTTCTATTGCTCAAAAGAGAAGTCGTCCGCTCACATCAATGCCGGCGCAAAGAAAGTCGTTATTTCCGCACCTGCAGGCAATGACTTACCTACGGTCGTTTACAGCGTAAACGAAAAGACTCTTAAAGCAAGCGATACCGTTATATCGGCTGCAAGCTGCACCACGAACTGCCTTGCGCCTATGGCTGATACTCTCAACAAGCTCTGCAAAATCAAGAAGGGCTATATGACGACTATTCACGCATATACCGGCGACCAGATGGTTCTTGACGGCCCCCACAGAAAGGGCGATTTGAGAAGAGCAAGAGCTGCGGCATGCAATATCGTTCCCAACTCGACGGGCGCTGCTAAGGCTATCGGTCTTGTTATTCCCGAACTCAACGGCGTTCTCGACGGTTGCGCACAGCGCGTTCCCGTTCCCACCGGTTCTCTTACCCAGCTTATCGCAGTTTGCGAGGGAGAAGTGGACGCTAAGGCTGTAAACGAAGCTATGAAAGCCGCTGCATCTTCTTCATACGGCTATACCGAAGAAGAAATCGTTTCTTCCGATATCATCGGTATGTCCTACGGTTCGCTCTTCGACGCTACTCAGACGAAGTGCATGCCTCTCGGCGACGGCACGACCCTTGTAAAGGTTGTTTCCTGGTACGATAACGAAAATTCTTACACGTCGCAGATGGTAAGAACAATTAAGTACTTCGCTGAATTGAAGTAATTTAAATAAAATTTAAAAGCTCGGCATAGCCGAGCTTTTTTTTATAGAAAAATTCAAATAAATCAAACGTTAAAGCGGAAAAGCACTACGTCCCCGTCTTTAATGACGTATTCCTTGCCTTCCGAACGCACCTTGCCCTTTTCGCGTGCGCCGTTATAACCGCCGCACTCCAAGAGAGTCTGCCATTCAACTACTTCGGCGCGGATAAAGCCCTTTTCGAAATCGGTGTGGATTTTTCCTGCCGCTTGCGGCGCTTTGGTTCCGTTTACGATAGTCCAGGCGCGAGTTTCCTTTTCACCTGCGGTAAGGTAGGAAATAAGCCCCAAAAGCGCATAACTTTTTTTAATCAGTCTGTTAAGTCCGCTTTCTTCAAGCCCCAGCTCCTGCAAAAACATTGCGCTTTCTTCGGGCTCCATAACCGAAAGTTCCTCTTCGGTCTTGGCGCAAATTACCAATACCTCGCTGCCCTCGGCTTTGGCATATTGCTTGACCTTTTTCACAAGCTCGATCTCGTCGTCCTGCTTGCCCATATCGAACTCGGAAATATTAGCCGCATAAATTACGGGCTTGTCCGTCAGTAAAAACAGGTTTTCCATAATCGGCTTTTCGTCGTCGGAGAGGGGGAACAGTCGGGCGGGCTTTTCCTCGCTCAAAAACTTTTCCAATCTCTCCAAAAAAGCAAATTCGGCGGCTGCTTCCTTGTTAGAGCCGCCCCTTGCAACGTTTCTAATCCTGTCTTGGCGCTTGTTTACCGCCTCGATATCTGCGAGAATAAGCTCCAAAGTAATTGTCTGAATATCCGAAATGGGGTCTATTTTATTGTTGACGTGGGTAATATTTTCATCCTCGAAACAGCGCACAACGTGAACTATCGCGTCGCATTCTCTGACATGCGAAAGAAATTTATTTCCCAAACCTTCCCCTCGTGAGGCGCCCTTTACAAGTCCGGCTATATCTACAAACTCGACAATGGCGGGGGTAATTTTTTTGCTTGCGTAAAGGTTTGCAAGCTTGTCGAGTCGTTCGTCGGGAACGGCTACCACGCCTACGTTGGGTTCTATGGTGCAAAATGGATAGTTTGCGGCTTCCGCGCCTGCGTGTGTTATTGCGTTAAACAGCGTTGACTTACCAACGTTTGGCAGTCCTACGACACCTAATTTCATTTTATCGTCCTTAAATATTATTTCAAGCTTCTATATTATAATATAATTCTCAAAAAAATCAAAACGAATAGGCGGTAAAGTTGCCAAATTTTTGGCTGTATGTTAAAATAAACCTATGGACTATCGCGAATACATTGTAAATAAACTCAACCTTGAAAATATAACGGCGGCGGACGTCGCTTTGCCTCCCAATTCTCAAATGGGGGATTATGCTTTGCCCTGCTTCAAACTTGCGAAAGCTTTCCGCAAAAGCCCCGTAGCCATAGCCGAAGAGCTTAAAAACAGCTTTGTCTGCGACGAGGTAATAAGCGAAGTTTCTGCGGTAAACGGCTATCTCAACTTTAAAATCAATAAAGCGGGGCTTGTTTCCTCGGTATTAAACAAGGTTTTAAGCGAGGGCGACCGTTACGGCTCTTCCGACGTCGGCAAGGGTAAAACGGTCTGCGTCGAGTATTCCTCGGTAAACGTGGCTAAACCGTTCCATATCGGGCATCTTTCGACAACGGTTATCGGCGGCGCGCTCTACAAAATATATAAATTTCTCGGTTATAACGTAGTGGGTATCAACCATCTCGGGGACTATGGTACGCAGTTTGGAAAGCTTATAAGCGCATACAAGCGCTGGGGCAACCGCGAAGAGGTGGACAAGGGCGGCATACACGCTGTCAACGAGCTGTACGTCAGGTTCAATAGAGAGGCGGACGAGCTTATGGAACAGGAGGCGCGCAACTATTTCCGCCTCATCGAGAGCGGCGACCGCGAGGCAAACGAACTTTTCGAGTGGTTCAAAAAGCTTACAATAGATTATGTAAATACAATTTACGAAAAGCTTAATATATCCTTTGACAGCTACGCCGGAGAGCGCTTTTATATCGATAAAATGCAGCCCGTAATCGACGAGCTTAAACAAAAGGGATTATTAAAAGAGAGCGAGGGCGCGCAGATAGTCGACCTCGAGCCGTACGGCATGCCGCCCTGCCTTGTTTTGCGTTCGGACGGAGCTTCTCTGTACGCCACGCGCGACCTTGCGGCGGCAATTTACCGCAAAAATACCTATAATTTTTATAAGTGCCTGTATGTCGTTGCCTATCAGCAAAATTTGCATTTTAAGCAGTTTTTTAAGGTTTTGGAGCTTATGGGCAAGGATTGGGCAAAGGACTTGGTTCACGTTGCTTACGGAATGGTATCGCTCGAAGACGGCGCAATGTCAACCCGAAACGGCCGTGTGGTTTGGCTGGAGGACGTAATAAACAAGTGCGTTGAAAAGGCTTACGCCGTAATTGACGAAAAAAATTCCGCGCTTGAAAATAAACGTCAAATTGCGGAAACCGTCGGGCTTGGCGCGGTAATTTTCGGTGCGCTCTACAACAACAAAATCAAGGACGTAACATTCTCTTACGACAAAGTTTTAAGCTTTGACGGGGAAACAAGCGTCTATGTACAATACACTTGCGCGCGTGCGAATTCTGTGCTTGAAAAGAGCGGTAAAAGCTTTGCTTTGCCTGAAAAATACCAGCCTAATGCACAGGAATACGAGGTAATAAAGCAGCTTTCGACGTTCCCTCAAACAATCAAGGACGCGGCGGAAAAATACGAGCCCTCGCTTATAGCAAGGTACGCCGTTGACCTCGCGCAAAAGTACAATAAGTTTTATATCGACTGCAAAATACTCTCGGCGGAGGGGGAAACAAAACATTTCCGTCTTTCACTTACTGAGGCGGTGCACGTCACGCTTAAAAATGCGCTTTCGTTGCTGGGTATAGGCGCGCCCGAAAAAATGTAATGTACAAACTTGTTATTTTCGATTTAGACGGAACATTGCTTGATACGCTTCCCGACCTGCAAGCCGTGCTTAACTTTTGTTTGAAAATGTCGGCTCTTCCCGAACTTTCGCTTGACGACACTAAAAAATTTATAGGCAACGGCGCAAAAAAACTTGTTGAACGCGCCGTCGGAGTCGATAACTCAAGCCTAGTCGAAGAGGTGTACCGCAATTATAACAAATATTTTGCGCAGTGCGACAACAGCCTTACAAGGCTGTTCGATGGCGTGGACGGGCTGCTCAAAAGGCTGAAAGACTTAAATATAAAGCTTACTATTCTTTCAAACAAGCCTCAGTACGGCGTAACTTCCGCATATCAAAAGTTTTTAAGCGAATATCGTTTTGACGCGGTTTTGGGGCAAGCCGACGGCGTGCCGCTCAAACCTGACCCTTCAGTAACACTTGAAATTATAAATAATTTTGGATTACGGCGCGAAGAATGTCTGTTTGTCGGAGACGGAGAAACAGACGTTTTAACGGCAAAAAATGCAGGCGTAAACTGCGTTTCGGTGCTTTGGGGATACAGAACTTTAAAGCAGCTCGAAGAGGTGGGTGCAAAAACGTTTGTAAAAGATTGCGACGAGCTGTTAAATTTAATTATTTTATAAAATTTTCACTTAATTTTCTTGTAATTACAAAAAAGGTATGTTATATTATTACCATAAAGTTGTGCAAAACGGCACGCTTATAAAAGGAGTATTTAAATTATGAAAAAATGTGTAGTTTGTGGTGAGATAGTTGAAGACGGCGTAGACGTATGCCCCGTATGTAAAGCTAAAAAGTTTGTTCCCGTGTCCGGAGAGGCTAAATTTGCTTGCGAACACGTTATAGGCGACGGCAAAGTTGAAAACGAAGAAATTATGGAAGGGCTTCGCGCAAACTTTGCCGGGGAATGCACCGAAGTCGGTATGTATCTTGCAATGTCAAGAGTTGCAGACCGCGAGGGGTATCCCGAAATTGCCGAAGCTTACAAGCGCTACGCTTTGGAAGTGGTAACGCCTTCGACTCAGAAAAACCTCGAACTTCGTGCAGCGGCCGAAACAGGCGCTTGCGAGGGAAAACTTGCAATTGCCAAGCTTGCTAAACAGCTCGGATATGACGCTATTCACGACACCGTGCACGAAATGGCAAAGGACGAAGCAAGACACGGCGCAGGATTTGCTGGACTTTTAAAAAGATATTTCGGCAAATAATTTAATAAATTAAGCAGTAAAAGAGAGTAAGCGCTTTGCTTGCTCTCTTTTGTTTGGCGATACATTATTATTGAACAAGTGTTTGACATAGCGTTGTTTTTTCGCTATAATAGTATAAAGTTATGAAACAAATGAAAATTATCGAAAATAAAAAATTTCCGCTCGAAAGGGACTTGTATGCGGCTGAAAACGTGCTGCTAAAAAACTGTGTTTTTGACGGGGTGGAGGATGGAGAATCGGCGCTAAAAGAGGCAAAAAACGTAAGGCTTGAAGCCTGTTTTATGAACCTTCGCTATCCGCTTTGGCACGACGACGGCGTGCAGCTTTACGAAGTTACGATGACGGATAAATGCCGTGCCGCGCTTTGGTACACAAACGACGTAAGCATTGAAAAAAGCAATCTTTTAGGTATCAAGGCACTGCGCGAGTGCAGTAAAATTACTATATCGGGCAGCATGATAGTTTCCCCCGAATTTGGCTGGAAAAGCAGAAACATAAGCATAATCGACAGTAGTATAGAGAGCGAATATCTATTTTTAATGGCCTCGGATATCAAGCTTGACAGGGTAAATTTCAAGGGTAAATATTCCTTCCAGTACGTCGAAAATATGACTATAGAAAACAGCATTCTCGACACTAAGGACGCATTTTGGCACACTAAAAACGTCACGGTAAAAAACTCGGTAATAAAGGGGGAATATCTTGCCTGGTATTCCGAAAACCTAACGCTTATCAACTGTAAAATTATCGGCACCCAGCCGCTCTGCTATTGCAAGGGTCTGAAACTTATCGACTGCGAAATGGAAAATTGCGATTTTTCTTTTGAATATTCCGAAGTCGACGCAACCGTTCGCGGCAACATACTTTCTGTCAAAAACCCTAAATCCGGCACAATTACGGCGGACAGCATAACGCAAGTTATCTATACGGATGACAGTAAGTATAGCTGTGATTGCCAAGTACTGCAAAAGGGTGCGGCTTAGTTAAATTTTAGACGACATTATATTCCCGTTGAAAATTCAACGGGATTTTCTTGACAAAAATCAAAAATAAATATAAAATAAAATTGTTGATAACTCAACAATTTGAGTTGTTTGGCGAGGTGGCAAATGGAAAAAAGATTTGAAAATTTTACAACGTCTATACTCAGGCTCAACAAGCTGGTATCAAAAATAAAATTGCATGAAATGCGCGGTTACAATCTTAAAGCCATACACGTTATGTGTCTTTACAGTCTTGCGGAAAGCAGCAACGGTCTTACGGCAAGCGAGCTTTGCCGGGTGACTTTAGAGGACAAGGCGGCAATTTCGCGTGCGCTTGACTTGTTGAGGGAAAAGGGCTATGTCGAGTGCGATACGCAAAAATACAACTCGCTGATAAAGCTGAGCGCCGAGGGGCAAAAGGTGGCGGTGTTTATAAACGAAAAGGCTCACAACGCAGTGCTTGCAGGCGGCAAAAACCTTACCGACAGCGAGAGGGAAATTTTTTATAAATGCCTTGATTCGATATCCGAAAATTTAGACGAATATTACAAGTATATTTCAAAAAATAACATTTGAGGAGAGAAAATGAATTTATTTAAAAAGGCGTATTGTCGGATATTTCAGGGCGTGTTTAAATTGGCCCGTTTTGCCATATAAAGACCCGAAAATAATAGATAAAGTGCAGGATATTCCGACTGTTTTAAAACAGAACGGCAAATTAAAGCCGCTTATCGTAACGGATAAAACCGTGCGCTCGCTCGGGCTTACTATTTTGCTTGAAGAAAAGCTTGTTGCCGAAGGGTTGCAGTACGCCGTTTTTGACGGGGTGGTGGCAAACCCCACTACCGACAATGTTGCCGGCGCTTTGAAAATTTACAGGGAGGGTAAATGCGACTGTCTTATCGCTTTTGGCGGCGGTTCCCCTATGGATTGCGCAAAAGGTGTTGGCGCGCTTGTTGCAAGGCCTAAAAAAACTTTGGGCAAGCTTGGCGGCATTTTAAAAGTAAGAAAGAAAATTCCCCTGCTTGTAGCCGTTCCCACAACGGCGGGCACGGGCAGCGAAACTACGCTTGCGGCGGTAATAGTCGACTCGAAAACCCGTCATAAATATGCTATAAACGACTTTCCTCTAATCCCGAAATACGCGGTTTTGGACGAAGAAATTACTATGACTTTGCCTCAAAACGTCGTCGCTACTACTGGTATGGACGCGCTGACTCACGCAATCGAGGCGTTTATAGGCAAGAGCGGCAACCGTAAAACGAGAGCCGACGCATTGGAAGCAATTAAACTCGTCTTTGAAAATCTTGAAAAATCGTACTTCGAAAAGACGGCGGAATCGCGTAAAAATATGCTTATTGCATCACACAAGGCAGGCAGGGCTTTTTCAAAATCATACGTCGGGTACGTTCACGCGCTTGCGCACGCGCTCGGCGGCAAGTACAATACTCCGCACGGGCTGGCTAACGCCGTTATTTTGCCGTTAGTGCTTGAAGAGTACGCAAAGGCGGCGCATAAAAAGCTGTGGAAAATAGCGGTATATTGCGGACTTGTTCCCAAAACCGTCGGCTATTCGGAGGGCGCTAAGGCGGTAATAGAAAAAATAAAGCGTATGAATGTTGATATGGGAATACCTCAAACGCTGACTTTAAACCCCGAGGATTTGGACGAACTTTCGCGCTATGCCGAAAGGGAGGCAAACCCTCTGTATCCGGTGCCCGTGCTTTGGGACAGAAAGAAGCTTAAAAAAATGTATTTGAAGATAGGAGGGTTAAATGCAATCGATTGATTTGGCAAGCTTGGTCGAAAACCAGCGCAAATTTTTTGCCGAGGGCAAAACTCTTGACGTAAAGTATCGAATTCAGCATCTGAAAAAATTGTACAAGGCAATAAGCTCAAATCTCAACCTTATTCACGAGGGTTTAAAAAAAGATTTGGGCAAAAGCGAAAGCGAAAGTTATATGTGTGAAACGGGCTTGGTGCTCAGCGAACTTTCGTACATATTAAAGCACATAAAAAAATTTGCAAAGCCCAAAAGGGTAAAAACGCCGCTTGCGCAGTACGTTTCAAAGAGCTACCGTCAACCTATGCCCTACGGCACGGTGCTTGTTATGAACCCTTGGAACTATCCGTTTTTACTTTCTATCGACCCGTTAATTGAGGCCGTTGCGGCGGGAAATACGGTTGTATTGAAGCTTAGCGCATATTCTCCAAACACAAATCAAGCTATTAAAACGGTACTTGGCAGCGTATTCCCCGAGGAATATGTTGCGGTTTTATTCGGCGGTTCGCAAATAAACACCGCGCTTATGCAAATAAAGTTCGACTATATCTTCTTTACGGGCAGCAAGCGCGTCGGGCAAATCGTCTATGAAAACGCCGCAAAAAATCTTACGCCCGTAAGCTTGGAGCTTGGCGGCAAAAGCCCTTGCATAGTCGATGAAACGGCAAATATCAAACTTGCGGCAAAGCGCATTGTCTGGGGCAAATTTTTAAACCTCGGTCAAACCTGCGTTGCGCCCGATTACATACTCTGTTCTAAAAAGATACACTCGAAGCTTGTTGCGGAAATTAAAAAACAGATTGTATTGCAGTTCGGGGAAAATCCTCTTGAAAATCCCGATTACGGCAAAATTATCAACGAAAAGCACTATTTGCGCCTTTTAAATCTTTTAAACCCCGAAAAAACGGCGCACGGCGGCAGATGCGACCAAACCGCTCTAAAAATCGAACCTACAATTCTCGACAACGCGGCTTTTACCGACGCTGTTATGCAAGAAGAAATATTCGGCCCCATATTGCCCGTCATCGAGTATTCGAGCGATAGCGAGGTTATAGACTACGTTTCCGGGCATGACGCGCCGCTTGCGCTGTATGTCTTTTCTTCAAACAAAAAGGCAATCAAAAGGTTTACAACCACGCTCGGTTTCGGCGGAGGCTGTATAAACGACGTCGTAATTCATCTTGCAACCTCTTATATGCCGTTCGGCGGCTATAAAGAGAGCGGACTCGGCTCGTATCACGGCAAAACCGGCTTCGATACCTTCACGCACTATAAAAGTATAGTCGATAAAAAGACGTTCATCGATTTGCCTATGCGTTACCAACCCTTTAAAAAATTTTATATGAAGCTTGTAAGGTTTTTCCTGCACTGAAAAAAACAAAACTAAGGAGAAGTACGGGCGTAGTCTGCCCTAAAATCGTTCCTTATCGGAACGATTATTTGTTTTCGGAATTAAAAATAAAATATTAAATTCCCGTAGGGCGTGGCAAGTCACGCCCTACGGGAATTTTTTCATATAATGTACTAACTGATTTTTACTTGGAGAAGTACATAGGAATGGATTGGCTTTATAATTTTTCAGGCTGGCAGCTTGCGTTGATTGGAACGGCGTTTACCTGGGCAATGACCGCGCTGGGTGCGTCACTCGTATTTATTTATAAAAACGTAAGCCAAAACGCCTTTTCTTTTATGATGTCGAGCGCGGCCGGTATAATGCTTGCCTCGACTTTCTTTTCGCTTCTTTTGCCCGCAATCGAAACGGGCGGAGAGTTTTCATTTTTAATTCTTACCTTTGGCTTTATTCTCGGCGGTGCGCTTATAATCATAACCGACATAGTCATAAACAAGCTGAATATGTTTTCGGGAAATTTAAAAAAACGCAGTTGCGCCGTTATGTGTATTGCGGTTACAATGCACAATATTCCCGAAGGAATGGCTGTCGGCGTGGCTTTCGGCGCGCTCGCGTCCGGGCAGACGGTAGAGGCGGTTGCGGCGGTTATGCTTGCCGTGGGTATAGGTATTCAAAACTTTCCCGAGGGTATGTGCGTGGCGTTTCCGTTGAGGGCAAACGGACTTTCGCGCGGCAAATCTTTTTTGATAGGGCAATTTTCGGGTGCGGTTGAAATAGTGGCGGGAGTGATAGGCGCGCTTGCGGTTACGGCTGTAAACGGCATATTGCCCTGGGCGCTTGCCTTTTCCGCGGGCGCTATGATAGCCGTAGTTTGTTCGGAATTAATTCCCGAAAGCTTCGCACAGGGCAAAGTCAAAGCGACGGTGGGAATAATTTTCGGGTTTGCGCTTATGATGATTCTCGACCTCTGTTTCGGGTAAAATAAAGCGCGCATATTTTGCAAGTATATTACTTTCTTTTTTTCGCAAAATAGTGTTATGGAAAAGAACAGTTTAAAAAAGACTGCCGTCGTTGTCGGCGGCAGTTCGGGCATAGGGTTTGAAACCTGTCAAAAGCTTGTGAATAGGGGTTGGAACGTTGTAAACATTTCACGCACACCCTGTAAAAACTCGAAGGTTCATAACATAGCCGCGGACGCGGCGGCGGGAACGGCGCTGTCCGACGCCATTCGCGGAGTTTCTGAAAAATATAATATTTCCGCTTTGATATACTGTGCAGGATTTTCAATGGCGGCGCCTATCGAATACGCGAAGGAGAGCGATTACAGATATCTTTTCGACGTAAACTATTTCGGCGCGCTGCAATGTATGCAGACTGTAATTCCGCTGTTCAAAAACAAGGGCGGAAGAATAGTGCTTGTCGGCTCGCTCGGCGGAGATTTTCCCATAAGCTTCGACTGCTTTTACTCATCTTCTAAAGCTGCGCTGGAAATGCTTTGCCGCGCGGCATATTGCGAGTTGAAGCCCTACAACATCAAGGTTACGGGGCTTTTGCCGGGCGGTACTGCAACCAACTTTACATTTAAAAGAAAGGTCTATCCCGACGAGGAAAATAAGTCCTATTCGGGCAACGTCAACCGCGCCGTGGCTGCGCTTGCAAATATGGAGCAAAGCGGTATGCCGCCTTCGGACGTTGCTGAAATGATATACAATTTGCTTACGACGGACAAGCCACCCGTTATAAAAATTTGCGGCGTAAAGAATACTGTTTTAAGGTTTGTATCCCGTGTTATGCCCGAAAAGGTAACGCTGAAAATTAACGAGAGGATGTTTCATCAATGAAAAAAGATTTTGATTTTTCGCGCAGGGACGAGCGCGAAACGCTTTATAAAACGGTTAAAGAGGGGGGCGTAAAAAATGACAGGCAAATCCCGTGATAATTTTAATGCAAATTATTTAAATTACGTCAAAACGCAGGATCCGCCTACGCAGCATTTTAAAAATTGTGCGGCAGCCTTCGGTGTGGGCGGACTTATCTGCTGTATAGGTCAGTTTATAAGGTATATGTTCGAGTACATCGGTTTTTCGGGTGACGAGCTGGCAGGGCTTACTTCGGTTGCTCTTATTTTTCTGGGTTGCTTTTTGACGGGGCTCGGCGTCTATGACAGAATAGGCAGATACGCAGGGGCAGGTTCGATAGTTCCCATCACGGGGTTTGCCAACAGCGTAACTTCGCCGGCAATAGAATTTAAAACGGAGGGTTGGATATACGGAATGGCGGCAAAAATGTTCACGGTAGCCGGCGCAATCATAGTGTTCGGCGTCTTTTCGGGCGTTCTTGTCGGATTGATATATCTGTTTGTGTAATGAGAAAGGGCAATACGGTATTTTTTAAAAACGCGCCGCGCATAACGTCGTTTGCGGCAGTTTGCGGCTCAAAGGAAAAAGAAGGGGTGCTCGGTTCGTTTGCGGACATTACTTTGCAGGACGATATGTACGAGGAAAGCACCTTTGAAAAAGCCGAGTGTAAAATGCTGTCAACGGCAATCGCGCTTGCCATTGAAAAGGGTAAGTACAGCGAGAGTGATATCGACGTAATGTTTTCGGGCGATTTATTGAACCAGATAATTTCGGCAAGCTTTGCCGCGCGCGACTTCAACTTTCCTTTTTTGGGCGTATATTCCGCCTGTTCGACTATGAGCGAAAGCATATTGCTTGCCTCTATGCTTGTAAACGCAGGGTATATCGAGCGAGCCGTTGCGGCAACGGGTAGCCATTTTGCTTCGGCTGAAAGACAGTACAGATATCCCCTCGAACTCGGTTGTACAAGACCGCCGCAGGCGCAGTGGACGGTAACGGGCGCGGGTGCGTGCATTATTTCAAACGAGAAAAAGGGTGTAAAAATTGTAAACGGAACTATGGGTAAGGTATGTGATTTCGGCGTAACCGACGTCAATAATATGGGGGCGGCAATGGCGCCCGTAAGTGTTATAATAGGACAAAATTGCGGCGTCGTCATACCCGAAATACTTTAACACAAAATATAAAAGGAGGTGCGGACTTTTTGGGTTTGGCGGCGCTTGATTTTTTTAACGGAAAATGTGAAAAATTGTCTAAAATTCCGCAATGTACACAAACTTAAAATGCAATTATAAATCAATCAATATACTTGCATTTTCTGCGGAATTATATTATAATGAATATTGATTGAAATATTCTCCAAATCTTACATCATATGGCATAAAAATCAATCAAACCGGGGTTAAAAAGTGAAAGTTTACGGGGTTATAATGGCAGGCGGCGGCGGTACGCGCTTTTGGCCGCTTTCAAGGAAGCATACGCCTAAACAACTGCTAAATTTAAGCGGCAGGGAAATTATGGTCAACGAAGCAATTGCAAGGTTGACAGGCGTGGCAAATTCAAACGATATTTTTATAGTTACCAATGCGGCTCAAAAAGATTTGATGATTAAATGCGTCGGTCATAGAGTGCTTGAAAATCACATTTTATCCGAGTCTGCAGCAAGAAATACGTCTGCTTGTATCGGTTACGCCGCAATGGAAATTTTGCATAAATACGGTGACGGAATAATGGTAATTACCCCTTCCGACGCTTATATAAGGGACGATAAAAAGTTTGCGGGCATTTTAAAAGAGGCAATTATAGCTGCGGAAACGACGGACAAATTAGTTACGATAGGTATAAATCCCACCTTTCCGTCGACAGGCTACGGCTATATAGAGTACGATAAAAGCAGTATTGATATTGCTAAACCCGTTAAAAGATTTGTTGAAAAACCTTCTTTGGAAAAAGCGAGCGAGTATATCGGAAGCGGAAACTTTGTTTGGAACAGCGGTATGTTCGTTTGGAAAGCTTCAACTATTTTGCGAAAGTTCAGCGAGCTGTTGCCCGAAGTCTATACTCATCTTTTAAAAATTTCCGAAGCATTCGGCAATAGCAATGAAAAAGAGCTTATAGCCGAAATATATCATAAAATACCGTCTGTTTCCGTTGATTACGGAATAATGGAAAAATGCAGCGACATATTGGTTGTGCCCGGAGAATTCGGTTGGAATGACGTGGGAAGCTGGGATACCTTCGACGCTGTAAGGCAGGCGGATAATGACGGGAATATCCAAGTTGGCGACGTGTTGCTTCTTGACTCGAAAAACACAACGGCTTATTCGAATAAAAAATTGATTGCTGCGGTCGGCGTTGACAATTTGGTAATTGTCGAAACGGACGACTGCATAATGGTTTGTTCGAAAGAGCGGGCACAAGACGTAAAAAAAATAGTTGATAAACTCAAAGAGGAAGGCAGAGAGGAACTGCTGTAATGGATTATAGAAAAGAATATAACGATTGGTGTACAAGCGAAACGTTTGACGAACAGACAAAGCAAGAATTGCTCGCTTTAACCGACGAAAAAGAAATAGAGGACAGATTTTTTAAGCAGCTTGATTTCGGTACGGGCGGATTGCGCGGCGTTATAGGCGCGGGAACTAACCGTATGAATATTTATACCGTTGGAAAAGCTTCTCAGGGGCTTGCCGACTTTATAAATTCACAAACAAAAAACGGCAGCGTGGCAATTGCCTATGACAGCAGAATAATGTCCGAGGAGTTTGCCCGTGATTCGGCGTGCATATTTGCCGCCAACGGCATAAAGGTTTTTCTTTTCGAGTCTTTAAGACCCACGCCCGTGTTGTCGTTTGCTGTCCGCGAGCTTAATGCTACTGCCGGCATTGTAATAACCGCAAGTCACAACCCTCCTCAATATAACGGATATAAAGTATATTGGTCGGACGGCGGACAGATAGTTGCCCCCTACGATAAATCGATTATTTCGGAAGTAAATAAAGTCGACGACTATGCGTCTATCAAACGCATTCCCGAGAGCGAGGCAAAAAATAGCGGATTGATTGAGATAATCGGTAAGCAAATCGACGACAAGTATATAGCCGCTTTAAAAAATTTAGTGTTAAACAGGGAAATTATCGAACGTTATGCCGATAAGCTTACTATCGTTTATACTCCCTTAAACGGTACGGGCAACGTGCCAGTGTGCAGAGTGCTCGGTGAACTCGGTTTTAAAAAAGTATATGTGGTGCCCGAGCAGCAACAGCCCGACGGTAGGTTCCCCACATTAAAATATCCGAATCCCGAGGATAAAGACGCCTATTTATACGCGCTCAATCTTGCAAAAAAGGTTGACGCCGATATAGTACTTGCGACCGACCCTGACGCGGACAGGCTCGGTATTTACGCAAAAGACAAAGTCAGCGGAGAATATGTTTCTTTTACCGGAAACATGAGCGGGCTTTTGATTGCAGAATATATTTTATCTCAAAGAAAGTTGAAAGGGTTGCTGCCCGAAAATCCGAAGTGCGGCGCGCTTGTGACAACAATAGTTTCGTCTAAAATGGCGTACGCTATCGCGGCCGAGTACGGATTGACTGTCAAGGAAGTTTTGACGGGCTTTAAATATATCGGCGAACAAATTAAACTTTTCGAGCAAGCTAAGGCTGAAAATAACGGTAAATTGGACGCTCAAAAAGGCGCGTTTGAATATGAATTCGGCTATGAAGAAAGCTACGGCTGTCTTGTAGGTACGCATGCTCGTGATAAAGACGCCGTGGTTGCGGTAATGGCGCTGTGTGAAGCGGCGGCTTACTATAAATCGCAAGGCTTGACGCTTTGGGACCAAATGCAAAATATTTATAGAAAATACGGCTATTATGCCGAAGATTTGGAAAGCATAACTTTGCAGGGCGTCGACGGCGCAAATAGAATAAAAAGCATTATGGCAAACCTAAGGGATAACGTGCCGTCGGCTATCGGCAAATTTAACGTGATAGCCGTTAGGGATTATTTAACTTGCACAGGCAAAGAAATTCAAAGCGGCAAAACATTCAAGCTTGAATTACCTAAAAGCAACGTCTTGTATTTCGAGCTTGAAAATAATGCATGGTGCTGTGCGCGCCCGTCGGGTACCGAACCTAAAATAAAATTTTATTTCGGCGCAAGGGCGAACAGCGCCGAACAGGCAAAAATAAATCTTAAAAGCATAAAAAGTTATCTGTTGACGTTGGTAACAGCGGAGTGAAAAATGAAATGTTTAGTTTTAGCCGGCGGCAGCAGCGACAGACTTTGGCCTCTTTCGAGAAAAGAGTTTCCCAAGCAGTTTATGCCGATAAGGGAAAATAGATCTATGTTTCAGGAGACCATTTTAAGAAATGTGCCTCACTGTGACGAGTTTATAATACTTACAAATAAAAGATACGAAAATGTCGCGCGTGGGCAGCTTCAAGTCTTTCAGGGTATAGAATACAGTTTTATACTCGAGGACAAGCCTTTAAAAACGGCGCTTGCCGTATTTCTTTATATAGAAAAATGCGAACCGGATGAAGAGCTTTTAATTGTATCGACCGACAGTATAATCGAAGGCGACTACAAAACTACTGTTACTCAGTTAAAAGAGGAAGTTAAGGACGGTAAATTTTCGGCTGTAGTAAGTAAAACCGTAGAGGGTACGTCGGAATGCAATTATGTGAATATAGACGGAAAATGTTGTGTTTTCGGCGGCAAAAAAACTAAAAACAGTTTATATGACTGCGGCATAATGGGAGCAAAAGCTTCCGTGCTTATCGATTGCTATGACAAACGCATTTTAAAAAAATACAAAACTTTAAAAATAGACAGCAGTGAAGTCAAGAACCTTGAAATTGACGACTTGTATCTGAAAAGCTTGAACAAGGTTATTGTTACAACAAATTACAGTTTGATTCAAGCTAAATTCAGTTGGACAAGAATTACTGATATTTCATCGTTTTACAACTATTATGTAAAATCCGTCCGTAACAATAAAAATACAATTACCAATAAGTGTAAGGGTATTGAAATAGTAAACATGGTGGACGAGCAGCTTATCGTTGCCAACGGCATAAAAAATATTGCTATTGTCAATACTCGTGACGCAGTGTATATTACAAGTAGCGCACGCGAAGCGGATGTTAAAGACATTGCAAGTCACTATTATACCAATAAGAAAAAATATTTTGACAACCAGCCCAATAAATACGAAACCTGGGGTTCTGAGCAAATTGTGGGTTCGACAGAGGACTGTAAAGTTAAAGTATTAAATATCTATCAGCACGAAAGCTGCGTTATAAAAAACAAGAAAAATACTATCATAAATCTTTTTATCACTCAGGGTAACGCGCATTTTGAGGGCATTTCCGAAGATAAAGATTACGAACAGTACAGCAACATTAATATCAGCGATATAGGAGAATACCGTCTTATAAACAGCGGGAAAGTAACTCTTACCGTAGTTTATACCGAAAAGCTTATTAAATGTGGGAAAATTAATCCTCCTCAAGAGCTTCTTGTTAAAATGCAACCCGTATTTAAAGACAATCTTTGGGGCGGGACAAAAATCCGCGACGTGTTTGGTAAGGACGTTGGTAACTTAGACGTCATCGGGGAAAGTTGGGAACTTTCCGCGCATAGCGACGACGAGTCGAAAATTGCTTTCGGACAATATGCCGGTAAAACTTTAAGCGAATATATCGATGCTATCGGAACGGAAAAGCTCGGCTGGAAGGCTCAAACTTACGATAAATTTCCCATAATGATAAAATTTATCGACGCAAGGGATAATTTATCGATACAGGTGCATCCTGCGGACGATTATGCTTTAAGCGTTGAGGGCGAGTACGGCAAAAACGAAATGTGGCATATTCTCGACGCGGACGAGGACGCCTATATTTACGTTGGATTTAAATACGACGTTACTGAAGAAGAAATAAGGCAAAGAATAGAAAACAATACCCTTTTACAGGTAATAAACAAAATCCCGGTTAAAAAGAACGAAACATATTTTTTAAAAGCCGGCATTGTTCACGCCATAGGTTCGGGTTGTCTTATATGTGAAATTCAGCAATCGTCTAACATAACTTATAGGCTTTACGACTATGGCAGAACGGATAAAAACGGGCAACAGCGTGAACTTCATATAGATAAAGCGCTTGACGTATTGGATATGCATAAATATGTGCCGCAAGTATATGAGTACGAGGCTATAACGCGGTCCGAGTATGTAAAGATGTTGATAGGGCAATGTAAATATTTTACCGTCAACAAATATTATATCGACGGCGAATGTACTATGCCGAGAACTCAATCGAGTTTTCAGGCGTACGTCATTTTAGAGGGAAGCGTTACAATATCTGATTCATATAAAAATTATACGACTTCTGCCGGAGATACCTGGTTTTGTGCAAGTAACGAACAAGTCACTTTGTTCGGTAAGGGAAGCTTGCTTGTCGTAAACATTTGACAAATATTAAAGAGGCTGCTATGCGCATAAAGTTTATGAACACGGAGATTGACAACGTCACGATAGACGAGGCGTTGGATGCAATCGATAATCTTATTAAGGACGGAAAGCCGTCATATGTGGTAACGCCTAACGTTGACCATATTGTTCAGTTGGAAACGGATGAGGAGTTTCGCGAGGTCTATAAAAATGCCGACTTAATTTTAACCGACGGCAAGCCTTTAATTTGGATTTCAAAAAAATATAAGACACCTATTAAAGAAAAAATTTCCGGTTCCGATCTTTTTCCCAAATTGTGCGCAATGGCGACGGAAAAAAACTATTCTATGTTCTTTTTGGGGGCTAAGGAGGGAGTAGCGGCAAAAGCCGCCGAAAACTTGACCTTAAAGTTCCCCGGACTGAACGTTGTCGGAACATATTCCCCCTCGTTTGGTTTTGAAAATAACGCCGACGAGCTTGAAAAAATATTTTCAATGATCCGTCAAACAACGCCGCATATACTTATTGTGGGATTAGGCGCGCCCAAGCAGGAAAAATTTATTGCTAAATATCTTACAAATCTTAACGTGCCTGTGTCATTAGGGCTTGGCGCAAGTCTTGATTTTGAGGCTGGAACAGTTAAGCGTGCGCCAAAATGGATGAGCGACCACGGATTTGAATGGTTATATAGGGTGCTAAAAGAACCCAAAAGACTTTTCAAGCGCTATTGGCGCGATATGAAGATGATTAGACCTTTAATAAAAAAATATAATCCCAAAAACGTCAAAAGTAGTAAAAAAAACAATGAAAATATTGATTGATTTGACATCGCTTGCGGATAATTTTTCGGGAATTGAAAGATATGCTGCAGAGATGAGTCGCGAACTTGTAGAGTATAGCGAAAATGATTATGTGTTAGTATTTAAAGAGCGCATTTTTGAAGGTTTTGCCGACTTGAAAGACAGAGCTAACATAAAAATGGAAGTTTTAAAGCGTTGCGGTAAACTTCGTTTTTATCAAGTCAGGCTGTGTCGATTTCTCAATCGCTATAAAGCGGATATATATTTTTTTCCGGCATTTCCGTCACCGTTGTTTTTAAAAAAGAAAAAGAAAACAGTTGTAACGGTACACGATTTATGCTGTTGGGACTGTCCCGAAACAATGAATGTCAAAAGCAGGCTGTATTTTAGAGCGGGCTTAAAAAACGAAATAAAAAAGAGCGCTAAAATACTTACCGTTTCAGAATTTTCTAAAGGCAGAATAATAGAAAAATTCAATATTCCCGAGAACAAAATAGTCGTTACCTATAACGGTATTTCGGATAAATTTTTGAATATTAAAGAAGATTTTGCCGAGGACGCGGCGCTTGATTTTAAATACGGTTTGCCGCGCAAATACATTCTCTCGTTATCTACGATAGAACCGAGAAAAAACATTGCTCTATTGCTTAGGGCATATTGCAAAATTGTAAAAGAGGGCAAAACCGACGCCGATTTAGTTTTGGCAGGTCGCGACGGCTGGAAGAATTCAACTTTAATGGACGAAATAGCCGAAGACGTAAAGAGCAGAATTCATTTTACCGGATTTATAGAAGAAGAGCATTTGCCGTATATTTATAACAGAGCGCAGTTGTTTGTGTTTCCCTCCAAGTACGAGGGCTTCGGAATACCGCCTCTCGAAGCCTTGGCTTGCCGAACACCCGTAGTTTCTTCGGATGCCGCATCGCTACCCGAAGTGCTTGGTGATTGCGTCACTTATTTTAAAAGCAATGATTTGCAGGACCTCATTAAAAGCATTGACTTGTCGTTGAACGCACAAAAAACTATAAACGACGAAGCGGTAATGGAAAGAGTGCGTTCATATTCTTGGAAAGTCGGTGCAAAAAAAATAATAGAAGTTTTCAATAGTTTGAAGTAGTTAAATAGAATGAATCAAGGCAAAAACAAAAATTTATTTTATATTTTAATTATTTTCTTGCTCTACTTTATAGTGGTGCAAGATTTTGCCTTATCTCTTATTTATAAAATCAGCGGCAGCTCGACTTTCGTTAAACTGCTTATCTATTCAAAAGAAATAATATTCATAATGCTTTTTGCATATGTAGTATTGTTTGTAAGACTTCCCCAAAAACTTTTGTTGGCGGTGTTGTTATTCTTTGTCTGCGTTATGTTTTCGGGGATTATTGCTCTTGTAAACGGCAAAGGCGTTATGAACATTGTTGAAAACATAAGGGGAGTGGTGCTTTTACCCGGATTTATATGTATAGGCTACGGAATAAAGGACGACGCGAGAATAATCAACCACATTACCAAAAAATATATGCCGTTTCTTGTCGTATGCGCGTGCATAGGCATTGTAGAGTATTTTCTTGACAAGACGATAGGGACAAAGGATTTCTGGCGCAATACGGTGGGTATAACGGAATTTTATACCGATATAAAGGGACAGGCACACCGCTTGGTACAAGGATTCCCCGGCAACTTTTACGGGCAATACGGTGATGAATTTTTCTCGGTAAAAAGGCTTGTCGGTATATGGATGGGACCTTTGACTGCCGGATATGCGCTTTTTATTCCGTCATTGTATTACTTTATATTAATTTTCTTTAAAAACAAATATAGACTCAAGTATTTTATAGCTCTGTTTTTAATTCTCTTTGCGATTTATTTAACTCATACCCGCGCAATTATAGTAGTTTTTCTATTTTCTGCACTTGCATTTTTCGTGTTGAATCCCACTAGGCGCAATTTGGCTATACTATCTGTAATTGCTATATTTGGGTTAATTTTTGCCGTGTTCAATTGGGACAAGATTGTCGCGTTTATTTTTGACGGGTCTACTATCGGGCATATCACTTCGATACTCGACTCGCTCGATACAATTGAAATTTCTGTCTTTGGAGAAGGTTTCGGAAGATACGGCGTCAGCGGTGACGTCGGTACCGAGAATATTTATTTGACTTTGATAGGCAACATGGGGCTAATGGGGTTATCGCTCTATGTGTTTATAGCTGCATACTCAGTCTATAAAGTTTATAAAGTTAAGGACGGAATTTGGCGCAGAATAGCGCTGTATGTAGCGCTGGGATATTTTATTACCGGATTTGTTTCCGAACAATTGATAGCATATACGTCGATAATGCCTTTCTATCTGCTGCTCGGTTTGACGGGCAAGGGAGCATATCAAGAAAAACTTACCGTAGACGGGAGTCTTATGGTTTTAAACAAGTTAAACGGCAATTTCGACTTAAAATAGGTGTAATAAATGCGTATTCTGTATATTACGTTTGAAAGCCCCTCTAAGTTCTACGGAGGCGGCAAAGCTATAATTCAATCGCTTGAAAGTTTGAGCGCATTTGCGGAAATTGACTATGTCGGTTTGCCCTTTGATTTGCAAAGTTTTCCGCAATTTAATATTAAAAACCACTATTTTTTAACTAAAAAAAAGAATCCTTTTAAAGGATTGATAAATATTTTCAGGGGCGTACCTACTTTTTCGTACGCTTCGTGGAAAAAAATAAAAAAACGTTTGAAACCCGAAAATTATGATTTGGCTTTTATCGAGTTTTCAAATATAGATTTTGCCGTCAAGTGGGCAAAGGAAAAAAATTTAAAAACCGTCGTTCGTGCTCATAACGTTGAGTACGATATTGTTTGCAGTATTTCCAAGGCAAAGCGTTTCGACTATAAAAAATTGCGGGCAACATTAAATAAACGCGCAATTTTAAAAAGAGAGCGCAGATGTCTTAATTCGGCGGATAAAATTATTTTTCTCACGCAAAACGACTTTGAACGTGCGCAGTCGCTTTATAAGCTCGATTTAAGCGATAAATGCATTATTGTGCCTATATGTATGCATTCCTTAAACGAACGCAAATTTGATAAAATATTTGATTTCGAATACGCGCTTGCCACAGGCTCGTTAAACTATGCCGCCAATGTCGAGGGCATAGTGTGGTTTATTAAAAATGTGTGGACGCCGTATTGTGAAGAATATAAATCCGAGCTTAAATTTGTCGTTGCCGGTTCAAAACCGTCTGACGAATTTATAAAATTATGTAACGAAACTGCTAATTGTGTGTTTGTCAATACTCCCGACGACCTTGCTCCGTATCTGGAATACGCCAAGTTCTATATTGCGCCGATATTTGTGGGCGCAGGTATGAAGGTAAAGGTTTCCGAAGCTCTGTCGCACGGATTGAACGTAATTGGCACGGCGCACGCATTCATAGGCTATGAAAGTATGAAAAAATATTTGTACTTTGCACAGTCACCGCAGGAATTTACCGACGAGATAGTAAAATTATCCGATCAACCTTATTCGCAAAAGCAAAAAGAAGAATGTAAGGCTGCATTTAAAAGCGAGTTTACTTTGGAAATAAGTCAGGCAAAATATAAGGCTGTAATCATTGAACTGCTTAAAAAAGAGGTCTTATGAAAAAAATTATCGCAGTAACCGTAACGTATAACAGTAATCATTTTCTTACGCGGTGTATAGAAAGCTTGCTTAGGCAAAGTTATGATATTTTTAAAATAATAATTGTAGACAATAACAGCGACGACGAGAATAAATTAAAAAATCAAGCATTGCAGTCCGAAAAGGTCGAGTTGCATTATTTAAATGAAAATACTGGCGGCGCAGGCGGCTTTGAATACGGTATGAGTAAAGCAATGGAGTACGGGCCCGATTGGGTTTGGCTTATGGACGACGACGCGTTCCCTAAGGAAGATTGCTTAAAAAAGCTTTTGGAAAATGAAAATTATCCCAACGTCGGCTGCATTTGTCCTGCGATATTCGGCGTTGATTTAGGTGCCTATCAGACATATCATCATAAACAAATTTCAAAAAAGCTTTTCAAAGACAGCGCAAAAATAGAAAATTTTCAAAACTTTCCCGAAGTGTTCGAAATCGACGCAAATGCCTTTGTCGGACCGCTGGTTTCGGCAAACGCTATAAAAGATATAGGCATAGCCAACGGCGGTTTGTTTATTTACGGCGACGATACGGAATATACTTACAGACTTACAAGAAAGTATAAGATGATAGTTGTAAAATCCGCCGTTATAAATCATAGGGACGTGTTTGCTTCCGGCACATTTAACCCGAGCGCCTGGTGGAAAGAATACTATATGTACCGAAACAGAATTCTCTTTGCAAAAGAATTTTCGCGTAATTCATTTTGGAAGTTTTGGGCAGTTGCATATGTAAAGTTTACCGTAAGGCTAAGAATTATTTCCACGCTTATAAAAAGAAAGTTCAAGGGTTATCGAAAGCTGAGAATTTCTCTGTTGAAACGTGCGTTAAAGGACGGTAACAGAGGCATTTACGGCAAGATGATTGACCCTAAAGAGCACATAGCTAAAGTCAACGAAATTAAAGTCTAATTTTTTGTTATAAGGTAAAAAATTTTGGAAGAGCAAGAGAACGTAACAATAGACGATAAGGACAATATAATAGTACAGGGGACAGAGCCCGAAAAGCCGAAAAGCATAAAAAAGAACTATATTTTCAGTTTAATTGCTCGAATAGTTGCATTGTTGGTTCCGCTTATAATCACGCCTTACGTTTCAAGAATACTCGAGCCGGACGGAGTAGGCGTATGCAGCTATGTCGCTTCCATAGTTTCCTACTTTGTGCTTTTTGCAAATCTCGGTATCGAAACGTTCGCATTGAGAGAAATTTCGATAAATCGCGACAATAAGGATTATATAAAAAAGTTTGCCGTCGAAGTAACTATAATGAAGGCTATTTTGACGGCGGCATGCTTGATAGTCTACTATGTGCTGTTTATATGCGTTCTCGACGTTGCCGACAGGCTGTTGTATATAATTTATTCGATAACGCTCATTGCGGTTGCGTTTAATTTTAATTGGTTTTTTCAGGGTATCGAAAAGTTCAATATCATAGCCGTAGCAAGCGTTTTTTCTAAAATTGCTTACATAGTATGCATTGTACTGTTCGTTAAGCAAAAAGAGGATTTAAATTATTATGCCGCTATAGTTGTTTCGATGACGCTTGCCGAATACTTAATTACCATACCTTTTATTTTTTTCAATATTAAAGGTAAAATATCGGGCAAAGTTAATCCATTCAGGCATTTTAAAAGCTGTGTTATTTACTTTTTGCCTACCGTAGCCGTCGAAATTTACACTGTAGTCGATAAAACGATGATAGGTTTAATTACGGGCTCGTCGTTTGAAAACGGATATTACGAATACGCGGAAAAGCTTGTCAAAATGCCGCTTGCCGCGATAACAGCAGTAAACTTAATTATGCAGTCGCGTATGGCGCTTTACTTTTCTCGGGGTCAGTTGCCCGAAGCCGAGTCGCTTGCAAACAAGTCTTGCAGATTCTGTGCGATGTTATCCGTGCCTATGGCGTTCGGAATGGTTGCGATCGCAAGAACGGCAATTCCGCTGTATCTTGGGGAAGGTTACGAAAAGTGCGTAATATTGGTATATATATTGGCTTGGCTTGTGCCGATAATAACTATAAGCGACTTTTACGGATCAAACTATTACACTCCGATAGGTAAAAGAAAAATAAGCGCGCTGTTTTTAGGTATAGGCGCGGTAATAAATGTAATTTTAAACTCGTTTATGATTTACCTTTGGCAATCTCTGGGCGCCGCCATAGCTTCACTTGTTGCCGAACTTGTAATATCTATTTTGTATATGGTCTATGCAAGGTCGTTTTTCAAAATAAAACAGCTTTTGAAAAATTCCTTTAAGTATATTTTGGCTTCGGTGGTAATGGGTGCGGTGACCTTTACTTTAAATTATTTTTTACCGCCGAACGTGTGGTATCTTATTTTGGAAATAGTTGTAGGCGTAGTCGTTTACGCCTTAATGCTTTTTGCATTGCGTGACTCATACTTTATCGACAATCTAAAATCACTCATAAAAAAATAAAAAAAATCCAAGGGGTGCACCCCTTATGCGTTTGTAGACAAACGCATAATAATATTATTAAAAGTACTATGGAAAAAATTTTAAACACAGATGACGAAATAATTTGCGGTTTTAATGTAAGCGCCGCACGCAAACAGGTTTGGCAAGCCGAGCTTGAA
>CAJUMW010000004.1:43803-47221 GCA_910587625.1 uncultured Christensenellaceae bacterium
GAAATGGTAGAGCTTTTTATAAAAATCTGCGAACAAAACAATTTAAAATACGTTGCTTCCGGCGGAACTTTGTTGGGTGCTGTAAGGCACGGCGGCTTTATTCCGTGGGACGACGATATAGATTTGATGATGCCGCGTTCCGACTATGAAAAATTCCTTGAAATAGGACAGGAGTTGTTGCCGGAAGGCTTTTTTCTTCAAAGCTGCAAAACTGAAAAGAATTATTTTTACGGGCACGCACAGATAAGAAACTGTAATACAACCTGCTTTATTCCTTCCGATTATGCCAATATGCAAAGAGGTAAAAATCTCGGCATATTTATAGATATTTTTCCCTATGACGAAATTCCCGACAATTTGAAGCTTTATAAAAAGCAAACCAAAAAAATTAAATTAATAAAAAGATTAATTAAATTTAAGCTGGATAATCGCTACGGCGGATTTTTGAAAAAATTTATTAAAAAAGTAATTTCTACAGGTTATTTTTTAATTCACGGAGTGGAAAAACAAATAAAAAAGATAGATAAGCTTTCGCAAAAGTATTCCGGCGGCAGGGTTGCGCTTATATCGTTTTTGCCCGGCTATGAAAAAAACGTTTGGTCTGAAAATTTGTTTGCCGAAACTACTAAGTGCAAGTTCGAAAATTTAGAGATTAACATTCCCTTGCATTACGACGAGGTTTTAAAAAAAGAATTTAACGATTATATGCAGATACCCGAAGATAAGGGCGGCAGCATTCACGGCAAATGCTTTTTCGATACTAAAAGACCTTATACTCATTATTTGAACCTTACAACGCGCGAGTTTGACGAATTATTTGAAAAATTTGTTTTATAGGTGATACAAATGCTGAATTTTGCAGTCGGTCCCGTAATGATGGGACAGTCGACATTAAATATCGGTTCGGAACAAATTCCGTACTTTCGTACGGAAAGTTTTTCCGCTGTTATGAAACAAAACGAGCGGCTTTTCAAAAGCTTTTTGAACGCCCCCGAAAACGCGCGCGCAGTTTTTATGACCGGTTCGGGCACGGCTTCTATGGAAGCGGCTGTAATTAATACGCTCAATAAAAACGACAGGGCGCTGATTGTCAACGGCGGATCGTTCGGAGCAAGATTTTGTGAGATATGCTCTGTGTATGAAATTCCATATACTCAAATAAATTGCGACTTCGGCAAAACATTGACAGATGCGCAACTGTTGCCGTTTGAAAATAGAGGTTATACTGCGTTTATCGTAAATCTTTGCGAAACGTCTACGGGTGTGCTGTATGATTTGCGGTTGATTTCTGATTTTTGTAAACGCAACGGTCTATTGTTGATTGTCGACGCAGTCAGTGCTTTTTTATGCGATAGTCTTGATATGACTAAGCACAAAATAGACGTCGTTATAACAGGCTCGCAAAAAGCTCTCGCGCTTGCTCCTGGGCTGTCTTTGATGTGCTTTTCTCAAAGGGCGGTTGACAGAATTTTAGCAAATGAACAAAAAAGCTTCTATTTCGATTTAAAAAAATACTTAAAGGACGGGGAGCGCGGACAAACTCCGTTCACTCCGGCAGTTGGCATAATTTTACAGCTAAACAATCGCTTTAAAGAGATTGCGGCAAAGGGCGGCGCGGCGGCAGAGATTGCGGCAGCACGACACAAAGCCGAGTATTTCCGCGCCGCAATAAAAGACTTGCCGCTTGATATTTTTTCGGACAACCCGTCCAATGCGGTTACTTCGCTTACTTTGAATGATAAAAACAAATCGGCTTACAAATTGTTTGAGCTTTTAATGAATGAGTACGGAATATGGCTCTGTCCGAACGGTGGTAATTTGAAAGATAAAGTGTTCAGGGTAGGGCATATGGGCGCGTTGAATGACGCGGACTATGACCTCTTGGTTGACGCTTTGACAAAAGGTTTACGCTCGGAGAAAATAAACAATGATTAAAGTTATAACCTACGGAACGTTTGATTTGTTGCACCAAGGGCATATCAACATACTCAAACGCGCAAGAGCATTGGGTGATTATCTCATTGTCGGAGTGACAACCGAAAATTTTGATATTACGCGCGGCAAAATAAACGTAAGTCAAAGCCTTATGGAGCGTATGGAGGCGGTTCGTCGTACGGGACTTGCCGACGAGGTAATTCCGGAAGAATACGAGGGGCAGAAGATAGACGATATAATAAGAAATAACGTATCGGTTTTTGCCGTTGGTTCCGATTGGGAGGGGCATTTCGACTATTTAAACGAATATTGTAAAGTTATTTATCTTCCGAGGACGGAGGGTATTTCAAGCAGTCAATTGAGGGCTTCGAACGCAATTAAATTAGGCGTAGTCGGCGGCGACCCCACTGTATATAAGCTGATTGAACAAGCCAAAAAAGTAAACGGTTTAGAGATAAGCGGACTATATTCCGACGAGGCAGACATAGTTTTAAAAGCCGATAAAGCTTATAAAACTTATGACGCATTGCTTGCGGAAAATGACGCGGTATATGTTGCCGTGCGTCCGGAAAACAGGTTTGAATATATAAGTCGCGCTCTTAATTCAGGCAAACACGTTATAAGCGAATCCCCGATATCTTTGGACGGTAAGCAAGCCGAAAGCCTTTATAGGCTTGCCGAAGAAAAGAAACTTATCTTGTTCGATTCGATAAAAACAGCGTACGGTTTGCCCTTTCAAAGGCTTGTGCTTTTGATAAAGAGCGGAATTATCGGAGAAATTAAAAATATAGACGCAACCTGTACAAGTCTTGAGGTAAAGGAATGGTTGAAAGTTACGAAATACTATTCGAGCTTTACGGGTTGGGGTGCTGTCGCGCTTTTGCCCGTCTTTAAAATTTTGGGCATCGACTATGAAAGTATATCTTTTTTAACCTTAAATTCAGACGACTTTAAAGATATCTATACTAAGGCAACGTTAAAATATAAGGACGCCGTTGCAACAGTAAACGTCGGTGTCGGGGTCAAATCAGAGGGGGATTTGAGAATTTCCGGAACGGACGGTTATATTTATGTCCCTGCGCCTTGGTGGAAGTCGGGATATTTCGAGGTAAGGTTTGAAGATTTGACAAAAAACAAACGTTACTTCTATGAGAACGAAGGTGACGGGCTGAGAATGGAGCTTGTCCGTTTCGTGCGTAGTATTTCGGATAATGCAAATAACTATTATTTGAGTGATGATATAAGTATTGCAATTTGTAAAGTAATGAAGCAGTACAAAGGGGCGGCAATTTAGGAGAATTAATGAAAAAATTATTGTTTGGCTTCATAATTCTAATCTTCAGTGCTTGTCTTTTTTGCGCGTGCGCAAAAGAAGAAATTACCGTAAACTACGTTTGCGACGACGGCGGTTATATAATAGGCAACACCAATCAGACAATAGAAATCGGCGGTAACTGCTCGTATATCTTTGCGATAGCCGACG
>CAJUMW010000004.1:47321-54065 GCA_910587625.1 uncultured Christensenellaceae bacterium
AGGGATATAGATTTACAGGTTGGAGCGACGGTCTAACATCTCCGTACAGAACGGACACAAAAGTGGAAGAAAGCAAAACGCTGACGGCGCACTTTGAAAAGATAGAGTATGTGACAGTAAATTATGTTGCTTTCGAGGGCGGTTATATCTGCGGCAACCTGAAACAGACAGTCGAAGTCGGCAGCGATTGTTCGCAGGTTAGCGCGATAGCCGACGAGGGATATAGATTTACAGGTTGGAGCGACGGTCTAACATCTCCGTACAGAACGGATACAAAAGTAGAAGAAAGCAAAACGTTGACGGCGCACTTTGAAAAGAAAGAGTATGTGACAGTAAATTATGTTGCTTCCAAGGGCGGTTTTGTATATGGAAATCTTAAACAGACTGTCGAGGCGGGTAACGATTGCACGTTGGTTTATGCGGTTGCCGACAATGGCTACAGGTTTGTCGAGTGGAGCGACGGCTTAAAAACAGCTCAGAGGTTGGATGTTCAAGTTTTTGAAAGCCAAATAATAACCGCGCGGTTTGAAAAGATAAACGTTTTGTTTTATTCGGATAATCTGCTTGTAAGGCAGTATGCTTTGAGCGACTTTAAAACGTTGGATATAAGCAAGATAGTGGGATACGCGTCCTGTAAAACTTTTGCAGGCTGGGAATTTATCGGTTACTATGTAGGCTATAACGGCGCAGACCCATTGCCGCTTATAAAAACTTATTTTACAGCGGAAAGCGATATACCAGACATTACGTTGAACGCAGTATATGAAAATAAAGAGGGAAGCGGCCCACAGGATTATAAGACAATTGCCCACGGTCTTGGCGGACTTAACGGGAAAGCATATATAAATTCAAAGCAGTCATTCGAGTACTATTATAATCTCGGGCAAAGGTTTTTCGAGGCGGATATCAATATAACTCTTGATAATAAAATCGTTGTTGACCATGATGTTGGGCCCAAAAATTATACTTACGAGCAATTTAAGGCAAGAGCAACCGAGGGCTATACTCCTTTGGATTTGGACGATTTTTTAAATTTAGTCAACGAGTATTCCGACGTTACGGTTGATTTGGACGTGCTTAGCGTGTATTACGGCAACAACGCGGAAATTGACGAAAACTACCGCATTCTATTCAGTGAAATCGACAGAGTTTTGCGTAAAATCGACTCGACGGCAAGTTTATACGACAGATTGATACTTGAAATTTTGCCCAACTCTAAAACAGAGATGTTCAATATTGCCAAAGAATACTGTTCCTTCAAAAATTTTCTATATGCGGAGTATTACGACAGTACTTCTCCCATAAACGATGACAACATTGTAAAGATAAGCGAATGGTGCGTAGAGAACGGCGTTTTCTATTTATCAATCGGAAATGTGACAAAGAAGTGGGTGGAGATATTTCACAGCTACGGAATATACGTAGCAGTTTTTACCTATAACGACCCCATTGTTATGTACAACTATTTCGACTTAGGCGTCGACTGTATATTTACGGATTTTACGTTTATGTAAAAAAGCGAGCAGTAAAAGGAAGCTTAATTGCTTCCTTTTTAATTGTGTATATTAAAATTAGATAATGGGAAAAATTCTCGATATGAGAAAAAATCACGATAAATTCGACGAAATTTTAAATAAAGTTGAAAGGCAAGACGTTAAGCTTGACTTCAAAATTAACGATACGCGCGTTCGCGTCAAATTTTCAAAGCAGTCCGACGCGCCGACAATAGAAGATTTGCTGGCAAAAATTGCCAACTCAAAACGCATTTAACGCGCTTGCAAGCAAAATATAGCCGCGCTATAATTAAAATGTGTTAAAGTATAAAGTAATTAAATGCGGCTTCTTATAGTCGCGTTTGGTTATGCATATGTCCGCAACAGTACATATGGCAAGAACAAGCAAATACAACAACGAAAATACAGCGCCATACAGCCTAAAACCCAAGTGGCGAGCAGGGCTGTATATCCGTCTGTCGCGAGAGGACGGGGACAGAGCAGAGAGCGAAAGCGTTTCCTCACAGCGCGCAATTTTGCAAAAGTTTGTCGACGATAATCCCGAAATTACATTTTCCGATTACTATATTGACGACGGTTGGAGCGGCACCGACTTTGAGCGACCTTCCTTTTGCAGAATGCTTGCGGACGTCACGGGTAAAAAAATCAACTGTGTTGTTGTAAAGGATTTGTCACGTTTCGGCAGAAATTACGTCGAATCGGGCAAATATCTCGAAACGGTGTTCCCACTGTTCGACGTGCGCTTTATAGCGGTAAACGACGGGGTTGACAGCTATGCAAATCCCCAGTCTATGAATAACGTAATAGTGCCGTTTAAAAATATCATAAACGACGAGTACTGCCGTGACATCTCCGTAAAGGTTCGCTCGGCGTTGGATATACGGCGCAGGCAGGGAAAGTTTATAGGTTCATTTGCAGCTTACGGCTATAAAAAGGACCCCGGCGACCACAGTCGTCTGATAATTGACGAAACGGCGGCACAAACCGTGCGCGAAATTTTTCAAAAGTTTTTAACGGGGCACAGCATTATGGGCATAGCTCGCGAACTCAACGCGCGGGCAATCCCCAACCCGTCGGCTTATAAGGTGCGCAGCGGCTTGAATTGCGTAAAAAGCGGCACTCTTTGGTGCGACACAACCGTCCGCAGAATTCTTAAAAACGAGGTGTATATAGGCAATCTTGTTCAGAAAAAGAACGAGGTAATAAGCCACAAGCTTCACGTCTGCAAACCCGTAGCCGAACAGAACAGAATAAGGGTGGAAAACACGCACGAGGCAATAATTTGTGTAGAGGACTTCGAAAAGACTCGTGCGCTATTGGCAAGGGATACTCGCATATCTCCGACAAGCAAAACTCTGTCGGTATTTTCCGGCTTTATAAAATGCGCCGATTGCGGCAGAGCTATGCAAAAGCGCACGGTCAAACAGCCGTATAAAACATACGACTACTATGTGTGCTCCACATATAAAAAATCGCGGCAAAGCTGTTCAAAGCACGCCGTTCGTAGCGACGAGCTCGAAAAAACAGTGCTTGCCTTTCTCAATAAATATATAGGCGTAGCGGTAGACTTCGACAGGTTGACTAAATTGATCGAAGCCTCGCAAAAAACACTGAAAGCAGCGGTAAAAATTGACGACGAGCTAAAAAAATGCGAGCGTGAAATTATAAAGATAAAGGGCAATATATTGGATTTGTATCCCGATTATAAGGACGGGATTATTGACAGAGAGCAGTATTTTGCACTTAAAGAAAGATACGAAAACTCGGTAAATACTCTTGAAGCAACTGTTGAAAGGCTTAAAGCCCAACTTGAAAAGGTTAAAGACGGCAAAGGAGGCGGCAACGAGTTTATTTCGGTTTTTAAAAAGCATAGGGGACTTGCCGTTCTTACCCGTGAAGTTGTGGTTGAATTGATAGAAAACATATTTATTCAAGCCGACGGCGGCATCGAAATTCATTTAAAATTCAAGGACTCGTATGACGCCGCGCGAGAATACTTTTCCGAAAGCAAAAACCAACCTGCCGCTATTGACAAAAAAGTAATAAAGTGATATAATATTATTTATGAAAAAATACGATTATTTAGTTGTAGGAGCAGGACTGTTCGGCGCAATTTTTGCGCACGAGGCGGTCAAAAAAGGCAAAAAAGTATTGGTTATAGATAAGCGCCCCAACGTTGCAGGCAACATCTATACCGAGGAGATAGAGGGCATAAACGTACACAAGTACGGCGCGCATATCTTCCATACCAACAATAAAGAAGTGTGGAATTATATAACGCAGTTTACCGAGTTCAACCGTTACACAAACTCTCCGGTTGCAAACTACAATGGGGAGCTGTACTCGCTGCCCTTCAATATGTACACGTTCAATAAAATGTGGGGGGTAGTTACGCCCGAGCAAGCCGAGGCAAAAATCAAATCCCAGCGCGAAGCTGCCGGAATAACCGAGCCCAAAAATCTTGAAGAACAGGCAATATCGCTTGTAGGAACGGATATTTACGAAAAATTGATTAAGGGTTATACGCAAAAACAGTGGGGCAGACCTTGCACCGAGCTGCCCTCTTTTATAATCAAACGCTTGCCGGTAAGGCTTACTTTCGACAACAATTATTTCAACGCTCTCTATCAGGGCATACCTATGGGCGGCTATACTAAGCTTATTGAAAACATTCTTGAAAACATTGAAGTCCGCCTCAATTGCGACTATCTCGAAAACAGGGACGAGCTCGATAAACTTGCCGACAAAATAGTTTATACGGGCGCAATCGACGCTTACTTCGGTTTTAAGTACGGCGCTTTGGAATACAGAAGCGTAAGATTCGAAACCGAGGTCTTGGATAAGCCCAATTTCCAAGGTAACGCCGTCGTCAATTATACCGACGCGGAAACGCCGTTTACGCGTATTATCGAGCATAAATTTTTCGAGTTCGGAACTCAGCCCAAGACGGTTATAAGCCGCGAATACAGCTCGGAGTGGAAACTCGGCGATGAGCCCTACTATCCCGTAAACGATGAGAAAAACGGAGAGCTTTACGCTAAGTATAAGGCGCTTGCCGACGAGGAAAAACAAGTTATTTTCGGCGGTAGGCTCGGGGAATATAAGTATTACGATATGGATAAGGTAATCGAGTCGGCTTTAAGCCTCTGTAAAAAACAATTATAAAAGTCAAAACGGACGAACGCAAAAAAAGGCGTTCGTCCTTATTTTTATTTAATTTTCTTTTGTTCGTAATTGACATTTACCCCTGCCGCGGCAGACACCATAATTCAGCATTTTAAGGATACGGGCACCAATCCCGAGGACTACGATATGATTTTGACGGGTGATTTGGGCGCTTTGGGCAGTCGCATCGTCAAGGATTTGACTTGGGAAAAGGGCTATGACATCTCTGAAAACCACGTCGATTGCGGAGAAATAGTCTATAAAGTTATCGAAAAAGAATTTCAAGGCGGCAGCGGGGCAGGTTGCTCGGCTACGGTGTTAAACTCGTACATTCTCACTAAAATGAATGCGGGGCTATATAAGCGCATACTTTTTGCCGCTACGGGAGCTTTACTTTCCACCGTGTCGTCAGGTCAGGGAGAAAGCATACCATGCATAAGCCATGCCGTGCAGTTGGAGGTCTGATTATGGAAGCGGAAATGCTTGATATATTTTTACAGTTTTTAAAGGCTTTTGCGGTAGGGGGTGGAATATGCCTTATCGCTCAGATAATAATAAATTTTACCGACCTTACCGCAGGTAAAATATTGGTATATTTTATGCTTGCGGGCATAGTTCTTACGGCAATAGGTCTGTACCAGCCTCTCGTCGAGTTTGCCGGCGCAGGTGCTACCGTGCCCATTTCCGGCTTTGGCTATCTACTTGCAAACGGCGCGATAAAGGGTGCGGAAAAGGGCTTTTTTTCTGCTATAACGGGCTCTTTGAGCGCGGCAAGCGCAGGTGTTACAGCGGCGGTTGTGTTCGCATTTTTAATGGCTTTAATTTTTAAATCAAGAACCAAGCGCAACTGACATACAATATTTATATGAAGGGCGCAAAAAATAGAAAGTTCAAACGTTTTAAGGTAATTATTCTTATAATCTGTCTGTTGATAATAGTCGTTTTGGTGTATTTCCAGCGCAACGTTACGCGCGTGCTCATATCTATAAGCGAGGCAACGATACGTTCCATTACGACCGTAGCCGTCAACGACGCAATTTACTATACTTTAAACGACACTATGCGCTACGAGGACTTGATTTATATCGACCGCGACGAGCAGGGCAACGTAACTTCCATTACTACCGACAGTCTTAAAATCAACCGCATAGCGAGGGATACTGCGTATCTTTCGCAGGAGAATTTGAACAAGATGAGCGAGGAGGGAATTATGGTTCCCATAGGCGCGCTCACCGGGGTTGAGGCGCTTGCCGGCTTCGGTCAGAAAATAAATATCAAAATTATACCGATAAGCAACGTAGAGTGCAGGTTTGTATCAAAGTTTGTCGATGCAGGAATAAATCAAACAAAACACTCGCTGTATCTTGAAATCGTGTCGGATATCTCTATAATTTTACCGTCGAAAAGTACCAATCTTGCTTCAACTATCGAAGTGTTGATATGCGAAAGCGTAATTACGGGTAAAATCCCCGAAACCTACCTTCAAGCCTCGCTTGCAGGCGGCGGCGCGGCATTGGTGCCCGAAGGAAGTAGATAAAAAGCCGCTTATCCAAAAGGATAAGCGGCTTTTAGTATGTCTTTTACCTCAACGTTATGTCAAGTTTAAATTTAAGGTTATTCAAAATCTTTTTAACAAAGCCGTCTATCTTATTTTCAATGGGCTCGTCGTTGGGTGTAAACGTAATTTTAAACGCCATGGATTTTTTGCCGCTTTCAACCTGTTCCCCTATATATACGTCAAACAGTTTGACTTCGGTAACGAACTTGCACGCCGCATAAATTTCCTTTTCAATTTGCGCGCAGGTGGTATTAATATCGCAGGTCAACGCAAGGTCGCGGCTGACTGTGGGGAATTTCGACAGCGGAGTAAATTTAAACGCGTTTGCGTGTTTTTTAAGCTCTTCATAGTCAAGCTCCGCAACGTAAACCGCCCTTTCAAGCGCAAGCTCTTCGGCAACCGTGGGTGCAATCAATCCCAAATATCCGACTTCCGTTCCGTCGCACAAAATTTTGGCGGATATTCCGGGGTGGAGGAAGGGTTTTTCGCTGGGTTCATACTCGAATT
>CAJUMW010000004.1:54075-54362 GCA_910587625.1 uncultured Christensenellaceae bacterium
AAAGAAATCGCACTTGCCCCACAGACCTATCACAAGTCTTTTTTGTTCGTCGGGGAAGGTTGCAAGGGGCAGTTCATCGGCAAGATAAACCTTGCTCAGCTCAAACAGCTTGCCCGACATGTTTCCGCGCCTTAAATTTCTGACAATCACGTTTACCATAGAGGGGGCAAGCGTGGTGCGCATAACGGATAAATCTTCGCTTATGGGGTTTAATATTCTTATAGCCCGACGTTCCGTTGCGTCCTCAGGGAAATGCAGCATATCCAAATCCTTTTTGGAATAGAAAG
>CAJUMW010000004.1:54372-58340 GCA_910587625.1 uncultured Christensenellaceae bacterium
CTTGAAATTTCATAAAGTCCCTTGGAGGCAAGGCAGTCTATAAGCCTGTTTTCAGCTTTTTGCTCGTCCGTAAAACCGCCGTTTGTAATCGAGGCGGAGGGCAGGAAAGTACCGTTTATATTCTCATAGCCGTAAAAGCGTATAATTTCCTCTGCAATATCAGGATAACCGTCTATATCCTCGCGCCAACCGGGCACGGTAAGGTTGAGCGAATCTCCGTCAAGCTTTACCCCGAAAGCAAGGTTTTTAAGAATTTTTACAATGTCCTTTGAGGGCACGTCAATGCCGAGCAACGCGTTTATTTTGCTTATGGAAGCGGTCATCTGTTTTTCGGCGGTGTGCGAATACTCAGTCTTAACGTCGATATGCACGCTTGTTACGGTACCGCAATTGAGCTCGTCTATGAGGTGTAAAGCTCTTGCCATTGCTCGCTCGGTCGTGTATTCATTTACTCCCTTTTCAAACAGAGCAGAGGAGTCTGAGTGCTGTCCCAACGCCCTTGCGGTCTTTCTCACGCTGTCGCGCGCAAATTTTGCCGCCTCGAATAAAACTTCAGTGGTGTCATCCTTAATTTCGCTGTTGAGTCCGCCCATAATACCGGCAAGCGCGCACGGCTTTTCCCCGTCGCATATGACCAGGTTTTCCTCGTTCAGCTCGAACTCGTTTCCGTCAAGCGTAACTATTTTTTCATTGTTCAACGCTCTGCGTATAACTATTTTTCCGTCCGAAAGCGTTCTCATATCGAAAGCGTGCATTGGTTGACCGAGTTCCAAAAGTACGAAATTGGTTATGTCGACAACGTTCGAAATAGAGCGTAAACCGCACAACGCAAGCCGCTTTCTCAACCAACGGGGGGAGGGAGCGCACTTTACGTCTTTTACATAGTGACCTATGTAACGGGGGCATATATCGGGGGCAATGTCCGAAATCTGTATAATATCGCTCTTGACTTGCTTCGTTTTATAGCTGTAATCGGGCTCTTTCAATTTCTTGTCAAGCACGGCTGCAACTTCGCGCGCAATGCCGAAAATACTTTGACAGTCGGGGCGGTTTGCCGTAACGCTTATGTCGAAAATATAGTCGTCAAGTCCGAGTATGGGTTTAACGTCACAACCGTTCTTGCTGTCCTTAGGCAATAACAGAAGTCCGCAATATCCTGCGCCTTCATATAAGTCCTCGTTAAGTCCAAGTTCAACGCCCGAGCAAAGCATGCCAAACGATTCGACGCCGCGAAGTTTACCCTTTTTAATTGTCATAACGCCTTCGATAGTGACGTGGTCTTTGCCCGTAGCGTACACGGTAGCCCCAACCAAAGCGCAGGGCGCTTTGATTCCTACTTTAACGTTATCTGCGCCGCAGCAAATCTGAAAAGTTCCCTTATCTCCGCAGTCAACCCGGCAAACGTGCAAGTGCGTGCCTTCAATAGGTTCGCACTCAATAACTTCACCGACAACCACGCCCGAAACGTCCTTGCCTACTTCAATCAATTCTTCAACTTCAAAGCCGCAGGAAAACAACTTTGCCTGTAATTCCTCGGCGCTGATATCTATATCAACGTAATCTTTCAACCAACTTAAAGGTGCTTTCATATCAATCTCCTTATGCCTTGAACTGTTTTAAAAACCGCACGTCACCCTCGAATAACAGCTTCATATTGTTTATGCCGTATTTGAGCATTGCAATTCTTTCAACACCCATTCCAAACGCGAAACCCGAGTATATGTCGGGGTCAATGCCGCAGCCTTCCAAAACGCGCCTGTTTACAATGCCTGCGCCGAGTACTTCGATCCAGCCCGTTCCCTTGCACAGCCTGCAACCCTTGCCGCCGCATTCGAAGCAGCTTACGTCCACTTCGACCGAAGGCTCGGTAAAGGGGAAGTAGGATGGACGAAGCCTGGTCTTTATGTTCTCTCCGAAAATCTTTTTGGCAAATTCGTCAAGCATACCTTTGAGGTCGCAAAGTGTAATTCCCTTGTCTACCACAAGCCCTTCCATCTGCGTGAACATGGGCGAGTGAGTTGCGTCGTCGTCGCTTCTGTAAACCTTACCCGGCGATAAAATCTTTATAGGCGGCTTCTTGTTCTCCATAACGCGCACCTGTCCTGCGGAGGTCTGTGTGCGCAGCAATAAATCCTCGGTAATGTAAAAGGTATCCTGCATATCTCTTGCCGGGTGGTCTGACGGGGTGTTAAGCGCGGTAAAGTTGTAGTAGTCGTTCTCTATTTCTGGACCTTCGAACACTTCAAAACCCATACCTGCGAAAATGGAAATAAGTTCGCGTTTTACAAGCGTGTTGGGGTGAATAGCACCGTCCTCGGGCTTTTTACCCGGCAAAGTAACGTCGATTTTTTCGTCCGCATACTTCTTTTTCAATTCAAGGTTTTTAATTCTGTTTTCAAGCTCGTCAAACTTATTTTCGCACCATTCCCTAAGCGCGTTCAAAAGTTTACCCATTTTGGGTCGCTCGTCCGCCGGTACGTCGCGCATATTTTTCATAAGCGCGGAAATAGTTCCCGTTTTTCCAAGGAACTTCATCTTGATTTCCTGCAAAGTTTTGCTCGACTTTACGTCCTGAACGGCTTTGTCGATGCTCTGTTCGATTTCATTAATCTTGTCTTGCATTTTACATCTCCAAATAAAAAATAAAAACCCCGTGCAAAAGCACAGGGCGAAAAATTTCGCGGTACCACCTGATTTCGCAGTAAAACTGCCTTCATAAATTCCTTTACGCGGAAAAACGGAGCGGACTACTCGAACACTTTCGCCCGTCGGCTCATGGGTGAATACCGCTTCCGCCCTATAAGAAACCTTTCAGCCGTTTTCGGATTTCTCTCTCTGAAAAGGGTTTTTGAAACGTCTGTCCCAATCATTGCCTTTGAAATTATATTAAAATTATAAGTGTTTACTAAATTAATGTCAAATATTTTAATGTTTTTTTTAAATATATATTGACTTTTTTTTCGGACGGAACGGTGTAAAAATTATTATTAATAGATTGAATTTCCATAGCAGTCGTAAGCAACAACTACGGGAAAATCTTTAATTTCAAGCCTGTACACGGCTTCCGACAGCAAATCTTCGAAGGCTATGCACTCGCACGACTTAATTGCTTTGCCGTACAGCGCTCCGGCGCCGCCTATAGCAGCAAAATATACGCCCGTATTGCGCTTTAAAGCCGCCTGTACTTCGGCGTTCATTTCTCCCTTGCCGATTATGGCTGTAAGTCCCAAATCGAGAAGAGTGGGGGCAAATCCTTCCATTCTTGCCGAAGTGGTGGGGCCGCAACTTCCCGAAGCGGCGTCGGGTTTCGAGGGGCAGGGACCGGCGTAATATATTACCGCGTCTTTAATTTCAAACGGCAGTTTTTCGTTATTTTTCAACAATTCGAAAATGCGCTTGTGCGCACAATCGCGCGCTGTCAGAATTATTCCCGAAAGGCTGACGCTGTCCCCGGCACTCAGGTTTTTTATATCCTCTTTACTCAAAGGCAGACAAATTTTTTTCATATTATCTCCTTTTCGCATCTCACGCAGTGGCACTGTATATTTACGGCAACGGGCAAACCCGCAATGTGCGTAGGCGCATATTCGCAGCTAACGCCCAAAGCCGTAGTATTGCCTCCGAACCCTTGACAGCCGATTTTAAGTTTGTTAATGCCGTCAAGCGCGCGTTTTTCGATATCCGCAATTTCTTTACGGGGGTTATGTGCGCCGACTTCACGGGTCAACGCCCTCTTTGCAAGGTACGCGCAATAATCGAAGCTTCCGCCTATGCCCACGCCAACATACACGGGAGGGCAGGGCCTTGAACCGGCGCATCTGACGGTTTCGATTATTGCCTCGACAATTCCGTCAACTCCTTGCGAGGGTTTTAGCATATACATTTTTGACATATTCTCGCTGCCGAAACCCTTTGGTAAAAATGTAATTGCAATTTTGTCGCCCTCGACAATTTCGGTATGTAAAACA
>CAJUMW010000004.1:58350-59102 GCA_910587625.1 uncultured Christensenellaceae bacterium
ACAGCGGGGGTGTTGTCGCCCGTGTTTTCTCTCGTTATCGGGTCGCAGACCGATTTTCTGAAATATCCGTCGCGGTAAGCTCGGCGCACGCCTTCGTTCACGGCTTGCCCAATCGGTTTACCTTCCAAAAATACCTGTTGCCCGATTTCAAGCATAACTACGGCAAGCCCGGTGTCCTGACACACGGGCATATTTTCTTCTACGGCTATGCGGCTGTTTTCCAAAAGAGTAGAAAGGGCAAACTTAGCCGCGCCGCTCTCGTTTTCGCAGGCTTCTTTCAAAGCCGCCTTGCAAGAGGGAGTAAGGTTTACTCCCGACTTCATGGCAAGGTTATAAATTTTTTCCTCTATAATAGCCGTGTTAATCTTTCGCATACTTAAATATTATAATATTTTTAAATAAAAGTAAATTAAATAATTTACTAAAATCGCATTTTACTGTATAATTAAATTATGGAACAGGAATTTGACGTTAAAAACGATAAAAATTCACAAAATTTCAACGACGGACAGATGACCGGTGTAAACCCTCCCCTGTGTGAAGCGGGCGGTTTGGCTTTCAGCGCGTCCGCCATTTTAATGATTATAATAAGCGCCGTGGTTGCTTTTATAATAAGTTTATGTCAAATAGCGGAGGGGTCGGACGCCTATACCTATTTAAGATATCTTGCCGCGCCTGTCGCAATGACTTTGGGGGTTATATTTTCGCTTAAAGTCAGAAAAGTCAGTCCCAAAAAAATGCTTCGCTTCAAG
>CAJUMW010000004.1:59112-65027 GCA_910587625.1 uncultured Christensenellaceae bacterium
AGTGCAATCCCAAATATTACGCCATTGCCGTACTGTTGATATTCGGCTTGATATTTTTTGCCTCTGATTTGGACGGGGTGTTTTTAGAGCTTTTCAAGCTTATGGGTTATAAACCGCAGGAGGCTTCGTCATATTTCCCTACTCTGACGGGCGGATATGTGGTGCTTGCGCTGTTGGTAATGGCGGTTATGCCTGCCGTTTTTGAAGAATTTCTCTTCCGTGGCGTAATTTTAAACACATGTGAAGAGGAACTCGGCAGTATAAGAACAGTGTTTATAGTCGGCTTTTGTTTTTCCCTTTTCCACGCCTCTCCCGAACAGACGGTATATCAGTTTCTTGCAGGTTGCGCCTTTGCGTTTTTGGTGCTGCGTTCGGGTTCGATTTTGCCGTCCGTTCTAATGCACTTTATAAACAACGCCCTGATTGTCATACTTGCGGCGTGCAATCTTTTCGACCAAGCAGGTGAGCTTATGATGCCTTTCGAAGCTATGGTAACAGTAAAGGTATTTGCCGCGTTAAGTTTGATTGGGGCGGCAATATGGCTTGGTTTCGACCGTAAACCCTATAAAAAGGGGGATAGAGCAAAGGTCAAAAATTTCTTTATTTACGCGTCTGTCGGCATAGTCATTCTCGGTCTTATGTGGGTGCTTTCGTTTTTTGTTGTATGATTAAAGTAAATATAGTTTGCGTCGGAAAAATTAAAGAAGAATTTTACAGACAGGCGGTTGCCGAGTACGTCAAGCGGCTTTCTCGGTTCTGTAAGGTGGAAATAAAAGAACTTGCCGAAGGTAAAAGCTTGGAGGACGAAGCCGAAGCTATAATCCGTGCCGCAAAGGGCTATATTTTAGCGCTATGTATCGAGGGCAAAAAGCTGAGCAGCGAGGGGCTTGCAAGTCAAATTAAAGTGCTTTGTGACCGAGGGGACGAGATAACTTTTGTTATAGGTTCTTCGTACGGTTTACACCCGAAAGTCAAGCATATTGCCGCCTGTATGCTCTCTTTTTCGGATATGACGTTCCCCCACCAGCTTATGAGGGTAATACTCTGCGAGCAGGTATACAGGGCGTTTATGATTAACAGCGGCAGCGAGTATCACAAGTAGTATAATTGCATTTTTCAAATCATATTGTAGAGTGTGATTTATGACGAAGTGAGAAAGTTTTACCAAAGCTATTCAAAGCGTAAGTGCATCATAGGCTACTCTGCGCGCGGCAGAGAAATTTACGCATTTCACGTCGGGGACGAGTACGGTAAGCAGTTTATAGCCGTCTACGCCGTTCACGCGCGGGAGTGGATAACCGCAAGACTTGCGCTCAAACATATAGACGTTGAACTACATCGCGGCGGCGGTTGGATAATTCCGCTTTTAAATCCCGACGGCGCATGTATCTGTCAAAGCGAATTTCCGCTTTGGAAGGCAAACGGCAGAGGGGTCGATTTAAACTGTAATTTCGACGCCGATTGGGGCAGCGGCAGAAGCAACGTCACATACCGCGGCGGAGAAAACTGTATCGGAGATTTTCCTTTTTCCGAATCCGAAACGGGCGCTTTGCGCGACTTCACATTAAAAATAAGACCTTTCGTTACTTTCAGTTTTCATACCAAAGGTGAAGAAATTTATTGGGAATACGGCGGTAAGGGCGACTATCGCGGCGCGGAAATAATTTCCCGGTCGACGGGTTACAAAATAGAGCGCGTCTACGGTTCCGCCGGCGGATATAAGGATTGGTGCATTTCCAAACTTAAAATTCCGGCGTACACAATCGAGTGCGGCTCGGATAAATTGACTCATCCGATAGAAAAGCTCGGACATTTAAAAAAGTGTTTTAAAATTTTAAAAGATTTTACGGAAAAATATGGCTGATAAATTTATGAAGTCCGCGCTTTTATGCGCGCGGCGCGCTCTCGAAGAGGGCGAGGTTCCCATAGGTGCGGTGGTCGTTCTCGACGGCAAGGTAATAGCTCGCGGTCACAACAGGCGCACGCATAAGCAGATTGCAACCGCTCACGCCGAAATAGAGGCAATTGAAAAGGCTTGTAAAAAATTAAATAGCTGGCGCATTCCCGAGTGCGAGCTTTACGTTACCTTAGAGCCGTGCCCCATGTGCATGGGCGCAATGCTCAACGCTCGCATTAAAAAAGTTTATTTCGGCGCGTACGAGGCTAAGGGCAGGTCTATGACGGACGAGCTGTCTAAGTCCAACCTGTTAAATCACACCATAGAGGTCGAGGGCGGAGTAATGGAGAAGGAGTGCGCCGAAATTTTGTCAACTTTTTTCAAGGAAATGCGCGAGCGCACCAAACGTAAAAATGACAATTGAGTTATTTCAAACGGTTGACATTGTTGCATTATAATTATACAATAAAATCGAGGGAAGGTAAATTTCCTTACACAAACGAAAATTCGGAGGATATACCAAATGATTAGTCACGGAAACGAAATTAAGATTTTTTCGGGAAATTCCAACAAACCGCTTGCTGAAAAGATTGCCGCAAAGTTAAATACGTCGCTCGGAGAAATGGAAGTAACTCACTTCTCAGACGGTGAAATTTACGTTCGCTTCAACGAAACAATCCGCGGTATGGACGTGTTCCTCGTTCAGTCCACAAGCTATCCCGTAAACACAAATCTTATGGAATTGCTGATTATGATTGACGCGGCAAGGAGGGCAAGCGCCGGCAGAATTACAGCCGTCATTCCCTATTTCGGATATGCGCGTCAGGACAGAAAGGCACGTTCGCGCGAGCCGATAACGGCAAAGCTTGTTGCAAATCTTATAACCAGCGCAGGCGCGGACAGAGTTCTCACTATGGATTTGCACTGCATGCAGATTCAGGGCTTTTTCGATATTCCGCTTGACAATCTTGTGGGCGGTCCCACGCTCTATAATTATTTCAAACCCAAGGTGGACGACAACTTTGTCGTAGTTTCCCCCGATATCGGCTCGGTAGCGCGCGCAAGAAAGGTTGCCGCAAAAATGGACGCCAAAATGGCTATAATCGACAAGCGCCGCCCCAAAGCCAACGTAATGGAAGTTATGAACATAATAGGCGACGTAGAAGGCAAAAACTGTCTTATGGTCGACGATATGATAGATACCGCAGGCACTATTGTACAGGGCGCAAAGGCTTTAAAGGAAGCCGGCGCAAAAGAAATTTACGCCTGCTGCTCGCACGGGGTACTGTCGGGGCCTGCGATAGAACGACTTGCGGCTTCTCCCATAACCGAGCTTGCAATGCTCGATACAATAAACATACCCAAAGAAAAAATGTTGCCCATATTTAAAATGATTTCTACGGCGCCTATATTTGCCGCCGCAATAGAAAACGTTTATATGGACAGGTCCATGTCGAAAATTTACGACTAATTTAAAATTTATCGAGAGCCGCAGCCGCGGCTCTTTTAAAAGGAAAATATGTATATAATAGTCGGTTTAGGCAATCCCGAAGAAAAGTATTTAAAAACTTTTCACAATATGGGCTATATTGCGGTCGGTGACGCGGCGGATAAGCTTGGCGTTAAATTCAAAAAAAAGGAATGCGAGGCGTTTGTTGCCGAAGCCAACGTCGGCGGAGAAAAGATAATTTTAGCCCGTCCCGTAACTTATATGAATGCGAGCGGCAGAGCGGTAAAACAGCTTCTTGCCAAGTACAAGTGCGAGCCCTCTGATTTGATAGTTTTATACGACGACTACGATATTCCCAAGGGCAATATAAGAATACGCCCCTCGGGCAGCGCAGGTACTCACAACGGCATGCGTTCGGTCATTGCTGAGATAGGCACGCAAAACTTTACACGCATAAGAATAGGCATACGCGACAACGCGGTTAACATACCCATAATAAATTACGTTCTTTCCGAAGTAAGGCGCGAGGACTACGACTTGTTCATTTCTGCTTGCGGCAGGGCAGCGGAGGCGGCAATAAAAATCGCAAAAGGCGAAACCGTTGCAAACGTAATGACGGAATTTAATGCTTGACAATTCAAATCAAGGGTAAAATCACTTGATTAAAAACTTTTTTTCATTTAAAAACTTAGGGGGCGAATATCTCGCTCTGCAAAACGAAATCCGCCTCGGCACGCCGACGGCGGCATTTGGTCTTTCCGACGCGCATAAATATTTGCTTGCCTCGCTTTACGAGGGGCAGGTTTTGTATGTCGCTTCCGACCCTATATTTGCGCAAAAGGCATATGAAAGCGTCAAAACTCTCTCCGGCAGAAAATGCACGCTGTTGCCTGCTAAGGACGAGGTAATTTTATATAAAGACGCACTGTCCAAAGACGCGCTGTTTAAAAGAATATCGGCAATATACGAGCTTACGCACGGCACGGATATAATAATAACCGATATCGAAGCAATAATGCAGTTGTTTCCCGAACGGGTCGAAGTAATAACTTTTAAAAAGAATTGCGAGCTGGACTATGCTTCTATTCCCGAAAAACTCGTAAAAATGGGATACACTCGCGAGTATTCAGTCGACACACGGGGCTGTTTTGCCGTTCGCGGTGACATTTTGGATATTTTTCCCGTAAACAGCGAAAATCCCGTTCGCATCGACTTTTTCGGAGATACCGTCGAAAGAATACGTCCATATGATGAAATCAGCGGAGACCGATTACAGGAAACCGACGAAATTTGCGTGTGCGCCGCAACCGACGTGATTTGTACGCCGACCGACGCGGCAAGCATAGTAAAGGTGCTGTCCTCTGAAATAAAGAAGTTCAATACAGCACAGTCATACGAGCGTGCCAAGACAATTGCGGACGACATTACCGAAAAAATGTCGCTCGGCACGGCGTTCACGGGCGCGTCGTTTTTAATGCCGCTTCTCTGCTCGACGCGCAGTATTTTCGAGATAATCGACAATAACACTCTCGTAATATTTGACGAATGCAAGAATATATCCGACAAAGCCGAAGGCTTGTATAGGGAGCATTGCGAGCGCGTAAGCGACCTTAAAAAGGGGGGAGAAGCGTTTTCGTTCTCCCAAAATCAATTAATTCAACCCAAAATACTTTTCGACGGCTTGAAAAATTTCCGCAATCTCGCGGTACAGAACTTTGTTTCGAGCACTATGTTTTTCAGGCCGCTTAAAACCTTCAATCTCAAAGCTACGCCGTCCCCGTCCTATCTCAACGCAATGCAGCAGTTTGTTGTTGACGTTAAAGGTTGGCTTTCAAACGGCTATCGCGTGCTTGCGTTTACGGGCAATGTTCAGCGGTATGACAAGCTCTCCGAGGCGCTGAGCGACGAGTACTTTCCCGTATATCCTGTGCCCGACAGGCTCGAAGCGCTTCAAGGCGTTGCGATAAGTTCGGAAGAGCTTGCCCACGGCTTTATACTTCACGAAAATAAGCTTGCGGTAATCGGAAGCGGCGATCTTTATACAAAGTCGGTAACAAAACGCATACGAAAGCGCCGCGGAGATATGTTTGTCGCTCCCGAGATAGGGGATTTCTGCGTACACGAAAAGCACGGCATAGGCAGAATTATCGGCACACAAAAGATAGAAACTACCGACGGCATCAAGGAATATCTGTCAATTGAGTACAAGGGCGGAGACGTGCTGCACATTCCCGTCGAGCAGATGGACATTCTCTCGAAATACGTCGGGGACGCAAATCCCCAGCTTTCCAAGATAGGCGGCGCGGACTTCGAGAGAATTAAAGAGCGAGTAAAACAATCTATACGCAAGCTGGCGTTCGATTTAAAGGAGCTGTATGCCGAGCGCTCGGCGCAGCGCGGCTATTGTTTTCCCGAAAACGCGGCAATGATGGAGGAGTTTGAAAATTCCTTTGAGTATGAAGAAACCCCCGACCAGCTTACTTCCATCGAAGAAATCAAGTCGGATATGTGCTCGAAAAAGGTAATGGACAGGTTGCTTTGCGGTGACGTCGGATACGGCAAAACCGA
>CAJUMW010000004.1:65054-69223 GCA_910587625.1 uncultured Christensenellaceae bacterium
TGTATCTTTGCGTATTGGGCGGAAAACAGGCGGCAATAATGTGCCCCAGCACCGTGCTTTCCGAACAGCACTATAATACCGCGTTGAAACGGTTTGAAGAGTTCGGGCTTAGGGTCGAGGCGTTAAATCGCTTTAAAACCCCTGCAAAGCAGGCTAAAATTTTAAAGGAGCTTGCCGAAGGGAATATAGACCTTGTAATAGGTACGCACAGGCTGCTTTCGTCCGATGTGAAATTTTACGATTTGGGTTTGCTTGTGCTCGACGAAGAACAACGTTTCGGTGTCGAACATAAGGAAAAAATAAAGCATATCAAAAAAGATATCGACTGTCTGACTATGACGGCAACGCCTATTCCGCGCACTCTTCATATGTCGCTTGCCGGCATACGCGATATAAGCACTATAAATACCCCGCCGTTAAAGCGGCTTCCGGTTCAGACCTACGTCGTAGAGGAGAGCGAGCCGCTTATCCGCGACGCGTGCATACGCGAAATTTCAAGGGGCGGTCAGGTGTTTATTCTCTACAATAGGGTGGAGAGTATCTCGACTTTTGCAGGTAGAATTGCGGAAATTATTCCCGAAGGCAAGGTGTGTTACGCTCACGGCAGAATGGACAGGGATACGCTTGAAAACGCGGTGTTCTCGTTCTATCGAGGAGAAAAAAATATACTGGTTACCACTACAATAATAGAAAACGGAATCGATTTACCCAACGCAAACACGATAATCGTAATCGACGCCGACAGACTGGGTATATCTCAGCTATATCAGCTTCGCGGCAGGGTGGGCAGAGGCGCGCGGCTGGCTCAGGCGTACTTTACATTCAAAGCTTCGAAAGTGCTTTCAAGCGACGCCACCGAGCGACTAAAAGCAATTATGCGCTTTACCGAACTCGGATCGGGCTTTAAAATTGCAATGCGCGACCTCGAAATAAGGGGAGCAGGCAACGTGCTAGGCGCCGAACAGCACGGTCATATGGATAAGGTCGGCTACGAACTGTATTCAAAACTTTTGAAAGAGGAGCTTACGGGTGACAAACAGCTTTCAACCGAGCTTGAAATAAAGACAACGGCATACATTCCCGAAGCTTACATCGAGAGCAGCGCCGGCAGGCTGGATTGCTATAAGCAGATTGCGGAAATCCGCTCTGTTGAAGACTATAAACGCGTAATAGCGTCAATCGAGGACAATTACGGTGAAATGCCGGACGAGGTTTTAAATCTGTTGATAATTGCAGTATTAAAATCGTTTGCGTCGAAATTCAACGTCAAAAAGATAAGCGTAGACGGAACGGAGGGGGCGTTGGAGCTTCCCTCGCTAAACTCCCTGAGCGACGAAAGACTGCGCGCCGCACTCGACAGATATAGAGGCAGAGTCAAGCTTTCGATGGCAAAAGCGCCGCTTATAATCTTCGAACCGCGGCAAACTCCGACAAAAACGATGCTTGATATGACAAAATTTTTAAAATTTGCCGTAAGTTTTAACTAAAATTCACAAAAAAGATTTGCCATAACTTTTAAAATACTATATAATAATATTTGGTATTTTATAAAATCGCGTATTGCGGTTTAAAATTTATACTTGTATATAATTTTTCGGAGCGACAATATGAGCAAGAAAAAACTTATAAGCGGAGTAATTGCAAGCACGGTAATTCTCTCTGCAACACTCGGCGGATGCGGCTTGGTTTCCGCCAACGCCGCGGCGGATATGAGTCAGGTAATAGCCGAAATCAACGTATCCAATGCCGTAACTTTGGACAAGGAGCTTGACGCGTATAAGAACACCGTAGGTACTTCTACCGTCATAAAGAGGGAGCTTGTAGCATACTTTTTAAATACGGGCTACTCGTATATTCAAAGCGGTCTTTCCTATGAGCAGGTATTTACCATGCTTATGAACGGGCTTGTTGAAAACGGCGTACTCACGCAGTATGCGACAATGTATCTTTTGAAGGAAAAGGCTGAAAGTGAAAATCTCACTGCACAGCAGGTTATCTCAGAGTACGAGAGCAAAGAAACCGAAGTTGAAAAGTACGAGTATCTTTTGGGCGGCAAGGACAGCGACGATGTTAAAATTGCAACTTATTCGCTGTATTCTTCGTTGAACAACGCGATTGACTCGTATGAAAAAAATATTCTTGACGAAGACTCGTCCACGACGGGCAGCGACAAAAGAACCACACCCGGCGGTGTGGATACCGAAAAGGAAAATTTCTTCCCCGTTGACAAAGACGGAGAACTCGACTACAACGTTTATACGGGATACGAGGGGTATTTGCTTCCTCAGAGCGGCGCATATCAAAAAGACGTGCTCGACGGTTCTACTCGCTCGACAAGAATAAGGGCGTATAACAGCTTTATAAGCTCGCTCGCTTCTTCGTCCTATGATCTCGTCGATAAAAAGAACGAAAATTTAAGGGATATTCTTTCGCTTAACTATATTCAAGATGAATATAAGTCCCAGCTCGAGCAGCGTATTATAAATAAGTATTACGAAATTTACGAAACCGAGCAGGAAGAGTTTATTAAAAAGGACGACTATTCCTTTATAGACTCGACCTACAACGACATTCTCAATTTGCAGACCGAGCAGTATGCAACCGAGTCGAGCTTTGCTTCGGCTCTCGGCGATATGTCTGATTCTTCGTTTATACTGTATTCTCCCGATTCCGAAGAAACGGGGACTTACGGCTTTGTCTACAACATCTTGTTGCCCTTCAATTCTTCTCAAAGCGCGCAGCTTACCGCTATGCAGACCGTTTATAAAGATGAAAAGGCAGACGGCGGTTACAAGGCGGATTACTATATTGCAAGAAACGCGCTTTTGCGCAATATTGAAACTACCGATCAACGTTCGGCTTGGTTCAACGGAGAAAAGGAATACGCTTACCACAAGGAAAATGCCGTACCCGGCGTAGATTATTACGGCGACAGCGGCTGGCTTTTCTTCGAAAACAACTTTGAAAACACTTACAGATACGAAACTCTTGAAAAATACGCCGGAAAATATGCCTACAACGGCAAGGTGTTCAAGGCTGAAAACGATTATGTTCTCGTTCCCGAAAAGTTGGATATAGACGAAATGCTTGACGAGTTTATGAATTATGTAAACTTTGTTACAGGCGAAAACATTGTATCCCCCATAACTCCAAACACAAATTACTACAATCTTACAGCCGACAGCCTCTATACCAAAGAGAACGGAAAAGATAAAATTAATTACGAAAACTTTATTTATGCCGAAGGTAAAGTCAATTTTACCGAGGACGAGGCTTACAACAGGGCAAACTTACTTTACAGCGAAAGCGATCAATATAAAGTTCTCAGTGCGGTAAACGAACTTCAATACGCTTATACCACCGATACTTCCGTTCTTTCGCAGTATCTCGGCTATTCTGTAGAGGCAGGAAAGACCAGCTATATTAAAGAATTCGAGCACGCAACTCACAAGGCTATAAATAACGGCGCAGGTTCGTATGCGGTTTGCGCGGGCGATTACGGCTGGCACCTTATATATGTAACTTATACGTTCGACAATAAGGGCGGCAATCAGTATTCCCCCAATTGGGCTGAAAATATCGAAAAAGAGGGCACGTTTGAAAACTTGTTCTATGAAATGATAAAGAAAAATACCATTTCCGATATTTCAACGACAAGAAGAACGCAAATTATCACGGAATACAAGACAGACGAAACTGTTACTACCTATCAGAATAGATATCAAGACTTACTTGACCTGAAAAACGATAATACCAACACAAACAATAATAATAACAACAATAATAATAACAACAGCGGCAATTAAGGTCTTTTATGGAAATATGGCAGGCGGTTATTCTCGGCTTAGTGCAGGGATTAACTGAATTTTTACCCGTATCATCGTCGGGACATATAGCGTTTTTTCAAGGTATATTTGGGATAAGCGAAAGCGATATAGCTCTATTTTTCACTATAATTCTACACCTTGGAACGCTTGTCGCAGTCTGCGTCATATTCTGGCGCGATATTCTCGATCTATTTAAAAAACCTTTTCATACGCTCGGATTTTTAATTCTTGCAACAATTCCTGCCGGTTTGGCAGGAATACTGTTCAAGTTGTTGGATTTAGACGCGGTTTTGCTAAGTCCGCAGTATATGGGAATAATACTTTGCGTGTTTTTCCTCATTA
>CAJUMW010000004.1:69233-78063 GCA_910587625.1 uncultured Christensenellaceae bacterium
CAACGGTTCTTTTTGTGACCGAAATGGTAGTAAAGCGCAGGCAAAATACCTTGCCGCTCTGTTTCAAAACGGTAATTCCTATGGGGCTTGCACAGGCTCTTGCCGTGCTCCCGGGTATATCGAGAAGCGGCTCCACAATATGCGCGGGCACGCTTGCCGGTTGCAGAAGCGAGGAAGTTGCCAAATTCTCGTTCATAATGAGCATACCCGTCATACTCGGCAGTTTTTTAGTCGAACTTGTAATGGGGCTGAAAGACGGGGAAATTCAGCAAAGCTTTACTGACGGCGGCGCAACCCTCGGTTGGAGTGTGGCGCTCGGCTTTATAGTTTCGGCAATAGCAGGACTATTTGCAATAAAGGTAATGCTTAAAGTAATAAAAAAGGCAAATTACAAGTGGTTTAGCTTATATCTCGTATTGCTTTCGGTAACTTGTCTTGTATTGCACTTTACTTATTTTAACGTATGATCAAAGACGGGTTTAAACCCGTCTTTTTTCTTGTAAATTTTACAGGAAGTTTGTAAAAACAAAGGTAAATTTTACTTTATTTACGCCGATTTTTATTATATAATTAATTTAGAAAATCAATAGGAGAATACTATGCAAGAAATTTTGGTCGTTGATAATTTGACAAAGACTTTTAAACTTTCGCGCAAGCAACAATATATAGAAAAGACAAATACGCCTTTAAAAGTTGCTGTGGATAAGTTGAGTTTTACAGCGTATAAGGGGGAAATTTTCGGACTTTTGGGTCCTAACGGCGCGGGCAAAACCACAACTCTTCGTATGCTTGCAACACTGATAAAGCCCGACTCGGGCAATGCGGTTGTGGACGGTAAAAATATCGTTACCGAGGACGGAGAGGTGAGAAAAAAGATAGGTTTTTTGACCAGCGAGCTCAAATTAGAGGACTTTTTTACTCCCAATTACATCTACGACTTTTTCAGCGATTTGTACGGCGTTGAACCTGCAATACGCGACGCTCGAAAAAAGGAGCTGTTCGAAAAATTCGGTATCGATAAGTTTGCCGAAGTAAAAGTTGCCAACCTTTCGACGGGTATGAAGCAAAAAATATCGCTTGTAATATCGATAGTTCACGACCCCGAGCTTTTAATTTTCGACGAGCCTACCAACGGGCTCGACGTATTGACGGCAAAGGTAGTGACAGATTTTTTGCAGGAACTGCGCAATCAAGGCAAGACTATTATACTTTCGACGCATATTTTCAGTCTTGTCGAAAAGCTGTGCGACAGAGTGGGCGTAATCATTGACGGCAGGCTTGTTGCGCTCGATACCCTTAAAAACCTTACCGTTGAAAAGAATATCGAGCAGGTATTTTTTGACCTATATGCCAGCGTAATGGGAGAGTACAGAGTATGAAAAGTTTACTTACGATAGTAAAAAAAGAATTTAAACGATTTTTTACGGATAAGCGCATGCTTATTACTATATTTTTGCCGGGCATACTTATATATGTAATTTACTCTCTTATGGGTGGTATAGTGGGGAATATGACGGAAACCAACAAGGACTACAAGCCCACCGCGTACGTTATAAATATGCCGAACAGTCTCTCGTCGGTAATGGAAGAGGCATTCAGCCTTCAAACTGATAATATTTCCGAAGAGAACGCAAAACAGCTCATTGCGGATTCCGAGCTGGATATTTACATTGTATTTCCACAAAATTTTACTACGTCATTAGGCTCGACGCCAACGCCCGACGTAAAAATGTACTATAACTCGGCTTCGACCAATTCATTCACGGCTTATAATCTTGCGATGGCGTTTTTAAACAGAATAAATACGTCGGCATTCACAATAAATAACGCGCTTGAAAAATTTGATTTGGCTAAATCAAGCGACGTTTCTTCTCAAATCTTGTCAATAATGGTGCCTACGCTTATGTTTGCGTTGCTTGCCTCGGCTTGTATGTCGGTTGCGCCTGAATCGATAGCAGGAGAGAAGGAGCGCGGAACTATGGCAACTATGCTTATAACGCCCGTAAAGCGCAGCGAAATAGCGCTTGGTAAAATCATAAGTTTAAGCTGTTTTGCGCTACTTAGCGGTATTTCAAGCTTCCTTGGCATAATATTTGCGTTGCCAAATCTAATGCAGGGAATGATAAGCGTCGATACTGCAATTATGTATAACGTAGGTGACTACTTTTTGATTTTGGCAATAGTTATATCGGTAGTGCTTGCTCTCATATCGGCGTTCTCGGTAATATCCGCCCTTGCAAAAAGCGTCAAAGAGGCGGCGGCATTTATCGGTCCGCTTATGATTGTGGTAGTCTTGCTGGGTATGGGAACTATGCTTCTCGGCTCTACTCCTGCGGTCGGCTATTATCTCATACCACTATTAGGCAGCGGATTAGCGATGGCGTCGATAATGTCGTTCAGCTCGTCGCTGCTCGGCATATGGCTGTCGATAATATCTAACCTCGTGATTGCCGCAGGTTTTGTAGTACTGCTTACATTTATGTTCAAGAGCGAAAGAATAATGTTTAAAAAGTAATAAAAAGCCTCTCGCAAGAACTTGCGAGAGGTAATTTTTTAATAAACTGTGCAGTCTTTTTTGCCGAAACAAGCCGAAGCGTAAACCTTACAGGTAGCTCCGCCAAAGCAACCTTATGGCACACCGAACGGGCTGTTTAGTGCTGCTACATCCCTGTCCTGACACGGTTCGCAGTTGTCGGTTGCATAAGACCTTGAAATCAACACCCCTTATAAGGCGCAGCCTTCCACATGCTTCGTCGGGAAAGACATTCAGTCCTGCTATTGCGGATTGCAGGTTCAGGGCACCGCAAACTCCCCACTTAGCACAGCTAAATAATTGTAGCATTAAGTGCAAAAATTTGCAAGCTTTTTTACTTAAAAACCATATTTTTAACTTTAATTGGTAATAGCTTGACAATTTTAAGCCGATAATTTAAACTATAATCTGAAAAAAGGAGAAAAATATGTCGGAAAATTGTTCGCACGATTGTTCCTCTTGCGGCGAGAACTGTTCTTCGCGCAAGCCTAAAAGTTTGATAAAAAAGCCCCATGCAATGAGCGATATAAAAAAAGTTATTGCCGTAGTCAGCGGTAAGGGTGGAGTGGGCAAGTCGATGACTTGCGCCCTGCTTGCCGCCGCCGCGCAAAACAGCGGCAAAGTAACCGCGGTAATGGACGCCGATATTACAGGGCCGTCAATTCCCCGTATGTTCGGCGCGCACGAACACGCCGTAGGGTCGGAAAACGGCATTTTGCCTGTGGTGACCGAAGGCGGAGTACAAATTATGTCGATGAACGTGCTTTTGGAAAACGAAAACGAGCCGGTTGTTTGGCGCGGCTCGCTAATTTCGGGTACGGTTTTGCAATTTTGGACGGACGTAATATGGACGGGCGTAGACATAATGTTTATAGATATGCCCCCCGGCACGGGTGACGTGCCGCTAACGGTATTTCAAAGTATTCCTATAGACGGCGTGGTTGTAGTAACAACTCCGCAGGATTTAGTTGGTATGATAGTTCAAAAAGCTGTAAATATGGCAAATATGATGAATGTACCAATACTCGGAATAGTGGAAAATATGAGCTATATCAAGTGTCCGGACTGCGGCAGACACATAAGCGTTTTCGGTGACAGCAAGGTTGACGCGCTCGCTCTGGAATACGGAATACCAAACGTCGCAAAGCTACCCATCGACCCCGAACTTACAAACGCAGCCGACAGCGGCGCGATAGAAAATTTTGAAAATAATTACCTTTCGGAGTTCTTTGAAAAATTAGCTAAAAAAGTTAAGGTGTAAATAAAAAAGTCAATCAAAACAATACGCTGCGTAGTATGGGTGCGCAGCGTATTTCAATTAGTTTTTTAAATTAAATTTTTGCGTGTACAAAAGTTTTGAACTTTCGCGTATATTATACATTCAATTTGTACATTTGATAGGTATAATGAAGACAAAAATCGCTGAAAATATCAAATTCTATCGCAAACAATTAGGTATGACTCAGGACGAACTTGCCCAAAAGCTGAACGGTAAAAAAAGCCTCGTGTCAAATTACGAAACGGGGTACAGTACCCCCGATATTTATACGCTCTGCGTTTTGGCGGAGATATTTGACGTATCGCTTGACGAGCTTGTCGAGTATGAAAAATGATAAAAACCGCACGATTTTAATTTCGCGCGGTTAATTTTTTTCAGGCAGAAATTTCCAATACCGTACGGGCATATAGCCCTTCATCTGTTTCTCGTGCGGGCGAGATTTAATGTTTACGGCGTTGTAATAACATTTCCAAAGCGTTTCAAACGTCTTTTCGTATTCCGAAAGATACACTTCGGCTTCCCCGACGTGCGCAATAACCCAACTGTGCCCGTCGTACATACCCGCAAGCTTTCGCTTTAAATCGTGAATGACAAATTTTTCGCTTGCAAATCTTTCTGCAAAGTGCGGCATAAGCAAGTCGGTAATGTCGTTGTCGGGGGAGTAGGGTGCGTACAGTGCGCCGCTCGAACTTTCCATAAACCGTAAAAATCCCTTCATACGGTGCGTTTCTCCCGTAACTTTATATAAAATATCGTTAAATTCAATTACCTGCGGCAGGTTGTACGCCTTTTTAATCGCCGCCTTGCGCTCGAAAACAAGTTTTATATACTCGAACGCAATCTGTTCTTTAAGTCCGTCGCAGCTCCTTAGCACGCTTACAACGTCGGGCACGCCCTCAACGTCGTACCTTTGAATACCGCGCTGTATGCGTCGGCTTTTTTCGAGGTCGGTTTCAACTTTCACAATTTGGCTGTCGAGCGCAAGCTGAACTTCGCTGTCGGACGTAATTATACAATCGGTTTGAAAATACGCGTCGAAAACCGCCGAAAAGAAACTGTCGCACGTTCCGTCACAAATAAAAATTTTCATCTCGGTTATTTTGTGTATTTAAAAGCGCTCTATACTTCCCCCGTCAGTGCCGACAGCGCGACAGCCGAGTTCGAAAACATACTAAGCTGCTCGGTTACTTCGTTTTTTCCGTCCAAAAGCAGTGCGGTCTGAACCTGCGACAAGCTTTCCGAGCCGTAAAACTTGCCTCCGCAGGTTATAAAATGCTTTGCTCGCTTCAACACTATGCGCATTTTTGCAAGGTTGTCAAAATCAAGCTTTGAAAATTTTCGTGCCTCTATAATTTTGTATGCGCTCTTTGCGCCTATGCCCGGCACTCGCAACAGGGTTGCAAGCGGCGCGGTATTTACTTCAACGGGGAAGAGGTGCATATTTCTCAGTGCCCAGGCGCATTTCGGGTCGTATTCGTAGGATAAGTTTTCACCTTCTCCGACTATTTCCGCAACGTCGAAGCCGTAATATCTTATAAGCCAATCGGCTTGATACAGCCTATGTTCCCTCAACAGTCCTGCGCCTACGGCAGGAAGCTTGTTGCTTTGCACGACGGGAATGTATGAGGAGTAGTAGACCCTTTTCAGTCCCATATTTCGGTATAGCGACTCGGTAAGCTGCAAAATTTGTCCGTCCGTTTCGGGTGATGCGCCTATAATCATCTGCGTAGTCTGACCGGCAGGTAAAACTCTGTTTTGCCGCACCTTGTTTTCCTTGTCATAGGTAATTGCGTCGCGCAAATTCTTCATGGGCAGCAATAGGCTCTGTTTTGTCTTTTGCGGCGCAAGCATTTTAAGCGATTTTTCGCTTGGCAGTTCTATGTTATAGCTCATTCTGTCCACAAGCCGCGCCGCCTTAAATACAAGCGTTTCGTCGGCGTGAGGAATGCCCTTCAAGTGAATATAGCCGTTAAAATTATATACTTTTCTAAGCTTAATTACGGTTTCGCACAAAAGCTCCATAGTCCTGTTTGGGTTTTCGAACACTGCGGAAGATAGAAAAAGCCCCTCGATATAATTTCTTCTGTAAAAGTTGATTACAAGCTCGCAAATTTCGTCGGGTGTAACTCTCGCTCTCGGTACGTCTGCGCTTTTTCTGTTTGGGCAGTACTCGCAGTCGTATATGCACTCGTTGCTCATCAAAATTTTAAGCAAAGAAATACACCTTCCGTCGGGGGTAAAGGAGTGGCATAATCCCCCGACAGAACCGTTGCCCAATCCGCCGCCCCTGTTTACCCGATTAGAGCCGGAGGAAGAGCAGGACACGTCATATTTTGCGCTTTCTGTCAAAATTTCAAGTTTATTTGCGTCCAACATAGTATTTCCCTTTTACCGCCTTTAACCCGATAGCGGTAAACAAACAAATGTTTGCTTTATTATAATATCACTGAATAAGGGCTTTGTCAAGACTTTTTTGCATATTGACTAAAAAATTTTTTTATGGTAAAATACTAAAAAGTGGAAGATACGGATAAATTTTGAAATTTCACAAATATTTCATTATAATATTAGTTGAATTTAATTAAGGCGGTTTACAATTAATATGGAGGCTGTTATGAAAGTACTTATAGTTGACGATGAAGAGATGATAAGAGGAGTGTTGAAGGAATACGTCGAGTTCGAGGGCGGAACCGCGTACGAGGCGGAGGACGGTATGCAGGCGGTAAAGCTGTGCCGTGAAAATGACTTTGACATAATTCTTATGGACGTAATGATGCCTAAGTTGGACGGATTTTCTGCGGTAAAAGAAATTAAAAAGTTTAAAAATATTCCCGTGATTATGCTGTCTGCGCGCGGAGAGGAGTACGATAAACTCTTTGGGTTTGAGATAGGTGTGGACGACTATGTTACAAAACCGTTCTCGCCAAAAGAGGTTATGGCGCGCATACACGCAGTGTTGAAGCGCGGTGCTCAGGACGTTTCAAGCGACGTTGTAACGTTTGAGGGGCTTACTATAGACATGGCGGGCAGAAACGTGTTTGTCGACGGGGAAAAAGCCGAACTTACACCCAAGGAGTACGAAATTTTATTCTATTTCGTAAAGAATAAGGGCATTGCTCTCACGCGCGAAAAATTGCTTATGGACGTGTGGGGCTTTGACTTTTACGGAGACGACAGAACGGTAGACACACATATAAAGATGCTGCGTTCCAACCTGAAACAGTACAGAAAATTTATAGTAACCTTGCGCGGTCTGGGGTATAAGTTTGAGGTATGACGGTGGCAACGCAAAGCCTAAAAAGCTAAAAAAATTAAAGAGCGTAAGCCGCGCAATGTGGGGATATTTCTGTATGCTCGCATTTTTGCTTATACTGCTTGTCGAGCTTGTTTTCTATGTTACCGTTGCGATAAATCTCGAAAACGAGGCGCGCGGCAAGGTAGAAGCGGTATGCTTCGATATGGGGCGGCTTTTAAAGTTCAATCCCGTAAAATTCGAGGACGGACTTATAGAGGCGCGGCAGGACGGCGTAAACGTATATCTTATTGCCGGCGACGGACGTGTGTTTTTTCCTCGCGATTACAAGGGGACACCTGACGTTTATAAGGAGGTAATGAACAGGATAGGCGACGAAAAGGACGGCTATTCTTTGACTTACAGAACGGGCAATAAAGTAAGCTGCGCTTTAAAGGTTGACGACGGATTACAGCCGTTTTATATACTTGCAAAATACTCGGTAACGATAGTCACTCGCACGGTAGGTACGCTGCAGTTATATCTGCTTATAATAGGCGTCAGCATATTTTTACTTGCCTTTTTAATATCCTATATCTTTTCTAAAAACATTACCGAGGGTGTGCAAACTCTGTCTGATACGGCGGTAAAATTTGCAAACGGCAGCTACGACGTGGAATTTGTCAACGTCGACTATAAAGAGCTTGCAGCTCTGTCCGATACTTTGAATTATGTTCGCGACGAGGTAAAAAAGAGCGAAGATTTTCAGCGCGAAATTCTTGCAAACGTCACGCACGATTTAAAAACTCCCTTGACAATGATAAAGGCTTACGCCTCGATGATTAAAGAAATTTCGGGGGATGACAGGGAAAAGCGCGAAAAGCACTTGCAGGTAATTATCGACGAGGCAGACAGGCTTACAGGGCTTGTAAACGACGTTTTAAGCGTTTCCAAATTACAGGCAAATATAGCAGAACTCAACTTAAAAGTATTTAATTTGACAGAATTAGTGTACGGAATTGTAAATAAATTCGGCTATTTGCAGGAAAGTCAGGGCTATAACTTTATGATAGATATCGACCCGGATTTATACACTCGCGCCGATGAAGAAAAGATAAATCAGGTGCTGTATAATCTTTTGGGTAACGCCGCCAATTATACGGGCGCCGATAAAACGGTATATATAAGTTTAAAATCGAGTATGGACGGCAAGCGCGTCAAATTTTCTGTTAGGGATACGGGCAAGGGTATAGAAAAGGATAAAATAGCCGAAATTTGGAACAGATATTATCGTGTAAAGGAAAATCACAACCGCCCCGTCAAGGGTACGGGGCTTGGACTTAGCATAGTAAAGGCAATTTTGGAAAATCATAATTTCGATTTCGGCGTTGAAAGCGAAGTCGGAAAGGGTTCGACTTTCTGGGTTGACTTTCCGCTTGTCCCGTCTGAAATTTAAAAGCTCGCGTCTTTAAGACGCGAGCTTTTAAATTTCTCTTCCGATGATAAAATCCAAAGAACAGTCAAACGCTTTTTTCAACCTCAAAAGATTTTCGATATTCGGCTCGTATTTACCCTTATGCCAATTATTGATGGTATCTTCTGCAACTTCGGCGTCAAACTTGAGTCTGTACTTTGTCTTATTGAAGTATTTAAGCAAAAAACTTAACTGTTCTTCAAAAGGAGGACGTTGCTTAAAAGCGCGGTCGTCCAAAATGTCCGTTTCGCCCAACAAATAATCGGTAGTGCAATTAAAATAATCCGCCAGCTTTACCAAAGTTGCAAGCGA
>CAJUMW010000004.1:78073-80649 GCA_910587625.1 uncultured Christensenellaceae bacterium
GCAGCCTTTGCCTTTTTAAAAATTTACTGATAACAGATTGCTCTATTTTTAAATCTTTTGCAAGTTTAGCTGCGTTAATTTCTTTCTCTTGCATAAGTTCTTTAAGTCGTATGGGAAGTTTCGACAAATTATTCATAAAAAAGAGCTCCTTCGACAAAAAATTATCCCATATTCTGAACAGTTTTTGTTGCTGTGTGTTCAGACTTCGGGGTATAATATAAATATGCTCAAATGTGCATAAGTTAAAACAGAAGGAGAACGAATGATGAATCACGAAACAACTTTTGACAGTATTTTAAAGGCTGAAGCATATGTTTCCGCAAGCGATTTGATTTCGGAAATAAAGCCGCTTATAGAGGATTATTTTGAGGGGGAAATGCGTTGTGACGGGCAAGACGTGGTGTATATACTGCCAAACGGTCAGGCTTTTATATTAGCAGCTCGGGCGCTTTAAAAGCAATGTGGCGACGATAATTTTTGTATCGTATCAATGCAATAAAAAAAAAAAAATTTTTCAAAAAACTAAATTATGGTTAATTTTTTGTTGACTTTATTTGTTTTTCGGTATATAATATAAACCAAGGTTAATAATTTTGGAGGATGAATATATGCCTATAGCATTTGCGCCTACAAATAGAGAACTAAAAATAAGGCGCGTATCTGCGGAAGATAAAATAAAAAGACATTTAAACGAGTTGGGTATAACGGTCGGCGGAAAAATTACATTGTTATCCTCGTCGGGCGGAAGCGTAATAGTCAAAGTTTTGAACGGCAGGCTTTGCCTTGACAAAGCGCTTGCCGGAAAAATTTTGGTTTCTTGAAGGTTCGGTTTACCGAACCTAAAAACATATTTAAAAAATAAACCATAGTTAAGTTTAAAAAAGGAGAAAGAAATGACAAAAATGTTAAGTGAATTTACTGTCGGCGAAAGCGGAAAAATTATTAAAGTTTTCGGGGAAGGCAGGGTAAGACGCAGGCTTTTAGATATGGGGGTTACACCGGGTGCGAGCCTTATACTACGCAAAAAAGCGCCGCTTGGTGATCCCGTTGAAATTACCGTTCGAGGTTATGAGCTGACGTTACGCAAAAGCGAAGCAGCCTGCGTGGAGGTGGAAGTTTTATGAAAACTTTTGCTTTGATAGGAAATCCTAATTGCGGAAAAACTACTCTTTTCAACGCCTTAACGGGTTCGACTGCGCATGTAGGTAATTGGCCGGGCGTAACGGTAGACAAGCGCGAAGGCGTGTATAAAGACGGCGGTAAAAAGATAAAAATTGTAGACTTACCCGGTATTTATTCACTTTCTCCATATACGCCGGAAGAGTTAATTGCGCGCAATTTTATTTTAAGCGACGAACCGGACGCAATAGTAAACATAGTCGACGCCACCAATTTGGAACGTAATTTGTATCTTACCACGCAAATTTTAGAAATTGATATTCCCGTAATAATTGCGTTAAATATGATGGATGAAGTGGAAAAGTCGGGCGACAAGATAAATTTATCCAAACTTGAAAAACAGCTTGGCGTACCCGTAGTTGCAATTTCGGCTTTAAAGGGCAGTGGATTAAAGCAACTTATGGACAGGGCGGAGTCGATGCAAAACAAGCGCGTCGGAACTACAATATTGAAGGGTTCAATGGATGAACATCTGGATAAAGCCGTAGACTTTTACAGACGCGAAAACAATTCATCTCCTTTGTTTCATGCCGTAAAATTGCTTGAAAATGACGAAATAGAGCTTGAAAAAAGCGGCGCGGCGGAAATTGTCGAAAGTTTCGGCAACGTCGACTTAGAGGCGGCAATAGCCGACGCGAGGTATTCTTACATATCTGAAAATCTTGCCGTTGCGAAGAGCAAAGGAAACGGGCAAACTTTAACCAAATCGGACAAAATCGACAAGGTGTTGACGCATAGGATATGGGCAATTCCCATATTTTTGTTGGTGCTTTTTGCAATATTTCACTTGACTTTCTCTGAAAATTTACTGTTTTTAAACGGCTTTGGGGATAGTACCGCCTGGATGCCCTCTCTTGTCGAGTGCGGACTTGCCGTTGAAGAGGACGGGGAAACAGTATACAACAATTTCGGAGTTGAAATACTTGCTGTATTCTATGACGGCACAGTTTACTCTCCTGGCGTAATGCTTACAAATTTTTTAAATTTATTTTTGGACCATATTTCGAGCGGAGTGGTAACTCTTATGCAAAACGCCGGTGCGGCGGAGTGGACTGTGGGGCTTGTCGGAGACGGCATATTGGGCGGCATATTTGCCGTGCTTGGCTTTCTGCCGCAAATTTTAGTGCTGTTTCTGTTCTTTTCGATTTTGGAAGATACGGGCTATATGGCTCGCATTGCGTTTGTTTTGGACAGAATTTTTCGTCGCTTCGGACTATCAGGTAGGGCATTTATGCCAATGATTATGGGCTTTGGCTGTTCCGTACCCGCAACCGTAAACACCCGAACGCTTGCAGACGATAAGGAACGCACGGCAACAATTCGCGTAATACCTTTCTTCTCTTGCGGCGCGAAACTTCCGATACTCACGGCGGTTGCAGGCGGAATAGTTGCGGCGT
>CAJUMW010000004.1:80659-104318 GCA_910587625.1 uncultured Christensenellaceae bacterium
GCGTTTGGCGTAGGTAATGCCGACGTAATTACTTTTGGTATGTATATTTTAGGTATAGCGGCGGCTATTGTCTGCGTATTATTAATGAGAAACACAAGCCTAAAAGGGGATACGCCGCCCTTTATAATGGAGTTGCCGACGTACCGTATGCCGGGTTTCAAAAACCTTATGCTGCATCTTTGGGATAAGACCAAGCATTTTATCAAAAAGGCGTTTACGATAATTTTTGCCTCGACGGTAATAATTTGGCTGCTTTCACACCTCAGCTGGAATTGGAATTATCTTTCCGACGAAGAAATGCAAAATTCAATTTTGGCTTCACTCGGAATGCTTTTACAGCCGCTGTTTACTCCGCTCGGGTTCGGTTCGCAGCTTGGGGAGTTCGGCTGGGTGTTTGCCGTAGCTGTAATTACAGGGCTTGTTGCAAAGGAAAACGTAATTGCAACTTTTACTACCCTTGCAATTTGTATAAGCGCATATGCCGGCTCGGGTACTCAAGACGGGGTGCAGGAGCTTGTCGGGCTTATAGATGTAATAACACAAAGTTCTCAAGTGCCTCAACAACAGTTTATTGCGGCTTTAATAGCGTTTATTGCGTTCAATATGACAACTATTCCATGTTTTGCAGCTTGCGCTACTGCAAAATCGGAATTACAAAAGGGTAAATTCAAATGGACGTTGCTTTTTTGGTTAGTTGCAAGCTACGTCGTCGGTGCGGCGGTCTATACTGTGGGCAGCTGGTGGTGGACGGTGTTTATATGGCTTGCGGCGGTTGTAGCAGTTTCTGTAGTAATAGTTTTAAAAAATAAGGAGAAAAAGAAATGAATCCAATAGATATTGCGGTCATTGTTTTGGTATCCGTTGCCGTTTTAGTCATTTCAGGGTATTTGATTTATAAAAAAATCAAAGGAAAAGGCGGCTGTTGCGGCTGTGACTGCTCGGCGTGCAGCGGTTGTACTTCCAACTGCAAACACGATAAAAAATAACAATAGTTACAAAATCTCCGTCGTATCGGCGGAGATTTTGCGTTAAATAAATTTGTCAAGTATTTGAAGCAAAAAAATGCTAAATTTTTACTTACAAATTTTCTGAAAATTCTTTTCAAACACTTTGCTTTATCAATATGTTGTGTTATAATTAGATTAAACTTTATAAATATGGTATAGCTACGGGCAAGCGTCCGAAAGCGGAGGCGTTTATTACAAATATACTGAGTCCCGAACGGTAAGCAAGGAAAAAGAAGTACACGTTTAATACACCTATTACGGGCATAAGTATCATAAACAGCATATTTTTAAGCCTGTACCGCATAAGAAACATACATACATATACGGCAACCGCGCCGCCGAGCATAGCGCACAGTATAAGTTTGCCGTCCCCCGTAGGCTTTTCACCGGTATCACCGTATTCGTCGCGCTGCGCCTTTACAAGCATGACGGCGTAAAAATTTACGGCGGCAATATACACGGTAATTATAATATACAACAACACCATATTTACATTATGGGTAAAAAATAACTATTACATACGGAGAGAAAAATGCCTAAGATATCGATTTTAATGGGCAGTAAATCTGATTTCAGCGTAGTTAAACCTGCCGTCAACGTCATTAAAAGCTTCGGCGTAGAGGTCGAAACAAGGGTTATTTCCGCTCATCGCACACCCGAAGAGGCGCACGAGTTTTCAATCAACGCGAAAAAGAACGGCACGGAGGTTATAATCTGCGCAGCCGGCAAAGCCGCACACCTTGGCGGAGTTATTGCGGCTAATACTACTCTGCCCGTAATAGGGTTGCCTGTAAAGACGGATATGATGGGCGGTTTGGACAGCCTTCTGTCGATAGTGCAAATGCCCTCGGGTATTCCGGTTGCTACCGTAGGCGTCAACGCCGGTGAAAACGCAGGGCTGCTCGCACTGCAGATTTTGGGTGTAAAATATCCTGAAATAGATGAAAAACTTTTGGAATACAAGCTTAAAATGCGCGAAAAAATCAATAGCGACGACAATGCTCTGCAAATCGAGTTGGAGCAAATCTGACGTAGTCTTATTATAACCGTAAGTAATATCTTGCGGTTATTTCAATTATTTTAAACAAATGATGCCCTAAAAGGACTAAATATTTTTTTGAGGAGTTAAAAAAAATGGATAAAAAGGAACAGCTTTACGAAGGCAAGGCAAAAAAGGTTTACGCAACCGAAAATCCCGATTATGTAATTGTGTCTTACAAGGATGACGCAACCGCATTTAACGGGCTTAAAAAGGGTACTATTGTAGGCAAAGGCGTAATTAACAACAAAATGAGTAATCTCATGATGGCAATGCTTGAAAAGAAGGGTATTCAAACGCATTTTGTCGAGGAAATCGACGACAGAAATACCGTCGTAAAAAAGGTTGAAATAGTTCCTTTGGAGGTAATTATAAGAAACGTTGCCGCAGGCAGCTTTTCAAAGAGATACGGCGTTGCGGAGGGAACGAAATTTTCTGCTCCCACAATCGAGTTTTCGTATAAGAACGACGACCTCGGCGACCCTTTAATCAACGATTATCACGCGCTTGCTCTCAACCTTGCCACCGCGCAGGAAATCGAAACAATTAAAAATATGGCTTTTGCCGTAAACGAAAATATGATAGCTTTCTTCAAGGAGCTAAATATCGATTTAATCGACTTCAAGCTTGAGTTCGGCAGATTCCACGGTGAAATTGTACTTGCAGACGAAATTTCCCCCGATACATGCCGCTTCTGGGAAGCAGGCAGTTGGGATACCACCAAGCACGTCAGCCTTGATAAGGACAGATTCCGCAGGGATTTGGGCGGGGTAGAGGACGCCTATGCGGAGATCTTCAAAAGAATCAATAGGAATTAAAATTAAGGGTTATTATGTATTTAAGAACAAAAAAGGCGCCTTTTGACAGTATGAATGAAGAGTGCGGCGTTTTCGGCGTCTATTCGCAGGAAAACCGTAACGTTGCGCATACCGTCTATTACGGGCTTTACGCTCTGCAACACAGGGGACAGGAGTCGAGCGGTATAGCTGTTGCGTTTGCCGATAAAATTTCATACTACAAGGGTATGGGACTTGTTTCCGACGTGTTTGCCGACGGCAATTTGGACTCTTTGCCCGAGGGAGATATTGCAATAGGCCACGTTCGCTATTCGACTACGGGCGCAAGCCAGCTTTTGAACGCCCAGCCCGTCGTATTTACGGGCAAATGCGGCAGAATGGCGGTTGCTCACAACGGTAATCTTATAAATACCAAAAATCTGCGCGACGAACTCATCGCGCAGAACGCAGTTTTTCAGACTACCATAGATTCCGAAGTAATTGCAATATATATAAACAGCCTTTCCGACGGAGATATACTTACGGGTGTTAAGCGCGCCTGTGCCAAATTCAAGGGCTCGTATGCGCTTGTAATTATGACGTGTGACAAGCTTATTGCCGTGCGTGACCCGTTCGGTATCCGTCCGCTTTGCCTCGGCACAGTCGACGACGACGTAATAGTGGCAAGCGAAACGTGCGCTCTCGACGCGGTAGGAGCAAACTATCTGCGCGACGTAAAACCGGGTGAAATAGTCGTCATAGACAGCGACGGCATACACTCGTATATGATGGACGGCGTACCCGATTGTAGCAGAATGTGTATTTTCGAGTACGTCTATTTTGCCCGTCACGACTCTGTTCTCGACGGTTACAGCGTGTACGAGTCAAGAAAAGAGGCTGGCAAATTGCTTGCTAAAAATTATCCCGTCGAAGCCGATCTCGTTTCGGGCGTGCCCGATTCGGCAAACGTCGCGGCGCGCGGCTATGCGGAGGAGAGCGGAATACCCTTTGTAGAGGCGCTGGCACGAAACCGCTATGTCGGCAGAACGTTTATTCAGCCCGACCAAAGACAGCGCGAAAACAGTTTGAGCGTTAAAATGAACGCTCTGCGCGGAAACGTCAGGGGTAAAAGAGTAATATTAATAGACGACTCTATTGTGCGCGGAACGACAATGCGCAAAATAATAAAGATGCTCAGAAACGCCGGTGCGAAAGAGGTGCATATCAGAATTTGTTCTCCGATAATAAAGCACCCCTGTCATCTCGGAATAGATATTCAGACCTATTCTCAGCTTATAGGCGCATATAAAAATGAAGACCAAATTTGCGAAAGTTTGGGTGCGGACAGCGTAAAGTACCTCACGGTAGACCAGCTCTTAGCTACTTGCGGCGGCTCGAAAACAGGTTTTTGCCTCGGCTGCTTCAACGGGGAGTATCCCTATGCGCTTGAAGATTACGAAACGGATAAATTGAAGTTTGAATAGCGTGGAAACGCCTTAAACTAAGGCATATTCCCGCCCCAATTAATATTTAAGGAGAAAAGTTATGTCAATTTCTTACAAGGACAGCGGCGTTGACGTAGAGAGAGGTTACGAAGCGGTCAAACTAATGAAAGACCATGTTAAGTCTACGTATACAGAGGGCGTTTTGGGAGATATCGGTTCGTTCGGCGGATTTTTTCAGATGCCTAAGGACGTTAAAAATCCCGTTCTCGTTGCAGGCACGGACGGCGTCGGAACCAAGCTTAAATACGCCATATTGTCGGGTAAACACGATACGATAGGTATTGACGCGGTTGCAATGTGCGTCAACGATATAGTTTGTCAGGGCGCAAAGCCTCTGTTCTTTTTGGACTACTTTGCAACGGGTGCTTTAAGCCCCGAAAAGGTCGCTACGGTAGTTTCGGGTGTGGCAAGGGGCTGTCGTCAGTCCGGAGCGGCTTTAATAGGCGGAGAAACGGCGGAAATGCCCGGTTTCTATCCCGACGGGGATTATGATATTGCAGGTTTTGCCGTAGGCGTAGTCGACAAGAAAAAGATAATTAACGGCAAAACAATTAAAAAGGGAGACGTTCTCATCGGCATAAAGTCGAGCGGCATACATTCAAACGGATATTCGCTTGTCAGAAAACTGTGGGGAGAGGACATTGAAACTTTGAAAAAGTTTGACGAAGAGCTCGGCGCATGCCCTATTGACGTATTGCTCACCCCTACAAAAATATATGTAAACAGCATTCTCGAACTAATAAAAGCGGTAAAAGTCAAGGGTATTGCTCACATTACGGGCGGCGGTTTTATAGAGAACATTCCGCGTATTTTTCCTAACGGCATAGGCTGTGAAATAAACACCAAATCATATGAAGTTCCCGCAATTTTCCGCGTAATGCAAAAACGCGCTTCGCTTACCGACAACCAAATTTACAATACGTTCAATATGGGTATAGGTATGGTGGTTTGCGTGGATAAAAAGGACGTGGACGCCACTATCAAACAGCTTGAAAAGACGGGCGAGGAGTGCGTGATTTTAGGCGTTACAACAAAGGGTCAGGGTGTCAAACTCAAATGAAAAGAATAGCCGTATTTGCGTCGGGCTCGGGTACTGATTTTCAGTCGATAATAGACGCCAACGAAAAAAACAAGTTCTGTGAAATAAGCTGTCTTATTGCCTCCAAGCAGGGAATAGGCGCAATCGAAAGGGCGCAAAAGCACGGCATATCTACGGGTGTATTTGCAAAAAGCGATTATCCCGACCTTGAAACTCTGTATAATCAACTTACTTATTTTCTCAATATTAACAGGGTTGACTACATAGTGCTTGCCGGTTGGCTTAAAATTATTCCGGACAGCTTCATAAAGTCGTTTGAAAATAAAATAATAAACATTCATCCCTCGCTTATTCCCTCGTTTTGCGGTTCGGGATATTACGGACTTAAAGTGCACGGCGCTGTTTTGGAATACGGCGCAAAGGTTACGGGCTGCACGGTGCATTTCGTAAACGAAATTCCAGACGGCGGCGCGATAATCGCTCAGCGCGCGGTAGAGGTAAAAAGCGGTGACACCGCCGAAAGCTTGCAAAAGCGGGTTTTAGAGGTCGAGCACGAGCTGTTGCCCTATTGCGTAAGAAAGCTTTGCGAGGGCAAAATAATCAAAAACGGCAGAGAAGTAACTATTTTATAAAAAATTATATATTTTTCGGAGGTTTGAAAGTATGGAAATGAAGAAGCGTGCGCTTGTCAGCGTATCTGACAAAGCGGGAGTTGTAGAGTTCTGCAAGGGGCTTTGTGAAAACGGATTCGAAATAATATCTACGGGCGGAACCGCAAAGGCGTTAAAGGACGCAGGTTTGAATGTAATAGGTATTTCCGAAATTACGGGCTTTCCCGAGTGTCTTGACGGCAGAGTAAAGACCTTGCACCCCAATGTTCACGCAGGACTTCTTGCGATGCGTTCAAATCCCGAGCATATGGCTCAGCTTGAAAAGCTCAACATAAACACTATCGACGTTGTCTGCGTAAACCTCTATCCCTTTAAAGCTACCTTGCAGAAGGGTGCGGACTTTGCCGAATGCGTCGAAAATATCGATATAGGCGGTCCTACAATGATAAGAGCGGCGGCTAAAAACTATCAGGACGTCGCGGTAATAGTGGACCCCAAGGACTATGACAGAGTATTGGCAGAGTTAAAACAGGGCGGAGTTACTCTCGAAACAAAGAAATATCTGCAATACAAGGTTTTTGCACACACTGCGGTTTACGACAGCCTTATATCAAACTATCTCGCGTCGCAGCTCGGCATTCGATTCCCCGATGAAGTTACGTTTGCATACGAAAAAGCGCAGGATATGCGCTATGGAGAAAATCCTCAGCAACAAGCTGTTTTCTATAGAGAGCAGTTTACGCGTATAGGCTCGCTTTCAAGCGCAAAGCAGCTTTGGGGCAAAGAGCTTTCCTACAACAATATCAACGATGCCAACGGCGCGTTGGAACTTTTAAAGGAGTTCGGCACGACCCCTGCGGTGGTTGCTTGCAAGCACGCAAATCCCTGCGGTGTCGGCACCGGAACGAGCGTACACGAGGCATATATGCGTGCCTACGAGAGCGACCCCGTTTCGGTATTCGGCGGAATACTTGCAATAAACGGCACTGTGGACCAGGCTACCGCCAACGAAATAAATAAAATTTTTATAGAGATTGTAATGGCTCCTTCATATACAAATGAGGCTTTGGCAATTCTCGAACAGAAAAAGAATATCAGACTTTTGCAGATTGACGAAATTTCAACAAAGCGCGCGGCTTCGGCTTACGACATGAAAAAGGTGTACGGCGGACTTCTTGTTCAGCAGTACGATGAAAGCCTTATCCGCGACGAAGATATGAACTTATTTAAAACAAAGGCTTCTTCTCAAACCGAAACGACGCCCGGCGGAAAGCAGAGGACGGTTTACGGGCTTGGCGTTGTGACCGACCGTGCGCCTACGGCGGAAGAGGTTGAAGCTTTACTTTTCAATTGGAAAGTAGTCAAACACACAAAATCCAACGCCATTGTAATTGGTAAGCAGGGCAGGACGACGGGCATAGGCATGGGACAGACCAACAGAATTTGGGCGGCGCAACAGGCAATAGCCCACGCCGGAGGGCAAGCTAAGGGCTCTGTTATGGCGTCCGACGCATTTTTCCCTTTCCCCGATTGCGTCGAAGAGTGTGTAAAGGCAGGTATAACCGCTATAATTCAGCCGGGCGGTTCGGTTCAGGACAAGGCTTCGGTTGATGCCTGCAACGCCGCAGGTATAGCAATGGTGTTCGTAGGCGACAGACATTTCAAACACTGATAAAAATTTTTTTGGAGTACATATGAACGTTCTTGTAATAGGAAACGGCGGACGCGAACACACAATTCTTCTTGCTTTGAAAAAGAGCAGGCGCGTTGAAAAACTTTACTGTATGAAGGGCAACGCCGGCACCGCAGAGATAGCCGAAAACGTTGACGTCGATTACATGAATATCGAGGCGGTAAAAAAATTTGCCGAAGAACACCCTGAAATAGACTATTACGTCGTCGCCCCCGACGACCCTCTCGCGCTTGGGCTTGTCGACGAACTCGAGGCTATGGGCAAGCGCTGTTTCGGACCGAGAAAGAACGCGGCAATAATAGAGTCGAGCAAGGCTTTTTCAAAGGATTTGATGAAAAAATACAATATTCCCACGGCTGAGGCGCAGACTTTTGACAGCTATGACAAGGCACTGCAATACGTTCGCGAAAAGGGCGCGCCCATAGTTTTGAAGGCCGACGGACTTGCGCTCGGCAAAGGCGTGCTTGTCTGCGAAACGTTGAAACAGGCGGAAGAGGGCTTGAAAGAAATTATGCTTGACAAGTCTTTCGGTGCGGCAGGTAACGTTGTTTTGGTAGAAGAATATTTAAAGGGGCTTAAATACAACCCGGGTGAAGAAGTTTCCGTTCTTGCGTTTACCGACGGCAAGACGATAGTTCCAATGATAACCTCGTGCGACCACAAGCGCGCAAGCGACGGAGACAGGGGGCTTAACACGGGCGGTATGGGTACGTTTTCTCCCTGCCCGTTCTGGACAAAAGAGCTTGAACAAGAAGTTTTACAGACGATTATGATACCCACCATGAATGCGATGAACGCCGAGGGCAGAACCTTTAAAGGATGTCTGTATTTCGGACTTATGCGTACCGACAAGGGTATGAAAGTGGTGGAGTATAACTCACGCTTCGGCGATCCCGAAACTCAGGTCGTTCTGCCTATGTTAAAGACAGACCTTATGGATATATTCGAGGCTGTTACAGAAGAGCGGCTTGCGGATATTAAGATTGAGTGGGAGGACGGCGCTTGCGTTTGCGTGGTACTTGCAAGCGGCGGTTATCCGTTGAGCTACGTCAAAGGTAAAGAGATAAAAATAGGAGATATCGGAGATGTAACTGTAATTCACGCAGGCACTGCAAGAAAGGACGGCAAGCTCGTTACAAACGGCGGTAGAGTTCTGGGCGTAGTGGCAAAGGGCAAAAACGTTGAAGAAGCGCGAAGAAAAGCTTACAATGCAGCGCATAAAATAGAGTGGGACGGTATGTTTTACAGGACGGATATAGGCGTCAAATACCGCGAAGGTTAATTTTAAGGTTATTAAGATGATTTACAGAATTTTTGTTGAAAAAAAGGATAATTTACAGGCAAAAAAAATAAAGGAGGACGCATTAAACCTCCTTAAAATAGACGTAAAAGACGTTCGTCAGCTTTTGAGATACGACGTCGAGGGATTGACTAAGCAAGAGTTCGAGGCGGCGGTTCCCTGCGTGTTTTCCGAGCCTCCCGTCGATAACGTATTTTATGAAACGGTCGAATTTTCCGAAGATTACGAAGTATTTGCAATTGCTTATCTCACTGGTCAGTACGACCAGCGCGCGGACAGCGCGGCGCAGTGCGTTCAGCTTTTAACGCAAAAAGAGCGTCCGCTCATCAAATGCGCGCGGGTTTATGCTGTTTCGGGTGTAAACGGCAAACAGCTTGAAAAACTAAAAAATCATCTTATAAATCCCGTCGAAAGCGAAGAGGTTGCGCTTGATAAGCCGCAGTCGCTCGTTCACGAAACGGTCGTTGCCGACGATGTAAAGCAGTTGGAAGGGTTTATAAACTATACGGACGCGGAAGTTCGGGCATATCACGCCAAAATGGGGCTTGCAATGTCGGAGGAGGATTTGATTTTTGTCCGTGATTACTTCGTTAAGGAACGCCGCGACCCCACCGAAACGGAAATTAAAGTTATAGATACATATTGGTCCGACCATTGCAGACACACAACTTTTGCAACCGAAATAAAAAATATTGAGATAAACGGCAACAACGCTCACGTTGAAAAGGCGTTAAAGCTCTATCAAAATTTATTTGCCGAGCTGTATGCGGAGCGTTCGGACAAATATCCTTGTCTTATGGATATTGCAACTATTGCCGTTAAAAAGCTTAAAAAAGAGGGCAAGCTCGACAATCTTGACGAGTCTGACGAAATAAACGCCTGCTCGATAAAGATTGACGCAACATTGAACGGCAAAAAACAGAAATATACCGTAATGTTCAAAAACGAAACGCACAACCACCCTACGGAAATCGAGCCGTTCGGCGGTGCTGCAACCTGTCTCGGCGGTGCTATACGCGACCCTCTTTCGGGCAGAACATACGTCTTGCAGTCAATGCGTATTACGGGCGCGGCAGATCCTACCGAGCCCATTGAAAATACTATTCCCGGCAAGCTTCCTCAGCGTGTAATTACAAAGACCGCGGCAGCGGGATTTTCGTCTTACGGCAACCAGATAGGTCTTGCTACGGGACAGGTAGACGAGGTTTACCACCCCGGATATAAGGCAAAGAGGCTTGAAACGGGCTTTGTCGTCGGCGGTGCAACTTCCGATATGATTTATCGTGAAAAGCCCAAAGAGGGGGATGTAATAGTTCTTCTCGGCGGAGAAACGGGCCGCGACGGCTGCGGCGGTGCGACGGGTTCGTCAAAGGCCCACGATAAAAAGTCGGTTCAGACATGCGGCGCGGAAGTTCAAAAGGGCAACGCGCTTACCGAAAGAAAGCTTCAACGCCTCTTTTTAAATAAAAACGCAACCACGCTTATAAAAAAATGTAACGACTTCGGCGCAGGCGGCGTATCCGTAGCTATAGGAGAGCTTTCGGACGGACTTATTATAGAGCTTGACAAAGTTCCTAAAAAGTACGAGGGGCTTTCGGGCACCGAGCTGGCAATTTCCGAATCGCAGGAGAGAATGGCTGTCGTAATCGACGCGGCAAACGTTGAAAAATTTACTGCGCTTGCAGCGGAAGAAAATCTTACCGCAACGGTAGTGGCTAAGGTCACTGACGACAGAAGAATGAAAATGTACCACCGCGGCAAGGCTATTGTGGATATTTCGCGTGATTTTCTTGATACAAACGGAGTAAAACAGGTTACCGACGCGGAAATTACCGAAAACGTAACAAACTATTTCTCGTCGACCGAAAAGCTGGGCTTTGAGGATAAGCTTATTAAAAATCTTTCCTCACTCAACGTCTGCTCAAAAAAGGGGCTTTCGGAAAATTTTGACTCAACTATCGGCGCAAAGTCCGTATTTATGCCCTTCGGCGGCAAATACCAGCTCACTCCCGTGACAGCAATGGCCGCGCTGTTAACGGGAGGGGAAACGGATGACTGTACCGTTTCCGCTTACGGTTATAATCCAGACCTCATGTCGTCGTCCCCTTTTACGGGAGCTATCTACTCGATAGTAACTTCGGTTTCAAAGGTTGTTGCAAGCGGCGCAAAGTTCGAGGATATAAGGCTGACTCTGCAAGAGTTCTTTATGCGCCTCAGAAGCGATAAAAAGAGATGGGGCGTGCCCTTGTCTGCGCTACTCGGCGCGCTGTATGCTCAAATTAATTTAGGGCTCGGCGCAATAGGCGGAAAGGACAGTATGAGCGGCACTTTCGAGGATATCGACGTTCCGCCCACACTCATTTCGTTTGCTCTGGCTCCTGCAAAGGCAAGCAAACTTATAACCAACGTACTTAAAGAAAAAGCGCAAAAATTATATCTCTTGCCCATACCCAAAGACGGCGCGCAAATTCCCGACTTTGAAGCTCTTAAAAAACTGTACACCGCTATATATGCCGCGGTTGCAGCCCAAAAAGTCACATTTGCAACCGTCGTAGAACAGGGCGGTGCAGCCTGTGCCGTTGCAAAATCTTGCTTTGGTAACGGACTCGGGTTTGACTTTGAATGCAGCTATGACGAAGCGTTCACCGAGCGTTACGGAGATATAATAATTTCGTGCGACGACATAAGCGCATTTGACGGCATACAAACAGTGTATCTCGGTAAGACAAGCGCAAGCGGCTTTACGCTCGGCAGTGAAAAAGTCGAAAGCTCGAAAGCGGTAGAGGCGTTTGTTAAAAAGCTTGACGGCGTGTTCCCCTCTACGGCAAAAGCCGAAGGCAACGTTCCCGACTGCGACTATAGCTCGGGCGGCAAGTATCGAAATATTTCTGTCAAAACGGCAAAGCCTCGCGTGTTTATTCCTGCGTTCCCCGGTACCAACTGCGAGCTCGACACTGCAAGGGCGTTTGAAGCGGCAGGCGCCGAAACACAAATCCTCGTTGTAAAAAACCGCAGCGCGCGCGACATCGAAGAGAGCGTTCAAGCAATAATTAAAGCTATCGACAGTGCAAATATTATCGCATTTCCGGGCGGTTTCTCGGGCGGTGACGAACCCGACGGCTCGGGCAAGTTTATAGCAACTACGTTTAAAAATCCGGCCATATCCGAAAGGATAAGCGAGCTTTTGGATAAACGCGACGGGCTTGTTCTCGGTATCTGTAACGGTTTTCAGGCGTTAATCAAGCTTGGGCTTGTTCCCTACGGCAAGGTTTGTCCGCTTACTTCAAATTCTCCCACGCTTACCTACAACAACATTTCGCGCCACGTTTCGACTATGGCCAATATCCGCGTAGCTTCAAATTTAAGCCCCTGGCTATCGGCTTGCAAAACGGGAGAGATATACGCAGTACCCGTATCTCACGGCGAGGGCAAGATAGTCGCTCCGCTCCACGAGCTCGAGCTTATGAAAAAGAACGGACAGATCGCTACGCAATATGTCGATTTAACGGGAAAACCCACTATGCAATCCCCCTACAACCCCAACGGCAGTATGTGGGCAATCGAGGGTATAACTTCACCCGACGGCAGAGTGTTCGGCAAAATGGGACACAGCGAGAGAAAGGGCGTAAACCTTTATAAAAACTTTGACGGCAATTTCGATATGAAAATTTTCGAAAGCGGCGTTAAATATTTCAAATAAACAGCAGTACAAGAGGTAAATATGAAGTGTATGTTTTGCGGCTGTGAGGACAGCAAAGTTATAGACAGCCGTTCTGCCGACGAAGGCAGGACTATACGCCGAAGAAGAGAGTGCGTAAAATGCGGTAAGCGCTATACGACTTACGAAACTATCGAGGACACACCCGTTCTCGTAGTCAAGTCAAGCGGCTTGCGGCAAGCTTTTGACGCGCGCAAAATAAAAAACGGCATAATAAAATCGTGCGAAAAACGCCCCGTTTCTCTTGAAGCGATAGACGAAATGGTTTCCGCAGTAGTTAAAAAAGTTTATAACTCTATGGAGCAGGAAATTTCATCGAAGCAAATCGGTGAAATGGTAATGGAAGAGTTGAAAAAATACGATGAAGTCGCATACGTCCGCTATGCAAGCGTTTACCGTTCATTCAAGGATGTGGAAAGCTTTATGCGCGAACTTCAGGCAATTATGGACAATAAAAAATAATTTTTTAACAGCCGAACCGTCGCAATAATTTTGCAACGGTTTTGTTGCACTTTATAACGATATGTCAAAAACAACAAAAAAAATATACGTCAAAGACGTAGCTGTCGGCGGCGGCGCAAGCGTCAAAATTCAATCAATGTGCACTGCGAAAACGTCTGATATTGCGTCCGTTCTCTCGCAAATTTCCGCGCTTGAAAATTGCGGTTGCGAGATAATCAGGGTTTCCGTTCTCGACGAAGCGGACGCCGCGGCAATTAGGACTATACGGCAAAATATAAAAACACCTCTGGTGGCGGACATACATTTTTCCGCAAAGCTCGCTGCGCTCGCAATAGAAAGCGGCGTCGATAAGGTTCGCTTAAATCCCGGTAATATCGGCGGAGAAGAAAATATAAAATACGTTGCCGACTGTATAAAGGCACATAAAATTCCCGTCCGCGTCGGAGCAAATACTGGCAGCGTCGAGCGCGAATACCTCGAAAAATACGGCAAGAACGAGCATTCTTTGGTTGAAAGCGCGCTTGCAAGCGTTGCCAAGCTCGAAAAATACGGCGTAAACGACATTGTTATATCGGTTAAAGCTTCAAGCGTTCCGCTAACCGTAAAGGCGTACAGATTGCTTTCGCAAAAAACGGATTATCCACTTCATATAGGCGTGACCGAAGCCGGAACAGAAGAAATGGCCGTGGTCAAATCCTGCGCGGCTTTGGGCGCTCTGCTTATCGACGGAATCGGGGACACGCTGCGCGTATCTATAACCGACGACTCGGTAAAGGAAGTATTGGCAGCAAAAAGGCTGCTTCGCGCCGTTGGACTTGACAATAACTATGTCAACGTGATTTCCTGCCCTACTTGCGGCAGATGCCTTTGGGATTCCATGTCGCTCGCAAAAAAGGTGGCGGCTTATGTCGAAAGCTATAATGTTCCGTTAAAAATTGCCGTTATGGGTTGTGTCGTCAACGGCCCGGGAGAGGCAAAGGACTGCAATTTGGGTATAGCCGGCGCAAGCGACTACTGTTTGATATTCAAGGGAGAAGAAACGCGCAAAGTACCGCGCGAAGCCGCCGAGAGCGAGTTTTTTAAGGAGATAGACAGACTTTTAAATGACGGAAAAAATAATAAGTGAATTGAGGGCGTGCGCTCCCAATTTCAAAAACTTAATAATCAGCTCGATTACTCTTGAAAAAAAATCGCTTGTAAGGGTGCGTCTGGTTACTGATATAAGCTTTACCGCCGCCGACAAAGTTCAAGCCGAAAAAATATTAAAAAAATACGTACCCGATTACTTCGGGCTCGAAGTTGAAATTTCAAAGCTTGCGCCCGATGAAGAAATGATTAAAAAGAAGATATATTCGGCAATCGAAGCATACAACAAGGCGGTTTTCGCAACGCTTGACGAAAGCGATATTTCGGTAAAAAAGTTGGACGGTGCGTTTGAATACACTATAAAAGTACTCAAAGAAATTGCCCCCGTCGATTTATGCGACAGGTTAAATAAATATCTAAAATCCAACTTTTGCGGTGAATTTTACGGCAAAATCATAGATTCGAGCATAGATATCGAGTCAATCGAAGTTGAAGAGTACCATGACGAGCCGGAGTTCGAAATGCCTGTCAGAACATTTAAAATAGAGGATTTTTCCTTTTTAGAGGGAGAAAAGCTGCTGTCGCACGCTACTTATCTCAGTGATTTGAACATTGCCAAGGACGAAGTGATTGTTTGCGGCACAATCGAGGATATACGCGAAAGAAGCTATGTAAATCAAAAAAAAGCAGAAAAAAAGTACTATATTTTTACACTCAACGACAACACCGCCGTTGCGCAGATAACTTACTTTCCGAGGCTTAAAACCATAGAAAAAATTCAAAACCTGCAAGTCGGCGACAGCATAGTATGTACGGGACTAAACGAAGAATTTAAGGGCAATTTGCGCTATACCGCAAAGCTTATCGATTTCGGCAAAATTCCCGAGGGCTTTAAACCCGAAAAACGTCAGTCCAAACCTGTGCCGAGATACTATAATACCGTTAAACCCGTACAATATACGGATATGCAACAGACCGATTTGTTTGCAAATACCGCGGTCCCCGAGTGCTTAAAAAAGCAAACATTTGTAGTTTTCGACTTGGAAACCACAGGTCTTAATTCCTCTCCCATAACGGGAAATATGGATAAAATAATAGAAATAGGCGCTTTTAAAATAGAAAACGGCGTAATTTGCGAGTGTTTTTCTACTTTTATAAATCCGCAAAAAAAGCTGTCCGACGAAATTATTAACCTTACGGGCATAACCGAGGATATGGTAAAGGATGCGCCCACTTATGAAAAGGTAATGCCCGACTTTTTCAAGTTTTGTCAAGGCAGCGTGCTTGTCGGTCATAACATTGTCGGGTTCGACTATAAATTTGTGGATTATTATTGTGCAAACCTCGGCTATATTTTAGAGCGCAAGCTCATAGATACAATTCCGCTTTCTCAAGAGCTGCTGTTTTTATCCAACTATAAATTAAATACGGTTGCCGAAAAGTTCAACATAACTTTCAATCACCACAGGGCAACCGACGACGCGTTGACTACGGCAAAAATATTTATCGAGCTTATAAAACTTAAAAAATCTTTGCCAAAGTTTCAATAATTTGCCAAAACGCTTGCAATTTAAAAGTATATGTGTTAAAATAAGGCTAACCTTAATCGTAATTTTAAGATTGAGTGCCTTTGACAGGCACTCAATAGTTATATAAAGAGGAATTATGAAAATTAAACCCTTAGCGGAGATACTCGGCTTTTTGGAAAAAATCGCTCAACCTATGGGCGTTGAAATTGTCGATTTGGAGTGGAACGACAAGTCTTGCGCTCTTACGGTATATATAGAAACTCCGACGGGCGTGGACCTCGACACTTGCGAAAGGTTTCACAATGCGATACTCGATCCCATTGACGAGCTTGACCCGACATACGATTTGCCATATACGCTAAACGTGTCGAGTCCGGGGCTTGACAGGCCGTTCAAGACAGAACGGGACTTCGAGCGGAACTTGCAGGGGGAAGTCGAGGTAAAGCTGTTTGCACCGTTAAAGGGACAAAAATTTATAGAAGGCGTGCTTGTTGCGTTTGACGAAAATACGGTAACGATAAAGACCGAAAGAGAAGAACTTAAAATAAGCCGCAATAAAATAGCAAAAATCAACAAAGCAATTAAATTTGACTGAGTCGGGAGATAGATAATGACAAGTAAAGATTTTAAAGAATTCTTTTTGGCACTTGAGGATTTGGAAAAGGAAAAGGGCATTCCTAAGGAGATTTTTTTAGAAGCTCTTGAAAACGCGCTTGTATCGGCTTGTAAAAAGCAATACGCAGGCGCTGTCGGAACGGTTGAAATCAAGACTAATTATGAAAAAGGCACTATGGATTTTTACACTGTAAGAACTATAGTTGAAGAAGTAACCGACCCCGAAAACGAAATTTCGCTCGACGACGCGCGGACTTTGAAAAAGAGCTATAAGCTGGGTGACAAGGTTCGTGAAAAGCTTATTCCCAAGGATTTCAGCCGTATCGCGGCTCAAACCGCCAAACAGGTAATTTTGCAAAAACTTCACGAAACCGAGCGCGACAGAGCTATGAACGAGTTTTCCGACAAGGAAGGCGAGCTTTTAGTCGGCGTTGTCAGAAAGCTTGACGGCAAAAACGTCTATATAGAAATCGGCAAGGGACAGATAGAGGGACTTATGCTTCCCTCCGATCAGGTACCCGGTGAAAAATACGTTGTGAACCAAAAGATTAAAGTATTTGTAAAGCGCGTAAAGAGCGGCGCTAGAAACGCGCAGTTGCTTGTAAGCCGTTCGGCTCCCGGACTTGTAAGAAAGCTGTTTGAAGAGGAAGTACCCGAAATCAAACAGGGCACTGTGGTAATAAAGGAAATCAGCCGCGAAGCCGGAGCAAGAACGAAAATCGCAATTTACTCCGAAGACGAAAGGGTTGACGCAATCGGCGCGTGCGTAGGCAACAAGGGCGCAAGAGTAAACGCCGTTGTCGAGGAGCTGCGCGGAGAAAAGATAGATATAATTCCTTGGAGCGAAAATCCGCTTGAATTTATTGCAAAGGCTCTATCTCCCGCAAAGGTTATTTCCGTAACTCAGCTCGACGGAGAAAAGACGGCTATGGCCGTCGTTCCGGACGATAAGCTTTCGCTTGCAATCGGTAAAGACGGACAAAACGCAAGACTTGCGGTAAGACTTACGGGCTGGAAGATAGACGTGAAAAGCGAGTCGGTAGCATCATCGCTCAATTTGGGCAGCGAAGAAGAGTTTGACGAAAACGACGATTTATTGACGGATATAACCGATATAGAGGAAAACGTCGAAGAGTAATTAAAGGGTTAAAATGCAAGATAAAAAGACGCCGCTCAGAATGTGCGTTGCGTGCAGACAGTTAATCGATAAAAAATCGATGCTGAGAATAGTGCGCAATAAAGAGGGAGAAATTTTTATTGATTTTTCATTCAAAGCCTCGGGCAGAGGTGCGTACATCTGCGACAATATCGAGTGTATAAAAAAATTAAAAAACAAACGGCTTTTAAATAAAGTATTTTCCTGTGCGGTTGACGAGCAAATTTATACCGCTATCGAGGAGGAGTATTTTGTCAAAAAGCAGAATTGAAACTTTTATTGGTTTTTGTATCAAATCGAGAAAGATAGCGCTCGGTTCGGGTGCAATTTCCACGCTGCGCGGCGGGGTTCATCTTTTGATAATGGACGGAGGCGCGGCAAATAATTCAAAGCGGCTGGCGCTCAAATTCAAAAATAGGTTCGATTGCCCGTTGCTTATATGCAAAAGCGGATTTGACGTTGCGGTAAACAAGCCCGACTGTAAATTGGCGGCTATACGCGATGAAAGTCTGGCAAAAGCCATTTTGGATAGTCAAGAGGAAAATTACGAATTGTATTGCGGAGGCAGTTTTTAAAATATGGCAAGATATGAGAATATTGAAAATATAAATAAGCTTAGCGGAGTTGCCGCCGAACTTTCGAAAAAAGTTTCGTCGGCAGAAAAGTCGGCTTCCGAAATATTAAAAAAGCTTAATGATTTGCAGGCGGCTATAAAACTTAAAAAGCTTGAAGAGGAATCCGCACGAGTAAAAGCTGTCGAAGAAAGCGTAAGCGTTGAAGAAAGTGTAAACAACACGGCAAACAGCGACAGGGCGCAAGAAGTAGCTACCGCGCCCGAACAGTCTGTTTTGCCCGAAAAAGAAAATAAACCTTCAACTAAACCGACCGAGGTTAAAGAAGTTGCAGTTGCCGAACAGCCCGAAAAACAGGCGAACCTTGAAAAGGTTGAAGAAAGCGAGGAGAAGACACCCGTTCGCAAAGCGGAAACTTCCGACAAAAAACCTGCCGAAGTTCCTCAGAAACCTGCAAAGCCGGCATTGCCTCCCAGCACGGCAAGGCGCATAGCTTCATATCAGGAAAATGCTAAAAATTTGCAGGGCTCGGGCAGGCTTCCCACTTCGCAATATAGTCCCAAGCAACCCAAGGGCGAAAATAAGACGTTTATAAACCGCGATTCCCGTCCTCCGAGAAATAATACAAACGGCAACGCCGGTTATCCCAATCGCACGGGCGCGCAGCAACGCCCCGGCACGGCGCCCAGGTTCAACGCGCCTGCGCCTTCGGCGGTTCCTGCTCCGACGGGCAAGGCAAAGAATTTCGGTGCGGATAAGAAAAAGAGTTTTGAGAAAACTTATATTGAAAAGGATAAAAAGACACTGTCAAAGCGCGCGCTTGTAAAACAGCAGGGCGCAACTGTCGAGGACTTTGACGAGAACAAGAGCGGTTACAGAAAGTTAAGGGTAAAGAAAGACAAGCAAAAAGCTGCGCCCACTATAAAAATCGAGCACGCAATAGTTACGACAGACGATATACCCATTAAGACGCTTTCCGAAAAAATCGGCGTCACGGCAAGCGTCATTGTAAACCGCCTTTTCAAAGAGGGTATAATAAACAACATAAACGGGTCAATCGACTACGATACGGCTGCACTTATTGCTGCGGATTTCGGCGTTGAACTTGAATATAAGCCCGAAAAGACGGCTGAGGACGTACTCATCGAGCAGCAGGCAGACACTGTCGAAGAAATCGAAAGCCTTGTTCCTCGCGCTCCCGTAGTTACAGTAATGGGGCATGTCGACCACGGCAAAACTTCGCTTTTGGATTATATCCGTAAATCCAAGGTAACGGCGGGAGAAGCCGGTGGAATTACGCAGCATATCGGCGCATATACGGTAAAAGTCGGCGACAAGGGCATAACCTTTATCGATACTCCGGGACACGAAGCGTTTACTGCAATGCGCGCAAGAGGTGCACAGGTAACCGATATAGTAATTTTGGTAGTTGCCGCGGACGACGGCATTATGCCTCAGACGGTGGAAGCGATCAACCACGCAAAGGCTGCAGGCGTAGAAATTATAGTTGCAGTCAATAAGATAGATAAGACGGGCGCAAATATTGAAAAAATCAAGCAGGATTTAATGCGCTATGAAATTTTCCCCGAGGACTACGGCGGCAAGACGATAGTTTGCCCCATATCCTGTAAGACGGGAGAGGGTATCGACAACCTTCTTGAAAGCTTGATACTTGCCGCCGAAATGAAGGAGCTGCTTGCAAATCCCGACAGAGAGGCGCGCGGTATAATTATAGAGGCAAGGCTTGATAAAGGCAAGGGTCCCGTCGCAACGGTGCTCGTTCAAAACGGAACTCTGCACACGGGTGACAATATAATTTCGGGACTTACTACGGGTAAGGTTCGCGCAATGATTGACGACAACGGTAAAATTGTTAAATCGGCAGGACCTTCGACTGCGGTAAACGTTTTGGGCTTTGAAGAAGTTCCCAATTCGGGAGAAACTATAAACGCCGTCTCGCAAGAGCTTATGAAGCAGGTTCTTTCCGAGCGTAAAGACAGGATAAGCTTTGAAAAGATGAAGTCGCGCGTTAAAACAGACTTTGTCGAAGCATTTGGAGATATGCCCGACGCCGAGATTAAAAACCTCAATCTTATTATCAAAGGCGACGTTCAGGGCTCTGTAGAAGCGGTAAAACAGTCGGTATTAAAACTTTCAAACGACGAAGTGCAGGTAAAAGTAATACACAGCGCGGCGGGCGCGGTTACGGAAACAGACGTAATGCTTGCCGAGTCTGCCAAGGCAATAATACTTTGTTTCAACGTTCGTCCCGACGCCAAGGCAAAGGTTCTTGCCGAGCGCAGCAAGGTAGACGTCAGAACTTACAGAATAATTTACGAGCTATTGGACGATATGACGGCGGCGCTAAAAGGTTTGCGCGCTCCCAAATATCAAGAAATTTTGCTCGGCAAGTGCGAAGTACGTCAGACCTTCAAAATTACGGGCGTCGGCAACATTGCCGGTTGCTATGTGCTTGACGGCAAAATTCAAAGAGGCGGCAAATTGAGAATTTACCGCGAGGATATATTGATTGTCGAAGGCAACGTAAAGCAGCTCAAACGCTTTAAGGACGACGTAAAAGAAGTCGCTGCGGGCTTTGAATGCGGTTGCTCTATCGAGGGCTTTACCGACATAAAGATAGGCGATATAATCGAGTGCTATTTAATTGAAGAGATACGCGATTGACCGCCTTAAATAAAGGAGCTAATATGAAAGGTTTAAGGGGTGAAAGACTCGGCGGAGAATTTCAAAAGGAAATTTCAAATATAATTTCTTTGAAAATGCGCAGCGAGTTTTCAAGACTTTCGGCAATAATCAGCGTGACAAGCGTAGACGTTGCCCCCGATTTAAAGACTGCGAAAGTCTATATAAGCATATACGACACGGACAAAGAGCGTGCGGCGGACAGCTTTGAAATTTTGAGACAAAACTCGGGCATAATCCGCCACGAACTTTCAAAAATAATGCATTTGCGAACCGTACCCGAACTAAGAATTATTAAAGACGAAAGTATGGAGTACGGGGAAAAGATTGATAAAATTCTTTCCGAACTTGACAAAGATGAAAAATAACAGTCTTGAAGAGATAGCAGAAATATTAAATTCAGCCGAAAAAGTTGCAATTTTTTGTCATATCCGTCCCGACGGAGACGCGATAGGAAGCGGACTTGCATTACTTTTGGCGCTTGAAAACCTGGGCAAAACCGCGTATATGTGTTGCGACGAGTTTGATCCGACTAAGTTTCTATTTCTTTCTGCCGTCTCTAAAATCAAAACTCATTTGCCCGAAATCGACTTTGACGCTTTTGTTACGGTGGACTGTGCGGACGTGGCGCGGCTTGGCATATATCAACGCGACTATGTCAAAATGAAGGGAGTAACGGTAAATATCGACCACCATATATCCAACGACGGATACGGCAAATATAACTGCGTAACGCAGTGTACCGCAACTTGCGAAATTGTAACTCGGCTTTTCAAAGTTTCGGATTGGCAGGTTACAAACGATATTGCAAACCTGTTAATGCTGGGGCTTATAACCGACAGCGGCAATTTCACTCATTCCGACGTCACTCCAGAAACATATCGTCTTGCGGCGTTTTTACGGGAAAAGGGTGCGGACTGTAACCTAATAAACTATCAAATGTTTACTCGTCAACCCAAGCAACGCGCGCTTTTGTACGGCAAAGTTATGAGTAAAATGCGTTTTTTGCTTGACGACAGATTCGCAATTATTACTATTTCATTAAGCGATTTGCAAAGCGTGGGAGCGGAAAAGAGCATGACGGAAGGCTTTGTTGATTTTCCTCTTACGGTCGACGGCGTACAGGTTGCCGCGTCTGTAATGGAGTATCGCGAGGGACAGTATAAAGTATCGCTTCGCAGCAAGGGCAAAGTAAACGTCAATGCGGTTGCAAGCACATTCGGCGGCGGCGGACACGTTCTTGCCAGCGGCTGTATGTTGTTCGGCTCGCTTGAAGAGGTTATTGACAGACTCACTTACGCGGTATATCAAAACATATGACGGGATTTATAAACGTAAACAAGGCTTGCGGCGCAAGCTCGGCAAAGGAAGTATCGGTAATTAAACGGCTTACGGGTATGCCCTGCGGACATATGGGAACGCTCGATCCTATGGCGGACGGAGTTCTTCCCGTTGCCATAGGTAACGCGGCAAGGCTGTTCGATTACTTTCTCGATAAAAAGAAAAAATATTTGGCAACGTTTAAATTCGGTTGCGACAGCGATACTCTGGACACAACGGGAAATGTTGAAAACAATGTAGGTCATATTCCGACGGCGGAACAGATTCGCGAGGTTTTAAGCGAGTTTGTAGGTGAAATAATGCAGATACCGCCGAAATACAGCGCGAAAAATATTGACGGTAAGCGCGGCTATGAGCTTGCACGCGCAGGCGTCGAGTTTGATATTCCGCCGAAAAAAGTTACAATTTATTCGGTGGAACTGAAAGAGAATATATCCGACGACAGTTATACTTTTGAAATAGAGTGCGGAGGCGGAACGTATATCCGCTCTATTGCAAGGGATTTGGGCAAAAGGCTGTCGACGTGCGCTATAATGAGCGCGCTTACCAGAACTCAAAGCGGAGTTTTTACGCTTGGTAATTCGGTTTGCACGGCAAATTTGACGAGAGAGAGCATAGAAAAAAGTATAATTCCAACGGAAAGCGTGTTGTCTTTCGACAGCATTTATCCGACGGAAAGGCAGGCGTTTAAGCTGTTTAACGGACTAAGCGTTGAAAGCGATAAACCCGACGGTATTTACAAAATTTACAAGGACGGATTTTTTTACGGACTTGCTGAAATTAAACATTCAATTTTAAAGGTGAGGACAAAACTATGTTAGAGATTGTCAAATTCGGACAGGATAATTACGATTTTCCGTGCTTATTGGTACTCGGTTGTTTCGAGGGACTGCATATAGGTCATGTCGAACTTCTTAAAAAAGCCAAGTTACAAGCAAAAATAAACGGACTAGATTTGGGCGTAATGTTGTTTTCCGACGGTAAAGGCGGCAAGCAGCTCTATTCTTTCGACGAACGAGCAAACTTTCTCGAACAGTTTGGGGTCAAATTTATACTAAAAGTCGATTTTACCGACGACTTTAAAAAGATAAAGCCGCTTGAATTTTTGTCGCACCTCGACGATAAGCTTAATATTAAGGCTTTGATGAGCGGCAAAGACTTCCGTTTCGGACTCGGCGCAAAAGGGAAGGCGGCAACGCTCAAAACCTATGCCGACGACGAGGAAAACGGAATTTGGTATATGTCCGTCAAGGATATTGTTTACGGAGAAGACAAGGTAAGCACTTCGCTTATTAAAGCTAAGCTTGAAGAAGGCAACGTTTTACTTGCAAACGCGCTTCTCGGCAGAAATTTTTCCGTCACGGGCGTCGTCGTAAAGGGTGCGGACAGGGGCGCAAAGGTGCTCGGCTATCCCACAATGAATATTGCTTATCCGGAAAGCAAGTTTGAAATTAAGCAGGGCGTTTATGACGTAAAATGCACAATCGACGGCAATGATTATCTCGGT